>JAGBDE010000051.1 GCA_017937655.1 Clostridia bacterium | reverse complement strand
TAAGCCCGCCCTGGCCCGTGGCCAGCTGCAGATCGTGGGGGCCACCACTCTGAACGAATACCGCATCATCGAAAAGGACGCCGCCCTGGAGCGCCGCTTCCAGCCTGTGAAGGTGGGCGAACCCACCGCCGAGGAAGCCCTGGCCATTTTGAAGGGCCTGCGCGACCGCTACGAGGCCCATCACAAGGTGAAAATCACCGACGAAGCCCTGCAGGCTGCCGTCAACCTGGCGGACAGGTACATCAGCGACCGCTTCCTGCCGGACAAGGCCATCGACCTGATGGACGAAGCCGCTTCCCGGGTACGGCTGAACAGCTTCACCGCGCCGCCGGATATGAAGGAGCAGGAGCAGCGGCTGAAGGAGCTGCAGAATAACAAGAAGGAAGCCATTGCCCATCAGGACTTTGAAAAGGCCGCTTTGCTCCGGGACGAAGAGCGCAAGCTGCAAGAGGAACTCAATCAGATGCGCACCCAGTGGGAGCAGAGCAAAAACGCCTCCCATGAGGTGGTCACCGACGAGGACATCGCCCAGATTGTGGCCAGCTGGACCGGCGTGCCCGTGCGCAAGATGACCGAGGACGAAAGCCAGCGACTGCTTCACATGGAAGAGCTGCTCCACCAGCGTGTGGTGGGCCAGGAGGAAGCCATCAGCGCCGTCAGCCGCGCCCTGCGCCGTGCCCGCGCCGGCTTGCAGGATCCCAAGCGGCCCATCGGCTCCTTCATTTTCCTGGGCCCCACCGGCGTGGGTAAGACCGAGCTGTGCCGCGCCCTTGGCGAGGCCATGTTCGACGATGAAAACGCCGTCATCCGCATCGACATGAGCGAATATATGGAAAAGCACAGCGTGTCCCGGCTGGTGGGTTCGCCTCCCGGCTACGTGGGCTTTGACGAGGGCGGCCAGCTGACCCAGAAGGTCCGCAACAAGCCCTACAGTGTGGTGCTGTTTGACGAAGTGGAAAAGGCTCACCCGGATGTGTTCAACATCCTGCTGCAAATTCTGGATGACGGCCGCCTCACCGACAATACCGGCCGGGTGGTCAACTTCAAGAACACCATCATCGTCATGACCTCCAACGCAGGTGCATCCAGCATTACCAACACCCGCACCCTGGGCTTTGGCGGCACGGTGGACACCGCCCGCAACTACGAGGCCATGAAGGAACGGGTCATGAACGAGGTCAAGGACATCTTCCGCCCTGAGTTCATCAACCGCCTGGACGACCTGATCGTGTTCCACGCCCTGGAACCCAGCCACATCGAGAAGATCACCGAGCTGATGCTCCATTCCGTCAGCAAGCGGCTGGACGAGCGGGGCATCCACCTGACTTACGACCAGTCCGTCATCGCCCTCCTGGCCAAGGACGGCTACGACGCCAACTACGGCGCGCGCCCCCTGCGCAGGGCCATCCAGCGCAGCGTGGAGGACGCTCTCAGCGAGGAGATCATCGCCGGAAAGATTGCCCTGGGCGACGCCGTCCGGCTGTATGTGGAGGACGGCAGGATCGCCTTTGAGCGCATCGCTGAAACCGTCCCAGAAATGCCCCAATAAGAAAAAATCGGCTGCCCTCCGAATCCGGAAGGCAGCCTTTTTGTTTATTCTTTTTCTGCTTTTTCTTCGTTTTCGTCCTTGTCGTCGTCCAGCATGCGGTGGAACTGGGTCTCGTACAGCTGGCGGTAGATGCCGTCCTCAATCTCCAGCAGTTCCTCGTGGGTGCCCTGCTGGGCGATGACGCCGTCCTTGAGGGCCATGATCTTATCCGCCTGGAGGATGGTGGACAGCCTGTGGGCGATAACGATGCTGGTGCGGCCCTTCATCAGTACTTCCAGGGCGTCCTGGATGGCGCTTTCGGAGATGGAGTCCAGAGCGGAGGTTGCCTCGTCCAGGATCAGGATGCGGGGGTTTTTCAGCACCACCCGGGCGATAGAAAGCCGCTGCTTCTCGCCGCCGGACAGCTTCAGGCCCCGGTTGCCCACCATGGTGTCATAGCCTTCCGGCTGCTCCATGATGAAGCTGTGGATATTGGCCACCTTGCAGGCTTCCTCCAGCTCTGCGTCGGTGGCGTCAGGCTTGGCATAACGCAGGTTTTCCCGGATGGTGCCGTTGAACAGGTAGGTGTCCTGGGTCACCATGCCCACCTGCTGGCGCAGGTACTCCACGTCGTACTCCCGGACGTCCACGCCGCCCACCTTCACCGAGCCGCCCCATACGTCGTACAGGCGGGGAATCAGGTTGATAATGGTGGACTTGCCGCTTCCGGAGGGGCCCACGATGGCGTACATCTTGCCGTCTTCCACGGTGAAGTTGATGTCCCGCAGGATCTCAATGCCCTCCTGGTAGCCGAACTTCACATGCTCAAAGCTGATCTCCACGTTGCTGAGCTCGGGCTTCTTGGCGTTTTCGGGGGACTGGATATCGATCTTCCGGTCAAAGTAGTCAAAGATGCGGGTGAACAGGGCCAGGCTGCGGGTGAAGTCCACGCCGATGTTGAGCAGGGACTCCACGGGCCGGTAAAGCCGGTTGATCAGGGCCACCATGGCGGTGATCATACCCACGGTGAGGGTGGTGTCGCCGCCCTTGATGATCAGCCAGCCGCCGGCAAAGTAGATCAGCAGCGGGCCGATCTGGGTGAAGATTCCCATGATGAGGCGGAACCAGCGGCCGCTCATCTGCTCCTTCAGGCCCAGGCGGGTCACTTCCTTGTTGACCTCAACGAACTTGTCATATTCCAGCTTTTCCCGGGTGAACAGCTTCACCAGCAGGGAACCGCTGACGCTGAGGGTTTCGTTGATCATCTGGTTCATTTCGTCGCTCTTAGCCTGGCTTTCAGACAAAAGTTTCCAGCGGGTGCGGCCGGCGGAGCGGGTGGGCAGAACCAGCAGCGGAATGGCCAGCATGCCCACGATAGCCATCTTCCAGTTCATGGTGAACAGCGCCACCACCGTGCTGACCACCACCGCAATATTGCTGACGATGTTGCTCATCACGCTGGTGATGACCGACGAAATGCCGTTGATGTCGCTGTTCATGCGGGTGATGATATCGCCCTGCTTTTCCGTGGTGAAGAAGGAATGGGACATGTGCTGCAGATGATCGTACATCTGGTTTTTCATGTCGTAGACGATGTGCTGGGAAATCCAGGAATTGAGGTAACTGCTCACCACATTGACCACCTGGGAGGCCAGCAGGGTCAAAAAGGCGTAGATGATCAGCTTGATCAGGGGGCCCATGGTGGGGCCAAGCAGCGCCTCGTCCACGATGCGGCCGGTGATGATGGAGGGCAGAAGGCCCAGCCAGGCAGACAAAAGCAGCGTGGCGAACACGAGCAAAAACTTGAACCAATAGGGCTTGATGTAAGAGAAGATCCGTTTGAGCAGACCGGCGGTGACCACCGGCTTATTGGCTTCCTCTTCTTCCGTGAGGAACCCTCTGGGGCCCAGGGGGCCGCCAAAACGTGGAGGCATATGCATCTTTCCCTTCCTGCGTCTTTTGCGTGGATACCATAAACATTCCATCTCCGCAGGCGGTTTTCCTGCGAAAATGAACCGTTCCCTGAAAAGAATATAAAATAGATGTGTTCATTCTGTGAAAAATATGGTATAATGTTTTATCATGCGGCCAAAATGCCGCGGAAATCAAAGGAGGGTTTTCCTTGGACGAGCCCATAGGCAGTCAAATCTTGCTTCAGATTATCCTGATCCTGGTCAACGCATTCTTTGCAGCAACGGAAACAGCCGTTGTATCCCTTAATGAAAATAAAGTCCGTAAACAAGCGGAATCCGGCGACGCTAAAGCGAAGCTGATGCTGAAGATGATTGAAGCTCCCACCAAGTTTCTTTCCACCATTCAGGTCTGCATCACTTTGAGCGGTTTTCTTGCCAGTGCATTCGCAGCTGATCAGTTTGCATCGCTGCTGAGCAAAGCATTGGAGAGCGCTGGGTTCACTTTTGTTTCCGCAAAAACCCTGGAAACCATCTGCGTCGTCCTGGTCACGCTGATCCTGAGCTTCTTCATGATCGTCCTGGGCGAGCTGGCTCCCAAGCGGATCGCCCTGCAGTATCCGGAAAAGTTCGCCCGGTTCAGCTGCAGCGTCATCAAGTTCATGTCCACCCTGTTCACCCCCGTGGTGTGGCTGCTTTCCGCCAGCACCAACGGCGTGCTGCGGCTGCTGGGCATCAAGCCTGACGCCTCCGGCGAGGAAGTGACGGAGGAAGAGATCCGCATGATGGTGGACATCGGCAGCGAAAGCGGCGCCATCGAGCAGGACGAGCGTGCCATGATTGAGAACATTTTTGAGTTCAACAACATGACCGCCGCCGACGTGATGGTGCACCGGATGGACGTTGTGGCCATCCATGTGGAGGACACCCAGGAGGAGATCATCTCCACCATCCAGGAAAGCGGCCTGAGCCGTTTCCCGGTTTATGATGAACACATTGACGACATCATCGGCGTGCTCAACACCCGAGACTTTTTGCTCAACGCCCATGCGGCCCAGCCCAAAACCGTGCGGGAGCTGCTCCGCTCCGCTTACCTGGTGCCGGAAACCGTCCCCGCCGATACCCTCTTCAGCGATATGCAGAAGCAGAAGGTGCATCTGGCCATCGTGGTGGACGAGTACGGCGGCATGAGCGGCATCGTCACCATGGAAGACCTGCTGGAAGAGATTGTGGGCAACATTTACGACGAGTTTGACCCCACCGAGGACAACGAGATCGAAAAGCTGGAGGACAATCTCTGGCGGGTGGACGGCTCCGTGGATCTGGAAACCCTGGCGGACGCGCTGGACATCGCCCTGCCCCTGGAAGAGGAATACGACACCCTGGGCGGCATGGTATTCAGCACCTTCTCCAGCATTCCTGAGGACGGCAGCAGCCCCGAGGTCACCATCCACGGGCTGAACATCAAGGTGGAAACCATCAGCGACCACCGGGTGGAAAAGGCGCTGGTGAGCATCGTCGCCCCCAAGGAAGAAAATGCCGAAGACGGCGAAAACGGTGACAAGGAATGATGTACCGCCATCTTTTCTGGGATTTTGACGGCACGCTGTACAACAGCTATCCGCAAATGGTTCGGGCTGTACGAAGGATGTACGAATCCACCGGCAAGGCCATTCCTGCGGACGAAGTTTTGCTCTCCCGGATGAAGAACTCCGGCTTCTACACCATGAACTGCGCGTCCGAGGAAACCGGCGTGGAGGTGCAGGAGCTCCGGCGGCTCTACACCGCCTTTCACGCAGAGGAAACCGAGTTCCCGCCTTACGAGGGCATGGTGGAATGCGTGCGCAGCCTCAGCGAAATGGGCATCCGGCATTACCTCTACACCCACCGGGACAAAAAGGCCCTGTGGCACCTGGAGCGTGACGGCATCCGCCAGCTGTTTCAGGACGCGGTCACATCGGACGACCGATTCCCCATGAAGCCTGCGCCGGATGCGCTCCTGGCCCTGATGGAGCGAAACCGCCTAGATCCCAAAGAATGCCTGATGATTGGCGACAGGGAGATAGACATCCTCAGCGGCGTGAACGCGGGCATGGATGGCCTCCTCTTTGACCCGGACGGCTTCTATCCCACCACCACAGCCGTGAAAACCGTGCGAAGCATGGAAGAAATCACCGCCCTGTTCAGGGGCTGAAAAAAGCCTTATTTCCAGCTCGCGATAAACCCATTCATTTCCAGCAAAGCCGCACATCTTGCACCTACGGTGCTTGCTGTGCTTGCTTGAAAACGCTGCGGCGTAAGGCTTGTGGGCTCTGCCCACACCCGGCAGGAGGCAGTGCCTCCTGCACCTCCACATTTTGGCAACCAGAAGCGGGCGGAAATGCCCGTTTTTCTTTGAAAAAAACGGGAAAAAAACTTGCTTATTTCCCGCATTACGGGTACAATAGTTAGGCCGTATGCATGATGACGGTTGAGTCCTGTGCGATTTCAATGCGTGAACCCTGTCAGGTCCGGAAGGAAGCAGCAGTAAGCGTTGTTTGGGATGTGCTGCGGGGTTGCTCGGCTTGAGTGTGTACGGTTTTTTGATAAGTTTGGAGGGGAAGTACAGATGAACTTTTCGCACGTAATGAAGGCAGATCCCGCAGTATTTCAGGCAATGACCGATGAAGTGAACCGTCAGCGGGCTCATATTGAGCTCATCGCTTCGGAAAACTTTGTAACGCCCGCCGTCATGGAGGCCATGGGCTCTCCCTTGACCAACAAATACGCCGAAGGCTATCCCGCAAAACGCTACTATGGCGGCTGCCAGTATGTGGACGTTGTGGAGGATCTGGCTCGTGACCGTGCCAAGGAACTGTTTGGCGCTGAGCATGCCAATGTGCAGCCCCACAGCGGTGCCCAGGCCAACACCGCCGTTTATTTTGCCGTGCTGAATCCCGGCGACACCGTGCTGGGCATGAACCTGAGCCACGGCGGTCACCTGACCCACGGCAGCCCCGTGAACATGAGCGGCAAGTACTTCAACTTTGTGCCCTACGGCGTGGATGAAACCACCGGCCGCATCGACTACGATGTGGTGCGTCAGCTGGCCCTGGAAAACAAGCCCAAGCTGATCGTTGCCGGCGCATCCGCCTACCCCCGCGCCATCGACTTCAAGCGCCTCAGCGAGATCGCCAAGGAATGCGGCGCCCTGTTCATGGTGGATATGGCCCACATTGCCGGCCTGGTTGCTGCCGGTGAGCACGAAAGCCCTGTCCCCTACGCCGATTTTGTGACTACCACCACCCACAAGACCCTGCGCGGCCCCCGCGGCGGCATGATCCTGTGCAAGGAAGAATACGCCAAGGCCATCGACAAGGCCATTTTCCCCGGCACCCAGGGCGGCCCTCTGATGCATGTCATCGCTGCCAAGGCTGTGTGCTTCGGCGAGGCCCTCAAGCCCGAGTTCAAGGCTTATCAGAAGCAGATCGTCCTCAACGCCAAGGCTCTGGAAAACGCCTTCCGCGCCAACGATATCAAGATGGTTTCCGATGGTACTGACAACCACCTGATCCTCATCGACCTGACCAACACCGAGCGCACCGGCAAGGAACTGGAAGCTCTGCTGGGCCTGTGCAACATTACCGTCAACAAGAACACCATCCCCGGCGAACAGCGCAGCCCCTTCATCACCAGCGGCGTGCGCGTCGGCACCCCTGCCGTTACCACCCGCGGCATGAAGGAAGCCGACATGGCCAAGATTGCCGGTTTCATCCGCAAGGTCATCGACGGCGGCGAAGCTGCTTGCCCTGACGTGAAGGCCGAAGTGGAAGAAATGATGAAGGCCTTCCCCCTCTACGAAACCTTCCCCAATGACTGATTCAACTGCATACGTCAAGGGCATCCGGGGTGAACAGCTCGCCGCCGATTTCCTGACAAGCAAAGGAATGGTACTGCTGCTACAGCGGTACCATTCCCCTTTTGGTGAAATCGATCTGGTGATGGAACAAAGCGGCGTGCTGGTCTTCGTGGAAGTGAAGTACCGCCCCAAATCCGGGGCCCGCAGCGGCGAGAGCGCCGTCACCCGCCGCAAGCAGCAGCGCATCGTGAAAACCGCCCGCTGCTTCCTTTCCGAATACCCCTGGCCCGGCGCCGTTCGTTTTGACGTGGTGGAGATCACCCAGGATGGCGTTTTGCATCTGCCGGACGCGTTTCAGGGCCGGGAATGGGACTGAGGAGGAAGAATATGTATCTGGAAACAAAGCGCTGCCTCATTCGTCCCCTTTCTTTGGACGACGCCGAGGCATTGCATCTTTGCCTGTCTGACCCGGAGGTCATGCGCTACATTGAGCCGCCCTTCGATCTGCCGAAAACCCAGGCATTCATCCGGGATGTGGTTCTCGCCACTCCCCCACTGGTTCACGCCTTGGTTTGGAAAGCCACCAGTGAACTCATCGGCCATGTGATTTTCCACCCCTATCCGGGCAGCCGGGACTGGGAGCTGGGCTGGGTCATCCGCCGGAATTCCTGGGGCAAGGGCATCGCCAGCGAGGTATCCCTCGCGCTGATGGACCATGCCCGGCAGCAGGGCATTCCCGGGTTGATCCTGGAATGCGACCCGGGGCAGAAATCCACCCGGCACATTGCGGAAAAACTGGGGTTCCAGCGAATCGGTGAAGAGGATGGATGCACGGTTTTCATACTTTCGCTATAAAAAGAAGGAGCAATGCTCCTTCTTTTTTTTTGTCCAATATTCAAAAAGAATCCCGGAAAGCCGTTCATCCAGGAAGCCCAGCGCCTGCTGTTTCAATTCCTCCGGCACGCCGTAATAGGCTTCCGCAACGCCGCCGGTAATAGCGGCCAGGGTATCGCTGTCGCCGCCCACAGAAATGGCCGTGCGGATGGCGTCCTCAAAGCCGGTGGATTCAAAGAACGCCATCAAGGCCTGCGGCACCGTGTCCTGGCAGGTTTCGTTGAACTGGTAGGTGTCCCGGATGCCGTCAATGGTGAAATCCATGGGATAGTACTCCCGGTGGATCACGTCACGGATCTCTTCCATGGTGCTGCCCGTGCGCGCCATGTAAATGGCTACCACGGTGGCTTCCGCGCCCTTCAGCCCCTCCGGATGGTTGTGGCTCACCTCGGTGACGGTTTTGGCCAGATACTTGGCTTCTTCCAGGCTTTTTGCCACAAAACCGCAGGCGCTGACCCGCATGGCAGCCCCGTTGCCAAAGCTGTTATAGGGCTGAGGATCGTCGCTGTAAATCCAGTCCGAAAACCGCAGGCCATAGCCGCAAAACGGATAAGGCCGACCGATCTCCTGCATCCAGCGAACCGCCTGCCGACCCAGATCGCTCCAATCCGGCTGGCTTTCCATCAGCGCCTTGCCGATGGCCAGAGTCATGATGCTGTCGTCCGTGGCAAAGCATTCCGGGGCAAACAGCTTGAAATACTTGTGCCGACAGTTATTGAACTCAAACCGGGAACCAACAATATCTCCAATGATCGCGCCGATCAAATGCATATCCCCCTTCGTTTCAAAAAAAGGAAGGCCCGCACACGGGTTGACGCGTATAGGCCTTCTTCCTATTGAATTATTCCAGCGCCTTCTTCAAGGGAGAAAGATCCACAACGTTGGTGCCGGAAATGGCTTCGTACAGCTTGCTCAGGACGATTTTCAGGCCGCCCTCCACATCGCTTTCGGCGTTGAGGGGCATGACCGGATCGTGGACGCTGAGGCGCAGCAGGAACCAGGCAGCGTTGAGCTGATTGTCGATGTCAAAGGAGATGCGCACGCCTTCCCGGTTGTCCGGGGCAATGTGCCAGTCTTCCTGCTCGGTGGCGTATTCCATCAGCTTCTCGATCTCCTGACGGGCATCGTTGGCGAAGTCCTCGGTGACCACGTTCAGGCGGATCTCCGCGCTTTCCACGGGCTCCTTGAGGCCGTCCAGCAGCTTGGACAGGTTCTCGCCCTGCTGCTTCATCTGCATGGCCTTGATCAGCAGCACGGTAACCAGGTACATGCCGTCGTCCAGGAAATGGTTGCTGCGCAGGGCTGCGTGGCCGCTGGTCTCGATGGCCAGGGGGCAGTTGACGCCTGCTTCATTGAGGCGAACGGCTTCGTCGATGACGTTGCGGTAGCCTCTCTTATAGCGGTAGTGCACGCCGCCCCACTCCTGGATGAAATCGGCCAAGCCAGAGGAGGTGACGGAGTCGGTGACAATGGTGGCGCCGGGCATTTCTTCCAGCAGGATGGCGCTGATCATGGCGATCAGGCGGTTGCGGTTGATCTCCTTGCCGGTGTGATCCACGATGGCGGCGCGGTCGCAGTCGGCGTCAAAGATCACGCCCAGGTCGGCGCCCACGCGAAGCACGGCAGAAGAAATGGAAGCCATGGCTTCTTTGTTCTCGGGGTTGGGGATGTGGTTGGGGAAATGGCCGTCCGGCTCCAGGAACTGGCTGCCTTCCACCCATGCGCCCAGCTCTTCCAGCACGTCGGCGTAGAAGCCGCCCGCGCCGTTGCCGGCATCCACCACCACATGCAGGCCCAGAAGGGGCTTCTGCACATCGGGCTGCACGCCGCTGATGATCAGATCCTGCAGGTGCTTCTTGTAGGTGGGCAGGAAGGGGGTGTGGACGATCTGACCCTTGGCCTCGCCCACGGTTTCAATCTCCTTGGCGATGTCCAGCACGTCGTCCAGCTCATGGAAGCCCAGGCCGCCTTCAGGGGTGAAGAACTTGAGGCCGTTCATCATCCAGGGGTGATGGCTGGCGGTGATCATGATGGAAGCGTCGGGCTGGAAGCCTTCGGTCATGATGGCCATATACATGGCGGGGGTGGTGCACATGCCATAATCTGCAGCGTTCGCGCCGGTGGACACAATGCCCTCGGCGGTGGCGGTCAGCAGGTCGGGGCCGGAAAGACGGCTGTCACGGCCCAGAGCCACGGTCAGGCTCTCCACGGGCTTATCCAGCTTCTTGGCCATATACTGGGCATAGGCTGCGCCCAGGATCCGGGCCACATCCTTGGTCAGGACGGCGTTCTCGCCAATGGCTACTCCACGTACGTCGGAACCGCTTTTGAGTTTCTTGTAATCCATGTTTCTTCCTCCTGCTAATCGTCCTGCTTACGGGTCTAAAGATGCGTTGGCTTCGTCCGCTACGGAACAAAGCAGCTTGTACATAGGCTTGAGCCTGAGAAAATCCTTGCGGACCATGTCCAGGATCTCCGGGGTGTAAACCTTGCCGAAGGGCACGTTCACGCGCTGAATGAACATTTCCTTCATGGGGTAGAGCAGCGCCAAAGGCAGCGGCATGCCCTCCGGAGGCTTCATGCGCTGGTAGCGCCGGCCGTCCACCAGCAGATCCTTGCCGGGGAGGCGGCTTTTGCGGAGGGCTTCCAGTACCTCGTCCGGCTTTTCCACCATCCGCTTGCGCAGGGTGTTCATGGCCGACCGGTTTTCAAACCAGAAGCCCAGGCCCCAGTCCACCGTTTCCGGCGTCAGCTCAAACCAGTAGTTGACCGAGCCCTCCTTGGAGGCGCCGGCCCGGCGGAAGCACAGCCAGAGATGATCCCGGTATGGGGATTTGTCCTTAGTGAAGCGGGTGTCCCGGCGCAGCCTGGCCAGGCATTTCACCGGGCGGATTTCCATATCGTCCGAGATGGAAAGCATGGTGTCGCCCAGGGCTTCAATGAAGGAATAGAAAGGCTGCTTTACGTATTCTTTGTACTCTTTTTCATGGGCATGGACAAAGGCCATGTCATTATGAAAGCGCACGTCCAGGAAAAACCGGATGGTTTCCTCGGGAAACCCTTGAAACATATTTCCCCTGCTTTCGTTTACTGGTCGTTGCGGAAGCGGGAGCGGCGACGGCCTGCGGGTTCGCCATCAGCGGAGTCCATGGGCTCGTAGCTGCTTTCTTCCGGGTCGTAGTAGGCGGTTTGCAGATCCTCGACGGGTTCCTGATAGTCTTCGGAATAGCCGTCGTAGCTGCCCTCGTAGGAGGACTGACCGCTGTAGTCGTCATAGAAATTGTCCTGCTGATACTGATCCCACTGGCCGTCCTGGCTGGTGTAGCTATCGTCGTACTGGTCAGCAGTATAACCGGAATCCTGATCGGCGTAGGTGTACTGGCTTTCGGACTGATCCGCATAGCCGTACTGGTTGTCCGACTGGTCAGCGTAGGTGTACTGAGATTCCAACTGGTCGGTATAGCCGTCGTTCTCGTCTGCGTAGGTTTCGGGCTGTGCGTAATCCTGCGCGTAGGCGTCAGCATAGGCGGGCTGATCCCCTGCGCCGAAGTCCAGGGTGGCTTCGTCGGTCAGGTCGTCATCGAAAACGCCACGGTTCATGGCGGAGAAGGAGGTTTCATCCGTCGAGTCTTCCTCATCGGAACGGAGGGTGGTGTTCAAAAAATCCCAGGCGGGATCTTCGTCACGGGGCTCACCCACAATGCGGCGATTGGCCATCTGGGCTTCCTTCTGCTCGTCGGTCAGCTCCTTGCGGGGGCGACGGGCAGCGGCCTGCTCCTTGGCGGCCTTTTCTCGCTCCTCAATAGAGGGAGTGGTATAATCCCTGCGACGGGCGCGCTCCAGGTGGTCGTAAGCGGCATCGGACTGCTTTTTCTTTTCTGCGCGGGACTTTGTGGCAAAAGCCAACAGGCCTAAACAGATCACAAGCAGCACCAGGCAGACAATCATGGCCGGGAAAACCCAGCTACGGATAGCCTTAGGCACAGTGCCCACGCTGGGGTCAGACGCGGGAATGTAGGTAGCGGGCACAAAAGGCGCAGGGGTGGGCGTTTCCACCACGGGCGTGGGGGTGGCGGGCGGCGGAGTAGGCGGCAGAACCGCAATCTGCAATTCGTTGCTGAGGAACGTGGCGTTATTCTCCAGAGGATCCTGGGCGGTCACGTTGAACTGATAACGGCCAGAATAGCTAAGAGAAGTATCTCGGTTAATCACGCGTGTGTCGCCAGCAGCGATGGTCTCGTAACTGGCCAATTCCACATCGCCGTGGCTGACAACCACCTTCTTGGCGTCCACGTTGCTGTCGTTGGTGACGGTCAGGGTGAAGCGGACGTCTGCCGGGTTGCCATAGGCCTCGGTGCGGTCCGCAGAGGCAGTAACGGTCAGGTTCAGTGCGTCCTCCGGATTGACGGCGGTGACCTCGATGGTTTCGGTAGCGGTCACGCTCTCGGAACCGGTGGCGTCAACGGCGGTGATGCTGAACTGGTAGCTGGAGGTGCCAGTGAGGGTGATCTCCTTGGTCAGCTCCAGCTCCTGGCCGGCAGCCAGCTGCTGGTTGGTGAACACATCGCCCAGGGTGGGATCGGTGACGCGGATATCGCTGAAATCCACGGTTCCCTCGTTCTTCAGCTTCAGGGTCAGGGTGATGACGCTGTTGACCACCGCGCCCTTGGAACTGGAAGTCAGCTTGGCGGAAATGGAGGAATTGCCGCAGATAATCTTCTGATCCTCCACCACATAGACCTGCTTCTCAGAGCTTTCCTCGGAGTAGTAGGAAATGGTGGCGCCGCTGGTCAGGCTCTTGTTGCCCATCTTGAAGGGGAAATCAATCTTGAAGGACTTGCCCGCGGGCAGAGCGGCCACGTTGTGGGTATCGCCGTCGATGTCGTCGTTTTCCTTGAAGGCGATGTCCGTCAGGGAAACGGTGCCGGCGTTGGTGACAAGGTAAGTAACGTTGCCCTCCTGGTCAGGCTTTGCCACCTGGGGGGTGATGGTGCGCTGCACCTGCAGAAGGGTAGCCACAGGCTCCTTGAGGAGCTTGGCCTGGACGGGCAGGGTCTGTTCCATGTCCTGGCCGTCGGTGCCGGTCTTGACGTACTTGCAGGCATAGCTGATCAGGCCCATATCCAGCATGTTCTGGCTCACCTGGCAGGTTCCGGTCCAGGTGTAGGTCTCGCCGGCCTTGAGCAGCACCTGGCCGTCGGTGCCAAAATCCATCACTTGGGCCGATGTGCTGTCATACAGGGTCACGGGCTTGGTCAGATCCTCGTTGGTGACGTTGGAGACAGACACCGTGACGCTGACCTCGCCGGGGCTGGTCAGAAATGCAGGGCTGAGCTCAATGGTGGCGCTGATGGGCGCGGATACCGCTGCATTGGCCATGCCGCAAACAAGCAGCACAGCCAGCAGCACGCACACAAAAAGGTTACTGCGCTTTGTCATGTATACTCGGGCGAAACCGCCCTTCCTCCCTTCGGGATGTTCCGAAGACGAAACCGCCTTCGCCGTCTGTTCAACGGATATGGTATCTATACAAAAAGCAATAGCTCATCTTATAATTTTATAGGAAGGTTTCCCGCGCTGTCAAGTTTTGAATGTGAACATCATGTAACAATTGACAGGATTTAGTCGATGCGGAGAACCATCATAGCCTTGGGCAGGCCCTGAACCACGGCTTTCAGCTCGTCGTCCGGGAAGAAGCCGTTCTGGGCAGCGGGCACAAACCAATGGCACAGCGCAGCATCCGCCGCTGCAAGGAATCCGCCGCGCACCTTATGAGAAGCCACTTCGATGAACCGGCGCATCTCGTTGCGGGAGGCCTGGGACAGGCCGTAGCTGCCAGAAGAAGTCAAGCTATCCAGCTGGGCAAACCACTTCTCGGCCTCGGTAAGCATGGGCTGGGAATCGGCCCGGAGATCCATCAGGGAGCTGAGCGCCACCGGCGGGATGGCCTCAAAGTCCGCATTGCGGGCAAAGTTACGCTTTGCAGAGGTGTGGATGGACAGGATGGGATAATCCGGGAACTGGTCGGCGGGAAGCTGGCGCAGCGTCTTTTCCTCCACCAGGTAAACGGTGCGGTGACCAAAGCCGGAAATCCGCTGGGTGCCGAAGGGCTGCACGGACACGGTGGGCGTGCGGTTGCCGTCCTCGGGTAGGAGGCTGATCAGCTCCACAGAGCAATCCCCCTCCATGAAGGCAGACACGCTCTGCAGGCCCAGGCTTTCCAGGGCGATGCGGGCAAACCGGGCTGCGTCTGCCTCGGTGGCGGCGGAGAAGCAGATCACGTCGCTGACGGCCAGGTGCACCAACAGGCTCATGGCCTCGTCCTCGTTCATGCCGTAGCCGCCCTCGTTCATGTGAACGCGGAGCATTTCCACCATCTGGGCGGGCTCGTAGCGGCGGCCGATGACGGGGGTCAGCGCCAGCCGATTCTGGCCAGCGGCGGACAGGCACTTCAGGTGATTGGCAACGTATTTCCGGGTCTTGTCGGCGTTTTCCTGGCTGAGGGCCTCCATCTGCTCAAGCAGCGCGGCCTTGCTCTTTTGCAGGGCCTCGACTTCCGCCTTCAGGTGGTCGGAATCCGCCTTGAGGCGGCGGCTCAAGGAAGCCAGGGCTTCCTCGCGATACTTCTTTTCGTTGTTTTTAGCCATGTCCAGCTGCATCAGCAGGCTGAGGCGCTCGGCCTCGATCTCGGAAAACTGCTCCACAGCGGCTGCGGTGGCCTGGGTGCTGACGCCGTTCTTGCGGAACAGCTGGAGCATATCGGCCATGAAGGTTTCGTTCTCAGCAAACATGCTGACGGCCTGGCTGCGCATGTCCGCATTCTGCCAGATGTAATCCACCTTGGTGCGCAGCTGGTCGATGGGGTTTTCCACGGCCTGATAGCTGCTGTTTTCCTTGGTGAGCTGCTTGTCCACCACATGATGGACGGACTCGGGCCGCACGGTGGTCTTGGTGATGGGCTTGCCGCCCCGCACCAGCGGGGTGCCCTTGAAATGGGCCACGATCTGGGAGTCGTCCTCCTGGGGGGCTTCCTCCAGGGAAAGACGATTGGCTTCGCTGCCCAGCTCCTGCTCCAGGCGGGAGATCTGCTGGTCAAAGGTGAGCTTTTCGTCCAGAATGTTCAGCCGGGTACCGATGGGCAGCGCGGCGTTATCCTCAGCGGCGGGTTTAGCGGGGGCAGGCGCGGGAGCAGGCTTTTCCTTGGCCTTGGGCTCCGGCTTTTTCTCGGCGGCAGGCTTTTCTGCGGCGGGCTTGGCTTCTGCCTTGGGTTCCGCTTTGGGCTCAGGCTTGGCCTGGGGCTTGGGTTCGGCCTTGGGTTCAGGCTTTTGCTCAGCCTTGACTTCCGCCTTGACCTCGGCCTTTTCCTCAGCCTTGGCTTCCGCAGCAGCAGCCTCGGCGGCGTTGCGCTCCTTGTTGCGGCGCAGGGCGTTACGGCGCTGGCGCAGGTTCACGATGGCTTCCGGGTTCCAGTAAATGGTGCGCTTGCCCCTGCCGGGAACCTCCACCACATGCAAAAGGAACTGGTCGTTGCCAAAGGGCTTGAGAGCGGCCACATCGGCGGCGGCAGCCTCTTCGCGGGCAACGGGGCCGTAAAGCACCTTATCCTTGGAAAAAATCACATTGCGGGTAAGGACGTTGGAAGCGTCCTGGCCAGGCTCCAGCACCTCAAAAACGCCGTCCGGGGCAAAATCGCAGATCACATCGGAATAAATGGCAAAGCGGTTGCATTCGCCGGCTTCCGGAGAATAGTTGCGGTTCTGGCGGACTTTGATCAGTTCCTTGCCGTCATGGTTGACCAGGTTGATGGCGCAAAGGCCGTTGATCTCGTGCATTCTGTCCTTGAAGGTGCTCTGCTCCCGCTTATCGGGAACGATGCGCAGGCTGCCTTCATCGGGAAAAATTTCTTCTGTCTGCTGGTAAACATTGCCTTCGCGGGTGCAGAGGGGGATGACCCGAAAAATGACCCTTTGCTTATTGTCTTCCTCAACAAAAGCGAGCGTAATGGTTCCGTTGATCTCCTGCATTGAATTTAACCCCACATTCTATATTGAGTGCGTCCAAAAAAGATAAATATGAATGAAAGATGAACACGTCACAAGTTTATCCTGAAATTGCCGATTCGTCAATACTTTGCGCTACTTTGCAGCAAACATATTCGTTTTTTTCTCCTTTTTTTGTGTGCGGAATGTAACGATGCACATTTTCGACTTGACTTTTTAATAATTTTGTAATATATTCTATACGAATTTGACATTCAATTTCCTACTATCGCAACACTTAAGGAGAGAGGCATCATGAACCGTAGCGCATGCAGCCATACCTACGAATTGCATTTGCGGCGATTTGTTCTTTTGACTTTGGTCCTGTCCCTGCTTTTCAGCAGCCTGACCTTCACCACCGCCTATGCGGACGACACCGGCGTGACCAACGCCAAGGTCATCCTTCGCAAGAGCGCGGACAAGGAATCCAAGGCCCTGCAGACCCTTCCCGAGGACGAAGAAATAACCGTGGTGGGCACCAAGGGCAGCTGGTACAAGGTCAAGTACGGCAAATTCACCGGCTACGTAATGAAAAAATACGTGGACGTTTCTGCCAACAGCAAGGTGAAGCTGTCCGAAAAGATCGACGATCTGGGCTCTGCCCCCGGCCCCATGCGCAAGGGCGATAACACCAGCGACGTCAAGAAGCTGCAAAAAGCCCTGGACATCCTGGGTTACTATGACGGCAAGATCGACGGCAAATATGGCGACGGAACCGCCGACGCCGTGAAGGCCTATCAGAAGAAAAACGGCCTGGAAGCCGACGGCGTTGCCGGCCGCGACACCGTGAAGAGCATCTTCGGCAGCTGCTCCAGCAAGACCCTCTCCCCCAGCATTCTGGCCGAGGAAAAGGGCGAAACCAAGTCCAGCAGCAAGAAATCCACCTCTTCCGGCAAGTCCAAGTATAAGACCGTGGACAGCATTTCCGATATCGGCAGCGCGCCCAAGGCCATGCGCCCCGGTGCCAGCGGCAGCGACGTTGTGAAGCTACAGCAGGCCCTGGAATGCCTGGGCTACTACGACGGCCCCATCGACGGCGATTACGGCGATGGCACTATGGAAGCTGTAAAGAAGTTCCAGCGCAAGCGTTCCATGAAGGCAGACGGTATCGCCGGCAGCGGCACCATCCGGGTGCTGTTCGGCACTTCCGAATCCAGCAAGAAGTCCACCTCTTCTAGTACCACCAAGAAGTACAAAACCGAGGTCCTCAGCTGGTTTGATGATGACGTGACCCATGTCATTCCCAAAAACGCCACCTTTACCATCAAGGATGTACACACCGGCGAGACCTTCAAGGCCCGCCGCTGGTCCGGCTCCAACCACATTGACGCTGAACCCCTGACCGCCTCTGACAGCGCAGTCATGAAAAGAGTTTATGGTGGTTCCTGGAGCTGGCGTCGTCGGCCCATTTTGATCCTGTACAATGGCCACGTGTACGCCGCTTCCATGAACGGCATGCCCCACGGTACCCAGACCATCAAGGATAACAACTTTGAAGGCCATTTCTGTATCCACTTCAAGAACAGCAAGACCCACGAAACCAAGCGGGTGGATCCGGACCACCAGAACGCAGTGAATATCGCCAGCAAGTACGGCTGGAACTGACGGAGGACGGCATGCACATTCAGCCCATCGCCCATATGGAAAGCGATTTTCCCACCAAGTTCGGCATTCCCCGGCAGAGCGGCATTACCTCCGATCTTTTGAGCCGCATCGTGTTTGAGAAGGAATACCGGCAGCCGGAGGCCTTCCGCGGCATTGAGGCATTCACCCATCTGTGGATCATCTGGGGGTTTTCCGAGGCCAAGCGGGACGGCTGGTCCGCCACGGTGCGGCCTCCCCGGCTGGGCGGCAATGTGCGCATGGGCGTTTTCGCCACCCGCTCCCCCTTCCGGCCCAATCCCCTGGGGCTTTCCTCGGTACAGCTGGTCAAAGTGGAGGAGGACGACAAGAATGGTCTCAGCCTTGTGGTGGCCGGGGCCGACCTGATGGACGGCACCCCCATTTACGACATCAAGCCCTACATCCCCTACACCGACAGCCATCCCGAGGCCAGCGGCGGTTTTTCCGACGACGTCAGGGCCGACCGGCTGGAAGTCAGCTTCCCGGAAGAACTTCTGCAAAAGGTTCCCGCCGAAAAACAGGACGCCTTGCAAAGCATCCTCCGGCACGACCCCCGGCCCCATTACCACAGCGACCCCGACCGGCAGTACGGCTTCTTCTTTGCCGGGCTGGAAATCAAGTTCCGGGTGGAAGATACGCTGCTGACCGTGACTTCCGTTGAAAAAATGGCATAAATTGCGCCACCGCTCCGGCGGTGGTTTTTTGTATGTTTTGCACAAAAATCGGTTCTGTTTTTCTACTAAAATACCAGTTGGATTCCCCGACAGGATAGGCTATCATGAAGGCGAAAAAACAAAGCCACAGGAGGCGTCAAACCATGAAAATGACTTTTCGTTGGTACGGTGAAAACAGCGATTCCGTTTCCCTGAAGCAGATCCGGCAGATTCCCGGCATGAGCGGCGTGATGGGCTTTTTGGATTATAAAGCCGCCGGTGAGGTGTGGACCGAGGAAGAGATCAAGGCCTACATCGACCAGGTGCATGCCGCCGGTCTGGAGTGCGAAGTGATCGAGAGCGTGAACGTGCACGAGGACATCAAGATGGGCCTGCCCACCCGGGACCAGTACATCGAGAACTACAACATTACCATCCGCAACCTGGCTAAGTACGGCGTGAAGGTGATCATCTACAACTTCATGCCCGTGTTCGACTGGCTGCGCACCGACCTGGCCCGCCTCATCCCCGAAGACGGCTCCAACAGCCTGTACTTTGACGAGGCCGACCTGGGCACCATGGGCCCCATGGACATCGTCCGCAAGACCGCGGAAAGCAGCAAGGGCTTCTCTTTGCCCGGCTGGGAACCGGAGCGTCTGGCTGAGCTGGAAACCACCCTCAAGCGGTATGAATCCATCACCCCGGACATGCTGCGGGAAAACTACAAGTACTTCCTGGACAAGGTCATCCCCGTATGCGAAGAGTGCGGCGTACGCATGGCCTGCCATCCGGACGACCCCGCCTGGCCCATCTTCGGCCTGCCCCGCATCGCCCATTCCAAGGCCGACTTTGACAAGATCGTGGCCCTGCATGACTCCCCCGCCAACGGCATCTGCCTGTGCACCGGCTCCCTGGGCTCCGAGCCTGCCAATGACATTCCCAATATCATCCGCCATTTTGGCGAGATGAACCGCATTCCCGCCCTCCACGTGCGCAACGTGAAGTACCTGGGCTACCGCAAGTTCCGGGAGGCCAGCCACCTGTCCAAAGAGGGCGATCTGGACATGTACGCCATTATGAAGGCCATCCACGACACCTGCCCGGACACCTACGTCCGCCCCGACCACGGCCGCATGATCTGGGACGAGGAAGGCCGCCCCGGCTATGGCCTGTACGACCGCGCCCTGGGCGCCACCTACCTCAACGGCCTGTGGGAGGCCATTGAAAAGAACGGCTGACAAATAGGAAGGAGCAACCAACATGAAACTGAACCTTGCTTCCCTGTCTGACAAAACCTTCTACGAAAAAACCGGCGTGCGCCTGCCCCGCTTTGACGTGCAGAAAATGCGGGCCGAGACCCTGGCAAACCCCGTGTGGGTTCACTTTGGTGCGGGCAACATCTTCCGTGGCTTCATTGCCAAGCTACAGCAGACTTTGCTGGAAAACGGCCTGGCCACCTGCGGCATCCTGGCTGCGGAGACCTTTGACTACGAAGTCATCGACAAGATGTACACGCCCTTTGATTCCCTGTCCCTGCTGGTGACCCTGAACCCCGACGGCAGCACCCAGCGGGAGATCGTTGCCAGCGTGGCCGACGGCATCCGGGCCGACAGCAGCGACGAAGCCGAGCTTTCTCGCCTGAAGGCCGCCTTTGCAAACAGCAGCCTGCAGATGGTCAGCTTCACCATCACCGAGAAAGGCTACGCCCTGCGCAATATGCAGGGTCAGCTGCTGCCCGTGGTGGAAAGCGACCTGGCCGACGGCCCCTCCAAGGCCCGCCACGCCATGAGCCTGCTGACCGCCCTGATGGCCCATCGCTTCCAAAACGGCGCTTATCCCATCGCTTTGGTGAGCATGGACAACTGCAGCCACAACGGCGAAAAGCTGCGCAATTCCATGCTGGAAATTGCCGAGTGCTGGCAGAAGAACGGCTTTGTCAGCGCTGATTTTGTGGCTTACCTCAGCGACGAATCCAAGGTGGCATTCCCCTGGTCTATGATCGACAAGATCACCCCCCGGCCCGATGCTTCCATCGCTGCCCAGCTGAAGGCAGACGGCTTCGAGGACATGGACGCGGTCGTCACCGGCAAGAACACCTACATCGCCCCCTTTGTGAACGCAGAAGCCCCCGAATACCTGGTGGTGGAAGACCGGTTCCCCAATGGCCGCCCCGCCCTGGAAAAGGCCGGCGTCTACATGACCGACCGGGACACCGTCAACAACACCGAGCGTATGAAGGTGACCACCTGCCTCAATCCCCTGCACACCGCCCTGGCCGTGACCGGCTGCCTGCTTGGCCACAAGACCATCGCCGCAGAAATGCAGGACGAGGATCTGGTCAAGCTGGTTCACCGCATCGGCTACGATGAAGGCATGCCCGTGGTGGTGCATCCCGGCATCATCGACCCCGCGGCGTTCCTCAACGAGGTCATCACCCAGCGCCTGCCCAACCCCTACATCCCCGATATGCCCCAGCGCATCGCCACGGACACCAGCCAGAAGATCCCGATCCGCTTCGGCGAGACCATCAAGTCCTACGTTGCCTCTGATACCCTGAACGCCGCCGACCTGCAGGGCATTCCCTTTGCCATCGCCGCCTGGCTGCGGTACCTGCTGGGCGTGAATGATAACGGCGAAGCCATGGAAATCAGCTCCGATCCCATGCTGCCCGCGCTGAAGGAAGCCCTCAGCGGCATCGAGCTGGGCAAGCCCGAATCCTGCCAGAATCAGCTGGATTCCATCCTGACCAATACCGCCATCTTCGGCACCGACCTCAAAAAGGCCGGTCTGGCCGACAAGGTCACCTGCATGCTGCGGGAAATGCTGGCTGGCCCCGGCGCCGTCCGCGCCACCCTGCGCAAGTATGCCTGACGTTCCCGCCCTGCAGCCTCTGCCCCGGAAGGAAAGCGAACCCCTCCGGGACTACGCCCTTCGGGTGCTGAGGCACAACATCGTCAGCCTGCGGATGGAACCCGGGCGGATGTACAGCGAAAAGGAACTGTCCGACGCGCTGAGCCTGTCCCGCACGCCCATGCGGGACGCTATCCAGCAGCTCAGCCATACCGGCATCGTGGAAATCTACCCCCAGCGGGGCACCGCCGTGGCCCTCATCGACTACGACCTGGTGGAGGAGGCCCGGTTCATCCGGGAGGCGCTGGAATGCGCCGTGGTGCGGCTGCTTTGCAGGAAAATCGCCCCGGAGGAAATAAAAGAACTGGAAGGGAACGTCCAGCGACAGCGGCGCTGCCTGATGCTGAACAATCTGTCCGGCCTGATGACCCTGGATCTCAGGTTTCACGAGCTGCTGTTCCGCTTTGCCGGAAAGCTGCAATGCCACGAATACGTGGTGAACATGACCATCCATATGGACCGGGTGCGCAGCATGGCGCTGAAGGCCCAGAAAACCCACCCCTTTGTGCAGCAGCACGAAGCATTGCTCGACGCCATCCGGGCCGGGGACGGGGAGACCGCCTCCCGGCTGATGAGCCAGCACGTATCCGGCTACCTGGTGGACCGGGACGCGCTTTGCCAAATGTACCCGCAGTATGTGAAAAACGCATAACACATCATCCGCATGGCAACTGCTGTGCGGATGCTTTTTTATGGCGCAAGCTCCAGCATTTCCAGCTCGTCGCCCACGTCCACAAAGCTGTCCGGCACAAGGCCCACGATGATGTTCTCGGCGACTGGCAGGCTGCCCACCACCTCCACCTTCTGGGAACCGGTGGGCATGATGAGCCGCACTGTGGCCCGGAGGGTCAGGAAGACCTGGTGCAAAGTCTGGTTGATGCCTGCGGTGCTGAGGCTGCTGGAAAACGTGGCGCTGACCGCCCCGATGGGCACGATCTGCACCTGCACCCTGGGGCCCACGCCCGCCAGGAACTTCACCCCCAGGGCCGATCCCAAGGGCAGGGAGATGGACTGATTTTCCAGGCTGTTCAGCTTTTCCTCGGCGATCAGGGCCGTGCGGGTGGCCAAACGGCTCATGACGATGCTGTCAGACCGAAGGGTGGACACATGGCCGTCGTTGTCCATGGTGATGTGGATCAGCTGGTCGTACGCCACCCCCTCGCTGATGACCTGGATCACCGACTCGTTGATGGCCTCCAGCGCCATGGAATAGGCCTGGGCGTAGGCCATGTCCCCCATCATCCGGCTCAGGTTTTTGCTGCAGAGGATTGCCGCAATCAGCAGGATCAGCGCGGCCAAAATCACAATACGAAAGGTTTTCCGGCTTTTTTCAGGCATAGAGCCATCCCTCCTCCCGGGAGGATATGCGCCGGGGCGGAAAACTGTGCCGGATTTTCCACGCAGTTGTTACACTCGCGTATAGCAATCGTTTTGCGGGTATGGTATAATCATTTACGTATATTCTGACGGAAACGGAGGTGTAGCCTTGAACCGTAATCCCTATGACCAGTACGACGCCCAAGACTACTCCTATACAGAAGATCCGGCTTACCAGATTCCCGATGAGGATGACGAGGATTTTCAGCCGGAGAAGCCCCGGACCATTTTCAAGCCCAGCCTGAAAAAACCGAATATTGTTCTGTCCATTCTGGTGAACACCGTTCGCCTGTTTGCCATTGTCATTTTGCTGGGAGGACTGGTGCTGGCCGGTATTGTTTTCGGCATTGCCAAGGGGTATGTGGAAACCGCGCCCACGTTGGATTTGGCCATGCTCAGCGAGCAGGACAAGACCTCCTTCCTCTATGACAGCAACGGAAACGTGATCACCGACTACAAAGGCACGGAAAACCGGGTCATGGTCAATATTTCCGCCATGCCGGAAAACCTGTGCAACGCCTTTGTGGCCGTGGAAGACGCCCGGTTCTACACCCACCGGGGCATTGATATCAAGCGTATTATCGGCTCTTTTGTGACCAACTTCATGACCGGCTCCCAGCAGGGCGGCTCCACCATCACCCAGCAGCTGATCAAGAACACCATCCTCAGCAGCGAGCAGAGCTACAAGCGCAAGATCCAGGAGGCTTACCTGGCCCTGCAGCTGGAAACCCGGTACACCAAATCCCAGATCCTGGAATGCTACCTCAACACCATTTATCTGGGCGAAAATTACTACGGCGTGCAGGTTGCTGCCCAGGGCTATTTCGGCAAAGATCTGAGCAATTTAACCCTGCGGGAATGCGCCATGCTGGCGGGCCTGACCACCAACCCCTACTACTACAACCCCCGCCGCAATTTCTACCTGCGCACTTCGGACACCACGGACTACCACGCCATCACCAACGACCGCACCGACTATGTGCTGCGCTGCATGTATGAAAACCAGTTCATCACCCAGGCGGAGTACCAGGCGGCGCTGGATCCCTCCACGGCCCACGTGCTGGAAAAATCCTCCCTGACCGGCGAGGGCATGTATCCCTACGCCCACTATGTGGAGTATGCGGTGACGGACATCGTGGACTGTTTCCTGAAGCTGCACGGCCTGGAGGACAACAGCGAAAACCGTGCCAAGATGGAAAACGAGCTGCGCACCGGCGGCTACCGGGTTACCCTGGCCATCGATACGGATATGCAGCAGATGGTGGAAGAAACCATCGACAACTGGGACAAGTGGCCCGCCCTGCGTGACCCCAGCGACAAGGTCTACCGCACCCGCAACAACGACGGCAGCTACGACGAGATCCCTCAGCCCCAATGCGCCGCCGTGGTGTTGGATTATCGTAGCGGCGAGCTGAAGGCCATCGTGGGCAGCCGGTATCGCCCCACCGCCCGCAAGACCCTGAACCGGGCCACGGACATGAAGATGCCCATTGGCTCCACCATCAAACCCATCGCGGTGTACGCCCCTGCCATCGAGCTGGGCGCGTCCCCTGCCAGCGTTGCTTATAACATTCCCGTGCCCATCATGGGCTGGAAGGACTCCAACCTGAAGGATACCTGGCCCCGGAACTACGGCGGCGACGGATACGTCGGCCCGGAAACCTTCAGGGAAGCCATGCGCCGCAGCCACAACGTGGCCGCCGCCCAGGTGCTGCTGTACAACGTGGGCGTGGAGCGCTCGGTGGATTTCCTCCTGAGCATGGGCGTGGATCGCGACCACATCGACGCAACGCCCTACGGCCTCAGCCTGGGCTCCAGCGGCATCACCCCCCTGCAGCTGACCGTGGCCTACGGTACCCTCTGCAACGGCGGCGTGTACCAGCAGCCCCTTTCCTTCCTGGGCATTTCCGACAGCGAGGGCAACGTGGTCTACGACGCCCACGCGGAGCAGGAGCGCCGCCAGGTGTTCCGGCCTTCCACCGCCTGGCTGACGGTGGACATGATGAAAACCGTTGTATCCAGCGGCACAGGCAGCGCCGCCAAGCTGAACGGCCAGATCGTCGCCGGTAAAACCGGCACCAACTCCGACCAGCGGGGCGTGACCTTCGTGGGTGCCACCGGCTGGTACGTTTCCGCCATCTGGGTGGGCCACGACAACTATCAGCCCCTCAGCTCCAAAACCACCGGCAACGGCTCTGCCGCCCCCATCTGGAAGGCCTACATGGAAAAGATCCACAAGGGCCTGGACAAGCGGGACATCATTGAGACGGATCCCACCCAGCTGGGCCTGGTGAAGATCACCACCTGCTCCGTCAGCGGACAATTGGCCACCGATTCCTGCTACAACGACAGCATGGGCTACGGCGTGGTCACCGACTACTGGTACGAGCCCACCGCACCTCAGGTTTACTGCCAGATGCATCAGTCCATGAACATCTGCAATGAATCCGGCATGATGGCTACGGACAACTGTCCCTATACCAGCATGAAAGGCGTGGTGGTCATCCCCAATGGCCATCCCCTGTCCACCTATGTCAACGATCCGGAATACGGCGCGGTGGTGGCCTCCTACCTGGGCACGGCCAGCGTGTACAACTACTGCGGCCTGCACCAGTACGGCTATGTGCCCGACCAGTTCTACCCCGAGCAGCAGCCTTCGTCGGACAATGCCCTCATCCCTGACGCCCAGGCGCTGATCATGACGGCGCGCCAGTTCCTGAACACGCTGGATCCCAACTCCCAGCATTACCTGAACCTGGCGGTGGCCATCTCCAACCTGGAAACCCTGATCTACTCCGATTCTCCCAGCATCGAGGACGTTGCGGCCGGTATGGCGGCGGTGACCCAGGCCATGGCGGGGTATTAATCCAATCCCACAAGGAGGACGATCGCGATGAAAAGAACCATCTCCCTTTTCCTGTGCCTGCTCATGCTTTTCACGCTGACCACAGGAAGCGCGCTGGAAGTTTCCAACGAGATGAACCAAGTGATCGACACATGCCTGCAATATGGTGTCAGCGTTCGCAGCTTTCCCGCGGACATCACCAGGGAAGAACTGCACGCGGAAGCCTTTGAGATCCTCGCCATGGATCAAACCTACAAAATGTGGCTGATCACCTCCACCCGGCAGGCGGAAAACGTGGAATTTGGCTGGGTTGCCTATCAGACCCCCTCTCACACCGTCCAGGGTGGATGGCGGGACTTTGCTTCTTATCAGCAGTACAGAGACAAGCTGCTTCTGGAAAATGAACATGGCAGCTATTACTTCTGGACTGCAGAAGCCAAGGCCGAATATTCCTACGGTCTTTACGGTGAAGAGACCCCGCTTTCTTTCCCCCGCGAAGGAGAACCCACAGGCCAGGAAGCCATCGCTCTGGCACAGGACGCGTTGATCTCCCTGCTTGGCCTCACGCCCGAAGCGGTGGACGCGCTGTTCATCGACACCACCTTTTTTGAGGACGATCACCGCTACTGGGCCATCACCTTCCGGCAAAATGGCCCCGGAGGGCCTTTCCCCTACGATTGCCTGTACGCCGTGGTGATCGACGCAGCCACAGGGGAGGTTGAGTTCGCCATCGATTACAAGAACGAGAAACGGATCGATGCTGCCACAGGAATCAATATGTGGTAATCAACAAAAGAACCAGAGTAAGTTTACTCTGGTTCTTTTTTGTCCATCACGATTTTCTTTCACCCATCCCCCACCCCCTGCATAGGATGCTGCAAACTCATTTTCGGGGAGGCAGCACCATGACAAAAAGCGTATCGCCCTTTGCCAAAATGACCTGCGGGGAAAAGCAGCTGAAATGGCTGGAATATCAAAGCATCCGCCTGCCCTATGTGCAGGCCGGCGTAGATCCGGAGCCCCTCACGCCGCCCCGGCAAGCGGAGGAGGTGAAGCCCGCGCCAAAGGAGGAGAAACCTGCGGCCCCCTCCCCCACGCCGCCCCAGCGGATGAGCTATCCGCCGGAATATCTGAAGCCCCGGCACCGGCAGTACGACGCGGTCATCGCCAGGATGAAGCAGGCGGAAAAGCGGGCGGTGAGCTATACATCCGTCCAGTAAAACGAAGAAAGGCAAGGCATTTGCCCTGCCTTTTGTTTTTATTGCACGTTTTCAGAAAGCCAGCGGGCCACGCCATCCTCGTCGTTGGAGGGGATGACGGCGGTGGCCACGGCCTTCAGCTTGTCCGATGCGTTGGATACAGCGTAGGCTTCGTCCGCCAGCTGGAACAGGTCGATGTCGTTGCTGCCGTCGCCGAAGGCCACCAGGCGGTCGCAGCCCAGCAGCTTTTTCAGCTGCGCGGCGGCGTTCGACTTGGATGCAGCGGCGGGCATCAGCTCCAGCCATTGGGCGCCGGAGTAGATGTCCCGGTCATAAACGGTGTGATGCACCTGCCGATACTTATGCCACAAGGGTTCCAGCTTTTCCTGGCTGTCAATGCAGGTGAAGTAGAAAATATCGCCCAGGAACAGTTCCTCAGCCGAGGCGACCGGGTTGCGCCGGGGGTCGCCGGGCCTTGTATCCAGAAATTGCTGCATGCCGGGGGTGACCATCTTCTCCACATAGCTGAACTTCTCTACCCCATCCACAAAGGCATAGACGATAGGATAGACCTGATGGCTGAGAAGGTCGGCCAGCAAAGGCTTTGCGTCCTCTCCAAAGAAATTGGACAGGAGGATCTTGCCGGTTGAATTGTCAATGACCAGCGCGCCATTGTATACAATCAGGGGGATTTTTGCCTGGATGGCACGGGTCACCTTGGAGGCGGTCACATAGGAGCGAGCGGTGGCATAGGAAAACAGCATTCCTTTGTTCACCAAGGCGTTGATCACGTCCGCCGTGTATCCAGACACCGTGGCGTCGCTGTGGAGAAGAGTGCCGTCCAGGTCGGAAACATAGAGGGTCTTCATGGGCGCTCCTTTCAATGGAAGAAGGCTCCCGATGCCGGAAGCCTCCATGGCTGCGCCGTCAGCGGCACAGCTCCTTGTACAGATTCAGATAGTTTTCAAAGGTGCGGCGGGAGTCAAACAACTGCGCCCGCTTAAGGCATGCGGCTTTGCGCTCCTCCGTCTTGGGGCACAGCTGACGGATGGCCTCGCACAGGCCGTCCACGTCCGCCTTGTCCACCACGATGCCGGTATCCGCATCCACCGCCTCCGGGCAGCCGCCGGTGCGGAAGGTGGCGATGGGCGTGCCGCAGGCCAGGGCCTCCAGGTTGACCATGGGCATGTTGTCCTCCATGGAGGGGTTGGCCAGGCAGTCGGCGGCGGAATACCATTGCACCAGCTCGCCCACATTGGCGGTGTGCTCAATGCCGATCATGCCCTGAGGCAGGCTTTCCACCTGCTCCTTGCTCAGGCCGATGACCACAAAGCGGTACTCCTCCCCCATCTTTTCCGCGGCCTGGATCAGATAGCGCAGGCCCTTGCGCTCGTCCCAGTCGGAAGCCACAGCCAGCACCAGCTTGCCCTTTTCCAGGCCAAATCGCTGGCGGATGTCGCTGTCCACGGGGCGGAAAGCCTGGAGATCCACGCCATTGTAGATGGTGCGGACGGGGCAATTCTGCATGTAGGACTGGCCCAGGGGGCCGGCCATCCACTGGCAGGGCACCACCATGGTCAAGTTGTCCAGGCTGGTGAACAGCTTGCGTTTCCAGGCGTGGTTGCGGCGGGAACCGTCCAGGCCGACACACACCGGGTAGCTTTTCAGCTGGGGGCAATCGTGGCAGGCGGTTTTCCAGCGTTCGCAGCCGGAGTAGTCAAAATAGGCACAATGGCCGGTGAAGGGCCAGCAGTCGTGGAGGGTCCATACTACGGGCAGGTTCTTCTTTTTCAGGTAGCGGAACAGCTCGCCCGCGTGGAGGTAGCAGCCGTGGATGTTATGCAGATGCACCACATCCGGCTGGAACTGTTCCATTTGGCGAAGGAGACGGCGGGTGCCGATGCGGTTCCAGCGGCCCTCCGCGTCAAAAAGCTTGGTCAGCAGGCTGTAGATTCTGCGGCCGGTGACGCTGATGGTCTTCACCGCAAAGTGTTCCGACTCCGGGGACACGAAATTGGCCCCGCAGCCGATGCGGCACTCCCCGCCGTCCGCCTCCACCAGTTTGCCGATTTCAGAGGCGATCCGCCCGGTGCTTTTGATGCCGCAAACCATATTCAGCTGAAAAACGCGCATGGGGATCCCTCCAATCTGTTACTTTCTGCCGCCTGCTTCCAGGATACGCTGGGCTTCTTTCTCGGCCCGGGCGAGGATGTCCTTTTCGTCCAGGGTGGTGAATCGGCCGTCCTCATAGAGCACCTTGCCGTCCACCATGGTCAGGGAAACGTCGCTGCCCTGCACCGCGTAGATCAGGTCGCTCTCGGGATCGTTCCAGGGGCAGGTGTGGGCGGTGCGGAAGTCCACCAGGATCAGGTCGGCCAGATAGCCGGGCTTCAGCAGGCCCAGATCGCTGTATCCAAGGGCCTCCGCGCCGGTCAAGGTGGCTGCGCGCAGCACCTGGGCAGGAGAAACCACGGTGGGATCCAGGGTGGTGCCCTTCTGCAGCATGGGCATCAGCTTCATTTCCTCCCAGAGGTTGAGGTTGTTGTTGCTGGCCACGCCGTCGGTTCCCAGGGCCACCTTGCAGCCTGCATCCAGCATCTTGGCAATGGGCGCCACGCCGCTGGCCAGCTTCAGGTTGCTGATGGGATTGTGTACAATGGTCACGCCCTTTTCCGCAAACAGGGCGATATCCTCGTCGCTGAGCCACACGCAATGGGCGGCGATCACCGGCTGATCCAGCATGCCCATCTCATTCATGTAGCTGGCGGCGGTCATGCCGCGGCGCTCCAGGCAGCCGGATTTGTCCTTCTGCGTTTCGTCCACATGCAGGTGAATGGCCACATTCAGCCGCTTGGCCTCCTCCAGGGAACGCTCCATGCACTTGCGGGTGGTGGCGCCTTCGCTGTGAGGGGCGATATTCACCCGGATGCGGCCATCCGCCGCGCCGTTCCACTTTTCGGCAAAATCGATGCCGGGAAGCAAATCGGCGCAGCTTTCGTCAAAATCAATCACGCCATAGCCCAGCATGGCGCGCATGCCGCAATCTGTCACGGCCTGGGCCACGCTATCCATTTGAAAATACATATCGTTGAAGGAAGTAGTGCCAAAGCGCAGCATTTCCATCATGCCCAGCTCCGTACCCACGGTCACTGCATCTGCGGTCAGGAATTTTTCCAGGGGCCAGATGGCCTCGGTCAGCCAGCGATCCAGGGGAAGATCGCTGCCGATGCTGCGCAGCAGGGTCATGGCGGTATGGGTGTGCAGATTGCACAGGCCGGGCATGGCCAGCCGTCCCCGGCCGTCGATCTCCTTGTCGGCAGCAAAGGAAGGCGCATCCGCCGCTTTGCCTGCATACACGATGCGGTTTCCGTCGATGTGGATCTCCGCGTCAGGAATGAAGGGGATGTGGGTTTCCCTGTCCACGCCGGGGGTGAGCAAAACACTGCTGATTCTTGTACGCAAAGGGTTTCCTTCTTTCAAAGCATATGATTAAAGAATGTAGCGGCCTGTATCCTGAATGACCTCGTCCTTGCCCAGGTGCTCCATGACATAGTCGCCGTTGATGTTAATGTATACATTGGGCATCTCGTCGCCGCCAGCGTTGAAGCTGATGTCCTCCAGCAGCTTTTCAAACACAGCGTGCAGACGGCGTGCGCCGATGTCCTCCTTGGTTTCGTTCATGACGTAGGCCGCCTGGGCAATGGCGTCGATGGCGCTGTCCTCAAAGGACAGGAACACCCGATCCACGGCCAGCAGGGCCTCGTACTGACGGGTCAACGCATTTTCCGGCTGGGTCAGGATGGCCTTGAAGTCGTCCTGGGAAAGGCTCTTGAGCTGCACATGCACCGGGAAACGGCCCTGCAGCTCGGGGATCAGGTCGGTGACCTTGGCCACGTGGAACGCACCGGCGGCAATGAACAGCATGAAATCCGTGCGGACGGCGCCATACTTGGTGTTGACGGTGCTGCCTTCCACGATGGGCAGAATGTCCCGCTGCACGCCTTCCCGGCTCACGTCGGGGCCGTGACCGCCGCTGGCGCGGCCTGCCACCTTGTCGATCTCGTCAATGAACACGATGCCGTGCTGCTCCGCCCGGCGGATGGCTTCTTCCTTCAGCTTATCCTCGTCGATGAGCTTGTTTTCCTCTTCTTCCTGGAGGATCTTCCGGGCTTCCTTCACCTTCACCCGGCGGATCTTGGTACGCTGGGGCATCATGCCGCCCATCATATCGCCCAGGTTGATGGAGTTGCCGCCCACCTCCAGCTGGGGCATGCTGTCGGCCACTTCCACCTCAATTTCCTTCTCTTCCAGCTGGCCGCTGCGCAGCTGCTGCAAAATATCCTCCCGGCGAAGGCTCAGCCGGTTCTTTTCTTCCTGGGTGGGTTCGGGCTCCTTCTTCTGGCCCAGCAACATTTCAAAGGGATTGGCGGCCTGCTTCTTGGGGGGATTGACCAACAGGCTCACCAGCCGGTCCTCCGCCAGCACCTGGGCCCGGGTCTCCACCTGCTGGGTGAATTCCTTGCGCACCAGGCGGATGGAGTTTTCCATCAGATCCCGGATGATGCTTTCCACATCCCGGCCCACGTAGCCAACCTCGGTGAACTTGGTGGCTTCCACCTTCACGAAGGGGGCGCTGACCAGCTTGGCCAGGCGGCGGGCGATCTCGGTTTTGCCCACGCCGGTGGGGCCGATCATCAGAATATTCTTGGGGCTGATCTCGCTGCGCATGGCCTCGTCCAGCTGAGAGCGGCGGTAACGGTTGCGCAGGGCGATGGCCACGGCCCGCTTGGCCTCCTCCTGACCGACGATGTACCGGTCAAGCTCGTGCATAATCTCTCTGGGGGTCATTTCCTTCATTTGGCTTCGTCACCTACCGTTTCCACAATGATGTTTTCATTGGTGAACACGCAGATGGAAGCGGCAATTCTGAGCGCCTCCACGGCGATATCCTCGGCGGACATATCGGTATGCTCCACCAAAGCCCGGGCGGCAGCCAAAGCGAAATTGCCGCCGGAGCCGATGGCAGCCACGTTTCCGTCGGGTTCAAAGACCTCGCCGGTGCCGCTGACGATGAGCAGCTTGCTCTTATCTGCAATGATCAGCATGCTTTCCAGCTTGCGTGCGCCCTGCTCGCTGCGCCATTCCTGGCTCAGGTTGACGGCAGCCCGCTCCAGATTGCCGCCGCACTGGGTCAGCTTTTCCTCGAAGCGTTCGCACAGGGTGATGGCATCCACCACGGAGCCCGCAAAACCAGCAATGACCTGGTTTTTATACAGCCGACGCACCTTATGTGCGGTGGCCTTGAAAATGGTTTTCTCCCCCATGGTCACCTGGCCGTCACCGGCGATGGCGATCTGGTTGCCCCGCTTGACGGCGCAGATGGTGGTTCCCATAAAAGACATTGTTTTCACCTCATTCGATATTGGAGTTCAGCTTTCTGACCCACTGGCACAGATTGCGTCCGGCGGCCTTATCCAGATGGACTTCCTTCTGGTACAGGGGCTTGCCGGTTTCGTCCACCTCGTTGTCCACCATCAAAAGGTGGTTCAAGCCCCGGAAGGGCTGGAAGCCCAGGAAGGTGATCTTATCTCCAAAATAACCAGAATACTTGCGCCAGCCGTCCTCCTCGGATACGATGGGGTCGGCAGTGCCCTGGACGATATAGGTTTCCTTCTTCAGCCGCTTGAGCAGGTTGATGGGGTCGGTCTGCAGGATGTCCCAGAAATAGTAGCCGTTCTTGCCGAAAAGCTCAATTTCCTTGGCATTGGTCTTGCCCATATCGCCAATGCGGGTCACCTGACGCTTGAGCTCCTCCGCCTCTTCCACGGTCATGCCGGTCAGGTCGGTGCGGCTGAGGAGCTGCTCCGGATAGCTGGTGGGAGATGCGGCGATGATGACCAGCGCGGTATACGTATCCCGATCCTCAAAGGCAATGCGGGGCGCCAGATATCCGCCGAAGCCGTGGCCCATCAGCACAACGCGCTTTTGGTCGATGTTTTCGTTTTCCTTCACCATGCGGCCTGCCAGCACAGCATCCTCCACGGTTTCCTCCCAGACGGTCATCTCGTCGGTTTCGCCGTAGGTGTAGGTGCGCTTGTCATAGCGGAGGGTTGCCACGCCCATGTTGCCAAACAGGTGGGCGATGTCCTTGAACAGGGCGGTGTTGCCCATGGTGGAATCCATGTCCAGGGGGCCCTCGTCATGCACAAGAACCACCACGGGAACCTGGTTCTCCGGGGATGCAACATCGGGCATGGTCAGGATGCCCTTCAGGGGATATTCCTCGGTGCCCACGGTCACTTCCACCTCTGTATACAGCTTTTCCTCGTTGGCAGGGACGTCCTCCCCCACCAGCATATCGGGCTGCTGCTTCTCGCTGGGAACGAAATGGATGGCCATAACCTCCCAGTCGTCCTCCTTGTTTTTGTGGGTGAAGTAGAAATCCAGGTCCTGCTTTTCCATGCAAAGGTGCAGCACATGGGTCTTCAGCTGGGTTTCTTCCTCTTCAAAGGAGTGGTAGCTGCCCAGCTGCACAAACTCGCCGGTCATCCATTCCATCTCCAAAAGGAAGTTGGAATAGGCCACGAAGGGCATGTAGCGGCGGATCTGGAGGTCATAGTAGCCCCACAGGGTCTCCATATCCACGCCGTTGATGTAGTCCAGGGCATACTGGCGGACGGTTTCCTCGTTCCACTGGGGAACGCCGTCCTCCATTTGCTTGGATTTCTTTTTGGCGGCCAGACCCACGGTCACAAAGCAGCAGTTGATCACAAGCACACAAATCAGGATACAGGTGAGAAAACGTTTCATTTTTTCCAAACCTCCTAAGCTTGTCTCGAGTATAACATGAACGGACCTTACCAGTCCATCCCGGAAAGATGTTTGGCAATCTGGTCAATTTCCACAAGGGCCCGGGCGGAGATTTTCTCGTAGCGTTCCTGCTTGTTGCGGATGCGCTTTTCCCCGGGAAGTACCTCCAGCGGGTCGATAAGCCCGAAGGCGCAGTTCATGGGCTGGAAGCGCTTGTTGGGGGTACTGACGTACCGGCCCATGGCGCCCATGGCGGTCTGGCCGCTGAAATGGGGCGGCTCAAAGCCGCGCAGGCGGCAGGCGGTGGTGATGCCCACAAGCAGGCCGCTGGCCGCGCTTTCCACATAGCCCTCCACGCCGGTGATCTGCCCGGCAAAGGCGATCCGCTCCTGGCCGATGACCCGGAAGGTATCGTCCAAAAAGCCGGGGCTGTTTAAGAATGTGTTGCGGTGCATGACGCCGTAGCGGGCAAACTCCGCGTTTTCCAGGCCGGGGATCATGCCGAACACCCGCCGCTGCTCCGGGAACTTGAGCCGGGTCTGGAAACCCACGATGTTGTACAGGCTGGCACAGTCGTTGTCCTGCCGAAGCTGCACCACCGCGTAGGGCTCTCTGCCGGTGCGGGGGTCAACGAGGCCCACCGGCTTGCAGGGGCCAAAGGCGATGACCATGTCGCCCCGCTTGGCCATGCTCTCGATGGGCATGCAGCCCTCGAACACAGCCTTTTCCTCAAAACCGTGGATCTCCGCGGTCTCGGCGGTCTGCAGGGCGTGAACAAAGTCGAAATACTCGTCCTTGGTCATGGGGCAGTTGAGATAATCCTCGCCCCGCTCGTAGCGGGACATGCGGAACACCTTGCTCATGTCCAGGCTCTCCGCGGTCACGATGGGCGCGGCCGCGTCATAAAAATGGAGGGTGGACAGATCCTGCATCCCGGCAATCTCCTCAGACAGCGCGTCGCTGGTGAGGGGGCCGGTGGCCACGATAACCGTGCCTTCCTCGGGGATCCGGGTGATCTCCTCGTTATGGACGGTAATCAGCGGATGGTTGTGAATGGCGTGGTGGATGCAGCCGGAAAAATTGTCCCGATCCACGGCCAGCGCACCGCCGGCGGGCACGGCGTTGTGGTCGGCAGAGAGCATGATCAGCGAGCCCAGGCGGCGCATTTCCTCCTTCAGGAGGCCCACCGCGTTGGTAAGGCGGTCGCTGCGCAGACTGTTGGAGCAGACCAGCTCCGCCATGGTATCCAGGTGGTGGGCCGGGGATTTCTTCACGGGCTTCATCTCGTAAAGATCCACCGGCACGCCGTGCACGGCAAGCTGCCAGGCGGCTTCACAGCCCGCCAGTCCCCCGCCGATAACCGTTACTCTCATTCGTCCGTCTCCTTCTCGCTCATCTGCACGGTTTCCTTGTAGCAGCAGCTTTCGTTGGCGCACAGGTGCACCTTGTCGCCCTTCTTGCCGGGCTTTTCAACCATATAGCTGCCGCACTTGGGGCATTTTTGCGAAATGGGCTTTTCCCAGCTGACAAAATCGCATTCCGGGTATTTCTCGCAGCCGAAGAACTTGCGGTTCTTCTTGCTGGTCTTTTCCATCAGCTTGCTGCCGCACTTGGGGCAGGGCGCGTCGATGTAGGAAATGATGGGCTTGGCGTTGCGGCAGGCGGGGAAATTGGGGCAGGCCAGGAATCGGCCGAATCGGCCCCGCTTGTAGACCATCATGGCGCCGCACTTCTCGCACTGCACGTCGCTGACTTCGTCCTTGATCTCCACTTTTTCAATCTGCTTCTCTGCCACGCCCAGCATGTTCTCAAAGGGCGGATAGAACTCCCGGAGGATGCTGCGCCACTCGGTCTGGCCCTCTTCCACGCTGTCCAGCTTTTCTTCCATCTGGGCGGTGAAGTCTGTATCCACAACGGAGGCAAAGTACTCCAGCATCACGTCCGTCACCATGCAGCCCAGTTCCGTGGGGAACAGCCGTTTCTTTTCCCGGCTGACGTAGCCCCGGGAAATGATGGTGGTGATGGTGGGCGCGTAGGTGCTGGGTCGGCCGATGCCCTTTTCTTCCAGCGTGCGCACCAAAGAAGCCTCGGTATAGCGGGCCGGAGGCTGGGTGAAATGCTGGTCTGCGCTGACCTGGGTGAACTGGATACCGTCGCCCTCCTTGATCACGGGCAGCACGCCTTCCGGCAGCTCCTGCTCGTCATCGGCGCTTTCAATGTATACAGAACGGTAGCCCGGGAAAACCATGTGCTCGCCGTAGTAGCGCAGCACCATATCGTTCCCCAGCAGGTCCGCAGACAGGGTCTGGAACACGGCAGGCTTCATCTGGCTGGCGATGAAACGGTTGTAAATGAGGCGGTAGAGCTGGAACTGCTCCTTGCTGAGGAAGGCCTTGACGCTGTCCGGGCTGTGCTCCGCATAGGTGGGGCGGATGGCCTCGTGGGCGTCCTGGGCGTTCTTACGGCCCTTGTACTGGTTGGGGGTATCGGGGCAGTATTCCTGACCGAACTGGCTGATGATGGTGTTGCGGGCGGCGGCAACGGCCTCGTCGGACACGCGGACGCTGTCGGTACGGATGTAGGTCACAAGACCCACGGTGCCGGCCTTGCCCAGGTCGATGCCTTCATAAAGCTGCTGCACCACCTGCATGGTCTTGGCGGTGGAAAAATTCAGCTTCCGGCTGGCTTCCTGCTGCAGGCTGGAAGTGGTAAAAGGCGGCTGAGGCTTTTTCTGCTTCTCGCCGGCCTTGGCGGACTGAACAGCAAAGCTGGCCTTCAAAATCCGCTTCTTGGCCTTGGTGGCTTCCGCCTCATTGCTGATAACGGCCTTCTTGCCGTCCATGGTGACCAGCTTGGCCTCACAGGTAATGGGCTTGCCCTTCTGGCTCATGGCCTGGAACTTGGCAGTCACATCCCAGTATTCTTCAGGGATGAAAGCCTCAATCTCCCGCTCCCGCTCCACCACCAGGCGGGTGGCAACGCTCTGCACACGGCCGGCGGACAGGCCTTTCTTGATCTTGGCCCAAAGCAGGGGGCTGATCTTGTATCCAACCAGGCGGTCCAGCGCGCGGCGGGCCTGCTGGGCGTCCACCCGGTCCATGTCGATGGCCCGGGGATGCTCAATGGCCTCCTTGACGGCCTTCTTGGTGATCTCGTGGAACTCGATGCGGCACTTGGACGCAGTGTCGATGTCCAGTGTATTGGCCAGGTGCCAGGAAATGGCTTCACCTTCGCGGTCAGGGTCAGTTGCCAGGTACACGACGGACGCATTCTTGGCTTCCTTTTTGATGCGGGCCAGAATATCGCCCCGGCCGCGGATGGTGATATATTTCATCTCAAAATCCTTGGCGGGATCCACGCCGATCTGGCTTTTGGGCAGATCGCGCACATGTCCCTGAGAGGCTTCCACTTTGTAGCCCCGGCCCAGGAATTTCTCAATGGTTTTGGCCTTTGCGGGGGATTCCACAATCACCAGTTTGGTTCGGGTTGAAGTTGCCAATGTTTTATTTCCTCCTCGATTTCTGCATCAGTTGGATGCAAGAAAGAGATTGCCGGCTTCGCGGGTGACGAAACCGCTGATTTCCATGATGGTCAGCTGGGTGAGCACATCGGCTGTATCCAGCTTCAGTTGTTCCGAGATCTGTTCCACGGTAAGGGGCTCTCTGCGGAGCAGCCCGGCGATTTCCCGCTGGGTGGGATCGGGGATCTCGGCCTCCGTGGGCGGGGGCAAAACCTTGCGGCTATTGAGGTTCATGTCGTCCAGGATATCCCTGCCGCAGGTGATGATCCTTGCGCCTTCCCGGAGGATGGCGTGAGGGCCCTCGGAGCCCTTGGTGCCCACCAGACCGGGCACGGCGAATACTTCCCGGCCCTGCGTCAGCGCGGTGTTCACGGTCAGCATGCCGCCGCTGCGGATGGCGCCCTCCACAAACACGGTGGCCAGGGAAAGGCCGGAAATGATCCGGTTGCGATGGGGAAAATGGAAGGGCGCAGGGTCGGCATCCAGAGGATATTCGCTGAGGATGACGCCCTTTCCTCCTGCAATCTGCCGAAGCAAAGGCGTGTTTTCCGGCGGATAGGGCCGGTTGATGCCGCTGCCCAGAACGCCTGCGGTGCATCCGTCTGCATCCAGCGCGCCGCCGTGGGCCGCCTTGTCGATGCCCCGGGCCAGGCCGCTGACCACGGTCACGCCGCATTCCGCCAGTTCCCGGGCGATCATGGAGGCCATGCCCTGCCCGTAGGAGCTGGCATTCCGGGTGCCTACCAGCGCCACCGTGGGCTCATACAGGCAGTCAAGCCTCCCTGCATAGTACAACAAGTAGGGAAAATCGTCAATGGTGCGGAGCAAGGGCGGATAGTCCGGATCGTCTGAAAAGAGCAGCTTTACATGCTTCTTTTCCAACTTTTCCAGCTCCCCGTCGATGGCTGCTTCGGAGTGCATCTTTTTCAGACGCTCGTCCGCCACTTCCTGAAACTTGGGGCCGGACTCCCTGCCGTAGGCCGCGCGGACCTCCGCCGGGCTTCCGTATTTCTCGATGAGGCGATCAACCCGCTGCGCCGTAATCTCACCGCAGGAAAGCCAAAGCAGGGCCCGACGGTCATCGCTGAGGTGCATGGGGGTTCATCTCCTTTCGTGTGTCACTTCCAGTATTGGCCTTCCAGGTTGCGGAACTGGATGGCCTGGGCCACGTCTGCCGCTTCAATCAGTTCATGGCCCGCCAGGTCGGCAATGGTGCGGGCCACCTTGCGGATGCGGCCATAGGTGCGCATGCTGATGGCATACCGGCTGACGGCCTGATGCAAAAGCTGCTTGGCCACCGGATCCATCACGCAGAATGTTTCGATGTTCTGCTGGTTCAGCTGGGCGTTGCAGAAAACGCCGGTGCCTTCGTACCGCTTCTGCTGCAGCTTCCGGGCAGCCAGCACCCGGGCGCGTACGGTGGCGCTGTCCTCCTGCTCCTTGGCAGACTCGATCTCCTCCACCGTCACCGCATCCATCTCCACCTGCAGGTCGATGCGGTCCAGCAGCGGCCCGCTGATCCGGCCCAGGTAACGCTTCATCTCGCCGGAAGAGCAGGTGCATTGTCGCTGTTTGCTTCCATAATATCCGCAGGGGCAGGGGTTCATGCCCGCCACCAGCATGCACCGGCTCAGGTAGCGGTTTTGCCCGCTGACCCGGGTGATGGTGACGTAGCCATCCTCCAGGGGCTGGCGCAGGGCCTCCAGCACCATGTGCTGGAACTCGGGCAGTTCGTCCAGGAAGAGAACGCCGTTGTGGGCCAGGGAAACCTCGCCGGGTTTGGCTTTGCTGCCTCCGCCGATGAGCGCCGGCATGGAAGTGTTATGGTGGGGCGACCGGAAAGGCCGGGTGGTCATCAGGCCGCTGTTTTCCTCCAGTTCCCCGGCAGCGGAATGGATGAGGGTGGTCTCCAGGGCTTCCTCGTAGTTGAGGGGCGGCAGAATGCCGGGCAGACAGCGGGCCAGCATGGTCTTGCCGCTACCCGGGATGCCCACCATCAGCAGGTTGTGTCCGCCTGCGGCGGCAATCTCCAGCGCCCGGCGGGCCACCGGCTGGCCCTTGACGTATTTCATATCGCTGGCAGGGGCACCACGGCTTTCCAGCTCCTCAAAGGAAATCCGCTTCATGGGGGCGATGACTTCGTCCCCCGCCATATGACGGTACACCTCTTCCAGGCTGCTGGCGGGATAGATGTTCAGCCCCTCCATGCAAGCCACTTCCATGGCGTTTTCTTTGGGAAGGATCAGGTTTTCGTAGCCGTTTTCCACGGCGGTGATGGCCATGCCCAGCGCGCCCCGCACAGGCAGCAGCTTGCCCTGGAGGGAAAGCTCGCCCAGGAAGACGGTCTTGTCCAGGCCGGAAAAACGTTCCGGCTGCTGGGCGCTGAGCAGCGCCATGGCGATGGCCAGCTCGCAGAAAGTGCCCTGCTTTTTCACGTCGGCCGGGGCAAGATTCACTGTCACCCGTCCCTGGGGGAAGGCATAGCCGCTGACGTTGATGGCCGCACGGATGCGGTCCCGGCTTTCCTTCACTTCCGCGCTGGGCAGGCCCACGATGTCAAAGGCCATCATCCCGCCGGAAATATAGGCTTCCACCTCCACGGGAAAGCCGTTCACGCCGTTCAGGCCGCAGGTAATGGTTCTGGCAAGCACAGGAGCCACCGCCTTTTCTTCATTAGTAATAGATGCGCGGGAACCACTTCATGGCGTCCAGCCATTTGGTGCTGGTCAGCCAGCCGGACGCGTATGGGAAGAACATCACAAAGAACACCGCAGCGCCCAGCAGATATACGCCGATCACCGCCCACATCAGCCACTTCTTTTCCCGGGGAATCAGGCTGATGGCCCAGGCGGTGGCCAGGATGATGAATGGCACGCTGGCGAAGTAGTGGTACATATAGGTTCCGCGGGGCACCAGCACCCAGGGCAGGTACTGGGCCGCAAAGCCGATGACGATCACGAACAGGGTCAGGTTGCCGTCGCCCTGGCGGAAGTCCAGCTGGCCTTTCTGCAGGCGCAGGTACTTGCAGGCCCAGCACACCAGCACCGCCACCATGGCCGCCGCGCCGATGTAGTACACCCAGGGGTTGCCCATGCACATAATGGTGGAGGCATAGCCCGCAGGCTCGAACTTATCCTGGCCATAGAACATGGGCTTCTTGATGAAGGGCCATTCATACCAGGGAGAGTAGTAGGGATGATCCATGCCCAGCCGGGGAGTGGCGTGGTAGTTGAACATACCCACCTGAGCGTCTATCACCCGGCCGATGCTCACCTTGCCGGTGGGGGCCAGGTAAGGGATGTAGCTCAGGTAGTAGATCACCGCGGGGATCAGGATGAAGAACACCACGCAGAAACCGCAGGTGATCAGGATGCGACGGAAGGTATGCTCCCGGGCGTTTTCCAGGCGCAGGTGTTCCGCTTCGGAAAGGGGCGTTTCCAGGGTGTCCGGCAGGCCGAACGCCATATCGGATGCCCGGTACTGGCGGATGATGCTGGCAAAGAACAATACCGCCAGGCCCACCGCAGAATACATGCCGATCCACTTGCTGGCGATGGACAGGCCCATGGCGATGCCGCTGAGCAGCAGGGGGATCAGGCTCTTGAGGAAGGCCTTGGTGAAGATGCGGGGATTTTCGCCGCTTTCCAGGGCGAACACATCCGTCTGCATATACCTGACCATGAACAGGTAGCTCAGCAGGATGAAAAATACGGGGAAGGAGTCAATGGTGGCGATGCGGGTTTGGGTATAGTGCATCAAATCCAGCGCAAAGGCGCTCATGGCCACCACAGCCATCTCCCGGCGGTGGAACAGCTGCTTGGCCAGCAGGTAAAGCGCAGGCAGCATCAGCACACCCACCAGCGCGCCGGCAAACCGCCAGCCAAAGGGAGTCATGCCGAAGATGGACACCGCCAGGGCCATCAGCAGCTTGCCCAGAGGCGGATGGGTGGTCTCGTAGGGGCTCTGGCCGTGAAGATGCTCGTAGGCGGTGCGGGCATGGTAGATCTCGTCAAAATAGGTGCCGGTGAACCAGCCAGGCTCGCCTGCCAGGGTGTTCTGCTCGTCCAGGAGGGCATCCGGAGCCACATAATTGTCAATCAGATGGGGCTGGGCGTTGGTGTGAGCGATGATCTTCGCGGGGATGATCTGGCCGTCAAGATCCCGGAAGATGACCTCGAACATATTGAGGCCGGAGTTATCCGCATGCAGACGGAGGTACTTTCCGTTCAGGGTAAGCCAGCCGTTGCGGGAATTGTCGCTGTAGTTCACATTTCCCTGCTCGTCCCTGTAGGACTGGAGGGCGTAGTTCCAACGGTAGCACATGCCCTGATCCATGCGGCAGGGGTAGGGCTCGGACCAGTTGTCTCCATCGTCGCTGACGCTGATGGAGAAGGGGAACTTGCTGACGCCGCAGTAGTACATGAAATGGAAATCCTTGTCCTCTTCCAGCTCAAACACCACGGTCTCCGTGGGCGACGTGGAGATCCACCCATGCTGGGGCGCCACGGTGCTGCCCAGGTTGGTAAAAGCCAGCACCGCGTACACAGCGGTCACGCCAAGCATGATGGCCCAGTCCTTCCGGTCCATGTGCAGCCGGGCGTCGCCAGGGTTGAGCAGCATTTTGCGGTAGCTGTCCGGCACGGTGAAGGGCTTGGCGTCCTCCGCCTGCTTTTGGGTAAGATCGGCAGGCTGGCCCTTTTGCAGGGCAATGTACACGCCATAGGCAAGCAGCAGCAGGTTTGCCACGCACAGCAGCATATTCAGCACCATGGTGTCCTTATTGAGATGGCCCTGACTTGCGCCAAAGCGGATGGAGTTTTCCAGCACGATGGCGGTATTGACGAAGGTGGTGGCGCTGAAGCCCGCAAACAGGCGCAGCATGCGCTTGTCCTTGGTGAGGACGAAGCTGAGCAGCAGCAGCGCCAGGCCCGGGAACAGATACCGCTCGTGGATCTTGACTGCCAGCAGGTACAGGCCCATCAAGAGCAGGGACAGGTAGAAGGGCAGCCGGTTCTTGTCCGGGTCATGAAGCAGGCAGATGAGCACAAACAGGTACACCAGCGCCATCATGCCGTAGCCGTAGAGGGCGTAGGTGCAGCCCACGCCGGTCAGAACAAACTGGAACAGGGCAAAGCCGGTCAGGAGAACCAGCAGCTGCATGGTGCGGTGGGAAACGTGCAGTTCTTTGTTGTTTTTGCGGGTGAAGAACAGAGCTACGGCGCAGTCCAGCGCGATGAGGCCGGTCAGAAGGGGCAGCAGCACGGAAGGCTGCACCGTCAGCGGCTTCCAGTTAGCGGATATGAGGTAGTACAGGTTAGCGGTATTCAGCGTGGCATAAGGGTAGGAGGACAATGTGCCGCCGTACAGGCCGATGATCCAGCCCAGGGGCTCGTCCTTGCCCACAGCAAAGGGCAGCACCACCAGCACCGCCGCCAGCAGGGACAGGCCGATGCCCACCAGCAGCCGGGGGATGTCCTTCTCGTGACGGGTTTCCTTCCGGACCAGCTGGAAGATGAGCCAGATCAGCAGCACCGGGCCAAACAGCAGGGCCTGGGGCTTCACCAGCACCGCCAGCACATACAGGGGCAGCGCAATGCGCCACTCCCGCTTTAGGGCAAAGATGCAGCAAATGAGCATCAGCAGCGTCAGCACGGCGTCGGCCTGGCCCCATGCCGCGCCGGTGACCAGCACCGCAGGGCTCAGGGCATAGATCAGGCCCACCAGCAGGGCAGGCAGGTCGCCCAGATGTTTCCTGGCCAGGCAGAACAGCAGCGCGATGGCTCCCAGGTCGCACAGGACGGGAACCAGTTTCACCGCCAGCAGCACCCGGGCGTCGGTGCTGGAAAACGCGCCCATGGCCTTGATCAGCTGACCCACCGGCCAGAGCAGCAGCATGTATCCCGGAGGATAATCGCAGAAATAGCCGTCGGCGTAGAAATGGACCGGGCCTTCGCTGGCCATGCGCAGGGACCAGGCGGTAAAGCAGTTGATGTCCACCTCGTAGCCGGGCACCTTCACCATCAGAAACAGGCGCACAAACAGCGCCAAGGCCAAAAGCAGGCCAAAGGCAGGCCATACCAGGGGCATCTTCCGGGCGCGCAGCTTCCGGGCAGCCACCACCACCGCGCCAACGTACGCCAGCGCAACAATCACAAACAGGCCGGTAAATTTCTTGGGCGTGTCGGTCTTTGATTCCGCAGGCTTGCCGCTGTCCACCTTGTACCAAAGGTTGGGCACCACGTCGTCCGGGACTTCCTTGACCTTTTCCAGGCTGATATCGTCAAAATAGGCCACGCCAACGCTTTCCGCGCTGAAGCCGCCCACCCGCACGCCGAAGGTCAGCTCCTTCTGCTTGGGACCGGTCTTGCCGTACCATTCCAGGTACTCCCATTCCCCATTGGTGTCATACAGGCAGGCGGAGGTGGAGGCAATGTCCTCCAGGCCGAAATTGGCGCCGTTGCCCTCCGCCCCCATGGTTTCCACCAGCACATAGCCGGACAGCCGGTAGTAGCTGTTGGGCTTGACGGACACGCTGGTCACATAGCGGGCGTCGTTCAGGCTGGCGTTCTCCACATAGGCGGAATACTGGCCGCTGTGGGCTTTTTCCGCGGTGATCTGCAAACGGGAATAACCCGGCTCGTCGTGGTAGGTGTTTTCGTACCACTGATCCGGGTCGCCAAATTCGTCTATGTTTTCAAAGCCGCCGTTTTTCAGCAGATTGCCGTCGGCAGCCAGACAGGCCACCGGCAGCATCAAAAGCAGCAGCGCTGCAAGAAGGAAAAGCACAATTTTTCTCATTCGGCAGTATCCCCCACAAAGTTGGAAATAAAGCTGCGGCGATGCGCAGGGGTCGGGCCCAGGCGTTTCAGCGCGGCGATGTGCTCCGCCGTGCCGTAACCCATATTATGGTCAAAGCCGTATTCCGGATATTCCTTGGCATAAGCCACCATCTGCCGGTCCCGGGTGACCTTGGCCACGATGCTGGCGGCAGCCACGTTGTAGCTGGTGGCATCGCCCCGGATGATGGGCATGGTGGGGAACGGCAAGTGCAGGCCCCGCACCGCATCCACGATGCAAAGGGTGGCGGGAGCGTCCTGGGCGGCCCGTTCCATGGCCAGGCGGGTGGCGTTCAAGATGTTCATCTGGTCGATTTCTTCCGGGGTGGCCTCCCCCACGCCCACATAAATGGCGTTTGCCATGATCTGGTCGTAGAGTTCCTCCCGGCGCAGCTGGCTCAGCTTCTTGCTGTCGTCCATCCACTGAAACAGGGGATCCGCCGGCATGATGACGCAGGCGGTGACCACATTGCCCACCAAAGGCCCGCGGCCTACCTCGTCCATGCCCGCCAGAGACGTGCCAAAACCCAGATGCTTGGCGTCAAAGTCCACCATTTCCCGAAAATGCTGGAGTCGCTTTTCACTGATCTTCGCTTGTCGTGCCATGGGGGGCTTCCTCCTTCGGGGCGGTTTCCAGGGTCAGCTTGCCCACCTTGCCGGCGCGGAACTCGTCCAGGACGACGGAGCAGGCCCGCTCAGTGTCCAGAACGCCGCCCTTCATCAGGAAACCGCGGCCACGGCATACTTCCTCCAGAAGGGCATAGCCTTCCGCGTCGGGGTTCTTAATCTTATAGCGCTGGATGGTCTCCTCCCGGCGAAGGGTGAGCAAATCCTCCAACAGGTTCACGCAAAGCTCCTCCTGGTTGTACACCGCATCCCGGATGGTGCCGATGTAAGCCAGGCGGGTGGCAGCTTTCTGGTCGTTCAGCTTGGGCCAGAGCATGCCGGGGGTGTCCAGCACCTCCAGGAAGGAGGACACCTTCACCCAGCGGTTGGACTTGGTCACGCCGGGACGGTCGCCGGTCTCGGCCACGCTGCCGCCGTACAGGCGGTTGATGAAGGTGCTCTTGCCCACATTGGGCACGCCGATGACCATGGCCCGGATCACCTTGTTCATGCCGCGGCGTTCGCCCCGCTCGATGACAGCCCGGGCGGCCTGCTCAATGAAAGCCCGGGCCTGCTTGGTGCGGCCGGGGGTGGCGTCGTAGGCCATGCAGTCGATGCCCTGCTTTTTGAAATAACTGAGCCAGGCCTGGGTCTTGCCGGTTTCAGCAAGGTCGGCCTTGCAAAGAAGCAGAATGCGCCGCTTGTGGCTGACCATGGCGTTGAGGGCCGGGTTGCGGCTGGAAAGAGGCAGACGGGCGTCGCACAGCTCAATAACCAGATCCACCTTGCTCAGCTGGGTCTGCAAAAGGCGTTTCGCCTTGGCCATATGTCCAGGATACCATTGAATATCCACGATGTTTCACCTTCCGGACAGGATTACTTGAAAAAATTCAGCTTCTTTATTATTGCATTGTTTGGGAAAAGTTGCAAGAAAAACGTATCAATTCTTACAATATTTACCGTAAAAACAAAAGAAAACCTTTACATAGACCGCTTCTGATGTTACAATGCCAATGTTTTTACGATTACCCATGGGACAGATTTCGCCCGGAGGGATTGGAAAAAACTTTTGCCTCTTGAAAGGAGCAAGCGCAGATGTTTGAAATTATCGAAAAAACGCCGCTTAACCCCACCGTGGTCAAGATTGTGATCAACGCCCCGCTCATCGCCCGCAAGGCGCAGCCCGGCCAGTTTGTGATCCTCCGCGCCACGGACAAAAGCGAGCGGATTCCGCTTACCATCGCCGATGAAAACCCGGAAAAGGGTACCATCGCATTGATTTACCAGATCGTGGGCGCAGGCACCATGGAGCTCAACAGCCTCAATCAGGGCGACAGTCTCTGCGACCTGGTGGGCCCCCTGGGCACCGCCACCGAGACCGAGGGCCTGAAGAAGGTCTGCATTGTGGGCGGCGGCGTGGGCTGCGCCATTGCCTATCCCGTGGCCAAGAAGCTCCACTCCCTGGGCTGCGAAGTCCACAGCGTGGTGGGCTTCCGCAACAAGGATCTGGTCATTCTGGAGGACGATTTCCGCTCCGTCAGCAATGAAATGAAAATCATGACCGACGACGGCAGCTACGGCGAAAAGGGCCTGGTCACCAACGCCCTGGAAGCTTTGATCCAGGCCGGAAATCAGTACGACCGGGTCATCGCCATCGGCCCCCTGATCATGATGAAATTCGTGTGCCAGCTGACCAAGAAGTACAACATTCCCACCATCGTCAGCATGAACCCCATCATGATCGACGGCACGGGCATGTGCGGCGGCTGCCGTCTCACCGTCGGCGGCGAGACCAAGTTTGCCTGCGTGGACGGCCCCGATTTCGACGGCCATCTGGTGGACTTTGACGAAGCCATGGCCCGCGGATCCGTCTACCGTGAATTTGAGACCCACGCCCGCGAAGAGGCTTGCAACCTGTACAAGAAGGAGGTCTGACCATGGCTGATATGAGCCCCATCAAAACCCCCATGCCCAGTCAGGAACCCCACATCCGCAACAAGAATTTTGACGAAGTGGCCCTGGGCTACACCTACGATATGGCCGTCAGCGAAGCAAAGCGCTGCCTGAACTGCAAAAACAAGCCCTGCGTCAGCCAGTGCCCCGTGGCCGTAAACATTCCCGCCTTTATTGAGCGGGTGGCCAACGAGGACATGGAAGGCGCTTACCAGATCCTGAACCAGTCCACCTCCCTGCCTGCCGTGTGCGGCCGCGTCTGCCCCCAGGAAAACCAGTGCGAGGGCAAGTGCATCCGCGCCATCAAGGGCGAGAGCGTGGGCATCGGCCGCCTGGAACGCTTCGTGGCCGACTGGCACCGTGAGCACGCCACCGAAAAGCCCTCAAAGCCCGCCTCCAACGGCCACAAGGTTGCCGTCATCGGCGCGGGCCCCAGCGGCCTGACCTGCGCTGGCGACCTGGCCAAGCTGGGCTACGAGGTCACCGTGTTCGAGGCCCTGCACGTGGCCGGCGGCGTTCTGAGCTACGGCATTCCCGAGTTCCGTCTGCCCAAGGCCATCGTGAACCACGAAATCGAAGGCCTGAAGGACCTGGGCGTGGACATCCAGTGCAACACCGTCATCGGCAAGACCCTGACCGTGGACGAACTGTTTGACATGGGCTACGAGGCCATGTTCATCGGCAGCGGCGCGGGCCTGCCCCGGTTCATGGGCATCCCCGGCGAAAGCCTGAAGGGCGTGTACAGCGCCAACGAATACCTGACCCGCATCAACCTGATGAAGGCCTACCAGGAAGGCAGCTCCACCCCCATCCTCCGCGCAAAGCGGGTGGCGGTTGTGGGCGGCGGCAACGTGGCCATGGACGCGGCCCGCTGCGCCAAGCGCATGGGCGCCGAGGAGGTCTACATCGTTTATCGCCGCGGCATGCAGGAACTGCCCGCCCGCCGCGAGGAAGTGGAACACGCCATCGAGGAAGGCATCATCTTCAAGACCCTGTGCAACCCCATCGAGGTGCTGGGCGACGAAAACGGCTTTGTTTCCGGCCTGAAGTGCGTGGAAATGGAGCTGGGCGAGCCTGACGAAAGCGGCCGCCGCCGTCCCGTGGTCAAGCAGGGCAGCGAGTTCATCCTGGACGCCGAGGTCATGATCATGTCCATCGGCACCAGCCCCAACCCCCTCATCCGCTCCACCACCCCCGGCCTGGAAGCCAACCGTCACGGCTGCCTGGTGGTTCGGGACGAAAGCGGCCTCACCAGCCGCGACAACGTCTACGCCGGCGGCGACGCCGTTACCGGCGCAGCCACCGTCATCCTGGCCATGGGCGCCGGCAAGAAAGCCGCCGCGGCCATTCACGAGCAGTTGAGTAAGTAAGTTTATTTGTTTTTGCCTCCGGCGGCCCTGCCGGGGGCGTTCTTTTCTTTTCAGTGAAAAGAAAAGAACCAAAAGAAAACCGGCTGATACCCAAGTTTGGTTTGGGAATCGGCCGGTTTTTTATGCTGTCTTTGATGGTAAAATGCCCATCGATTATGCGCTTTTCGGGAGGGCCTGGGAGGGGCTTTTCCCTGAAAAGCCGCCTCCCTACTTTTCTTTTGTGTCAAAAGAAAAGTAGGCAAAAGAAAAC
>JAGBDE010000050.1 GCA_017937655.1 Clostridia bacterium | reverse complement strand
GGTGCGCAAGAACGGCACCCTGCCCTGGCTGCGGCCCGACGGCAAGAGCCAGGTGACCGTGGTCTACGAGGACGGCAAACCCGTGGCCGTGGACACCGTGGTCATCTCCGCCCAGCATGACGAAAGTGTGACCCGCCAGCAGCTGGAGGACGGCCTGATGAACGAGGTCATCCGCAAGGTGATCCTCGCCGATTTGTGGCAGGAAAACACCCGGGTGTTCCTCAACCCCACCGGACGCTTTGTTCTGGGCGGCCCCGCCGGCGATACCGGTCTGACCGGCCGCAAGATCATTGTGGACACTTACGGCGGATACGCCCGTCATGGCGGCGGCGCTTTCTCCGGCAAGGATCCCTCCAAGGTGGACCGCAGCGCCTGCTACGCCGCCCGCTACGTGGCCAAGAACGTGGTGGCCGCCGGCCTGGCCGACCAGTGCGAAGTGGCCCTGGCCTACGCTATCGGCGTGGCGCAGCCCGTCAGCGTGCAGGTGAACACCTTCGGTACCGGCAAGCTGCCGGAGGATCAGCTGGGCAAGCTGCTGAACGAAACCTTCGACCTCAGCCCCGACGGCATCATCCGCATGCTGGATCTGCGCCGACCCATCTATCGGCAGACCGCCGCTTATGGTCACTTCGGCCGTACCGACGTCGATCTGCCCTGGGAGCGCACGGATAAGGCGGAGCTGCTGAAGAAGGCGCTTTAATGCGGGGTACAGGGGGATCTGACCCGCAACCTCACTTGTACTTTTCTTTTGTGTCAAAAGAAAAGTACCAAAAGAAAACCACAATTGACTGGACGTTTGCCGGGGATTGACCTCCTACCGCAGTCCATCCCCCTGGAGCAGTCCGCCATAGGAACATAAAAGAAAACCAGCTTCCCACACCCAACCTGGATAGAAGCTGGTTTTTCTTTGCTTCTTTCTTTTTCACTGAAAAAGAAAGAAGAGAGCTTTTTCTTTTGTTACTTTTCTTTTTCATGAAAAAGAAAAGTAAATTTCTCCAGCCTGATCAGCTGCTCCTCGTCCGGAACGGTGACGCCGGCCTTGTAGTCGTAGCCCATCTTGCGGTAGAAGGGGGTGGCGGTGATGGAGGCGGGAATTTCGACACGCCTGGCCCGGAGGAAGTATTCGTCCTGCTCCAGGGTCTGGATGATGCGGCGGCCCAGGCCACGTCCCTGGTAGGCGGGATCGACGAAGATGTTGAACAGGCTGCTTTCGTCCTGCTTGCCCCAGTAAGGGCCGATGGCTCCGCAGCCGAGGATGCTGTCGCCGTCGCAGAGGACATAGAAATGGGTCCAGGTGGCGCGTTCTGCCAGGGCTTCCGGGCCGAGGGCAGCGATATCGGCCTCGATGTATTCCGGGCTGTAGTCCCGGATGTTGGTGGTGCGCAGGGTGCGGGCGATGAGATCGGCGGTGGGGACGGCGTCCTCCGGACGGAAGGGGCGGATGGTAAATTGGGGCATGGGGTTGTCTCCTTTCGGCCAAATAGAAAAACGCCACGGTTCTTCCGGCCGTGGCGTTTTGGTTGGCGGTGGTTATTTGATCAATTCTGCGGCGGTCTTTCCGTTGATCAGGATGTCAAAGAAATCCTGGGAGAAGGCCTGCATGCGGGTCAGGGCGCTGGTGTAGCAGAAGGTAAAGTTCTCTTCGCTGATGCGTCCCTCGTTGCTGAAGCAGAAATTGGAGCTCCACAGTTCGCCATATTCGTCCACGTAGAAGGTGGTGATGCGCTCGCCGCTGTTGATATGGGCGATGTACCGGCACAGCTGCATCAGCCCTTCGCCCTCAGCGGTGGCATTGGCGGCGGCTTCGCACTGCACGCCGTCGTCATAAACGGTCAGGTAGAGGATGGCCTCGGGGTATGCGCCCTCCAGAGAGAAATCCAGCACGAAGATCTCGTCCATGTCACCCTCCCGGCGATAGTTGTAGTTCCGGGCGTCCAGGAAGTTCTTCACAAACTGGATGTTGGACTGCAGGTATTCCACATTCTCGTCAGCCAGCGCGGGCATGGCCATGACCAGAACCATCAGCAGGGCAAAGATGGAAAGCAGCTTCTTCATGTCGGGATCTCTCCTTTCAGTTTCTCAGGGAATGGAGGGGGGCGGGGATGCGGCCGCCGCGCTCCACAAAGGCGTCGTTGCCGTAGGCATTGACGGGCATGATGGGCGCGTAGCCGAACAGGCCGCCGAAGTTGACGGTGTCGCCCGCCTTCTTGCCGGGGGCGGGGATGACGCGGACAGCGGTGGTCTTGTTGTTGACCATGCCGATGGCGGCTTCGTCGGCGATGATGCCGGCGATGGTGTTGGCGCTGGTATCGCCGGGGATGGCGATCATGTCAAGGCCCACGGAGCACACGCAGGTCATGGCTTCCAGCTTTTCCAGGGTCAGGCAGCCCACCTGGGCGGACTCGATCATGCCGATGTCCTCGCTGACGGGAATGAAGGCGCCGCTGAGGCCGCCCACATGGCTGGATGCCATCACGCCGCCCTTCTTGACCATGTCGTTGAGCATGGCCAGGGCTGCGGTGGTGCCGGGGGCACCGGCCTTTTCCAGGCCCATTTCCTGCAGAATGTAGGCCACGCTGTCGCCCCGGGCGGGGGTGGGGGCCAGAGACAGGTCCACGATGCCGTAGGGCACGCCCAGGCGGGCGGCGGCTTCCTGGGCCACCAGCTCGCCCACGCGGGTAATCTTGAAGGCGGTGCGCTTGATGGTTTCCGCCAGAATGTCAAAGGGCTTGCCGCGGACGGCCTTCAGGGCACGCTCCACAACGCCGGGGCCGCTGACGCCCACGTTGACCACGCACTCAGGCTCGCCGGGGCCATGGAACGCGCCGGCCATGAAGGGATTGTCCTCCACGGCGTTGGCAAACACCACGATCTTGGCGCAGCCGAAGCCGTCGCTGTCCGCGGTGAGGGTGGCGGTGCGCTTGATAACATGGCCCATCTTGCGGACGGCGTCCATGTTGATGCCGCTCTTGGTGGAGCCAACGTTCACGCTGCCGCAGAGCCGCTCCGTGTCACGGAACACCTCGGGCATGGACTCCAGCAGGATCTCTTCTGCCCGGGTGGAGCCCTTGTGCATCAGCGCGCCGTAGCCGCCGATCAGGTTCACGCCCACGTCCCGGGCGGCCTCGTCCAGGGCCTTGGCGATGAGGGCGGGATTCTCGCCGCTGATCATGCTCACCGGGGTCACGCTGATGCGCTTGTTCACAATCGGGATGCCCAGCTCCTGCTCCAGGCTTTCGCCCACGGGAACCAGGTTCTTGGCCATGCGGGTCACCTTGGAGTAGACGGCGTCGGCGGTCTCCCGGTCGGTGCTGCCCTTGCAGCTGAACAAGCTGATGCCCATGGTAATGGTGCGGATGTCAAAATGCTGTTCATGGATCATCTGCATGGTTTGCAGAATTTCATTGACCTCAATCATGCCTTCTCACCTCAAATGCGGTGCATGGCGTCGAAAATGTCCGCCCGCTGAATATTGACCACTTCGCCCAGCTCCTGGCCCACCAGGTTCAGCTTTTCGGCAATGGCAGAAAATTCCACGCTGGCAGAGGTCACGTCCACAATCATCAGCATGGTAAAATAGCCGTCCAGAATGGTCTGGGAAATTTCCAGAACGTTCACGTCCAGCTCGTAAAGGGCAGTAGAAACCTTGGCAATAATACCGGGCTTGTCCACGCCGGTAACGGAAACCAGTGCTTTCTTCATAAGGGGTATCCCTCCTTGCTTTTTCCACCCATTTAGGATACATCCACCTAACCAAACTGTCAATATACCTTGCAATTTTGCGGGATTGGTGTAAACTAAAGGCTGAAAACAAAGGAGGTGGACGCCCATGCAGAAGCGGGCGCTGGCGGTACACGATATTTCCTGCGTGGGCCGATGCTCTTTGACGGTGGCGCTGCCTGCGCTGTCTGCCGCAGGGGTGAACACGGCGGTGATCCCCACCGCGCTGCTCTCTACCCACACCGGGGAGTTCCAGGGCTACACCCATTTTGACCTGAGCGACCAGCTCCGGCCCATCACGGACCACCTTTCCACCCTGGGCCTCCACTACGACGCCTTTTACAGCGGCTACCTGGCCTCCGGCGCCCAGGTGGAGCAGATCTTGTACATGATCGACCATCTGACGGACGACAAGACCCACATCTTCGTGGATCCCGCCTTTGCCGACCACGGCCGCCGGTATTCCCTCATCGATGAGGACATGCCCCGGCAGATGCGGCGGCTCATCGCCCGGGCGGACACCATTGTGCCCAATGTAACGGAAGCGGCCTTTTTGCTGGACCTTCCCTGGGCCGGAGAAAGCCACGATCCGGAAACCGTGCGGGAGTATTGCCGGCGGCTGATTGACCTGGGCCCGAAAAACGTGATTGTGACGGACGTGAGCCTGCCCACCCAGCCGGACAAGACCGGCGTGGCCATCCTGACCCGGGACATGCAGGAGGCGGAGTTCCTCTTCGGCACCCGGTACGAGGGCCTGTTCCACGGCACCGGCGACGTCTTTGCCTCCTTTATGCTGGCGGCCCTGATGAAGGATTTATCGCCGGTGGAGGCCGCCCGCCTCAGCCTGGACATGACCCACGAGGCCATCCGCCTCACCCTGGAGGACGGGGAGCCCCTCCGGTACGGCCTGCAGTTTGAAAGAGTGCTGCATCGGCTTTACGGCTTGTCTTGACAAGTTTCCCCGCAAATTCTATAATATGAAAGTACCTTAAAAAAGTACCTTCAAAAAATAGAGTACTTTGAACAACATAAGGAGAGATCAGCATGAGCATTCCTGAGCTTGAGGCGATCGCAAAGCAGGTCCGGCGGAACATCATCAACATGACCGCTGACGCAGCTTCCGGTCACCCCGGCGGATCCCTGTCCGCCACCGAAATTCTGGTTGCCCTCTACAACGACGTTATGAACGTGGATCCCAAGGATCCCAAGAACCCTGGCCGGGATCGCTTCGTGCTGTCCAAGGGCCACTCTGCCCCCGCGCTGTACTCCGTTCTGGGCGAGAAGGGCTTCTTCTCCAAGGACGAGTTCAAGGGCTTCCGCCAGCTGCACAGCATTCTGCAGGGCCATCCTGACATGAAGAAGTGCCCCGGTGTGGACGCTTCCACCGGCTCTCTGGGCCAGGGATGCTCCATTGCCACCGGCATGGCTCTGGGCGCAAAGCACACCGGCAACCCCTGCAAGGTCTACACCCTGCTGGGCGACGGCGAGCTCCAGGAAGGCGTTGTGTGGGAAGCCGCTATGTCCGCTGCCCATTACAAGCTGGACAACTTGACCTTCATCATTGACAACAACGGCCTGCAGATTGACGGCAGCAACGACGAAGTCATGAGCCTTGGCAACATCGCCGCCAAGTTCACCGCCTTCGGCTTCCGCGTCATCGAGGTTGCCGACGGCAACGATATGGCCCAGGTGCTGGATGCCCTGCACACCCCCGCCGAAGAAGGCAAGCCCACCTGCATCCTTTGCCACACCGTGAAGGGCAAGGGCGTTTCCTTCATGGAAAACCAGGCTGGCTGGCACGGCAAGGCTCCCAACGAAGAGCAGCGCGCCCTCGCGCTCAAGGAACTGGAGGCGTAAGACCATGAGTGAAAAGATTGCAACTCGAGTATCCTACGGCGAAGCCCTTGCCGAACTCGGCAAGACCAATGACAAAATCGTCGTGCTGGACGCTGACCTGGCCGGCGCCACCCAGACCGGCATCTTCAAGAAAGCCTTCCCCGATCGTCACTTTGACATGGGTATCGCTGAAGGCAACATGGTAGACGTGGCCACCGGTATGAGCACCATGGGCCTGATCCCCTTCTGCTCCACCTTCGCCGTGTTCTCCGGCCGTGTGTTTGAGCACATCCGCAACAGCGTCTGCTATCCCAAGAACAACGTGAAGTTCGGCTTCACCCACGCTGGCGTCACCGTCGGCGAGGACGGCGGCAGCCACCAGGCCATCGAGGATATCGCCCTGATGCGCACCCTGCCCGGCATGACCGTCATCGTCCCCTGCGACGACAACGAGACCAAGAAGGCTGTTGCCGCTGCCGCTGAGCTGGACGGCCCCGTGTACCTGCGCATGGCCCGCCTGGCCACCACCGTGTACGATCCCATGCCCTTCGAAATCGGCAAGGGCAACGTGATGCGTGATGGCAAGGACGCCGTCATCTTCGCCTGCGGCCTCATGGTGGACGAGAGCATGAAGGCTGCCGAGATCCTCAAGGACAAGGGCTACGATGTGGCCGTCGTCAACATGCACACCATCAAGCCTCTGGACGCCGAGCTGGTTAAGACCTATGCCGACAAGTGCAAGAACGTCTTCACCGCTGAAGAGCACAGCGTCATCGGCGGCCTGGGCGATGCCGTGGCTGACGTCCTGGTGGGCAACGGCGAATACCGCTTCACCAAGCTGGGCGTGAACGATGTTTTCGGCCAGAGCGGCAAGGCCATGGACGTGCTCCGCGAGTACGGCCTCTGCGCTGACCAGATTGCTGAGAAAATCGCTGCCAAGCTGTAAGTGAGTCACTTTTCTTTTCAAAGAAAAGTAACCAAAAGAAAGTTTCCCTTCTTTTCTTTTCAGTGAAAAGAAAAGTAGCAAAAGAAGACCAGCTTCTACCCAGGTTTTGGGTGGAAAGCTGGTTTTCTTTTTTGTTGCTTTTGTTGGCTTGGTTCGTGGGGCTAGACAACGGGTCACCGTGCAGCGCATTGTGACGATCGAAAAAGCTGCATCAGAAACTCTATCTGCATCAACCTTTCCGGTTCTGCCGATTCCGCTGCAGCCAGACCATCAGCACGGCCACGTCCGCCGGGTTCACGCCGGGAATGCGGCCCGCCTGGCTCAGGCTCCGGGGCCGGACGGCGGCCAGCTTCTGCCGGGCCTCGATGCGCAGGCTTTCCACCTGGTCAAAGTCCATGTCCTCGGGGAACAGCCAGTCCTCCATGGAACGGGCACGCTGGATCTGGGCCTCCTGCTTTTTCAGATAGCCCTCGTATTTCACCTGCAGTTCCGCTTCCAGGCAGGCGTCGTCGTCAAAGGCGGAAAGCTCCGGCTGAAGCGTTGCCAGGCTGTCCAGGGTGACGGCGGGCCGACGAAGCAGCTCCTCGGCGGTGAGGGTGGCGGGGGTGGTGGGCTGACCGTTCTCCTCCAGCCACCGATCCCGCTCTGGGGTGGCGGGCAGCTTTGCCTGATGCAGCGCAGCGCGGAGATCCTCCGTCTGCTGGCGCTTCCGCTCCACCAACGCCATCCGCCGATCGGAGGCCAGGCCCCGGGCGTGGCTCAGGTGGGTCAGCCGCAGGTCGGCGTTGTCCTGGCGCAGCGTCAGCCGATATTCCGACCGGCTGGTCATCATGCGGTAGGGTTCGTCGGTGCCCTTGACCACCAGATCGTCCACCATGACGCCCAGGTAAGCCATGTCCCGGGTGATGATCAGAGGCTCTTTTTCCAGAAGCCAGCAGGCGGCGTTGATGCCGGCCAAGAGGCCCTGGGCGGCGGCTTCCTCGTAGCCGGAGGTGCCGTTGATCTGCCCGGCAAAATACAGGCCGGGGATGCGCCGGGAGCAGAGGGTCATGTCCAGCTCCCGGGGGTCGATGCAGTCGTATTCAATGGCGTAGGCCAGGCGCACCAGCACGGCGCGCTCCAGGCCGGGGATGGTGCGGTACATTTTCCACTGCACCCAGTCCGGCAGGGAGGAGGACATGCCCTGCACGTACCACTCGGGGCTGTCCAGGCCTTCCGGCTCAATGAACAGCTGGTGGCGCTCCTTGTCCGCAAAGCGGCGGATCTTGTCCTCAATGCTGGGGCAGTACCGGGCGCCGGTGCCCTTGATGTCCCCCTTGACCATGGGGCTCAGGTGCAGGTTTTCCCGGATGATGCGGTGGGTTTCCTCGTTGGTGTAAGTCAGGTAGCACATGGCCCGGTTTTCCAGGGGATACTTCACGCCGATGTCCAGATCCCGGGCCCGGGTCAGGAAGGAAAAGGGGATGATGGGGTCGTCGCCGGGCTGGGGTTCCATCTTGTCAAAGTCGATGGAGCGAACGTCCACCCGGGCGGGGGTGCCGGTCTTGAAGCGGCGCAGGGTGAAGCCCAAATTTTCCAGGCCCTGGCTCAGGCCCTCGGCCCGGAGCAGACCCTGGGGGCCGCTGTCCTTGGAATAATCGCCGATGATGATCCGGCTTTTCAGGTACACGCCGCTGCACAGGACCACCGCCTTGCAGGGGATTGTTTCGCCGGTCATGGTCACGACGCCGGACACCTGGCCGTTTGTGGTCAGGATGTCCATGACCTCGCCCTGGCGCAGGGTCAGGTTGGGGGTAGAGAAGATGACCTGCAGCATGTCCTCGTGGTAGCGGCGCTTGTCTGCCTGGGCGCGGAGGCTGTGCACCGCCGGGCCCTTACCCCGGTTCAGCATCCGGGACTGCAAAAAGGTGCGGTCGATGGTCAGGCCCATCTGCCCGCCCAGCGCGTCCACCTCACGAACCAGGTGGCCCTTGCCGGTGCCGCCGATGGCCGGGTTGCAGGGCATCAGCGCCACAGATCCCACGTCCAGGGTCAGCAGCAAAGTGGATACGCCCATCCGGGCGGCGGCCAGGGCGGCCTCGCAGCCTGCGTGCCCCGCGCCGATCACCACCAGGGAATAGCTTTCCGTCATCAGTCCATCTCTCCCAGATACTCTTCCAAGCAAAGATTGTTATCCCGCATGGGAATGCTGTGGGCCGTGCCCACGTAGCGGATGTGCCAGCATTCGGCAATGAAGCCGGTAATGTCCTCTTTATCCTCCTGATAGCGGATGATAAAGCCGTAGTCCCAGCAGTTCTCATTAAGCCACTTCTGCTGCTCCGTTCCGATGAACGCGTCTGCGCCCCGGGCGGTCACGTCGAAGGCCAGGCCGGTGTGGTGCTCGCTGGTGCCGGGATCGGCCACGGTTTTGCTGGCGGCGCTTTGGGCCTTGGAACGGCTCCAGGAGGGATTGCGGGACAAATACTCGTCAATTTTGTTGTTCATCAGCGTCTGCTGATAGCGGACGCTGCGATAACCTGCGTTCAGCTGCCAGCCGGTGATGCCGTCGGCCTTGGCGGCCTTCAGCAGGTTGATCAGGGCGGTGGCGGCGGTGCGGTCGCCCTCGCATTCGCTGCCCTTGACGTAGATCAGGTCGCTGGGCATGAAGTCCCGCATGTTGACCAGGTCGCCTGGCTTGTAGGACGCATCCACCGGGTGGGTCTTGTTGACCAGAATGGGCGCGGCGTTGGGGTCGGGGGTAGGGGTGGCGATGGCCATGGGCGCGTCCTCGCTGTAAAGAAGGGCCATGGTGTTTCCGCCGATGACGCCGTCCTCGCTGAGGCCGTTCTGCCGCTGGAACCACATCACCGCCGCCTTGGTGCCTGCGCCGAAGTCTCCGTCCACGGAGCCCTCCAGATAGCCCAGATCCTTGAGCCGCTGCTGGGCGGCCCGCACGCCGTCGTGGTCGTCCCCCATGGAGAGGACGGAGGGCGTGGCGGTGGGCACAGGCGTGGGCACGAAGACTTGCGCCGCGTCAGAGTAGAGCAAAGTGCGGGTCTCCTCGCCGGCCAGGCCGTCCGCGGCAATGCCGTGCTGCGCCTGGAACATCATGACGGACTGGGCCGTGCCCTGGCCAAACTGGCCGTCCACCTCGCCGGTGTAGTAGCCCAGGTGCTTCAGCCGCTCCTGCAGCCGCTTGACCTGGTCGCCCTCCACGCCCACCTTCAAAATCAGCACCGTGGGGGCCGGGGTGGCGTTGGGGTGGGGGGTAATGGCCAGCATGTTCCGGTTGTCTGCGGTGGGGGTGGGGGTGGCGTTTTTCTCAATGTCCAATAGCTGCTTGGCGCTCTGCATCCGGGGCATGAGCGCCCCGCACAGCACCAGCATTGCCGCCAGAGCCACGCACAGCAGGATGGTTCCCACCGGGGACTTGCGTTCCTCCATGGATTATGCCTCCCACAGGGGCATGGGGTAGCGGCCGTCTTCGCCCATCTGGCGGATGGCGTCCACCACCTGCTGCTTGTCTGCGCTGTAAGTCACGCCGTACCACTTGTCCGGCGTGGTTTTCACGGTGACCTTGGCCTTGCCCAGCTTCATGTCATGATCCACGGCAAAGGGCAGGAAGAACTCCGCTTTCATGGGATTTTGCGGCACCTGTTCCTTCAAAAATACGGGGAACTGGGCTTTCAGGCTTTCCATCATGGCGTAGGGGAAGGCCCACATGTTCATGCTCACTACGGATTCCTCGCTGAGGCGCACGTAGTTCACGCTGTCCTCGGTCATGAGGGGGCCGTCCACGGTGGAGATGATGTGAGTGCGCTCGGTGAGGCCGGTGAGCTGGCCGTTTTCGTCCATGTCGCACACGCCACGGGCCACGGAGCCGGTCTCGCTGAGGGTGTTCTTCAAAAGATAGCCCACCATGGCCACGTCGCCGTCGTCCTTAAGATTGCAAAGATGCTCATAGGCCAGGCGGAAGGCGTTCTCGCCGTAGAAATCGTCCGCATTGATGGCGCAGAAAGGCGCGTCCACCAAATCCCGGGCCGCCAGGATGGCATGGCCGGTGCCCCAGGGCTTCACCCGGCCCTCGGGAACGGCAAAGCCCTCCGGCAGGTCCAGCAGATCCTGATAGGCATAGCGGATCTCCATAAACCGGCTGGCCCGGTCGCCCACCACCTCACGGAACAGGGCTTCGTTTTCCTTTTTGATGACGATCACCGCGCGCTCAAAACCTGCCCGGCGGGCGTCAAACAGAGAATAATCCAGAATGATCTCGCCGTTTTGCCCCACGGGGTCAATCTGCTTCAGTCCGCCGTAGCGGCTGCCCATACCGGCGGCCATGATCACGAGAATTGGCTTGTTCATAGGTGTTATCTCCTTTCCTCAATGGGAACTTCCGCTTGCCATTATACCATTATTCCCAGGCTGCAACAACCCTTTTCAACCCTTGCGGGCTGTGGTAAAATAGCTGCATACACCCCCTTTCGGAAAGGAGCCAGACCATGCAGCAAAGCCTTTTCACCTGCCCGGGCTGCCGGCGGGAATATGCCCCGGAGTTTGCCTTCTGCCCCCATTGCGGCACGAAGCGCCCGGCCGATTCCGCCTTACCCCAGGAAAGCCTTGCCCTGCTGGAAAAAGCCCGCCGGGAGGAGGATCCGGTCAGGAAGCACGCCATGCTCAGCGCATTGCGCAGCCAGCACCCGGACACCCTGGAAATTGAGCGGGAAATGCTGATGCTGGGCCGGCTTCACGAGCGCGGCCGCCGGGACGTGAGCTTCCGCAACATCAAGTGCTATTTGTTACAAATCTATCTGGACACCCAGGGCCTTTCCCGGGACGATATTGCGGATATGCGCCGGGAGCTGTTCCACCATCCCCAGCTGGAAGCGTGCCAGCGCCTTGCCCCGGACGGGGAGCAGTTCACCCGGGAGTACCTGGAAGCCCTCAGCGGGGACTTCATCCAGCTGTTCCTGGAAGGCAGTAATCTGTACATGCGCAGCTTTTTCGGCTTTGTGAACCACCGCAACGCCCCGGCCCTGCTGGCCCCCCACGCCGCCCGGATGCTTCAAAACATCAGCCGGGACGATGAACTGGCCCCGGGCGAAAAGCAAATGCTGCTCACCGCCTTTTACCGGGCCTTTTCCGCCCGCATGAACGGCGATACCGCCAAGCTGGACAAACATCTTGAGGAAGCGGGCCTCAACATCTGACCAAACCAAAGGAGGAGATCCTTTTGCAGAACCGTCCCAGCAACGCCGCCCCGGCAAAGAGCCAGTGGCTGAAAGAAAAGCAGAACCCAAACCAGAACCTGCCCAAGCAAAAGCCCATCACCGACGAGGAAGAGATCGACCTGGCCCCCGCCAAATGGAAAACGGTGGTGCGCCGGATCCTCTTTGTGGTGGTGATGGCGCTGGTCATCGCCTTTGTGTATATTTTCCTGCTCCTTGGGGAGCCGGAGGACGAGGCCCAGAAGCTGGAAGCCGTCCCCGAGGAAAGGATCGTCCATTCCATCAGCCCGCTGGAGGTGCCAGGTGAATCGGACGCCACGGGCCTGGCCCAGACCTTTGGCCAGCCGGTGCTCAGCCTGTACCCGGGCGTGTTGCCCATGGAGCGCAGCCGCATCTACGATACCGCCTTCGAGGGAGGCTTCGCCCGCCGGGTGACGCTGACCTACACCCTTCCCAGCGGCGAGCAGCTGCTGGTGGAAAGCATCCGCCCCACCAGCGCCATCTCCCTGATGGGCGGCGAGGGCTTCCACCTGGACGGCCAGCGGGCTTACGCCATCGGCGGCGTGGACGCTGCCTGGATGGACAACGGCCAGATCATCCGGGTGTTTGGCCAGACGGAAAACGCCGCCTACTGCGTCACCGCGCCCTATTCCTGCAAGGAAGAGCTGCCCCAGCTGATCCGCAGCACCATCCTGACCGCCCCCGCCGCCCAGGAATAACCCCCCGTTACCAAAGAAAGGACGTTCCTTGCCATGCAGCAGACCGAGAATCGCACCATGAAAACCTCCGCGCTGATGAAGCGCTTTCTGCCTTACTTCAAGCCCTATCGCCGCCTGCTGGTGTTTGACCTTTTCTGTGCCGTGCTCACCACCCTGTGCGATTTGGTTCTGCCCCTCATCGTCCGCAATTTCACCACCATGGCCCAGCAGGACATTGCCATGCTGCGCATCGGGTATGTGCTGGGCATTGGTGGAATGTACGTGCTGCTGCGCCTCATCGACGCCCTGGCCAGCTACTACATGACCGCCCAGGGCCACATCATGGGCCTGTACATTGAAAAGGACATGCGCCACGCCCTGTTCTGCCACCTGCAGACTTTGGGCTTTTCCTACTTCAGCAACGCCAAGGTGGGCCAGATCATGGCCCGCATCACCAGCGACCTGTTCGACGTGACGGAATTCGCCCACCACTGCCCGGAAGAGTTCCTCATCGCCGGCATCAAGATCATCATCCCCTTCATCATCCTGATGGGCATCAGCCCCTGGCTGACCCTGATCATCTTCCTGATGCTGCCCATCATGCTCGTCTGCACCCGCTACTTCAACAAAAAGATGAAGGCCGCCTTCAAGGAAAGCCGCCGCCAGGTGGGCGAGATCAACGCCCAGGTGGAGGACAGCCTGCTGGGCGTCAGGGTGGTGAAGAGCTTTGCCAACGAGGACGTGGAAATTGCCAAGTTCGACGAAGGCAGCAAGGAATACGTGCGCATCGGCAAGAACCGCTACCGCTTCATGGCGGGTTACAGCACCACCACCCGTTCCTTCGACGGCCTGATGTACATCGTGGTGGTGGTAGCAGGCGCCATTTTCATGCTCAAGGGCTGGATCCAGCCCGGCGACTATGTGGCCTATCTGCTGTACATTTCCACGCTGCTCACTTCCATCCGCCGCATTGTGGACTTTGCGGAAGCCTTCCAGCGGGGCATGACCGGCATCGAGCGCTTTGCGGAGCTGATGGACATTGAGCCGGACATCCAGGACGCGCCCGACGCCAAGGAGCTTGAAAACGTCCGGGGCGACATTACCTTCGAGGACGTCAGCTTCCACTACAGCGACGACGACCGCACCGTGCTGGCCCACATCAGCCAGCAGGTACAGGCAGGCGAGCGCATTGCCCTGGTGGGCCCCTCCGGCGGCGGCAAGACCACCTTCTGCAACCTGATTCCCCGCTTCTACGACGTGACCGCAGGCCGCATCCTGATCGACGGTCAGGACATCACCGGCCTGACCCAGCGAAGCCTGAGAGAGAACATCGGCATGGTGCAGCAGGAAGTGTATATGTTCTCCGGCACCATTTTTGACAACATCGCCTACGGAAAGCCCGGCGCCACCCGGGAGGAGGTAGAGGCCGCCGCACGCCAGGCCGGGGCCGACGAGTTCATCGCCCAGCTGCCCAATGGCTACGATACCTTCGTGGGCGAGCGGGGCGTGAAGCTGTCCGGCGGACAGAAGCAGCGTATTTCCATCGCCCGGGTGTTCCTCAAAAACCCGCCCATCCGCATCCTGGACGAGGCCACCAGCGCCCTGGACAACGAAAGCGAGCGCCTGGTGCAAAAGTCCCTGGAAAGCCTCAGCAAGGGCCGCACCACCTTCACCATCGCCCACCGGCTCACCACCATCCGGGGGGCCAGCTCCATCTGGGTGCTGACCCAGGAGGGCATTGTGGAGCGGGGCACCCACCAGGAGCTGATGGCCAAGAAGGGCAAGTATTTCGAGCTTTACAGCATGTACACGGAGGACAACGAAAATGGAATGGAATAAACTCACGGAAAACCTTTCCCAGTCCGATATTTCCCCTGCGGGCCCCTGGCTTTACGGCGTGAACCCGGGCGTTTACCGCATTACCGATGCCGACGCCCTGGCCCATGCCAGGGACGCCGCTGCCGCCCAGGGCCGGGACAGCCTGCGCATTCTTGCCCCGTCCTCCATGGGCGACGCCCTGGCCGCCTTCCGCCCTGTGGCAGATACCCCTGACGGCCTCCTGCTGGAAATGCCCCTCACCGCGGACTGCCCCCTGCTGCCCCTCCGCATGCACCCAGCCTATCGCCACGGCGAGATGACCCCCTGGGGCGGCGATCAGCTGCGCCGGGTTTTTGGCAAAAACATCCCGGACGATCGTACCGGCGAGGCCATGGAGCTGAGCGTCATCCCCGGGCTGGAAAGCGTCACGGACAACGGCCAAACCCTGAGCGATCTCATCGCCCGGGAACCGCGCGTTACCGGTCTGCCTGCGGGCGAGACCTTCCCCCTGCTGCTGAAACTGCTGGCTGCCAAGGGATCCCTCAGCGTGCAGGTCCACCCGGACGACGCCTACGCCGCCACCAACGAAGGCAAGCTGGGCAAGACGGAAGCCTGGGTCATCCTGGAAGCGGAGGAAAACGCCAGCATCCTCTACGGCATCAAGGAGGGCGTGTCTTTGGCCCAGCTGGAGGCGGGCCTCCTTTCCGGCGCGGACATCGAGCCACTTATCGCCCGTGTGCCCGCCCGCCCCGGCGACGTGTTCTTCATGCCGGCGGGCATGGTGCATGCCATCGGCGGGGGCATTCTGCTCTACGAGATCCAGCAGTCCAGCGACGTGACCTACCGCCTGTGGGACTTCAACCGCACCAATGACAAGGGCGAGAAGCGGCCGCTGCACATCCGGCAGTCCATCGACGTGATCCGGCCGGAGCTGAAGGGACAGACCGCCCAGATGCCCACCGCCCTGGACGATCATCTCCACTCCCTGTTGCAGGTGCCCGCCTTCCGCCTGGACTGCGCCGCGGTGGCCACCCGCGTTACGCTCCCCCCCTGCGGTACCTTCCGCATCCTGACCGTCCTGGATCCCCTGACCCTTTCCTGGCAGGGCGGCAGCCTGAACCTGATCCCTGGCTGCACCGTATTCCTGCCCGCCGCCGGTCCGGAGCTTACCCTTTCCGGCAAGGGCCGTGCGCTGCTGTCCGGGTGTTGAGGGACTAACGTACTTTCTTTTTCCGGGAAAAAGAAAGTACCAAAGAAAAACCTTTTCTTCTTTTCTTTTTTAGTAAAAAAGAAAAGAAGAAAAAGAAAAACCAGCTTCTACCCAGGTTGGGTGTGAGAAGCTGGTTTTCTTTTTTTGCTTTTATGGATTGTACCATGGGGCGGGACATCATTGGGAGGCCACGCCCCGGCTATCGTCCAGTCAATAGTGGTTTTTCTTTGGTTCTTTCTTTTTGACTCAAAAAGAAAGAACAGCGGTTTTCTTTTGGTTCTTTTCTTTTGACACAAAAGAAAAGAACGAACGTTACTTCCCATTTTGGCCCAAAGAAAAAAGAAGTCTCTGCGTCTCCTCGGCGGTGTGGATCTGCGTGACCAGGCCGTTTTCCACCAGGGCGCATCCGGGGAACTCCACCGGGTTCATGCCCGTGCGGGGCAGGTCGCCGGCGGTTACGTTCTGCCAGGGGGAGGGATCGCCGGAGGTGGCCAGGGCAGGGGCGCTTTCGCCGGCGGGCTGCTGGCCGCCCTCCGGGGACGAGGACTGGGACTGGCTGTCCTTTTTCAGCTTCTGGTTCACGGAGCAGATGGCCAACAGCACCTGGGCGTCGTCCTCCGCAAGATCCCGAACGCAGCGCACCAGCGTGCTCTTGGGGGACAGGCCCGCATCCTGGAGACGCTGCAGGGTCTGGTTGAGGTAGGTGCTGAGGCGCAGGCCGAAGTCCGGCTTCACCGCCTTCAGCACGTCCTGGCCGGTGGTCAGGGACACCATGACGATACACTCCGGCCGCATGTCGTGCAGGTCTACGATCTGCCGGAGAAGCGGCCTGAGCTGGTGAGTGGAGGCCAGCTCCTTGCCCAGGATGCACAGCTTCAGCTGGCTGAAATTGATGCGGCAGGCCGTAGACGCAGAGGCGATGGTCAGCGCGTGGGGCAAAGTGTCGCCGGTGCCGGTGAACAGGGTGTAGCCCTGAGCGGCGGATGCTTCGTCCGTATCGCTGCTCATGGGCGAGAAAATGCCCACGGTGATGCGGCCGTCCTCCTCCAGGTCAATGCTCATGCACAAGGCGTAGGCCTGCCGGTCCATGACGGACAGGGCGCAGGAGGTTGCCAGCATCGGCAGAAGCAGGACGGTCAGAATCAGGAGAAAACGCTTCATGCCCTGGCCTCCTTTCCTTTCACAAACAGCAGCGCCACGCCCGCTGCAAATGCGGTCAGCCACCGGAGGGGCAAAAGCCATTCCATCCACCCCATGACCCAGGCCCGGGGCAGCAGCAACAGCACCGCGCCGGGCAGCAGAAGCGCCAGCGGCCACAGCAGCCGGGGCGAGGCGGGCATGGCGGTCAGGAGGATCTCCTGGCCGGCGTACAGGCTACCGATCAGCCCCACCGGCAGGATGCTGGTCCAGAACAGGGTGCCCAGCTGGTTGATGAGCATGGAGCGGCTGTACTGGCTGATGGCGGTCAGCTTCTGGCCGGGGAGCAGGGGATCGCCGTACTGCCAGGGGTGGAGCATGCTCATCCACAGGGCCCAGAGAAGGAACATGACCGCAGGGATCAGCCAAAACAGAGGCAGGCCCTTTTTCTTTTCCTGGCTGCGGGGGACGGACAGCGGCAGCAGAAACAGCAGGCACACCGGCCAGACCGCTCCCGCGCCGGAGATCACCCCGGTGGACAGGTCGTGAAGGCCGGGCAGGTTGATGGGCTGCAACCGGCGCAGGCTGATATCGGCCCCGGAAAACACGGTGGAGATGGCAAACATGAGAATGAGCAGGTACCGAAGGGGGAAGACGCCGTAGGGCACGCCGTTCCACCGGCTGAGCAGCACCGTGGCCAGCGGGAACAGAGTCACCACCAGTACCCGACCGTAGGCCGGAAAGGTGGGGATGAAGTTTTCCAGCAGGGACGACGACCCCAGCATGCACAGGTAAATATCCAGCCACAGATTGGGCACCAGCAGCAAAAGCAGCCATCGCCGGGGGCCGACCAAGGGCCGCTTTGCGGAGAATTTCCACAGAATTAGCAACGCGGCCAGGGGCAACAGCGTCAGCAGGGCCGACTGCCAGGAGTCGCCCAGCTGGGAATCGTAGGCAAACAGGGTCAGCCAGGTGAGCAGCTGCACCGTGAGCAGCACCGCGCACAGCGTCCGCGCCGCCAGCTCCAGCCCGGCGATGCGCTCCTCTGCCATGGCAGACGCGCTGGTGACACGGGTGCGGGTCTGCCGCGCTTTTTTCAGCCAAGCAATCATTTGCCCCCTCCTTTCCGCATCCAGCGCATGGGGCCGACTGTGCGGCGCATCTCTGCCGGATTGCTGACGTAGGTGCGCAGCCGCTGCCGGAACACCGGCTGCCTGGACACGATGTCCGGGTTATGGGTGCGCCGGGGGCTAGTGGGCGCCAGGTAGGGGTAGCCCAGGCTGGTCATGGAGGCCACCCAGCAGAGCAGCAGCAGGCTCATGTAGCAAAGGCCCGTCCAGCCCATCAGCCCCGCCGCCAACAGCAGCAAAATCTGCCCGATGCGAAGCGCAAAAGACAGGGAATAGTTCGGCAGGGCATAGCTTCCCAGGCCCGTCAGCGCCACCACGATAATCAGCAGCGGGCTGACCAGCCCCGCCTCCACCGCCGCCGAGCCCAAAATCAGCGTGCTGACCAATCCCAGGGACGACCCCATCAGCGAGGGCGTCCGCTGGGCCGATTCGTTGATCAGATCAAAGATGAGCAGCATGAGCAAAGCCTCGCCCAGGAGGCTCAGGGGGATGGCGCTGCGGCTCTGGACGATGCTGGTCAGCAGCGTCATGGGGATGGTCATGGGATGGTAGATGACCAGGCTCACGAACACCGCCGGCAGGTACAGCGCCAGCAGCGCGCCGATGAGCCGCAGCACCCGCATCACCGTGCCGTACTGCCAGCGCATGTAGCTATCGTCCGGGGAATGGTACAGGTGCCAGATGCCCATGGGCAGGGCCAGCGCCCGGGGGCTGCCGTCAAGCAGCAGCACCGCCTGGCCTTCCATCAGGAAGCTGACCGCCCGGTCCGGTCGCTCCGTGGCTGCCATCTGGGGCAGAGGCGCATAGGGGTCATCCTCAATGAGCTGCTCCAATATGCCCGACGTCAACACCTGATCCAGGTTGATCTTGTTCAGCCTGCGCTGGATCTCCTCGATGGTCTCCCGGGGGCAGAGGCCGTCCACATAGCAGATGGCCAGCTGGGTGGCGGCTTTATCGCCCAGGCTTTTGATGGAACACACAAAGTCCGGCGTGGCCATCCGCCGGTGGAGAAGGGTCAGATTGTCCCGCAGGGTCTCGTTGAAGGCGTCGTGGGGGCCCACCACCAGCGTTTCCGTCTGGGGCGTGGACACGCTGCGCCGGGAGTAGCTCCTCAGATCCGCCACCACCGCCTCGGTGCAGCCGTCAAACAAAATCAGCGTCTGCCCGAAAAGCAGCTCCTGCACCGCCTTCCGGGGATTTGCCTCCGTCTTCACCTCCGGCGCGGTCAGCACGTGCTTCATGACCTCCCGGGCCGCGTTGCGCCCGCTCAGGTTCAGCGGGCTGGACTGCAGCGGCCACAGCAGATGCTCTCCCATGGATTCCCCAGAGGACATGCCCTCCACGTAATACAAGGCGCAGCTCAGCCCCACCGCGTGAAACCGCCGCGCCACCACATCGTTATTCACGTCAAGGTGCAGCATTTCTTCCATCAGCCGCACGTTTTTCTCAACATCCCGATAAAATTCCGTTGGCATACCCGCATTTTCCTTCCACATTTGCTACGCGCTGGTAGTGTGGGCTGAAACGTGCGGGGGTATGCGTTCTGCTTTTAGAAAAGGATCAACAACTGTAGCTTGATTCATCGTTCCCAATGATTCTTTCCTGATCAAGTGCAACCAGCAGGGATGGTTCTTCTTTGATTGACAAGAAGAGAACGAATTTGTACAATGCTTTCGTTGGTAGTTTTTTGGTGGGATTGACAACCACCATTTTGTTGCCAGAGCCTTTTTTACGGACAGAGCATTTCAACCTCAGTAGTGCATATAGCGTTCCGCTTTTTGAGAAAGAACCAACAGGAGGTGACACTCTCAATGGATCAGGAAACCCTGGTGGCCGTCGTCCAGGACACCACCTACCGCAACGACGAAAACGGCTACACCGTCCTGCGGGTCAACGTGGGCCGCACCACCCATACCGTGGTGGGCCAGATGCCCGAATTAAGCCCCGGCGAGAACGTCAGCTTCGAGGGCAGCTGGACGGAACACCCCACCTATGGCAAGCAGTTCAGCGCGCGGAAGTGCACCATTACCCCGCCCACCGGCAAAAGCGCCATTGAAAAATATCTGGGCTCCGGGCTGATCCGGGGCATCGGCCCGGCCACGGCCAAGCTGATTGTGAACCACTTCGGCGAGGACGCCCTCAACATCCTGGACGTGGAGCCGGAGAGGCTGATTGAGGTCAGCGGCATCGGCAAAAAGCGGGCGGAGATGATCATCGAGAGCTATACCCAGCAGATGGGCATGCGCCGGGTGATGGTGTTTTTGCAGAACTACGGCCTCAGCCCCAACCTGAGCATGCGCATCGCCAAGTATTACGGCGAGGCCACCGTGGAGCTGATCCGGGAAAACCCCTACCGCATGGTGACCGATATCGAAGGCGTGGGCTTCCTGACGGCGGACCGGATCGCCCTGAGCATGGGCATGGATCCCCAGAGCGAGTTCCGCATCCGGGCCGCGCTGTTTTACCTGCTCAACGAGGCCGCCGGCGGCGCGGGACACACCTACCTGCCCCGGGAGCTGCTGGTGAGCAAAGCCGCCCAGATGCTCCGTGCCCAGGAGGAAATTGTGGAGAGGCAGATCACCGAGGCCATGCTGCAGAAGATGATCATCGGCTTCCGGTTTGCGGACTGTGACGACGCCCTCTGCCTGCCCTTTTATTTCATGGCGGAGCAGGAGATCGCCCTCAGGCTGACCCGGCTGATGCACGCCCGGCCCTATAAGCGGGTGGCGGGCCTGGAAGACCGGATCAACGAATACGAGCGGGACAACGGCGTCCATTTCAGCGAAAATCAACGCAAGGCCATCCGCAGCGCGGTGGAGGAGGGCGTGCTGGTCATCACCGGCGGGCCCGGCACCGGTAAAACCACCATCATCCGCTGCATTCTTTCCCTCCTCAGCGAGGATAACGAAATCTTGCTCTGCGCACCCACCGGCCGCGCCGCCAAGCGCATGAGCGAGGCCACCGGCCAGGAGGCCAAGACCATCCACCGGCTGCTGGAATACGGCGGCGACAGCGGCATGTTCGCCCGCAGCGAGGACTATCCCCTGGAATGCGACTGCCTGATCGTGGACGAAATGAGCATGGTGGACGTGACGCTGATGCGGGGCCTGATGCGGGCCGTGCTGCCCGGCACCCGGGTCATCCTGGTGGGCGACGCGGACCAGCTGCCCAGCGTAGGCGCAGGCAACGTGCTCAAGGACATCCTGGACAGCGACGTGATCCCCTCCATCCGGCTGACGGATATTTTCCGGCAGGATGAGAGCAGCATGATCGTCCTCAATGCCCACGCCATCAACCACGGCGAAATGCCGGTGCTCCGCTCCAAGGACACGGACTTCTTCTACGTGGAGCGCACCCTCCAGTCCGAGGCGGCTCAGACCATCGCCCAGCTGCTGCGCACCCGGCTGCCCAAGTACCTGGGCTTCCCCAACGAGGAATGGCAATCCCAGGCCATCCGCACCATTCAGGTGCTGACCCCCACCAAAAAGGGGGAGTGCGGCGCGGTGAGCCTGAACCGGCTTTTGCAGGAGGCCCTCAACCCGGACAAGCCCGGGCTGGACGCCATCGTCCATGGCGAAACGGAGTTCCGGGTGGGCGACAAGGTGATCCAGACCAAGAACGACTACCAGCTGGAGTACACCCGCTTCACCCCCTACGGCAGCGAGGAAGGCGCCGGCGTGTTCAACGGCGACGTGGGATACATACAGCACATCGATCCGGCAGAACATATGATGACCGTGGTCTTTGACGACGAGCGGCTGGTGACCTACCAGAAGCAGCAGCTGGATTCCCTGGATCTGGCCTATGCGCTGACGGTGCACAAGTCCCAGGGCAGCGAGTTCCCCGTGGTGGTGGTACCCGTGGTGGGCGGCCCGCCCATGCTGATGGCTCGGAACCTGCTCTACACCGCCCTGACCCGCGCCCGGCGGCTGGTGGTGCTGGTGGGCCGGGAGGAGGTCATCCGCCAGATGACCCTGAACGACCACGTGGCCAAGCGTTACACCACCCTGAAAGAACGACTTTTGTCAGCGGCCAGCCTGTAAAAAAGCAAAACTTGCCAAATACAGGGTTTTCCGCTAAAATAACAGTATCATTCTTTCTCATTCCGGCCCATCGGCCGACCCACAAGGAGGCACCCCATGAACCAGAACTACGTATTCTTCACGGACTCCGACTCTGACCTGCCCTACCGCTATGTGGATGAACTGGACATGACCATGGTGTACATGCCCTACATCATCGACGGCAAGGAGTATTTTGACGACCTGGGCCGCGGCGGCAAGCAGAAGGAATACTTTGACAATATGCGCGCCGGCGCGTCCCCCAGCACTTCCCTGCTGCCCATCGGCGCATACCTGGAGTACTTCGAGCCCGTGTTCGAAGCCGGCAAGGACATCCTGTTCGTGGCCTTCTCCAGCCAGCTGTCCGGCACCATCAACAACATCTACGCCGCCCGGGATGAGCTGCTGGAAAAGTACCCCGAGCGCAAGATGATCGTGGTGGACACCCTGTCCATCTCCATCCCCCAGGCCATCCTGATCCTGAAGGCCCACGCCCTCTACCGGGAAGGCAAGACCATGGAAGAAGTGGCCGCCTGGCTGGAAGAGAACAAGCTCCGCGCCCAGGCTTTCTTCACCGTGGACGACCTTGTCTACCTGCGCCGCGGCGGCCGCATCAGCGCCATCGCCGCCACCCTGGGCACCATGCTGGACCTGAAGCCCGTCATCACCGAGAGCCGGGACGGCAAGCTGGTTGCCGTTGAGAAGGTGCAGGGCCGCAAGCGGGCCCTCCGCACCCTGGCCGATAAGGCTGCTGCCAACATCGAGGATCCCTCCATTGCCGACGTGACCATCATCCACGCCGACGCCCCCGAAGACGCAGACCGTCTGGAGAAACTGCTCAAAGAGAAGATCCCCGGACTGGAAACCGTGAACAAGGAATTTGTGGGCCCGGTCATCGGCGCTCACTGCGGCCCCGGCACCGTGGCCGTGTGCTTCTTCGGCAAGGAGCGCGCCAACTAACCATCATCCAGGGCCGCCCTGTCCAAAGCGGACGGAGCGGCCCTGCATTTTCCCGTTTTTGTGATTTTTTTCCAGAAAGGTTGGATATTGATGGAAAACTCTGCCGTCAATTACGTGGATCTTGGCAAGAAGATCAAGCAGCTGCGCAAGGATCAGAAAATGACCCAGGCGCAGTTGGCGGAAAAGGCGAAAGTGAGCGCCCCCTTCCTGGGCCTCATTGAGCGGGGCGAGCGAAAGGCCAGCCTGGAAACCATTGTGTCCATTGCCAACGCCCTGGAGGTTGGACTGAACTACCTGCTCAGCGCCAGCCTGAATAACGTTACCTCCGACCTGAAGACGGACATGACCCTGTCCCAGCGCAGCCAAATGCGCCAGATGCTTACGGATATGGTACAGGAGTTGGATGGGTGGAACAGCGAAAAGTGAATTTTTTGAACACCGGCTTTGGCCGGTGTTTTTTTGTGGAGTGAAAGCCGGATGGGGCGGTGATGACGCGCGGCACGACCCGTTCCGCGTTTCGCCACCAACACATAACACCACCCGCCCCGGGAAACGCACCTCTTCGTAGTTCAAGCTGTCATTTACGCAAACAAAAAAGGGCTGACGAATCAGCCCCTGGGATTATGCGCCTGGCATCAGCCAAGCAATTCATCCAACACATCCTGCATATCATACATTCCCGCAGGCTTGCCCTTCAAAAACCGGGCGGCCTTCACCGCGCCCCGGGCAAACAGGCTCCGGTTCTCAGCCCGGTGGGTCAGCAGGATCTCCTCACCCTCGCCCAGGAAGCAAACCTCATGCTCGCCGGTGACGGTGCCGCCACGCACCGCATGCAGGCCGATCTCGCTGTGCTTGCGCTGGGCCGTGCGGCCATATCGGCCGTAGATGGGCTCCTTCAGAGAGCCGGCTTCTTTTTCCACAGCGTCGTAGAGCATGAGCGCGGTGCCGCTGGGAGCGTCCGCCTTCATGCGGTGATGCCGCTCGATGATCTCGATGTCGAAATCCTCGCCCAGGGTTTTGGCGGCAGTAGCTGCCAGCCGCCGCAGCAGATTGATGCCCAGGCTCATGTTGGCGCTGCGGAACACGGCAATCTCCTTGGACGCCTTGTCGATCTCGGCAAGCTCGTCCTCGGTGTAGCCGGTGGTGCAAAGAACCACGGGCATGCCCGTGCGCCGGGCCAGGTTCAGCAGCTCCGGCAGGCCTGCGGGACGGGAGAAGTCCACCAGCACGTCGCCGGGGATGGTGACCTTGTCAAAGTCCGTCACCACGGGAAAATCGCAGGGCTGACCGGTGTAGGCCACGTCCACGCCGCAGGCAATTTCCATGCCGGCGTCCTTGGCCGCCAGGGCAACCTCCCGGCCCATGCGGCCCAATGCGCCGCCCAGAATCAGTTTCATAGGATGTACCTCCTTTATGTACGGAAAAAGGGGAGCCGATCTGCTGCTGGCAGGCGGCTCCCCCGCTTTGTTTTTCTTACAGGACGCCCAGGCCGGTCAGAGCCTTTTTCAGCATCGCCTGGGTGTTTTCACCGGCGGGGATCAGGGGCAGGCGCAGCTCGCCGGAGCACAGGCCCAGCAGCTCCATGGCATGCTTGCAGGGGATGGGGCTGACCTCGCTGAACAGGGCGCGCACCAGGGGCACGACCCGGGTCTGTGCCTGGAGGGCCTGCTCAAAATCGCCGCTGAACCAGCTAAAGCAAATCTGGTTCATGGCCTGGGGCAGCAGGTTGCTCACCACGGAGATCACGCCGTCCGCCTTCAGGCTCAGCAGCGGGTAGACCATGTCGTCGTTGCCGCTGTACACGGCCATCCGTCCGCCGATGGCCTGGATTTTCTCCATGACGGAAGGCAGGTCGTAGCTGCTTTCCTTCAGGCCGATGAACTTCTCGCACCGGGCCAGCCGATCCAGGGTGGAAACGGACAGATCCAGGGCAGTGCGGCTGGGCACATTGTAGAGGATGATGGGCAGCTCCGTGTTTTCCGCAATGTGCATGAAGTGGGCGTAGAGGCCCTCCTGGGTGGTCTTGTTGTAGTAGGGGGTCACCACCAGCTGTGCGTCGCAGCCCAGGTCGCGGTAGCGCTTCTCGGTTTCCACCACATGGGCGGTGGAGTTGCTGCCGGTGCCGCAGATGACCGGGATCTTTCCGTTCACCTGGCTGACCACCGTGCGGATGACCTGGGTCTTTTCCTCGTCGGTCATGGTGGCGGGCTCGCCGGTGGTGCCGCACACCACGATGGCGGCGGTGCCGGACTCCAGCTGCATTTGTGTCAGCTTCCGCAGCGCGTCAAAGTCCACCTTGCCGTTTTGGAAGGGGGTGACCAGCGCAACAGCGGCGCCTCTGAACAAAGGCTTTGCCATGAAATTCCTCCTAATCAGGCGTTCTTGTGGGGGATGTAGCCCATCTTGCACAGGTATTCTGCGCTCAGCACGCCGCCGCCGGCAGCGCCACGCAGGGTGTTGTGGCTCAGGCAGACGAACTTGTAGTCAAAGATGGGGTCTTCCCGGAGACGGCCGATGGAAATGCCCATGCCGCCGTAGTTATCGCGATCCAGCTTGGTCTGGGGACGGGCGGGATCCTCGAAGTAGGTCAGGAACTTTTCGGGGCTGGAGGGAAGGCCCAGGCCCTCGGTGGCGGGTTTGGCATTTGCCCAGCGATCCAGAATTTCTTCCTGGGTGGGCTTCTTGCCAAACTTCACGCCCACGGCAGCCATGTGGCCGTCGGAGCAGGCAACGCGGAGGCACTGGGCGCTGATCTTGGGCAGAGTGCTGTCCACGATGGCGTCGCCCTCTACCTTGCCGAAAATTTTGAGGGGCTCTTTCTCGCTCTTCTCGTCCTCGCCGCCGATGTAGGGGATCACATTGTCCACCATTTCGGGCCAGCGCTCGAAGGTCTTGCCGGCGCCGCTGATGGCCTGGTAGGTGCACACGTTGACCAGCTCAGGCTCGAACTCCTTCAGGGCCCACAGGGCGGGCACGTAGCTCTGGATGGAGCAGTTGGGCTTCACGGCGATGAAGCCGACCTTGGTGCCCAGGCGCTTCCGCTGGGCTTCGATGATCTTGGCATGGTCGCCGTTGATCTCGGGGATCAGCATGGGAACGTCGGTGGTGTGGCGGTTGGCGCTGTTGTTGGAGATGACGGGGGTCTCGGTCTTGGCATAAGCTTCTTCCAGGGCCTTGATCTCGTCCTTCTTCATATCCACGGCGCAGAACACGAAGTCCACCTGCCCCGCCACGGTTTCCACCTCAGCGGCGTCAACCACGGGCAGCTTGGCGATGTTCTCGGGAATCTGCTTATCCGCAAAAGCCCAGCGGCCTTCCACGGCTTCCTGATAGGTCTTGCCGGCGCTGCGTGCGCTGGCGGCCAGGCAGGTCACCTCAAACCAGGGATGGTTGCACAGCAGCAGCGCAAAGCGCTGGCCCACCATACCCGTTGCACCAATAATACCAACACGATACTTTTCCATAACGATCCTCTTTTCCCCCTGCCCCCTTGGACAGGGAAGGTTATTGTAATGGGGAGCGGGGCGGAGATACCGCCCGGGCTCCCGTGCGCCATGGGCCGATGGACCCAGCGGGCGCTTTCAAGTGAATTGACCGCTTACCAGCGGTTTTTGACCTTCTCCGCAAAGCCGAACATCTTCTCCAGCTTCAGCTCCCTGCCGTCAAAGCGGGCGACGCCGTCGAAGTAGCCAAACACCTGGTGCTGGTCGCTTTCGATGACCACCACGGAGGTGCAGCTGGCACGGTCCAGCACGGGGGTAAAGGTCAGATCCAGCTCGCCCTTGTTATCCGTGATTTTCCAGGTGGCGTAGAAATCGTCCTTGCCATCGGCGGTCTTGGGGATATCAAAGGCGACCCGATCCAGTTTGTAGGCTTTGCCGTCCAGGAACAGCATATTCTCACTGGCGGCAGATGTGTCGCCAAAGCCATAGCCCAGGTTGAAGCCAAAGGGCACGCCGTCGATCCTGCCGGAAAGGCTGGACCAATACCAGGTATTGCTGTAGGTCCACACGCCGCGGCCCCAGTCCAGCACGCCCATGGAATCCTCGGGCTGGAACAGGTAGGTCTTTCCGTCAAAGGCGACCTGGCCCTCTGCCTTCAGGCAGTTGATCTTCTGGTTATAGTAGAAGGCCTTGTCATCGCCGGGGAAGGGCGTGGCGATGACCATGGAATCTTCCGGCACATCCGTCAGGACGATTTTCGCGTCGATGGGCTGGCCCTTGGCGAAATTGTCCATATGGGCGGTGAGGGTTCGCACCTTGCCGTCGTTCTGGAAGGAAAGGCTGTAGCCCTTGCCCTCCACCTTCACGTCGCCCTGAAGGCTGGTGGCAGGCAGGCCGGTTTTGCCCATGGGGAACAGCCGCATGGGGCTGTTGGTGTACTGCCACTTCTCGCCGATGTTGAGCAGCGTGATGCTGTCCAGGCCCATGTAACCGTTATCGGCAATGGTAAGAGCCAGCACCGCTTCCGGGGAACAAATGCAATAATAGTCCCATTCCTTGATGCGGAATTTGGCGGCCTTGACCTGGCTGCGGTCGTAGGTGCGGCTCAGGTAGGTCTGGTAGCCTTTTTCCGCCAGGCTGCCCTTTTCATTCAGCAAAGGGCCTTCCGACATACGGAACTGCTCTGCCATAAGAACGCCTCCTTATCAGGCTTCTACGCTGAACTTGTAGATGGTGTAGGTGTCGTAAGTGTCCTGGGGACGCAGCACGTAGCTCTCAAAATGGGGCTGATGGATGGCGTCCGGATAATGCTGGGTTTCCAGGCACACGCCTGCATACTTGCCATAGTGCACGCCGCCCTTGCCGGTGTGGTTCAGGCCCTGGCCGGTGTAGCACTGCACGCCGGGCTGGTCGGTGTAGACGTCCATACGGCGGCCGGTCTTGGGGGAGCGCAGGGTGGCGATGAGCTTATGCTCCTTATCGCGGCCCGCGGCATAGTTGAAGTCCACGCCGCCGGCAGCAGCCATATCGGGATCGGACTCGGTCTTGTCCAGCACATCGCCCAGGCGGGTGTCTTCGGTGAAGTTATACACAACCTCAGTCTGGGGCACCAGCTTGCCGGTGGGGATCAGGCCGGGGCCTGCTTCGGTGATGCTGTCCGCAAAGATCTGCAGGGTCAGGTCCTTCACATCGCCCGCGTCATGGCCGTCCAGGTTGAAGTAGGCGTGGTTGGTCAGGTTGCACAGGGTGGTCTTATCGGTCAGGGCCAGATAGTGGATGCCCAGCTCGCAATCGTCATTCCAGCTGTAATCCACCACCAGGTTCAGCTTGCCGGGGAAGCCCTGGTCGCCATCGGGGCTGGTCAGGCTCAGGCGCAGGGTGTCCTTGCCCTTTTCCTTGATGGTCTTGGCCTTGAACATGCACACGTTGAAGCCGTTGGGGCCGCCGTGGAGATTGTTCTCGCCATCGTTCTTGCCCAGGTTGTAGGTCTCGCCGTCCAGCTCAAAGCTGGCGCCCGCGATGCGGTTGCCCACGCGGCCGATGACCGCGCCCATGCTGCCGCCCTTGTTATCGTAGGTGTCCACGTTATCGAAGCCCAGGTTGACGTCGGCCAGCTTGCCGTCCTTATCCGGCACAACGATGTTGGTCACAGTGCCGCCGAAGTCAATGATGCTCACGCTGGCGCCGCTGGCATTGGTCAGGGTGTATTCAGTTACCTTTTTGCCGTCCTTGGTGGTGTCAAAGTAACGCTTGGTAATGCTCATGAGAATGCCCTCCTCGCAAAAAATCAGTCCAAAATGGAAACAAATTTCCATATTACCTTTTATTTTAGCGGAATCCATGCGGTGGGTCAAGTGTAAGGCAGAATAAGAACAAAAAAACCCCCGCAGGGGTTTTTTTGTTTACCTGTTACACCAGCACCTTGGCCAGGAAGTCCTGGGTGCGGGGATGCTGGGGGTTTTCGAAAATCTGCTGGGGGGTGCCCTCTTCCACAATCTTGCCTTCGTCCATGAAGAGCACCCGGTCGGCCACCTCGCGGGCAAAGCCCATCTCGTGGGTGACCACCACCATGGTCATGCCTTCGTGGGCCAGCTGCTTCATGACGTCCAGAACCTCGCCGACCATTTCCGGGTCAAGGGCGGAGGTGGGCTCGTCAAAGAGCATGACCTGGGGCTCCATGCACAGGGCCCGGACGATGGCAATGCGCTGCGTCTGGCCGCCGGACAGCTGGCTGGGGTAGGCGTTGGCACGCTCCGCCAGGCCCACGCGCTTGAGCAGCTCCATGGCCTTTTGCTCGGCCTCGGCCTTGGATTTCTTCAGCAGCTTCATGGGGGCCAGGGTCATGTTGCGCAGGATGGTCATGTGGGGGAACAGGTTGAAGTGCTGGAACACCATGCCCATCTTTTCCCGGTGACGGTTGATGTTCACCTTGGGGTCGGTGATGTCCACGCCCTCCACGCTCACGGTGCCGGCGGAGGGAGTCTCCAGCAGGTTCAGGCAGCGCAGGAAGGTGGATTTGCCGCTGCCGCTGGGGCCGATCACAACCACCACTTCGCCCCGCCGGATATCGGCGTCAACGCCCTGGAGGGCCTTGAGCTTGCCGTCGTCAAAATGCTTTTGCAGGCCTTTTACGGAAATAATGGTATCAGTGGTCACTGTTGCGCAGCCTCCTTTCCAGCTTGCCGATGGCCCAGGTCAGGGTCAGCACCACCGCCAGGTAAAGAATACCGGAGACGATGTACGGCGTAAATGCGGAATACGTACGGGAACGGATGTAGTCGCCCGCCTTGGTCAGCTCGGTCAGGGCGATGTAGGACAGAATGGAGGTCTCTTTGATGAGGGAGATGAACTCGTTGCACATGGCGGGCAGGGCGGACTTGGCAGCCTGGGGCAGGATGATGTAGATCATGGTGCTGAAGCTGGAAAGGCCCAGGCTGCGGCCGGCTTCTGTCTGGCCCTTTTCCACGGACATGATGCCGCCGCGGACGATTTCCGCCACGTAGGCCGCGCTGTTCAGGCCGCAGGCAATGACGCCGATGATGACTTTATCAATGCGGATGGAGCCGAAGATGCCGAAGTTGATGATCAGCACCTGCAGAAGCAGCGGCGTGCCGCGGATCAGGTTGATGTATCCGCCGGCGAATTTGGAAAGCAGCTTCACTACGCCCGCGCCCAGCTGGGCAAAAAAGCCCTTTCCCCGGGCGGACACGTTCTGCACCTGGGGCAGGCGCAGGATGGCCAGCACGGTGCCCAGCAGCAGGCCCACCAGGATGGCAAAGAAGGATACTTCCAGCGTGACGCCCAGGCCCTTCAGGTACTGGAGCCAGCGGTCGTCCTTGATAACGTTGAGGTAGATTTCCTTGTAGATGGTCTGCCAGAAATTGAGCGTATTGGCCTGCACGGCGGGCTCTATGGCCAGCCACCACTGCTCAAAGATGGATACGGTTTCAACTGCGGCGCTCAATGGATTTTCCCTCCAGATGGTTGTTCATATGGCACAAATGCCGTAGAGGGCGCGTGCCCTCTACGGCGGGTTAAGCGAACGCTTTTCCGGGATTATTCGGCGGGAACTTCTTCCACAGCGGCTTCGTCAGCAGCTTCTTCAGCGCCGCCGCCGAAGTACTTCAGGGCCAGCTGATCCATGAAGCCTTCAGCTTCCAGCTCGTCCAGGGCAACGTTGAACTTGTCCAGCAGTTCCACGTTGTTCTTGTTGACTTCGATGCCATACCAGTCAGCCTGCAGGCCCATGTCAACCATGATCAGTTCGGGGTCGTTCAGGGAAGCCATGATGGCCTGGCCAACGGGCTTGTCAATGATGACGGCGTCAATCTTGTTGCCCTGCAGATCCATAACGGCGTTGAGGAAGGTCTTGTACTGCATGACGTTTTCGGGGCCGGTGATTTCCTCGGCAGCGAAGTCGCTGGTGGTGCCCAGCTGCACGCCGATCAGCTTGCCCTTCAGGTCGTCGGTGGTGGTGTAGCCGCTGTCAGCCTTCACGATCACGATCAGACCGGCGTTGATGTAGCCGTCGGTGAAGTTGACGTTCAGCTTGCGTTCTTCGGTGATGGAGATACCGGACAGGCCGATGGTGTTTTCGTCGGCAGCAACGGCGCTGGTCACGGCGTCAAAGTCCATGGACTTGATTTCATAATTGATGCCAGCCTTCTCGGCGATGGCGGCGAACAGGTCGATGTCATAGCCAACGATGGCGTCGCCTTCCACGTACTCGAAGGGGGGATACTCGGGGTTGGTAGCAACGATGATCACGGGTTCTTCAGCCAGAGCAGCGGTCATGGACAGGGCCAGAACCAGAGCGGCGAACAGAGCAACAAACTTCTTCATGGTTATATCCTCCTTGAAAATTGATAACTGAGTGAGTGGGTTTCCTTGGGAACGTGCATAGTATACCGCCGTATATTCATCCTGTCAATAGGTTTTTGCATAAATATTCAAAGTTTTTGGTTTTTTTCTGCAAAAACGAAAAACAAAAAGGGCGGAAAGTGTTTCCTTGATTGGCTTTCACGCTTTCCATCCCAAAATGTTTTTTGGCTGTTTTTAGTCCTTTCGGCTCGTTTCCAGATAGGCGTTCATGCCGTCCCGGTAGGCGTTGCCGCCATGGGCGTCGCAGGCCACGGTCAACGGCAGATCCTTCACCACAAGCCGCTTGATACTTTCCGTGCCCAGGTCGTCATAGGCCACCACGTCGCAGCTTTGGATGCATGCGCTCATATACGCGGCGCAGCCGCCAATGGCCGCAAAATACACCGCGCCGCATTCCTGCAAAGCGTCGCAGACGGCGGGGGTTCTGTCCCCCTTGCCGATCAGCCCGCTGACCCCGTAGCGAAGAAGTTTCGGTGTATATGCATCCATTCGCACGGAAGTGGTGGGGCCAATAGCTCCAACAGGTTTCCCCTCCGGGGCCGGTGTGGGGCCTGCATAAAAAATCACCTGGTTGCATAGATTCACAGGAAGAGCCTCGCCCCGGTCAAGGGCGGCGCAAAGCCTACCGTGGGCCGCGTCCCGGGCGGTGTAGATTACCCCGCTCAGGCTGACCCGGTCGCCGGCATGCAGTTTCAGCAGTTCCTCCCGGGCAATGGGGGCAGTGAGACGGATCATCTGTTTCCCTCCTTTGCTGCAAGGGTGCAGGGCTGACCGGTCAGCACCCGCTCCGCATGGCGGGTTACATGACAGCCCACGTTCACCGCCACCGGCAGCCCGGCGATGTGGGTGGGCGCGGTGCGGATATGCAGGCTCAGGGCGGTGGTCTGTCCGCCGAAGCCCTGTGGGCCGATGCCCAGCCGGTTCACGCTGTCCAGCAGTTCCTTTTCCAGGGCCCGGTACCAGGGATCTGGATGAGGCTGGGAAAACACCAGCGCTTCCTTGGCCAGGGTGGCCACCTGCTCAAAGTCCCCGCCGATGCCCACGCCCAGCATCATGGGCGGGCAGGGGTTGGAGCCGGCCTGTTTGACGGCGTCCAGCACAAACTGCTTCACGCCCTCCAGCCCCTGGGCAGGGGCCAGCATGGCCACACGGCTCATGTTCTCGCTGCCAAAGCCCTTGGGCGATACCACCAGCCGCAGCTGATTTCCCGGCACAATGCGGATATGCAGAATGGCGGGGGTGTTGTCGCCGGTGTTGCCCCGGCGCACAGGGTCGCCCACCACGGATTTGCGCAGATAGCCCTCGGTGTAGCCTTGGCGCACGCCCTCGTTCACCGCGTCCTCCAAAAGGCCGCCGGTCAGGTGCACGTCCTGGCCCAGGTAGGCGAACACCACCGCCATGCCCGTGTCCTGGCAGATGGGAATGCCGGTCTCTGCGGCAATCTTTGCATTGCGGCAGATCAGCTCCAGGGTTTCCCGGGCCGGAGGGAAGGGTTCCTCCTGCCGGGCTTTTTCCAGCAAAGAACAGACCTGCCCCGGAAGGTGGGTGCAGGCCTCGATGCAAAGCTCTTTGACCGCCCGGGTCACGTCCCGGAGGTGGATCAGGGAAAGGTTGTGCATAACCTGAGCTCCTTTTGCATGTTCATTCATTATGTGAGGGTAATGAGCAGTACCTCGCAGGGGTTGTTCCAGCGGGGCATACGGCAGGGGTTGCCCGCCCCTGCGGAGACGATCATCCTGTCATGATACAGCCCCCGGGTGTATTTGGGAAAAATGCCCTGGCCCGGCGCGTACAGGCCCTGCGTTCCAATGGCGATCTGCCCGCCGTGGGCATGGCCGGAGATGACCAGATCCACGCTTTTGTCCATGAGGAACTCGGCGTAGTGGTTGGGCTTGTGGCACATCAGCACCCGGCAGCCGGGCAGCTGTTCAAAATCGTCCATCATGTCCGGCGCTTTTACATACTTGCTGGGGTACCATCCGCCGATCCACATCTCCCCGAAGGGCACGTACCGGTTGATGAGAATCTCCGCTCCGGTGGTTTCCGCCTCCCGGACAAAGGCCGGGAAATCCGGCTGACGAAGCTCGTGGTTGCCCACGGAGAAAAACGTGGGCAGGCGTTTGGCCGCCTCCCGGAGAAACTCGATGCCCAGCGCGTATTCCTTGCGGTAGCGGTTGGCCACGTCGCCGGGAACCAGCAGGGCGTCCGCCCCCTCTATCAGGGGCCAGATGTCTTCATAGGGTTCGTTGTGCAGATCGCTGACCACCGCCAGTTTCACGGGAGCGGTCAGCTTGCCGGTGTGGAATGCATACTCAGTCAGTTTGCGCATGGTTTCCTTTCCTTTCGCGGCCCTTGGGCTCTCAGAAAAGCATATGCACCGCCGGAGGATTTCACTCCCTTACAGCAGGGTCATATCACGCAGCCACTGCACCACGCCTTCCGGCAGGCCCAGCCAGTCCACGATACTCTGCAGATAGCCCATGCGGCTTGCAGTAAACACGCCGCCCACCAGCAGCAGGACCAGCACCAGCAGGATCCAGGGCCACTTGCGGCTCTTTTTCTTCTTGGGAGTCAGGTCGGGGCCGCCCACGGGCACGGTTTGCGGGGTGGGCATATCCTCGCTGGCCACGGCGTCCTCGCCGGTGAAGTCCTCGTCATCGTCGTCAAAGCCGTCGTCGATGTCTTCCTCCGGGGGCAGTTCCGGCTGCACATCGGCCGGGGCGATGGGTTCATCGGCAGGTACGTCGGCGGCAGGGGCGCTGCGCAGGGTCAGCACCGCTTCCGGATCCACGTCCGTGCCGTCCGGGATGATGACCGGCACATAGCACACCTTGCCCCGCTGGTTGTTCAGCAGGGGGCAGGCGGAGCAGGTGGCCGCCTGATGGGCCTCCATGGCGTTCTGCCACTGCTGCCAGTAGGCGGCGTAGTAGGCGGGGTCAAAGTCGTAAGCGGGCTGGCCTTCTTCAGGCTGGGCCGTAGGGTCTTCGGGCATGTCTTGCGCCATTTCCGGGGCGGATTCCTCCGGGAGGCTCTCCTCCTGGGGGTGCACCTCGGGGGCGGCTTCCTCGGCAGAAAGCTCCGGGGCCACGCGGCTCATGGCATAAGCGGCGGCATAGTCCACAGGTTCCGGCCAGAGACGGGACTGGCTGGCAGGTTCCTCGGCAGCGTCGTCGTCATCGTCTTCCGCTTCCTGGGGCAGCTGATCCGGCAGCTCCACCATCCGCTCTTCGGGTTCGTCGGCGGGTTCTTCTGCCGCTTCTTCTGCTTCCGGCTCGTCCTCCACAGGCAGGATCACCACAGGGGTTTCTTCTTCATATACAGGGGCTTCTTCGGCAGCAGGTTCCTCAGCAGGCTCCACCGGTTCCTCGTCTTCCTGGGCGGGTTCATCCTCCAGGGGCAGGATCACCATGGTGATCTGCTCATACAGGGGCGTTTCCTCGGCAGGCTGCTCCGCTGCGTCCTCCGCCGCGCTGTCCAGCTCCGCAGGCTCGTCGGACCAGGCGGGGTCGGCCTTGGGGGCTTCCGCAAAAATCAGAGGACGGGAAAAGGCCGGAGCTTCCGCTTCCGGCTCGTTGGGGGTATATTGCTGCACAGGCTGCACAGGCGTCAGGGGCGCAGGCGTGGAAAGCAGGCTGCTGCGGCCCATGGGACGCATATAAGGATTCATACCGGGGCGAGCGCCGTCGTTGTTCTGCATGGGCGACCCTCCAAAAAAGTCATTTGTCACCGTTGTTATTATAGCATATTTGCAGGATAAGTAAATGAAAAATCCGGGGGAATTGTCAGGGGGCGGGATGGGTGATATACTGATAAGGAACAAATATCTTCGCCAGACAAAGGGAGGAAACGCAGATGAAAAAGGTCTTGATTGGCGGGTTCCTGGGGCTGATTGGTTCCATCTGGGCCATTGTCCTCATGCTGCATGTGCAAAATAACCTGGTCAGCAGCTGGTACGGCAGCCGGTTCTGGGCCTCCGCCGGAGAGCTGGGCATGACGCTTCCCCTCATTGCCGCATTGGCGGCGGTGGTACTGGGAATGGTGATTCTGGGCATCTCTTTTTTCAGCAAGGACTGACATCCGCAAAAAACCGCCAGGGCGCAAGATCGGTCCTGGCGGTTTTGTTTATCCGTTGGGAGGCAGGAAGGTTTCTGCGGCGGTTTTTTCAGGCATTTTGTTCCATCATGGCCAGCACGTCCTCCAGGGGGAGGCACCGGGCATACCGATTTTTCCAGATGAACTGGTTGTAGTAATGGTAGCTTTCCTCGCCGGTCAGATGGGGATTGTCAAAGGTGGTGTTGGCGTTTTCGGGGACGATAACGCTCAGCCCATGCTCAAAAGCCGCCTTGATGGTGGCGTCGATGCAGTATTCCGTCTGCAGCCCGGCGATGATGACCGTGTCCTGCCTTTGGTCGTCCAGGTATTCCAAAAGGCCGGTGCAGCGGAAGGCGCTGTTAAACTGCTTGTCAAAGACCCGCTCCTCCGGCAGGGGCCGGAAGCCCTCGTAGATGGGGAAACCCTCCGCGCCGGGGGTGAGGGCCGTGCCGGGGCCGTCGTCGTGGCGGATGAAGATGACCTCCACACCGCTTTTCCGCGCCTGGGCGATAAGCCGCTTCACCCCGTCCTCAAAGGCGGGGAAGTTGTACAGATCCGGGTTGGTGATGCCCTGCTGGGCGTCCACGATGAGCAGAACCATGGCAAACCCTCCTTATTCCCAGCTGTCCGTCAGGCGCAGTTCCTTCAGGCTGCGGCTCCACAGCCGGTAGCCGGTCACGATCCAGAAAAGGCTCAGGAAAAAGCACATCACAAACAGCAGCCAGTCCGCCATCCGTGTACAGCGCATGAACCAGTAGCTGGGGAAGATGAGGAACAGGGGCTGGAAGATGGTGGGCAGCGCGAAGCCGATCAGCGCGGGGGCAGCCAGCAGCAGCCAGACGCTCAGCTTGATGAGGGTGAGGCCGCTGAGCTTGTCCTTGGTGAACACCGGAGCCACCAGCATGCCGCTGAGGGCCGTGGGCCCGCTGAGGAGGCAGCACAGCGCGGTGTGCCAGAAGGGGCGATCCACCGGGCTGAACAACAGCTCCATGCAAAGGGCGTACACGCCCGCCAGAATGCAGGGCAGCACAAAGCGGCAGATGAAGTATCCGCTGCTTCTCAGCGGCGAGATGGTCAGGCTCAGGGCGATGCCGTTGACCCGTTCCTCCACGCTGCAAAGCACGAAGGGGTACAGGATGGAGAAGGCGGACACAAGCATCAGCACGCTGTCCAGGGGCTTGGTGTACTGGCGCAGGTCGGGCATCAAAGGCAGCAGCTTCTGGGCGATGGGCAGGGCGTAGCGGATCAGCACGCCAAAGAAGGGGCCCAGCACCAGAATAGCCAGGTCGCTCCAATGGATGGAGCGGTTCAGGGCGGCGAAGGTGCGCAGGAACTTTCTCATGCGGAGGCACCTCCCTTTCCGTGAAGCAGACCGCCGGCGCAAAGGCGGCCGATGGCAAGGCACAGCAGGGCAAACAGCGCGAACGAAAGCAGGGGCATAAGGAGGGGTTCCAGCGTCAGCCGACGAGTCAGCATTTCCGGGCTGCGGATGAGCCGCCCGGCCAGCACCGCCGGGTGGAACAGGAAGCCCTGGGGCAGCGGGGACAGCAAGTCCCAGGCCGCCGGGCCGCAGAGCAAAACCGCCAGCACCGCGCCGGAGAAGGTGTAGCCGCCCAAAGTTTCGCACATGAGGGCGGGCAGCATGGCCAGGCACACGCTGCAAACGGAAAGCAGAATCATCAGGGCCGCGCCCATGCAAAGCCGGGGCAGATTGCCCTGAAGCAGCGCGGACCAGTCCACCGCGCCCTTTTCGATGCGGATCACCGCCGGATCTCCAAACCAGAGCACAAAGCAGCCGGAGAGCAGCGCGGCAACCGCGGCGTAACAGCAGCGGGACAGAAGGTACCGCCAGGGCTTCACGCCGGAGATATAGAAGGCCGGAAGCAGGCCGTTTTCCTTTTCATGCATCACCGCCGCTGTGGCAATCACGCTCATGCCCAACGCCAGGAACATGGCCAGCAGAAGGGAGGCCGTCTCCCGGTAGGCTTCCGGCAAAAGAAAGCGGATGACGGCCACGCCGGCCACAGCCAGCAGCGGGTACATCCACCCGGTGGACGCTCTGCCCAGCATGCGCCGCTGGGCTTTGTACAGCGCCCGGAAGGGTCGCCCGGATACGCCCCGCCTCATGGCTCCAGCCTCCCGCCGGTCACCTGGGTGAATACCTTGCTCAGGTCCGGCTCGTCGGTGTGGATGGAGGTGATCCGGTTGGCCTTCAGCAGGAAGGAAAGCACATTGTCCTCCGCGGTGCGATTGAGCGGCGTGGTGCGGGTCTGCTCCACTCCGTTGTCCACGTAGGTGTAAGTCAGATGAGCAGCGCCGGTCTTCATCACCAGCCGCCGGGGCGTATCCAGCGCGGCGATGCGGCCTGCGGACAGGAAGGCCACCCGGTCGCAAAGGTCGGTGGCATCCTGCATGTTGTGGGTGGTCATGACGATGGTCTTTCCCTGGCCCTTCAGCCCCAGGATGATGTTCTTCATGGCGGCGGCGCTGGTGGGATCCAGGCCCTCGGTGGGCTCATCCAGGAAGATGAGATCCGGGTTGTTGACCACGGCCCGGGCAAAGTTCAGCCGGGTCTTCATGCCCTTGGAAAAGCTGCTCACCTTCTGGTCGGCGTGCTGGGTAAGGCCCAGCTGGTGGAGCATATCGTCCACCTGGAAGCAGGGCCGGGAATACAGGGAGCGGAAAAACTCCAGGTTCTCCCGGGCGGTGAAGCGCTCAAACAGGGAGGGCACCTCAAAATCCACGCCCACCCGGCTGAAAAAGCTGGCTTTCAGGCTGTCGCAGTGCTGGCCCATGACCATGGCGGTGCCGCCGTAGCGGGGAAGCAGGCCGATCAGGATTTTCATCAGGGTGCTCTTGCCAGCACCGGAGGGGCCCAGGATGCCGAAGATCTCCCCCTGGCTGACGCCGAAGGTGATCTCCTGCAATACCGGCTCCTTGCGCCGGTAGGCAAAGTGCAGGTTTTCCACTTGAATCATTGGTGCATCCACCTTTCCAGAGCATGTGTGAAAACAGGCGCAAAGGCGCATGAAGCGCCCTGCGCCCGCAGGTCAGATTTCTTCAAACAAAAGCCGCATCAGATCCGTGCCATCCATGAGCACGGGCTCGCATTCCATTTCCTTTTCGCAGAATTTGCGCAGGGGGATCTTGCCGTCCTTTTCCAGGGCGGCCTTCACGGTGCGGCTGTCGTAGATGGCATAAGGCACAGGGCTGCCGTCGTGGGTGCGGGTGGTGAGCAAAGTGGGATGGTCGCTGAGCAGCAGCAGGCGGAAGCTTTCGCCCCGCATGGTCAGCTGGTCCAGAATGGGGCCGACCACACGGTATTCCACATTCTGAATGGCTTCCAGCTTCTTGCCCAGGTCGCCGGCGTGAGCCATCTCGTCCGGGGCTTCCACATGGACGGCCACAAAATCGTCCTCTTTCAGGGCTTCCAGAGCGCAGGCCACTTTGCCTTCGTAGTTGGTGTCCAGGTCGCCGTTGGCGCCTTCCACCTTGGGGGTCTTCAGGCCCGCCAGCCCGGCGATGCCCCATACCAGCGGCACGGCGCTGATGACGGAGCCGTAGTGGCCGTACTTTTCCCGGAAGGCAGGCAGCTCCATGGCGGTAGCTGCGCCCCAGGGCCAGATCATATCCGCAGGCAGCTTGCCCTCGGCCATGCGCTTCTGATTGACAGGATGATCCTTCAGCACCTCATAGCTGCGGAGCATGAGGGCCTTCACGTCGTCGCACATCTTGCGGGCGGCAGCGTCGTCGGTGGCGCGTTCCATGTGGGGCAGATGGGCCTCGATCTTCTGCTCCAGCACGTTGTGGGGCTCGGTCAGGCGGACGGAAGCCAGGTCAGCGGCGTCGGTGCGCATGATGCCCACGTGGCGGAAGGTATCCGTCACGGTGATGCTCAGGCCGGACTGTTCCATCAGCGCGGCAAATTCCGCATCCGCCAGCAGGTCGTTCATGAGGGTGGTGGCTTCCACGCCGTGGATGTTTCCGCCGTTGTGGCTGTGGATCACCAGATCGCCGTCCTCGCCGGGGGTGACGGCGCACAGGTTCACCCGGAAGCTGACGCAGCCCCGGGGCACGGTCACGCCCATGCCGGCGGCTTCCAGCACGCTGCGGCCGGTGTAGTACTTCCGGGGATCGTAGCCGAAAATGCTGAGGATGGCGGTATCGCTGCCGGCGGGCAGGCCGTGGGGCACCGTCAGGGCGCGGCCGCAGAAGCAGCCCGCCACACGGTCAAAAGAATTGAGGGCCAGGGCTTCCAGGGGCGTTTTGCCTGCCAGCTGGGGAAGGCTGGTATCCGCCATGCCGTCGCCGATCACAAGTACATATTTCATAAGAAAACTTCCTTTCCTGTAAATTCCTCTTTAATCCGCGAAGATGATATCCTCCCGGAGGCGGTAAAGCGTCGCCCCCCGGTTCTTGTGGCAGAAGGCGTCCACAAACCAGTCGATGTCCTTCACCGCGTCAAACTGCACCCAGGCATAGCGGATGCCCTTGCGCTTTTCGCCCTTCATGTTGCTGTCCGTCCAATGGACGGTGCCGGTTTCCGGGTCATAGTCGGAGATGAACACCAGGCTATGCGCGCCCACGCCGTAATAGTAGTTGGCGGACATCTGGAAATAGTCGCCCCGCTGAACGTTTTTCATAAATTCCCGGGCCACCTGCTTGTTTTCCTCTTTGCTGAGGTTGGGGTCATAGATGAACTGGGCCGCCACCTCAAAGGGATTGCCCTCCGCTGCGGTCACGTCCTTCCAGACGATGCCGTAAGAAAAATCCTTGCACTTTTCCTTGGGCAGATTATCCGGGATTTTCAGCTCCACGTCCGGAAACTCCGCCATGCGGTACTTGTCCGCGTTCTGCCGGAACAGGTACACGGTAAAGTTCTTGCAGATGAAAATGCTGCTGGAATACTGGGCTTCCTGGGCGCGGCCGCCGGTATGCTCGTATTCCTTCTCTGCCAGGGCCACGATATCGTCAATGAAGGCTTCCCGGGCATTGCCGGGGGATGCCTCCTGGGGCTGGTTCTGGCTCAGGGAGGAGGTTTCGTCCTCGTCCAGCATGGTGATGGTCACATCGGCCAGCGCGGTGGAGAAACACAGCACCGCCAGGCAGAGAACAATCAGAAATGAGCGAAAACGCATGATGGGGCTCCTTTCCGTCAAATGGCGCAACGCCGGGCAAAGCGCCCGGCGTTGGTGGTTGCGTATGGATGGAATGTTCCGGGCCGGCAAAGGGGTCGGCCCATCAAGGAACGCCGGGTTCCGCTTTTCACTATACCACAAGTCGCGGAAAAACGCCACTTATTCCTCGGTGATCAGCGCGCCGTAATCCGGGTCGATGTCCAGGGTGGCAAAATAGTCCCGGACGGTTTCAGCCCGGCGGATCATCTTGAAGGAGCCGTCCTGGCAGTAGAGCACTTCCTTGCAGCGGAGCTTGCCGTTGTAGTTGTAGCCCATGCTCAGGCCGTGGGCGCCGGTATCGTGGATGACCAGCACGTCGCCGATCTGGGTTTCCGGCAAGAGGCGGTTGATGGCGAATTTATCGTTGTTTTCGCACAGGCTGCCGGTCACGTCCACCATTTCCGTGGCGGGCTGACCTTCCCGGGCGGGAATGGTGATGTGGTGATACGCGCCGTACATGGCGGGGCGCATCAAATCGCAGGCGGAGGCGTCCACGCCCAGGTAGTGGCGGTAGATGCGCTTCTCATGGAGAATGGTGGTCACCAGCCAGCCGTGGGGGCCGGTCATATAGCGGCCCAGCTCGGTCTTGATGGCCACGCCGGTGATGCCCTTCTGGGTGAAGATCTTATCATACTCCCGGGCCACACCTGCGCCGATCTGCTCAATATCGGCCTCAGCCGCGTCGGGCCGGTAAGGGATGCCGATGCCGCCGGACAGGTTGACAAAGCTGAGGGTGAGGCCGGTTTCCTCCATCAGCTGCACGCCGGTCTTGAACAGGAGCCGGGCCAGGGCGGGGTAGTAGTTGGTATCGGTGGTGTTGCTGGACACGAAGGAATGCAGGCCGAACTTCTTGGCGCCCAGGGCCTTCAGCTTCAGCAGGGCCTCGGTCAGCTGAGGACGGGTCATGCCGTACTTGGCTTCCTCCGGCTCGCCCATGATGGCCCCGGCAATATTGAAGCTGCTGCCGGGATTATACCGCAGGCACACTTCCTCGGGCACGCCGCCGTTATCGCGCAGGGTCTCCACGTGGGTGATATCGTCCAGGTTGATGAAGGCGTTCATCTTCCGGGCCAGCTTGAACTCCTCCGGGGGAACGTCGTTGGCGGAGAACATGATATCCTGCCCCTCAAAGCCGCAGGCCTTGGCCAGCATGAGCTCCGCGGTGCTGGCGCAGTCCACGCCGCAGCCCTCTTCCTTCAGGATGCGCAGAATGGCGGGGGTGGGCAGGGCCTTCACCGCAAAATATTCCTGAAACGTGGGCACGCCGGAAAAGGCTTTCTTCAGCCGTCTTGCGGTCTCGCGGATGCCCTTTTCATCGTACAGGTGAAAAGGCGTCTGGTACTGCCTGGCTGCGTCCAGGAAAACTTGCGGTTCAAGGGAAAAATTAGGCATTGCAACCCCTCCAGGTATAGCTTTATGAAACCGGTACATTGTAACATACCCGCGGGTGGGGATTCAATGAAAGTACATTGAAAGAACCATCCTCTTCTTTTCTTTTTGTGTCAAAAAGAAAAGAAGCAAAAGAAAAACCGCTATTTACTTGTTGGTTACCGGGGCGTGAACTCCCAATGATGTCTATTCCATGGATCAAGCCAATAAAAGCAGCAAAAAAGAAGACCCCCACGGCCTCATCCCTCAACGAACAAAGCCCGGGGCCTCCCCATCCTTGTTTCATTCAATGCCGGCTGTATCTCCCGGTCTCCACTTCCCGGATAAAACTCTCAATCCGGGGAATTTCCGGATGCTCCTCCGCATCCCGGATGGCCATGGCCCGGTCGTAGGGCAGCTGGCGGAACCGTACCTCAAAGGGCGCGTCCGCGTCGGCAGTGTCGTCCCCCTCCAGGATGGCATAGCAGCACAGCGGCAGGCCCAGCGCATTGCCCACGCTGCCGCAGTTGAGCAGCAGCCCCGGGGTGATGGTCCGCATCCCCTGGCGATGGGTGTCCGCGTAGGCCACCACGTCCCAGCGGGTGCCGTCTTCCCGGATAAACAGCTGGTCGATGTCCTCCCGGGGGCTGGACATGTGGATCAATTCCCGCATCACCGGACGGCCGTGAATCAGCCGGATGCGACGCCCGGACAGGGTCAGCTCCATCTCCAGGGGAAGGTCGGCCAGCTTTTGGAGCCGGGTTTCCCCCAGCTGCTCCCAGTAGGGCACGTCCTTGGGAAACATGCGGGACACCAGGCCCACGTCCCAGTTGCCCGCAATCAGATGATGGCAGTGCTGAAAGGCCCAGTCGCAGGTGAAATCGTTGCAGGGGCCCTTTCCCGCTACGTCCCCCAGGCAGATGATCTTGTCCGGCTGGGTGCGCAGGAGATCCTCCTCCAGGGCCAGAGTGGCGGCGCGGTTGCCGTGCAGGTCGCCGATCAGGGCAATTTTCATGGGCGTACATCCTTTCCGGGGTGGATTTCTGTACCAGTATAGCAAAGGATGGCTCCGGGTGCAAAGGGGGAAATTGGGGCCATGGGGATACTTGTTCACAAACTGTCTTTTGTTTTATGGCAGGGATATGTTATAATGAAGGGTACATGGTATTTCCATGGCGACCCATATAAGGAGGGCTACGATGTTTAAGAATTTGATGAACCGCTATTATTATGGCAAAAGCGGCCAGGGGGACTATGAAAAGGAAGACCTGCCCCGCACCAGACTGCAGCTGTTCTGGGAGATGCTCCGCAACCGGGCCGGCGCGCTGATGCGCCTGAACCTGATGTATGCGGTGGTGTGGCTGCCCGCCATGTTTGTCATTTTCCGGATGGTCACGTCCATCTTCACGCTGCTGGCTGCGGTGGAGGATCCCACCCTTCTGCAGAGCGAGGCCGTGACCGCCACCGCTGCGGATATCCCCTCCATGTTCCACTCCACCATTTTCTACAGCCTGCTGTTCCTGGTGCCCTGCATTGCCATCACCGGCCCCTTCACCGCCGGCCTTTGCTATGTGACCCGCAACTGGGCCCGGGACGAGCACGCCTTTGTGTGGACGGACTACAAGGACGCCATTAAGGCCAACTGGAAGCCCGCGCTGCTGACCTCCACCATCACCGGCTTTGTGCCCATTCTGGTGTACGTGGCCTATACCTACTACGGCCAGCTGGCCAGCCAGAGCATCCTTTTCCTGGTGCTGCAGGCTTTGGTGGTCATGGTGGGCATCATCTGGATGATGATGCAGCTCTACACCTATCCCCAGATGGTGACCTACACCCTCAAGTACAAGGACGTGCTCCGCAACAGCCTGATCATGACCATCGGCCGTCTGCCCCAGAGCGTGCTGTTCAGGCTGATTACCGTGGTGCCCTTCGTGCTGTTCTTCGGCGTGGGCCTGTTCCTGGCCGCCAGCTACTTCCATGTGGTGCTGCTGCTCTACGGCGCGTACTACATCCTCATCGGCTATGCCCTGAGCCGGTTCATCACCGCCAGCTATACCAACTCCCTGTTTGATCAATTCATCAACCCCAACATCGAAGGCGCGGAAGTGAACCGCGGCCTGTATCAGCCCGACGAATTCGACAAGGAAGAAGCCGAGGACGAGGACGCCGAGGCCTGATCATGTATGCTTTCCCTCTTTTGTGCCAAGCTACTGGCAAAAGGAGGGATATACCTTTGGACAAACGCAACGCGCTGATCAGCGGCGCCATCCGCCGCAATGCATTTGCCGCCCTGACCCGGGAAGAACGCCTGAAGTATGAAATCGCCCGGGAACTGGGCCTGCTTCAAAAGGTGCGGCAGGTGGGCTGGGCGGGCCTTTCCGCCAAGGAGACCGGGCGCATCGGCGGGCTGATAGGCCGCAGAAAGCATGCGCCAAAAGAAGGAGAATGATTCATGTACACCGCATTCGCATCCGTCTATGACCGGCTGATGGCCGGGGTGGACTACGCCGGCTGGGCGAATTTTTATCACACGCTGATGGAGCGTTACGGCATCCCCCGGGGCAAGGTGTGCGAGTGCGCCTGCGGCACCGGCAGCCTGACCATCCCCCTGGCGGCCAAGGGCTACCAGATGACCGGCGTGGATCTGAGCGCGGACATGCTGTTTGAGGCCTCCCAGAAGGCCCGCAAAGCCGGGGCGATGATCCCCTTTGTGAAGCAGGACATGCGCATTTTGCACCTGCACCGGCAGATGGACGCGGTGCTCTGCACCAACGACGGCCTCAACTACCTCAAGGACGAGAAGGAACTCAGCCAATTTTTTGAGGCGGCCTGGCGGGTCATCCGGGAAGGCGGCGGATTGTTCCTGGACCTGAGCACCCCCTACAAGCTGCGCCGGGTGCTGGGCAACCATTTCATCGGCGACGAAGACGCGGACATCGCCTATCTGTGGCAGAACCGCTACAACGAAGCCCAGAACTACGTGGACATGAACCTGGCCATTTTTGTGCGCAAGGAAGGGGAGACCTACCAGCGCATCGGCGAGAGCCAGCGCCAGTACGCCCACGAGGCGGACACCCTCATCCGCCTGATGTACCAGAGCGGCTTTACGGACATCACCCTGTACGGAGACCGGAAGCTGGAAGCGCCGTCGGATAAGGAATACCGCTGGTTCCTGGCCGCCCGCAAGCCCCTGACCGAGGCGCCGGAATCCCCCGCCCCTGCCGACGACCTGACCGAAAGAGAGTGAGTAACATGAGCGAAATCAAAGAGCTGTACAACCGGGAGGATCAGATCCTCCACATTACCCTGGCGGACGGCATGGTGCGCGGCCTGCTTTTGACCGGCCTGAACACCGTGTCCCAGGGCGCGGCCATCCACAACACCTCCCCCGTGGTCACCGCGGCTTTGGGCCGCACCCTCATGGGCACTGCCATGATGGGCGCCATGCTCAAGGGCGAGGAGCACTCCGTGACCGTTACCATCAACGGCGGCGGCCCCATCGGGCGCATTGTCTGCGTGGCCGACCGGGACAGCGTCCGCGGCGTGGTGGACGTGCCCAATGTGGAAATGCCCCTGCGCACCGACGGCAAGCTGAACGTGGGCATGGCTGTGGGCCGTGACGGACGCATCAGCGTGGTGCGGGACCTGGGCATGAAGAGCCCCTACATCGGCCAGACGGCTCTGCTTTCCGGCGAGATTGCCGAGGACTTTGCCGGCTACTACGTGCAAAGCGAGCAGACCCCCACCCTGCAGGCCCTGGGCGTGCTGGTCAACGGCGACGCCGTGCTCTCCGCCGGCGGCATCCTGCTCCAGACTTTGCCCGGCTGCCCGGACAGCATCATCACCGAGCTGGAGCTGCGCAGCCCCCTGTTTTACGACATCAGCCGGGAGCTGTGCTACGAGCCCATGGAAGACCTGATGCACAAGTGGTTCGACGGCCTGAAGCCGGTCATCCTGGACCGCACGCCCCTCAGCTACCGCTGCCCCTGCAGCCGGGAGCGGATGGAGAAGGCCCTCATCGCGCTGGGCCGGGAAGAGCTGACCAGCATGATTGAAGACGAGATTGATGGCGCGGAACTGACCTGCCATTTCTGCAAGAAGCAGTATAAGTTCTCTCAGGAGGATCTGGTGAAACTGAGGGGGTAAAAAATGGGGGTTTTTGCCCCCCTTTTTTGTAAGCCCCCTTTGGGGAACAAGCGTCTGTTTGTGCTTTGGAAAAGCGGCAGGCGCTCCGCGAACCACGTTGAGCTTGTTTATGTTTAGCGGGGCACGTTATGTTTACCGCTGGTGGCGAGCGGAGCGGCCCGCTCCGCTATGGGTTAGGGGTATGGGGGACCCCGCACCGGTCCCCCTCTACCCCCAACACCCCCTAACCCCCTTCCCGCGCTGGGGGCCTGCGGGCCCCCCGTCCCCCGACCTCGGCGGAAGTGGACACCGCCCATCCCTGGGGCTTGGGCTATCCTTCCATCGATGCGCTTTTCCACAGCAGAAAGCAACTATGATAATAGTTCCAGTAGACGGCGACTACTGGGTTGGCTGGCACTACCGCCCGGACAACTTTCAGCCTGTCCCGATGGTATGTCAGGCTCTTTCCGCAGCCAAGTGGCGATTATCCCTTCCCCGCAGCCAAGTGGCGATTATCCCTTCCCCGCAGCCAAGATCCGGCAAGCGCAGACCGGCGACGTAGCGGAGTGCAGGCAAATCCCGAAGCCCGTTTTCGGGGCGGGGAAGCGCACGCCGGCCGAGACCCGTCCCATTGACAGCCAACATCACGTGATCGTGCGCGGCCGCTCCGAAAATGTGGCGATTGAGGGGATTTGCCGGAACGAGCGTGTCGCTCTGGTTTTTGCTTCTTTTTCCCTAAAGAAAAAGAAGAAGTCTTTCCCCGTAAAAAACTGCACATATCGCGACCCAAATCCCAGCGCACCAAGAAACCTTCCATCTCCCCCCAAAAAACAACTCCGTACCCAACCAGGGTATCAGCCGATTTTCTTTTGCTTCTTTATCTTTGCAACCCAAAAGAAAAGAAGAATACCCCCCACCAGGAGGCCCCCATGCCCACCACACCCACCCATCCAACCGACGACATCCGCTCCTTCCAGATGCCCTCCGGCTTCTGGATCCAGCGAGCGGGCCAGAGCGTCCGCCAGGGGAATCTGCCCCGGGCCGGGGCGCTGCTTCGTCATGCGCTGGGGCAGGAGGAGAATCCCCAGACCGGGCTGGAATACGCCTGGCTGCTGCGGCGGGTGGGCTGCACGGAAGGCAGCTGCCGGGAATGCCTGTGGCAGCTGGCCCGCTGGCCAGGGCTGTTCGGGGCCTATGGCCTGCTGGCGCTGAACCTGCTGGACATGGGCCGCAAGCGGGAAGCCGTGGACGCGTATATGATCTATTCCCAGTATATGCAAATGTTCCCCGGCGCAAATTTCCCCTGGGACGATGAAGTGTACGATATTGAGGAAGACCTACTGCTGATTCCCGGTGAGGAGCGGCGATACGCCCGGTCGGAAACGCTGCTGAAGCGGGCCTGGGCTGCGCTGGATCAGGGCGACAGGGACATGGCCCAGCAGCTCCATGACCGGCTGTGCCGCATGCAGGGTCACCCCACGGAGATCCTCTGCCTGGGGGCCGCCCTCAGTCAGGACGAGGAATTTTGCCTGCTGGCTGCCCGGAACGGGGCCGCGCTCTGCCACGGCAATGTGAGGCTGCTGCTCCGCTGTGCCGAGGCCGCAGGCCGGTTTTCCCGGCGGGAGGCGGGCAGGATGCTGCTCCGGGCCGCCTGCCTGGTCAGAAATCCGGACGACCTGGCCAAGCTTTGCAGCCTGTGCCGGCGGTTTGGGATGGAGTGGATCGCCCAGGGAGAATTGCAGGCGGCCCTTCACGAAAGCCCTGCCCGGCTGGACGTGCTGTTCCAGCTGTGCGTGTTCGCCCTTGCCCGGGGCGACGGGGACGAAGTGGCCCGGCTGAGCCGCAGGCTGGAAACGCTGGATCCGGAGGACCCGGCGGTGGAAAAGCTGCTGCGCCTTGCCCGGCGGATGGAGGTGGCCACACCGGAGGAACGCCTCAGCCAGCCCTTCTATTATGAACCCGACCCGGCCCTGACGGCGGACTGCCTGAAGCTGGTGCGGGAAAAACTTGGCCAGCCCTCGCCAATCATGGAGCGGGCCGACAGAATGGCCTGGCAGTACCTGCTGGGCGGCGCGCTGGAGCCCGCCAAAGGGGTGGAGCTGCTCTGTGGGCTGATGCGTCGGCCGGGGCTGCTGACCGCCCCGCTGATGAACCTGTTCCTGCTGGGCCAGCCCGGCAACTACGGCGTGCGGAGGGTCGGCCGGATGCTTTGCCGGTTCCGCAAGCCCCCTTACATGGCCCACCACCAGAAGCGGCTGCAGCTGGTCAACCCCGCCGGACAGATCCGCCCCGCAGGCTTTTTCCTGCGCAAGCGGCAGGAAATGCTGCTGAAGGTCAAGCGCCGTTTCGGCCCGGAAATATTGCCCGTCTTCCTGAAAACCCTGGACAGGCTGCCCAGGCGGCAGCAGGTTCGCTTTGTGGTCAACCGGGAAGGGGCCTGGCTGCCCGCCTTTGCCGCGGAGCTGGCCCGGCAAAACCGTCAGCCCCTGCCCGTCATGCACGCATACATGCTCTGGCCGCCCCGGTACCGGGAGTGGCGCACCGCCCGCCGGACCATCCGCCGGGCCATGGAGCAGCTGAATACCCTTCCCCATATGAAAGGAGAGCCCACATGAAGCCCATTGATTTTGACGCCCAGTTCACGGAAACCCTGAACCAGTGGATGGAGGAAAACCGCGGCAATTACCGCAACGCCGACGAAATGGAAGCCGCCCTGCCCGAGGTATACGCCCAGTTTTTGGAAACCCCGGCGGATTGGCTGGACGGCAAGGCTCCCGGCCACGCCTTTGACGATGTGGAAAATGCCGGGGAATTGTTGGAGCTGGTGAAGCGTTATATTGCCGAGGAGATTCCCGTGCCGGATCCCCTGCTGGAGCGCATCGCGGACATCGGCGACGAGGACGCCCTCATGGCGCTGCTCAAGGATGAATCTGCGGACTGCGAGGCCCGGATGCTGTCCATCGAGCTGCTCCGGCAGCTGGAGTCCACCGCGCCCATGGTGGAGTACATCCGCTGGCAGGTGGAGCGCAACCAGGACGAGGACCTTTTGGACAACGCCCTGGAAAGCCTGCGGGACATGGGCAAGGCCGTGGTGGGCCCTGCCAAGATCGCCTTCCGGGCCGCCGACGAAACCGGTAAGGAAGCCCTGCTGGACGTGCTGTGCGACTACCCCGGCGACCAGGAGGTCTTTGACTTTGCCCTGAGCCAGTTCAAGTCCACCCGTGACAAGCGGGCCCTCTACGCCGGCTACCTGGCCAAGCTGGACGACGACCACGCCCTGGAAGCCCTCCTGGACGTGGCCGAAAGCGACGACGTGAGCTACATCGACTTTATTGAGATCCGTTCCGCCATCGAGCGGCTGGGCAGCGAGGCCCCCATCCGGGACTTCTCCTCCGACCCCACCTACAAGGCCGTCCATCGCCTGCAGAAGGACCGGAGTCCCTTCGGCGCGGACCGTCTCAACTGATACACCCCCTCTTGACATGCGAAAGGAGCTGTTGGCATGATCTGTGAACGCTGCGGAAGCTATTTATCGGAAGAGGCTTTGACCTGCGACCGGTGCGGCGAGTTTGTGTCCAATATGCGATCAAAGCAGAAACCTACGGAAATCCAATCCATGCGCCAGGGCCGGGGCGCGGCCGCCATGCCCCGCCTGCCCCTGCGCCAGGCCGAGGAACGTTCCTACGGCGACTATGAAGCCAGCGACATGCCCCTGGACGTGGTGGGCTGGGAGCCCCGGCAGCGGCCCGCTCCCCGGATGAGCGCCTCCACCATCGCCGGGGCCAGCCGCCCGGACAACCACCGGGGCGCGCCCCAGCGGGGCAATTCCCGGGAAACCCTCGCCCGGCACCGGCCCAGCCCCCGGAAGTCCGTCCGCCGCAGCAATGTGAACTGGATGCTCATCGGCCTGATTGTGGTGGTACTGGCTGTGGCTGCCGCCGGCGGCTATGGCATCTACATGTCCCAGAGCGACGAGGGCCAGCGTTCCACCGCCCGCAAGAACGTGCTGGTGGCCAACGAGGAAACCTTCGCCCTGGCCACCACCAAGGATCCCACCCGGCTGACGGAGCAGGAAGAGCTGCTCAAGGAGCTGAACAAGGTGGAGCCCCACGCCTACTGGGCCGTGGCCGAGGAATTTGTGGACACCGGCGATCTGGACATCGCCATCACGGCCTACCGCATGGCCGATCTGCTGGATCCGGAAAACTACGACGGCCTGCTGGACATGGCCGTCACTTACGAGCTGAAGGAAGACAACGCCAAAGCGGAAGAGGTCTACCTGAACCTGATCGAGACGGTCAGCCCCTTCCGCAGCGAGGCCTACGTCAACCTGATCCGCCTGTACCAGAACACGGACCGTGGCCCGGAAGCCGCGGACCTGATGAAGCTGGCCTACGAAAACACGGAGCGGGACGCCTTCCGCCAGCAGCGCAGGGAGTACATCCCCTTCACCCCGGAAACCAACCTGACCGCCGGCCGCTACGAGATCAGTAAAATGAAGGAAAACATCGAGCTGATCTCCCCCCAGGGCTTTGACGTGTACTACACCATGGACGACGAAGCCGTTCTCCCCCAAGACGGCATCCTCTACGACGGCGAAAGCCTGCAGATCACCGAAGGTACCGTCAGCCTGCGTGCCGTTTGCGTCAACGGCGACCTGGTCAGCGACCCCATGTCCGTCAGCTACACCTTCTTCCATCCCACGCCCCCGGCCCCCAAGAGCAATCTGGCCCCCAACACCTACAAAACCAAGAAATACGTCAGCCTCCGCGCCGGCACCCGTGAGGAGTTCACCAAGAAGGAACAGGCCGAGATGGAAAAGCACCTGACCTACTACTACACCATCGACGGCTCCACCCCCACCCTGGACAGCCCCCTCTACGACGGTACCCCCATCGAGATGCCCTCCGGCCGCGTCACCCTGAAGGCCATCTGCGTCAACCAGTACGGCAAGCAGTCCAGCATACTGGAGGTGGGCTACAAGTTCAACATCACCCCCTATCCCTTGGAAATGTACAACAAGGACGACTATCTGGGCGGGGCCATCATCATGAAGACCACCCAGGAGGAGTTTGTATCCACCTTCGGGCAGCCCAAATCCACGGAGGATACAAAGTACCTCCATCTGGATGCCGAGGCCCGCAAGCTGACCTATCCCTGGGGCGACGCCACCTTTGCCCTCATCACCAAACAATGGCTGCTGGTGCGCCTGGAAATGAACAGCGCCTTTACCAGCATGCCCCGGGAGGTCTCCTTCGGCGCCTCTGAGGCCGACGTCACCGGCGCCTACAAGGACTTTGGCCAGGTGCAGTCCCCCAACGGCACCCGGGGCCTGTACTACGCCTACCCGGACGTGGGTCAGGTGTACATCGCCGAGGACGGCACCCGGTACGTGCATTACAGCTGCCACAACAACGAAAGCAAGATGGTGGTTCTCCAGTACTGGCTCAAGAACGGCAGGGTGAACAAGATTCTGAATTACTACCAGCCGTAAGTACTTTCTTTTTCTGAGAAAAAGAAAGTACTAAAGAAAAAGCTCTCTACTTTTCTTCTGTGTCAGAAGAAAAGTAGCAAAAGAAGACCAGCTTCTACCCAGGTACAAGGGTGGAAAGCCGGTTTTCTTTTTTGCTGCTTTTGTTGGCTTGAGTCATGGGGGGACATCATTGGGAGTTCACGCCCCGGTAACCAACAAGATAAATAGCGGTTTTTCTTTTGGTTCTTTTCTTTTTGACACAAAAAGAAAAGAACGCCGTCAACAAAAACCCCTTGACAACCCCAAATCCCGCCTGTATAATAGTAAAGCTTCGTCAAGGAAAAAGCCTTGACATGCAAAAGGAGTTTTTCCCTTGAGCCAGATCAGAACCCCGGAAGACCGGCTGAACAGCAGCGTGGAAATTGGTACGCTGTGCGCCTTCTACGGCGGCATGCTCACCCCCCGCCAGCTGCAGGCCCTGGAGCTGCATTATATGGAGGACCTCTCCCTGGGAGAGATCGCCCAGCAGCTGGGCGTCAGCCGTCAGAATGTGCATGAGCTCATCACCCGTTCCGCAGAAAAGCTGCGGGGCTATGAAGCCGCCATCGGCGCGGCAGGGCGGATGAAGCGCATCCTCCGGGAGCTTAGCCAGGTCAGCCGGGTGCTGGAGGACTCAAAGTCGGCCCCGGACGGCAAGGCCCTTGTCGCCAAGGCTCAGGAAATGATTCAGCAGATTATCACCCAGGAGGAGGACGCACATGGCATTTGAAGGTCTCAGTTCCAAGCTCTCCGGTGCGCTCTCCCGGCTGACGGGACGGGGCAAGCTCAATGAGCAGGCCGTGAAGGAGGGCATGCGCGAAGTGCGCATGGCGCTTCTGGAGGCCGACGTCAACTACCTGGTGGTCAAGGATTTTTGCAAGAAGGTCAGCGAGCGCTGCCTGGGCCAGAAGGTGCTGGAAAGCCTGACCCCCAGCCAGCAGGTTCTCAAGATTGTCAACGAGGAAATGACCGCTCTCATGGGCACGGAAAACGCCCGGCTGACCTGGTCGTCCTCGGTGCCCACCATTTTCATGCTCTGCGGCCTGCAGGGCGCCGGTAAGACCACCATGGCCGGCAAGCTGGCCAATCACCTGCAAAAGCAGGGCAAGAAGCCCCTTCTTGCCGCGTGCGATATCTACCGCCCCGCAGCCATCAAGCAGCTGCAGGTGGTGGGCGGACAGATCAACGTGCCCGTGTTCGAGCGCGGCACCCAGGATCCTGTAAAAACCGCCCAGGAAGCCATCGAGTACTGCCGGGACTACGGCCGCGACGTGCTGATCATCGACACCGCCGGCCGCCTGCAGATCGATACCGAGCTGATGGAGGAGCTTCGCCGGATCAAGGCGGAGATCAAACCCCAGGAGATCCTCTTCGTGGTGGACTCCATGACGGGTCAGGAAGCGGTCAACGTGGCCAAGACCTTCGACAGCGACCTGGGCATTGACGGCGTGATCCTCACCAAGCTGGACGGCGATACCCGCGGCGGCGCGGCCCTGTCCATCAAGGCTGTGGTTGGAAAACCCATCAAGTTCAGCGGTACCGGCGAAAAGCTTTCCGATATCGAGCCCTTCTACCCCGACCGCATGGCCAGCCGCATCCTGGGCATGGGCGATGTGATGACCCTCATTGAGAAGGCCCAGGAAGCCTTCGACGAGCAGGAAGTCGAAAAGCTCAGCAAGCGCAAGCCCCAGGAGCTGACCCTGGAGGACTTCCTCAGCCAGATGCAGCAGATGAAAAAGATGGGCGGCATCCAGTCCATGCTCAGCATGCTGCCCGGCGTTGGCGCCAAGCTCCAGGATGCGGACATCGACGAGGACGCCATGAAGAAGCCGGAAGCCATCATCCGCAGCATGACCCCCCGGGAACGCCGCAACCCCGGCATTCTCAACGCCAGCCGCCGCAAGCGCATCGCCGCCGGAAGCGGCACCACCGTCCAGGACGTGAACGCGCTCATCCGCCAGTTTGAACAGGCCAAGGACATGATGAAACGCATGACCAGCGGCAAGTTCATGCGCAAGGGCAAAATGCGCATGCCGTTCTGATCCAAGCAGCACTGACAAGTCACACATGTGATTTTCAGATAAATTATCATCCAACACATTGGATTATCAGGAGGAAACACACAATGGTCAAGATTCGTCTGAAGAGAATGGGTATGAAGAAAAAGCCTTTCTATCGCGTTGTTGTCGCTGACGAGCGCGCCCCCCGTGACGGCCGCTTCATCGAGGAGATCGGCTACTACGATCCCATGACCGAAAACGCTACCATCAAAATCGATGCCGACCTGGCCAAGAAGTGGCTCAAGAACGGTGCTCAGCCCACTGACACCGTGAAGGTTCTGCTGAAGAAGAGCGGCATCATCGAGGGCTAAGATCGATGAAAGAGCTCGTTGAATTCGTCGCGCGGTCTCTGGTGGACAATAAGGACGCCGTGACCGTCGAGGAAACCGTGGGCCCCGAAGCCACCATCCTGGAGCTTCATGTGGCCCCCGAAGATATGGGCAAGGTCATCGGCAAGCAGGGCCGCATCGCCAAGGCCATCCGCGCCGTGGTACGCGCCGCCACCGCCAAGGATGCAAAGCCCGTCTTTGTGGAAATCCAGTAAGTTCTTTCCTTTTTGAGTCAAAAAGGAAGAACCAAAGAAAAACCGATATTGACTGGACGGTTGCCAGGGGTGTACTCCTACCAAAGTCAACCCCCTGGATCAATCCAACAAAAGCAACAAAAAAGAAAACCAGCTTTTCACCCATCAACCCGGGTAGAAGCTGGTTTTTCTTTTGCTCCTTTTCTTTTTCACTAAAAAAGAAAAGGAGAGTGGTTTTTTCTTTGGTTCTTTCTCTTTTTTGAAAAAAGAAAGAACTCGACAAACGAATAATTTCGTATATAATGTATTTTGTCCAAAAATATGCTTTTGGGCCTATATCTCAACCCAGGAGGAATCCTATCATGACAGTTCGCACCCGGTTCGCTCCCAGCCCCACGGGCTACCTGCATCTGGGCGGCTTGCGTTCCGCCCTGTATACCTATCTGTTCGCCAAGAAGAACGGCGGCACTTTTATCCTGCGTATTGAAGATACGGACCAGGAACGCGAGGTCCCGGGCGCTGTGGAACTGATCTATAAGAGCATGCGTCAGGCCGGCCTTTTCTACGACGAGGGCCCGGACGTGGGCGGCGAGTACGGCCCCTACATCCAGACCCAGCGGCGGGACACCTACCTGCCCTACGCCATGCAGCTGGTGGAGAGCGGCGCGGCCTATCCCTGCTTCTGCACCAAGGAAGAATTGCAGCAGCGCCGTGACGAGGCTACCGCCCGCGGCGAGCAGTGGAAGTATGACAAGCATTGCCTGAACATTCCCAAGGAGGAAGCCCTCCGGCGGATGCAGTCCGGCGAGCCCTTCGTGATCCGCCAGAACGTGCCCACCACCGGCGTGGCCAGCTTCGAGGACGCTATCTACGGCCACGTGGAAGCCCCCTGCGATACCCTGGACGACAACGTGCTCATCAAGCAGGACGGCCTGCCCACCTATAACTTTGCCAACGTCATCGACGACCATCTGATGGGCATCACCCACGTGATGCGCGGCACCGAGTACCTCTCCTCCACCCCCAAGTACAACCTGCTCTACGAGGCCCTGGGCTGGACGCCCCCGGTATACATCCACATGAGCCCCGTGATGAAGGACTCCAGCCGCAAGCTGTCCAAGCGCTACGGCGACCCCAGCTTTGAGGATCTGCTTTCCCAGGGCTATGTGCGGGACGCCATTATCAACTTCATTGCGCTGCTGGGCTGGTGCCCCGACGTGAAGAAGTACGGCGAGAAGGAATTCTTCACCATGGACGAGCTGATCGAGGCCTTTGACCTCAGCGGCCTGAGCAAGTGCCCCGCCATCTTTAACACCGAAAAGCTGCTGTGGTTCAACCATGAGTACATCAGCCGCATGCCTCTGGACGAGTACCAGAAAATGGCCACCCCCTGGTTTGACAAGGTGCTGGCCGGCAAGAACATGGACTATACCATGCTGTCCACTTTGATGCACACCCGCACGGAGATCTTCTCCAAGGTGCCGGAGATGATCGCCTTCCTGGCCGAGCTGCCGGAGTACGACATCGACATCTACACCCACAAGAAGATGAAGACCGACGCCGCCATCAGCCTCAAGGCCCTGGAGCTGGCCCTGCCCGCCCTGGAAGCCATCGAGGACTTTACCGAGGAGAACGTGAAGGCCGTGCTGATGGACCTGGCCGCCAAGAACGAAATGAAGAACGGCCAGATCATGTGGCCCGTGCGCATCGCCATCTCCGGCCTGGCCTCCACCCCCGGCGGAGCCACCGAGATCGCTTACCTGCTGGGCAAGGACGAGACCCTGCGCCGCATCCGCCTGGGCATGGACAAGCTGCAAAGTAACGGCTGACCTTACGCCGCATCAACCTGATAAAGGAGCGTTTCATATGCCTCAATACAACCCCGCTGAAATCGAGAAGAAGTGGCAAAAGTACTGGGAAGACAACCATACCTTCGCCACCGACGTGTGGGACTTCTCCAAGCCCAAGTACTATGTGCTGGATATGTTCCCCTACCCCTCCGGCGTGGGCCTGCACGCAGGTCACCCCGAGGGCTATACCGCTACCGATATCATGTCCCGCATGAAGCGCATGCAGGGCTACAACGTGCTGCATCCCATGGGCTATGACTCCTTCGGCCTGCCCGCTGAGCAGTACGCCGTGGATACCGGCAACCATCCCAACGGCTTCACCCAGAAGAACATTGCCACCTTCTCCGGCCAGCTGAAGGAGCTGGGCTTTGACTACGACTGGTCCAAGTGCATCTCCACCACCGATCCCGAGTTCTACAAGTGGACCCAGTGGATCTTCAAGAAGCTGTGGGAAAAGGGCTATGCCAAGCGCATCGAGATGCCTGTCAACTGGTGCGAAGAGCTGGGCACCGTGCTGGCCAACGACGAGGTCATCGACGGCAAGTCCGAGCGCGGCGGCTATCCCGTGGTCAAGAAGATGATGATGCAGTGGGTCATCGACCAGCCTGCCTTTGCGGAAAAACTGCTGGAAGGCCTGAATGACATCGACTGGCCCGAATCCACCAAGGAGATCCAGCGCAACTGGATCGGCAAATCCACCGGCGTGGAAGTGGACTTCCAGCTGGTGGGCGGCGGTCAGTTCTCCATTTACACCACCTGCATTGAGACCATCTACGGCATTACCTTCATGGTGCTGGCCCCCGACGGCAAGATCACCGCGTCCCTGCTGGACAAGGTGGAGAACCGGGAAGAGGTGGAGGCCTACATCAAGGAAGCCGCCAGCAAGAGCGAAATTGACCGCACCGACGCCACCAAGACCAAGACCGGCTGCCCCCTGAAGGGCATTTACGCCATCAACCCCGTCAACGGCAAGGAAGTGCCCGTGTTCATCGGCGACTTTGTGCTGGGCAACTACGGCACCGGCGCAGTCATGGCCGTTCCCAGCCACGACCAGCGCGACTTTGAGTACGCCATCGCCCATAACATTCCCATGATCCAGGTCATCGAGGGCCGGGACGTTTCCGAGTGCGCCTTTGAGAAGCAGGACTACCTGGGCAAGGGCTGCAAGCTGATCAACTCCGAGGAATTCACCGGCCTGACCGTGGAAGAAGCCAAGGAAGCCATTACCGTGAAGCTGGAAAACCAGGGCGTGGCCCGCCGGAAGGTGAACTATCACTTCCGCGAATGGATCTTTGCCCGCCAGCGTTACTGGGGCGAGCCTGTGCCCTGCGTTTACACCGAGGACGGCAAGACCGTCTTCCTGCCCGACGAAGAGCTGCCCGTGATCCTGCCCGTGCTGGAGGACTACAAGGGCCGCGGCGGCCAGGCTCCCCTGGAGAACGCCGTGGAGTGGAAGCACTACGACCGGAACGGCCTCAAGGGCCTGCGCGAAACCTCCACCATGCCCGGTTCCGCCGGTTCTTCCTGGTACTACATGCGCTACATCGACCCCAGGAACCAGGAAACCTTCTGCGATCCTGAGCTGCTCAAGCACTGGATGCCCGTTGACCTGTACGTGGGCGGCCCCGAGCACGCTGTGGGTCACCTGATGTATTCCCGTATCTGGAACCGCTTCCTGTACGACCAGGGCCTGTCCCCCGTCAAGGAGCCCTTCAAGAAGCTGGTGCACCAGGGCATGATCCTGGGCGAGAACGGCATCAAGATGGGCAAGCGTTTCCCCAAGTATGTGGTCAACCCCAGTGACATCGTCCGGGATTACGGCGCGGACACCCTGCGCCTCTACGAGATGTTCATGGGCCCGCTGGAAGTGTCCAAGCCCTGGTCCTCCACCGCTGTGGCCGGCGCACGCAAGTTCATCAACCGCGTATGGAACTTCTTCACCGAGCCCGCCAACCTGACCGACACCGACGACGGCAAGCTGACCAAGATCTACCACCAGACCGTCAAGAAGGTCACCTCGGACTTTGAGACCCTGGGCTTCAACACCGCCATCGCCCAGATGATGACCTTCGTGAACGAAGTGTACAAGAACGGCACCTGCCCCCGTGAATTTGCCGAGGGCCTGATCAAGATGCTCAGCTGCATCACTCCCCATGTGGGCGAGGAAATGTGGCAGCTGCTGGGCCACACGGACACCATCGCTTACGAGCCCTGGCCCGTCTATTCCGAGGAAAAGTGCAAGGACACCGAGGTGGAGATTGCCGTGCAGATCAACGGCAAGGTTCGCGCCCGCATCATGCTGCCCGCAGACATGACCCGGGAAGCCGCCGAGGCCGAGCTGCCCTCTCATCCCGAAGTGCAGCGTCTTGTGGGCGACAAGCAGATCGCGAAGCTGATCTTTGTGCCCGGCCGTCTGTGCAACCTGATCGTGAAGTAACCTACCCAGCCCATGCGGCCTCCCCGTATGGGCCCTTCTTTTCTTTTTGAGTCAAAAAGAAAAGAAGCAAAAGAAAAACCACTATTTACTGGACGGTTGCCGGGGCGTGGGCGCCCTATGGTGTCCAAGTTCCTTGCGGCTGTCCAATAGAAGCTACTTAAAAAAATTGTTCTTTTTCCCGTAACCGGGAAAAAGGGTTTGCAAGCGCTGAAGGCGCTTGCTGTGGGGGTGCAGGAGGCACTGCCCCTGGCGGGCACCGGAGGGAAGCGTGTGCCCAGTGGGCACTTGTGCGAAGCACAAAGCGACCCGCAGGTGGGGAGAGAAACGAGACAGTGGCACGGCAGTGCCGCTGGCGAAGATTGAACGACCGGGGCGGAGCCCCAAGAAAGGAGCCATATGGAACAACTCTTGTTCGCCGTTGGGCCGGTGAAGATGCACCCAGAGACCTGCCGGGTGGGCGGCGAGGAGCTGCCGTATTTCCGGACGGCGGAGTTTTCCCGGCTGATGCTGGATGCAGAAGCGGACTATCTGCGGCTGCTGAGCGCGCCGGAAGGCAGCCGGGCGGTGTTTTTGTCCTGCTCGGGCACAGGCGGCATGGAGGCCATTGCCAGCTGCGTGCTGGGCAAGGAGGACAAGGCGCTGGTCATTGACGGCGGCGGGTTCGGGCACCGGTTTGTGGAACTGTGCCGGTTTTACGGCGTGGAGCACGAGGCGCTGGAGCTGCGCCCCGGGCAGATGCTGACCGAGGAGCGGCTTTTTGCCGTGAACACGGAGGGCATGACCGCGCTGCTGGTGAACCTGCACGAGACTTCTACCGGCACGCTGTACGACATCGGCATGCTGGGCCGCTTCTGCAAGGAGCGGGGGCTGCTTTTCGTGATCGACGCGGTGAGCGCGTTCCTGTGCGAGGACATCAATATGGCCGCCGCCGGGGCCGACGTGGTGCTGACGGCCAGCCAGAAGGCTCTGGCCTGCGCGCCGGGCATGGCCCTGCTGGCCCTGAGCCCCCGGGCCCAGGAGAAGATCGGCAAGACGGAGCAGCGCAGCTACTACCTGAGCCTGCAATCGGCCCTGGACAACGGCAAGCGGGGTCAGCCGCCCTTCACCCTCAGCGAGAGCGTGATGCTGCAAGTGAGTCACCGCCTGCGGGGGCTGCAAAACGGCGGCATGGAACAAGAGCGGGCCCTGATGCAGCAAAACGCGGATTTCTTCCGCCGGGAGATGGCCCGCTATCCCTTCACCCTGTTTTCCGAAAACCCCGCGCTGGGCTGCACCGCCCTCCGCACCCCGGAAAACCTGTCCGCCCATGAGCTGTTTTTGACCCTGAAGGACGAGTACGGCATCTGCGTCTGCCCCAACGGCGGCGCGCTGCGCGACACCGTCTTCCGGGTGGGCCACATGGGCGACCTGTGCCGGGAAGACTACCTCCGCCTGCTTTCCGCATTTGACGACCTACAAAGGAGGGGCAAGCTATGAAATGCCTGATTCTGGCCGCCGGACGCGGCACCCGCATCAGCCGATACCTGGGCGGCGCGCCCAAGTGCACCGTGGACATCGGCGGCGTTCCGCTCATCCGCCGCACCGTGCAGGCCCTGCGCCGCGAGGGCGTGCAGGACATCGCCCTGTGCGTGGGCTACCAGCACGAGGACATCCGCCGGGCCCTGGAAGGCCTGGACGTACAGTACTTCTTCAACCCCTTCTACGATGTGACCAACTCCATCGCGTCCTGCTGGTTTGCCCGGGAGTTCCTCCAGGGGGACGACCTGATGATCATGAACGGCGACGTGTTCCTGGAGGACGCTTTGCTCAGCCGCATCATGGCCGAGGAAAAGAGCCCGGTCATGTTTGCCGACCCCAGCCGCCGGGAGGAGGCCGACTACAAGTTCTACTATCCCTCCGGCCTTTTGGAGAAGTACGGCAAGGAGCTGACCGGAGAGGACATCACCGGCGAGTACGTGGGCGTGGCCAAGTTCCGCCGGGAGGAGATGCCGGGCTTCGTCGGCCATCTGGAAGAGATGATCGCCCAGAGCCGGCATTCCGTCTGGTGGGAGAACGTGCTCTACGAAAACCTGGCCGAGCGGCCCGTGCATGTGGTGGACACCGACGGCCTCTTCTGGGCCGAGGTGGACTACGTGGAGGACTATGAGCGCATCCTGGCTTTTGTTGCCAAAAAGTAACTTCTTTTCTTTTTGTGTTCTCTTCTTTTCTTTTTGCGTCAAAAAGAAAAGAAGCAAAAGAAAAACCACTGTTTCCGGGAATATCGGCATGAAAAAAGCCTTCTGCATGCTTTGTGCAGAAGGCTTTTTTTTATTATTTGTAGTTCCAGTACCAGTATTCCACCTGGTCATCCGTCAGCTCCGTGATGACACCAAACTCGTCCACTTCACGGACGATGGCGCATTCGATCACGCTGATCCGTTTCCGGTCGGGAATGGTGACCCAGTCACTGTAGACGGTCTGGCCGGCCTTGAACCGCTTCTCGGTGGTCCACCAGTAATAGTAGCCGTCGCCGTAGATGTAGTCGCCCCAGACGTCCTTGGCCCGGACGCGCAGCTCCACGCCCATCACATCCGTGTAGGTGGCGGTGTTGGTCAGCTTGACACGCAGGCTCAACTTGCCGCCGCTGGCATCCTTCCACTGCATGTAGGAGTTATCGTCAAACTGCATGTAGAACAGCGGCGGGGCCGGGGTGGGGCTGGGGGTAACTGAGGCTATTTTTTCCCGCATGATCTCTCCATACTTGTACCGGATCTCTGCCAGGGATTCCATGGGCAGCGCTATCAGCAAAACAAAAATCAACAAAACAGAAAGAAAACGCTTCATCCTGCCACGCTCCTTTGTATCAATATAGTCCTTTTTTTAGGAATATATCATCATGAATCATACATGTCAAACATTGGTTTTCTCCCTCATAGCTCCTACCTTCCCTGCATATCCTCCCCAGCAAAGGAAGTGGTAACCCATGCTCAAAAAGCTCAAGGAAACCGATCTGCCCCAGGAGCTGATTTTCGGCTGGCCCAGATCCGTCCTGGTGGGGGACGAAAAGCTGATTGTGGAGCAGCACCAGGGCATTTACGCCTGCTCGGAGCAGGAGATCATCCTGAAAACGGGCTGCGGGCTGCTGGTGATCAGCGGGGAAAGGCTGAGCCTGAGCCGCTATGACCGGGACGGCATGGTGGTGCTGGGCAAAATAGAAAAGCTGAGCTACCGGCCGAAGGGGTGAGGAAGGTTGCGGGGTCTTGGGCTGATGAAAACCGCCTTTCAGGTGCAGGGCCTGAACCTGGAAAGGCTTCTCAATCTGCTGAAAAAGGAGGAAGTGCCCCTGTGGCATCTGCGCCGGACGGACGGCCGCACCTTGGAGGCGGTGTGCCGGGCCGGGGACGAGCCTGCCATCCGCGCCCTTTGCGAGGAGAAGGGCTGGCGGTACGCGCCCCGGGGGCCGGTGGGCCTGGCGGCTTTGCTGCATCGGCTCAGGAAACGGCCCGGGCTGCTCATCGGCGGGGCGATGGCTCTTATTGTGCTCTGCGTGGCCCTGCGGTTTGTGTGGGCGGTCAGGGTCAACGGTGCGGGGCCCTACCGGGCGGATATCGCCCAGTATTTGCAGGAAAGCGGCCTGGGGCCCGGCACTCCCATCCGGCGGGTGGACGCCCGGGAGCTGGAAACCCGGCTGACCCTTCGGTATCCGAAAATCGCCTGGTTCCGGGTGTACGTCAGCGGCATGACGTTGGTGGTGGACGTGACCCAGGGCCATCCCGCGCCGGAGATGGCGGCGGCCTCCCCGGGGGATCTGGTGGCCAGCCGGGACGGGGTGGTGAAGGAGATCCGGGTGTACGCAGGCACGGCGGCGGTGCAGCCCGGGGACGTGGTCCGGGCAGGCCAGGTGCTGATCCGGGGTGAGGAGCGGGGCCGGGACGAGAATATCACCCCTGTCCGGGCGGAGGGGGTGGTGCTGGCCCGGTGCTGGAAGCAGGTGATTGTGGAGACCCCCATGCTCACCACCCGGGACATGGAAACCGGCCGGGAGAAAACCGTCCACCGGCTGGAAACCCCCTGGCTGTGCTGGCCCGCCGAGCTGGAAGAGCCGGAGTTCCTCCAATGGAACACCTACATCACCACCCAGCCCGTGGGCGGCGCCTTCTTTCCCCTGTGGCGCAAAACCGTTGCGTACCGGGAGGTGAGCCTGGAATACGCCCTGCCGGATCAGCAGCAATTGCTGAAGGAGACACGCCGGGCTGCGGAAAAACGCCTCCGGGAGGCCCTCAGGGGCTATGAAATCATTGACAAATGGGAAGATTATTGTATGATAGAAGATGAAAAACTGTCTGTTTCCATGACCGGCGAATGGGTGATGGACATCGGACAGGAGGCAAACTGAACGGAGGCATGGCTTCTTGACAAATTCTTCCCGTGTATCGCTGGAAATGAGCGGCATGGAGGCGACGCTGGCGCTGCTTGGCGCAAACGAGCGAAATCGCTCCCTTGTGGAAAATGAACTGAACGTGAAGCTGACCCTTCGGGGCGGCGAACTGAAAATAGAAGGCGAAGAGCAGAACGTCCTCTGGGCCGAAAAGGTGATGGATAAGCTGCTGGAACTGCATGACCGCAAAGCCGTGGTGGACCGCACCACCCTGCGCTACGCCTGCGCTCTGGTCAAGGAGGACAGGCTGGACGGCCTGGACGAGCTGGCCGACCAGGTGGTGGCCATCACCTACAAGGGCCGGCCCATCCGCTGCAAGACTTTGGGCCAGTATGAGTATGTGAAGGCCATCCGGGATCACGAGCTGACCTTTGCGGTGGGCCCCGCCGGCACCGGCAAGACCTACCTGGCCATGGCTTTGGCGGTGGTGGCCCTCAGGAACAAAGAGGTGGAGCGCATCGTGCTGACCCGCCCTGCGGTGGAGGCCGGCGAAAAGCTGGGCTTCCTGCCCGGCGACCTGAGCCAGAAGGTGGACCCCTATCTCCGCCCGCTGTTTGACGCCCTGTACGAAATGATGGGCGCGGAAAGCTACCAGCGGCTTCAGGAGCGGGGCGCGCTGGAAGTGGCCCCCCTGGCCTACATGCGCGGCCGTACCTTGTCTGACAGCTTTATCATCCTGGACGAGGCCCAGAACACCACCCCGGAACAGATGAAGATGTTCCTGACCCGTTTCGGCGCGGGCAGCCGGGTGGTGGTCACCGGCGACGCCACCCAGACCGACCTTCCCTACGGCAAGCAGAGCGGCCTGCTGGAAGCGCTGGAAGTACTGAAGGATATTCCTGAAATTGCCATCGTGCGTCTCAACCAGTCCGACGTGGTGCGCCACGACCTGGTGCAGCGCGTGGTGAAGGCATATGAAACCTACCAGAGAAAAGCAGGGGGTGCACAGTGATGTTGCCCAAGCGGTCCAGCAGCAAAAAGAAAAAAATCAACTGGGAGGCCATATCGGAGGCCCTCCATTCCACCACGGCACAGTGCGTCTACGTGCTTATTGCAGGGACGGCTGTGCTGTGCCTGCTTCTGATGATTGCCATCACCCCCAAGCGGTACGACCTCCGGGTGGGCTCCATCAGCCCGGCCACCATCACCGCCTCCAAGGAAGTGGTGGACGAGATCGCCACCCGGCAGCAGCAGGAAGCCGCCGCCAATAATGTGGATCCCACCTACATTTTCAAGGAGGACGTTGCCAGCCTGGTCATGACCGACCTGCGGGCCATCTTAAAGCAGGTGTATGCGGTGCAGGCCTACGGCGAATCCATCCTCAGCGAAAAATGCGGCATGGACGTGCTGGCCCGGAACAACTACAAGTTCACAGAAGAAGAAATGACCACCGCCAAGGAAAAGCTGACCCTCATCACTTTGGCGGATTACCAGGTGGAAACCATCCTCCGGGCCTCCCAGACCAAAATTGAGGAAATGGGCGAAAACATGCTGGCCGCGGTGGAAAACTCCATGAACACCACCATCCGCGAGTCCAACGTGCTGGAAAGCATCCAGTACCTGCAGCAGATCATTGGCTACAAGACGGACATCGACCTGCTCCAGAACGTGGTCACCCCCATCCTGCGCAAAGTGGTGCAGCCCAACATGGTCATTGACCAGGAAGCCACGGAAAAGCTGCGCCAGGAAGCCCGGGACACCGTGGAGCCCGTGGTGTACAAGCAGGGCCAGAACATCATCCTTTCCGGCGAGCGGGTCAACGCCAGCCAGCTGGCCATGCTGCGCAGCCTGGGCCTCCTGGATGACGACCGGGTGGACCTGACCATCTACGTGGGCTGCGTGCTTCTGGTCATGCTTTCCATGGTGGTGCTCAGCATCGCCCTGGTGCTTTTTGCCCCGGATATGTTCAATTCCCCCAAGAAGATGCTCATCCTGACGCTAATTCTTTGCATCACCACCGGGCTGTGCATTCTGGCCAAATACATCAACCCCTACCTGATCACCACGTTGCTTGGCGTGATGATGCTCACCGGCCTCATCGGCAGCGGAACCGGCATTGCGGGATGCTTGTGCCTGACGGTGCTTGTCAGCGCTCTGTTCACCGGCGGCGATACCGGTTTCACCACGGAGATTGTGAACCTGCTGTTCACCACCTTTATCAGCGGCTTACTCAGTATTCTACTGCTCAGACGCAACCCGAGCAGGCAGCAGCTGCTGCTCTGCGGCCTGATCACCGCCCTGACCAATTTCCTGATTATTCTGTCCATTGGCTTTTTGACCAGCACTTCCATCCGGGTGGTGCTGACCCACTCCCTGTGGAGCGCGGCGGGCGCGGTGGTTTCTTCCATCCTGTGCATCGCCCTGGACAGCCTGTTTGAGGCCCTGTTCGGCCTGGCCACCCCCGCCAAGCTGCTGGAGTTAAGCAACCCCAACCAGCCCCTTCTGCGCCGGCTGCTGATTGAAGCCAGCGGCACCTATCACCACTCCATCATCGTGGCCAACCTGAGCGAGGCCGCGGCGGAGGCCATCGGCGCCAATCCCCTGCTGGCCCGGGTGGGCGCGTATTTCCATGACATCGGCAAGCTGAAGCGGCCCATGTATTTCAAGGAAAACCAGCTGGGAGACAATCCCCACGACAAAACCAATCCCTACATTTCCGCCGCCATCGTCACCGCCCACACCCGGGACGGCCTGAGCATGGCCATGCAGGACCGGCTGCCCAAGGAAATTCAGGACATCATCCTGGAGCACCACGGCGATACCCCGGTCATGTACTTCTACCACAAGGCGGTCAAGCAGGCGGACGACCAGCCCGTGGACATTGCGGACTTCCGCTACGACGGACGCCGGCCCACCAGCCGTGAAAGCGCCATCATCATGCTGGCCGACACGGTGGAAGCCGCCGTCCGCTCCATGCCCGATCCTACCCCCAAGGGCATCCAGGAGTTTATCCTGAAGCTGGTCAATTCCAAGATTGACGATGGCCAGCTCCGTGACGCGCCCCTGACCCTGGCAGACGTGGACAAGATTTGCAAGGCCTTCACCACGGTGCTCCACGGCGTGTTCCATGAGCGCATCGAGTATCCGTCCATCTCCCCGGCAGCGGCGGCCCATGTGGCCAGCCAGCCCAAGGCGGAGCCTGTGCCCGCCGTCAGTCCGGTGGAGGAAAAGGAGCTTCGGCCCATCCAGAAGGAAGAGGAAGCTCCCGCCCAGGAACCCCAGGCAGAAGAACCTGCCCAAGAATCGCAGCCGGAGGACAAACCATGATCATTGAATGGGAATGGAAAACCGCCGCGGCGGTGGACGCCCCCTTCCAGATGGTGGCGGATTGCTGCCTCACCGCCGAGGGCGTCGGCCTGCCCTGCGCCGTTCACGTGGTCATGACCGATGACGCGGAGATCCACCAAATCAACCGGGAGCAGCGGGGCGTGGACCGGCCCACGGACGTGCTCAGCTTTCCCAGCGTTTCCTACAAGCCGGGCATGACCGCCAGGGACAGCGAAAGCCGCCTGCGCCGGGAATGGGATCCGGAAATTCGCGCCTGCCATCTGGGGGATGTGATCATCTCCCGGGAGCGGGCCCAGGCCCAGGCCGCCGAGTACGGCCACAGCGAGGAGCGGGAGTTGTGCTACCTGTTTGCCCATTCCCTGTTCCACCTGATGGGCTACGACCACATGAACGACGACGAGAAAAAGGAGATGCGGGCAATGGAAGAAAAGGCCCTGACCATGGCGGGCATCACCCGTGACGCCGACGCCCCGCGCATTACCGACGAAGAGCTGCTGGCTTTGGCCCGCCGCGCCATGGAGTACAGCTACTCTCCCTACAGCCACTACCCGGTGGGCGCGGCTTTGCTCTGCGCCGACGGCCGGGTCTTTACCGGCTGCAACATCGAGAACGCCTCCTTCGGCCTGACCAACTGCGGCGAGCGCACCGCCCTGTTCAAGGCCGTCAGCGAGGGCGCCCGGGAGTTTACTGCCATCGCCATCGCTTCGAAGGCATCCGCCCCCTACCCCTGCGGCGCCTGCCGCCAGGCCCTGAACGAGTTTGCCCCCAACCTGCGCATTCTGGTCACCTGGGGCGACGGCCTGGTGGAGGAGACCACTTTGCCCAAACTGCTTCCTCACGGCTTCGGCCCGGAGGACGTGAACGCCTGAGTACAGAAAGTGAGTTATACCATGAAACATTCCGGATTTGTGGCCATTATCGGCCGGCCCAACGTGGGCAAAAGCACCCTCATGAACGCCATGGTGGGCGAGAAGGTGGCCATTGTGTCCAATCGTCCCCAGACCACCCGCAACCGCATCATGGGCGTTTGGACGGAGAAGGACGCCCAGCTGGTGTTCCTGGACACCCCCGGCCTTCACACCCCCCGCACCCGCCTGGGCGAGTACATGATGAAGGCCGCCAAGGATGCCTTGCAGGGCATTGACGCCCTGGTGGTCATGGTGGACGCCACCGCCGTGGGCAAGCAGGACGACAAGATTGTGGAAGATATGGCCCGGTACAGCGTGAAGAAGGCCCTGGTCCTCAACAAGATCGACCTTTTGAAAAAGGAAGCCCTGCTGGAGCTTATGCAGCGCTACCAGGAGGCCGGCTATGACGACATCGTGCCCATCAGCGCCCGGGGCGGCGACGGCGTGGAGCACCTGAAGCAGCTGCTCGTTTCCTACATGCCGGAAGGCCCCCAGTATTTCCCCGGCGACACCATCACCGACCAGCCCGAGCGGCTCATCTGCGGCGAGCTGATCCGGGAAAAGGCTCTACGCCACCTCCGCGAAGAAGTGCCCCACGGCATCGGCGTGGAGATGATGCGCATCGAGCGCCAGAGCGACAACCTGACCGAGATCCACGCCACCATCTACTGCGAGCGTGCCGCCCACAAGGGCATCATCATCGGCAAGCAGGGCTCCATGCTGCGGCAGATCGGCCAGGAAGCCCGGGCCGACATCGAGACCCTCCTTGGCACCCACGTGCACCTGCAGCTGTGGGTCAAGGTGCGGGAAGACTGGCGCAACCGCATGGATGATTTGCGGACACTGGGGTATGAGGATAAGGAGTAGTCCTTTTCTTTTGTGTCAAAAGAAAAGGACCAAAAGAAAACCGCTATTTGCTGGACGACTGCCGTGGGTGGGCTGCCTACCGCTGTCCATCCCCATGAGGCAGTCCAACAAAGCAGCTTGAATGTAAACCAGCTTCCCACCCTCCTGCCTGGGTAGAAGCTGGTTTTTCTTTGGTTCTTTCTTTTTTCTAAACAAAGAAAGAACTCCCCCTTGTCGTTCGTTAGATATGGTAGAAAGCGGAAAGGAAGTGGCTTTTGTGAAGAAGTGGCTGTGCCTGGCCCTTGTGGCGCTGATGCTGGCGCCGGGGCTGTCCCAGGCAGGAGAGCAATGGTTTGTGGATGGAAAGACGTCGGATAGGGTGCTGCTTCGGGAGGAACCCAGCGGGGAAGCTCCGTCGCCCGGGTTGTTTTTTACCGGAACGCCGGTGACCGTGACGGGCACTGGAGCAGGGGACTATGTGAAGGTGCAGGTGGGCCGCAGCGCCGGGTATATGCACCGGGACTACCTGAGTAGCGATATGGACGGCTATTACAGCCAGTTCCAGAGCTATCAGGTGGCGCATCCCACCAGCACGTGGGTGCATCTGCGGCGCGGGCCGCATCAGAGCCAGGAATCCCTGGGCCGATATGATAACGGCACCCCCGTCACCCTCATGGGCGAGCTGTCCGCCGGGTGGAGCTACGTGCTGGTGGACGGCCAGGAGGGCTACATCATGACCGACCTGCTGGCCCCCGCCCCGCCGGAGGAGCCCTTCGATCCCGGGCTCGCCCATACGGAGATTGTGGGCAGGACGGCCGAGGGAGCGTATATTCACGCCTTTTCCGCGGAGAACGGCCAGACGCTGTACTTTGACGCCTGGGAAGAGAAAGTGTACATGGTCCGCATGGAAGTGAACTTCGACGGCGTGCCTGATCTGGCGTTTACCCAGAGCAGGGGCGCAAGCAACACGTACTACAACCTGTTTGTGTTCCTGGATGGAAAGTATCAGCCGGTGCAGGTGAACGGGATGGAGTATCCCCTGGTGAATTTTGGTGTGGATCCGGAGCGGCAGCTGGTGGTCAGCCATGCCAATAACGGCAACGCGGGTGCGCTGCATGAGACCCGCTATTTCCGCTGGGATGGCGCGGAGCTGAACCTGGTGCTCCTATCCAGCGTGGAGGATTATGTGGAGACCACCTACGGGGATAACCGCCATACGGAAACCCACTTCTATGACATGTACCGGCTGCGGGTGGAGTGCTACGATTCGTCGGAGTTTTCCGACTTTGACTGCGTTTATACCAGCGACGAAGTCATGGAAATGCTGGCCGATGAAGAAGCTGCCCTGGATGCCTACTGACATAAAAAGAAACCAGCTTTCGCACCCAACCCGGGTAGAAGCTGGTTTTTCTTTTGCTACTTTTCTTTTTGAGTCAAAAAGAAAAGTAGAGCGCTTTTTCTAAAAAAGCACGAAATTGTACTTTTTATGTTTTTGTTTGTAGGGGTCCCAGGGGGTTCGCGCATCTTCGCCCTTTTGCGCCCCTTGACAGGCCTGGGCGGAGCGCCTATAATATGGTAGTCGGCTTAGTGGGCTTATTGCAAGGTGCAAAAAGCAAAGCTGTTTCAGATATACTCCCAGGACTGGCTTTTATTACCCGTTTTACATGGGTCACGCAGTAATGGAACGTCGGTTATTATCGGAGGCGGAGAGATCTGCCCCTTGAGTATATGTTTGAATAATGAAGGAAGGTTCTGATCTCCACCCAAGGGAAAACTGTATCCTGCCGCCATTATTCATATGGAACAATTCACCCGGGCCGATGAAGCTCTTGTTGGCTTCCCGGCCTTTTTATGTGCCGGAAAACTGAACGCAGAAACAATGGATCACCCCCCTCAATGAAACACTGACAAATTCATTTGTGGAAAGGAGCCGGAAACATGCATTGGATTTGGACCATTCTGATTACCGCCGTTACCGCCGTAGCGGGCGTTGCTGGCGGTTATCAATATCGGAAGCAGGCCAGTGAAAAGAAAATTGGCCGCACCGAGCAGTACGCAAAGAACCTGCTGGAAGAAGCCCAGCGCAAGGCTGACGAAAAGAAAAAAGAAACCATCCTGGAAGCCAAGGAAGAAGTGCTTCGGCTGAAGACCGAGCTGGACAAGGAATGCAAGGACCGCCGTGCTGAGGTGCAGCGCAGCGAGCGGCGCATCCTCCAGCGTGAAGAAAGCCTGGACAAGAAGCAGGACAGCCTGGAAGCCCGGGAAGAAACCCTGAACCAGCGCGCCAACGAGCTCAACCACGAGGCCGAGCTGCTGGAAAAAGGCAAGGAAAAGCAGCTGCAGGAGCTGGAACGCATTGCCGGCATGACCCAGGACGAAGCCTGCCAGATGCTGGTCAACCGCGTGCAGAAGCAGGCCTTCCGCGATGCCGCCGCCATGGTGCGTGACATCGAGACCCACGCCCGGGAAGAGGGCGAGAAGAAGGCCCGGAACATCATCGCCCTGGCCATTCAGAAGTGCGCCGCCGACCACGTGGCGGAAAGCACCGTCAGCGTCATCTCCCTGCCCAACGACGACATGAAGGGCCGCATCATCGGCCGCGAGGGCCGGAACATCCGCGCCCTGGAAACCGCCACCGGCGTTGACCTGATCATCGACGATACCCCCGAGGCCGTCATCGTCAGCGCATTCGACCCCGTCCGCCGCGAGATCGCCCGCATTGCTGTGGAGCGCCTCATCATGGACGGCCGCATCCACCCCGCCCGCATTGAGGAAATGGTGGAAAAGGCCCGCAAGGAAGTGGACACCCAGATCCGCGAGGCCGGCGAGCAGGCCGTGTTCGAAACCCATCAGCACGGCATCCACCACGAGCTGGTCAAGCTGCTGGGCCGCCTGAAGTACCGTACTTCCTACGGCCAGAACGTGCTCAAGCATTCCATCGAGGTCAGCCATCTGGCCGGCATGATGGCCGCCGAGCTGGGCGCAGACGTGGCCCTGGCCAAGCGGGCCGGTCTGCTGCATGACATCGGCAAGGCCGTTGACCACGAGGCCGAAGGCACTCACGTCACCCTGGGCGCCGAGCTGGCCCGCAAGTACCGCGAGAGCCCCGACGTGATCCACGCCATCCTGGCCCACCACAACGACGTGGAGCCCCAGACCGTGGAAGCCGTCCTGGTGCAGGCCGCCGACGCCATCTCCGCCGCCCGTCCCGGCGCCCGCCGCGAGAGCCTGGAAAATTACATCAAGCGTCTGGAGAAGCTGGAAGAGATTGCCAACAGCTTCCAGGGCGTGGAAAAGTGCTTCGCCATCCAGTCCGGCCGCGAGGTTCGCATCATGGTCAAGCCCGACGACGTTACCGACGAGGGCACCAAGGTTTTGGCCAAGGAAGTGGCCAAGCGCATCGAGCGGGAGATGGAATATCCCGGTCAGATCCGCGTGAACGTGATCCGCGAAACCCGCAGCACCGAGTTTGCGAAGTAATGGCATATTGTTTGAAGAGGAACTCCCTGTTTAAGAGCCATTTGTCAAGGATAAATTTATCCAAAATCTGATGGTGAGCGTCAATTGACCAAACAAGCCTCCCGCATTCTTGCAGGAGGCTTGTTTGGTATAATACATATCTGGTTTTCAACTACAAGTAATATCGATAATGCTGCTTTGTTGTTATATATGCACACTTACACTTGGATATCTACAGTCTATCATTTGACAATTTCCTAATTCTTTTGTGCAGCACATCCAATTGAACAGAATTAGCAATCAACAAGACAAGCAAATGTCAACAAGCAACCACTGTTATCCACATTTCTCACTTGTTGTCACCAGAAAAACATAAGGTCAGTATGGAATAACTTCAAACGGGCCGGTATATTCATTCGCCTCCAAGTACATGAGAAAACATTCTTCACAGGATTTTCCACCCGCACCTGTCATCAGTTTCTTTGCGAGTTTCTTATCGCCATCACAGAACTCAATGATGCTGGGTTCATACAGCGTACCGTCCTCTGCCTGAATCAGCTCAGCAAGAATCCACCGTCCGTTACTATCCTTCTCCATGGTAATGCGGGACGGAATCCAGGAACCGCTGACATTCTGATACTTGGTTCCATCATACAGAGCATATTCATTTTCAGCCACCGAAGCCCACAGAATCAGCTGATCGTCTGTTTCACGCACTTTATGGACACCCAGCGTGACAATAACGCAAGTCTTTGTGCTGTCCACATCGCGGCGACCACCCCAGCTGACACGTTCCTCTTCAAAATATGTAATCAGCGCTTGCGTCACCATGCAATAAGTGGGATTTTCTTCATATATGGCAGCATCCACAGGTGGCAGATCGTCCTGATTGGCAAGTGTCAGTGCATCATACCAAGCGCAGCCTGCCGAAGGATCAACAGGAGTGGCATCCAGCTTCCCAAGCATTCGGGATGCGGCAATAGCCCGGAAACTGTTCAGTTGATCATTCCCATCATGCGCAGCCAATTGTGCCAATAAAACTCTCAGCCATTGCTCGCCCTTGGATTCCAGCGCAAACGTTCCATTATTAATCACTGCATCTATATTGCTTTGGCCAAGTTCACCGTTATACCCCACACGAAGATGTTCCTGCGGAGATCTGTTGTTCTGCACATCTACCAACAATCCTAAATAGTAATCCAAAAACAATGCCAGGTCATCATCACAAATACCTTCAAAGTCCCAATTCATTTCATACAGGTAGAATCCACTTCCAAGAAGGAAATATTCTGCAGTTCCACCATTTTCAAGCGTGAAGTAAACATACCTTTGACCAAAGGGACTATGATGTAAACCCGACAGATGTCCCTTGATGCCTGTGTTTTCAAAATACTGAACCACCTGTACCAGATCCGGATCATTCTGATAAGGGATTTCGTCCTGGGTCAGAGCTGATGAAGGTACAAAACCGCGAATGGGCGGCGCATCAATGTATGTCCAGTCTCCAATCTCAAGCAGCACCTGTACATCGGTTCCGGCTGAAAGGGTTGCCACGCCGGTCTGACTGTAAAATGGATCATCTGTCACAGATGTCGTTTGGTTGGTGTGTGCATATCCCCATTGCCAAGGCAGTTGCTGCCAGACAGATACAGAATCCGGCAAGTCGGCTGACGCCACCCATCCGAAGCGATGCCGACCCTCGGTGATTTCGTATTCAATGAGTATGGAAGCGCCAGGAGAACCATTGCGATCAAGAACTGTTCCCGTTTCTTCCCCGTACACACGAATCCAGCCATTTGTGCTGACAGAAGCTTTTCCGTCGGCCATGCGATCATAACCATATCCCGGACCATAATACACAGGGTATTTGTCTCCTGCCGGAAAACGGATTCCATCCAGTGGTTTTAGAAAGGTTTCTGCTTCCTCTGCCAAAGTATATGTGCACATAAAGGCAATGCTTGCAAGCAGCAAAATGACACATAGCCGCTTCATCTTTTGATCCTCCTGCTATATTACTGTACCGGCTCCAGAAAACTGTGCCAGATATAGCCGGTCAAAGTAGTGCGTCCAGTATCGAGTGCATCCTGAGAAAGTGTGTGATGCTCGCCCAAACTATACAGCACTCTAACCCAGCCATTCTCAGGACCGCAGGCATCCACAAGGACAGTCACATTTTCTCCCTCATTGATCTTCGCCATCGACGGGGAAGACTTATTATCTTGCTTTCGCAGGTTGACCCAATCCACATTGGCAACCCTCATCCTGTTTTTATCAGGCCCGCTCAGAGCTGCTTCATGCGCAGCTTTTCTCCGCTCGGAGGCTACAACACCGGAACCATCTTGACCATAATACCATTCTTCCGAATACTGCTCGTCCCACAGAAATTGAAGTTGAGTCATGGACTCCACCATTGTTTCGCCAATCATGCCATCGCCCGCGCGATAGACATCCCAGATATACTTTGGCTCCAGATAATAGGGGCCGTCAAACCTATAGAAAATCTCCCTTACATAATAGAAACCGTCTGGATCAGAGGACAGCAGCATCTTCTGTTCAGGGAACAACTCCGGATTGCAAAGCTCAATCTGCACAGCTTCATCAGAAAAGCGTGCTTCTTCACGTAGCCATACACAATCACGATGGACAGGACGGAACTGCTTCGCCTCCACATCCCAGAGAGAAAAAGCATAGTAGACATTCTGAGCACCAGCTCCAGATAACAGCATCAGATCGTTGTAACAGTCAAAATTCAGGTCTTTCGCCATGACCAACGCAGCCACACCATCGTATTCAGGCGATTCGTTGGAGAAATAGGTGAAGGATTGAAGCAGCTCTGCATTCTCGGAGAAAACCTCAACAAGCAGGATATTATCCGAGTCCATATCGGCGGTATCTTCCCCGGTGTCTGTTATACGAATGAGGTATGGCGGTAAAGAATCATGGACATTGATCGTTTTCTCATACACAGCAGCTGTACTTTCGGCGTTAG
>JAGBDE010000049.1 GCA_017937655.1 Clostridia bacterium | reverse complement strand
CGCAGGCCAGCGGAGCAGCCCGCTCCGCTATGGCCCAGGGATACGGGGGACCCCGCACCGGTCCCCCTCTACCCCTGGGAACCCCTAACCCCCTTCCCGCGCTGGGGGCCTGCGGGCCCCCCGTCCCCCGACCTCGGCGGGGGTGGACTCCGCCCATCCTCGCAGCTTGGGATGTCCTTCCATCGATGCGCGTTTCCGCAGAAGAAAGCAACTATAATAATAGTTCCAGTAGACGGCGACTACGGGGTTGGCTGTGGCTTCCGCCCGGACAACTTTCAGCCTGTCTCGATGGTATGCAAGGCTCTTTCCGTAGCCAAGCGACTGTCATCCCTTCCCCGCAGCCAAGATCCGGCAAACGCAAACCGGCGACGTAGCGGAGTGCAGGCAAATCCCGAAGCCCGTTTTCGGGGCGGGAAAGCGCACGCCGGCCGTGACCAGTTCCAATAACAGCCAACATCACGTGATCGTGCGCGGCCGCTCCGAAACACGGGCGAAAGAGGGGATTTGCCGGAACGAGCGTGTCGCTCTGGTTTTTCGGTTCCTTTTTGCCTAAACAAAAAGGAACGAAAGTACCCCGCGCCCGAAGGCGCGCGCCGAGCGCTAAGCCCCTCTTCAAATGGTTTTCTTTTGCTTCTTTTCTTTTGACTCAAAAGAAAAGAAGACTCCCCCGGCACCCACCGCTTTTTCAATCCCCACCTGCGGGGCAATAACTTACAAATATTTCTCCGGCTTCAGCACGCCAACATCCGGCAGATTCCGATACTTCTCATCAAAATCCAACCCGTATCCCACAACAAAAGCATCGGGGATTTCAAAGCAGCTGTACTGCACGTCCAACTCCACCTTGCGGCGGCTGGGCTTGTCCAGCAGGGAGGCGATGGCCACGCTGTTGGCCTGGCGGCCCTCCAGCACCCGCTTGAGGTAGCTCAGGGTCATGCCGGTGTCCACAATGTCCTCCACCACAAGCACGTCCTTTCCCTGGATGCTGCGATCCAGATCCTTCACCAGCTTGACCTCGCCGGAGGTCTTGGTGCTGGCGCCGTAGCTGGACACCACCATGAAGTCAATGGTCAGCGGCAGGTCAATTTCCCGCATCAGGTCGGCGAAGAAGGGGGTTGCGCCCTTGAGGATGCAGATCATGACCAGATCCTTGCCCTGGTAATCCTGGGTGATTTTCTGACCGAGTTTTTTCACGCCCTCGGCGATCTGCTCGCGGCTGTACAGAATGGTTTCCAGATCCTGATAAAGCTTCCAGTTGGACTCCATGGGGGTCACTCCTTTTGCAAATATAGACAGTGTTCAGGGTTGAGGATGCGCAGGGCAAGCAGGCCGTCCGGGCCTGTACGGCGCAGGGATTCCGCGCAGGTAAAACCGGGCACCCACAGGATGTTCTGCCCCACAGCCAGCACCGGCAGGGAGGGCCGCAGGGGCAGGTCGGTTTTCCGGTCGATGAGCCAGCGGCGCAGGGGCTTGGAGCCGGATGCGCCCAGGGGGTGGAACACATCGCCGGGGAGGGGATGCCGCAAAACGGCGGCGGATGCTTCCTCCGGGGTCAGCAGCACGGACAGGGCCGACGGTGTCCAGCCGGGGGATGCCTCCTCCAGGCGGAAGGCGTAGCCGCCGAGGGTCATGCTGCCCCGGGCGATGGGCACCGGCTCCGGGGCCGTCCAGGGCGGGATAGGATCTCCGCCCTGCCGCAGCAGGAAGAGATGCGCCGCGCCCCGGTACATTTCCATATCATTGGGAAGATTCGCCACACAGCCGGGGGCTTCCTGCAACAGGGAAAGAAGCCGCTGGCTGTCCTCCCGGGAAAGATCCCGCTCTCCGGGGGCGATGGGCTTGAGCGCCGCAGCTTCCCGGTAAAACCGCCGCAGGGCCCGCACCGCCAGGGCAGCCGGGGCCGATGCCAGCGGCCCGGTCTCCAAGGCCAGCACCCCCTCCTGCCGATGATACGCCCGGCAGAACAGGTCGTCCGCCAGGGCGGTGAGGCAGGCTTCGTCCTGGCGCAGGCTGGCGGATGCATCCGCCATGTGCCGGGACGCGCCGGGGTAGAGGGCTTCCAGCCGGGGCAATACATTCAGCCGCAGGGCGTTGCGGGGATTGGTGGCTTCCAGGTTGCTTTCATCCTGCCGGAAGGGAATGCCCTCCTGATGGAGAAGCTCCAGCAGGTCGGCCTTGGGAAAAGAAAGCAAAGGCCGGAGCAGCATCCCGCTCCCGAAGGGCCGGGCCGCTTCCATGCCGCCAAGCCCCCGGAGGCCGCTGCCCCGCAGAAGGTGCATCAGCATGGTTTCCGCCTGGTCGTCCCCGTGGTGGGCCAGCAGAAGGGCGTCCGCAGAAAGATCCGCCATCCAGGCGGTAAACAGCTGCCGCCGCTTCTCCCGGGCCAGGCTTTCCATGCCGGGGGTATGCATATCGCCGGTGAGGCCCGCGTCCGCCATGCGGCATTCCACGTTCCATTCCCGGCAGAGGGTTTCCACAAAGCGCTGGTCGCCCAGGGAGTTTTCCCCCCGGAGGCCATGCTGCACATGGCAGCACACAAGCCGGAAGGGCATTTCCTGCCGAAGCCGGCACAGCCCCCAGAGCAGCGCCACGCTGTCCGCCCCGCCGCTGACCCCTGCCAGCAGGGTGGCGTCCTCCCGCCAAAGGCCCTGCTCATGCAGGCTGCGCTTCAGCGCGTTCAAAAGCCGCTTTTTCATAGGCCAAAGCCCGCCATCATCTTGCGCATCACCTGGAAGAACTCTCCGTCGCCGGCTTCCATCCGGGCGATCCACTTTCTGGCGCTGGATTCGCTGGGCATGTGCAGGGAAAACCGGAGCTGGGTATCCTCCTTACTGAGGCACACAGCCGCCGCGCAGGCGCCGCCGCCCAGCCGGCACAGGTTGGGCTTGCCCGGCTCCGCTGCACGGAGGGCCGCTTCCGGGTCGTCCCCGGGGAAGAGGGCGGCGTTGCTCAGGGGGGCGTCCCCTTCGGGGCACTGGCCCAAAAGCCGCAGGGTGATGGTGGCTGCGTTCCGCCGAAACCGCTGCACCACCCGCTCCACAAAACGCTTATCCCGGCTATGGATCAGCACCATCAGGCTGGGAACGTCGCCGTCGGTGACCACGCATTTGCAGCCGTATCCGGTGGCAGGCAGCTCGTAGCCTGCCCGGGCGGTCATATTCTCCCGGAGGCCGGCCATATATCCGGGGGCCTCCGCGGCAATGCGATCCCGGTCGCTGGCGGGGATGGAGCTGCGGAGCACCGTCAGCCGAAGGTAGCCCGTCTCCGTCAGGTACAGCATTCCCCGAATGCGTCCCGTGCCCTCGTCCACAGAGCCGTCCGAAAGCAGCTGCTCCAGGTAGAGGCACATGGGCATGTACTCCATCAGTTCCAGCCGCGCCACAAAGGGCCACAGCTGCTCCCGGGTCACCATGCCCAGCTCGCTTACGCACAGCAAAAGACGCAATCTGTTTTCCAGATCGGACACATTCCGTTTTTCGTACAGATTCGTCATTGTATCCTCCCAAAATAGAAAGAAGGGTGCGCCGGCCCGGGGGCTTTACTGCCTGCCGTTGGCTGCGCACCCATCGAACGCCGCATCGGCGGTATCAACGAGCGTGTTTCCCGCCCGTGAGGGCGGCGGACATCATGCCATGAAGGGCTTGATGTCGCTGAGGAGATCCTCGCAGGAGTCGCTGTAGATCTCCATGGTGATGGGCTTGCTCAGATCCAGGCTGAAAATGCCCAGCAGGGACTTTGCGTCCACCACGTGGCGGCCGGACCGAAGATCCACATCGTAGGGGTAACGGTTGACGATGTTCACGAAGGATTTTACGTTTTCCGCAAGACTCAGTTTGACGTTTACAGACTGCATTCTTTTCAGCCCCCTTTCTTGATCCGCTATATTATACACCAAAGCAGTCCGGGAATGCAACTGATGTTTTGGGGGAAAAAGAAATGTAACAAAGAATCCTTTTGGGAATAGAAACAAATCCGGAACAATGGAGCCCGAATGATTTTTCCTGCGGGGTATGCTATACTAAGGGCAAACCAAGGAAAGGGGGAAGACCAATTTGCCGCTGACCAAACTGCCGGACTGGCTGCGCAAGCCCGCGGGGGACAAGCCTCAGGGTCTGGGCCCGGTGACAGGCTGTCCGCTTTCCCAGCTTTCCAGCCTGACCCAGCCTTTCACCCGAGATCCCTTCTACCGGCTCCGGCCCGGGTTCTCGGCAGACGCGGCCCGGCTTTCCCTGGAACTGGCCGAGCTTTCCTACCGGCTGGATCTGGCCCCCTGGCAGCAGGCGGGTTGGAACGATTTTTCCATCCAGGTGGATAATACCGTCCACAGTGGCCTCACCTTCACCGACGACGGCTTCCAGGGCCTGATGAACCAGCTCCGAGTCACCTGGGCAAAGGCCACCATCATCGACCAGAATCCGGTGGGGCAGATTCTTAGCGCAAGGCGGCAGAAGGAACGCAGCGATACCCTCAAGGCCCTGTGCATGATGCACCCCCGGGAGGATGGCGGCTATTTGCTGGCCATTGGCTTCATGGGCACGGGCAAGCGGCTGCTGGACTGGTTTTCCAACCTGCGTATCACCACGGAGGAAGGCTTCCACAAGGGTTTTTACCAGCTCTGTACCCATTTTGAGCAGAGCCTGGACAAGATTGTTTTCCCGGTCACGGCCCGGGCCCTGGGCCTGGAAAGCCTGACCCTGCGCCAGGTGCTTCAGGAGATGCGCTCCATGAGCGGCCGCTTCCGCCTGTGGATGGCGGGCCACAGCCAGGGCAGCGCGGTAATGCAGGTTTTTGCCCACCGGCTGATCTATCATTACGGGGTTCTGCCCCAGAATATGCTGGGCTACGGTTTTGCGTCCCCCACGGTGGCCACCGGCCGTCTGGTTTGCGACCCGGCCTGCTACCCCCTCTGCCACATCCTCAACAGCGATGACATCGTCCCCAAGGTGGGCGCGCTGGTGCACCTGGGCATGGGGCTGGAATATCCCGCAGACGAGGCCCTGCGCTCCGCCGCCTACCTTACGCGGCCCGATCCCGTGGTATTTCCCAAGCTGCTGCCCTTCCTCCGGGGCATGGAGGACGGCCCGTCCACCATGGAGCGGGGCTGGGCGGTTTTGTCAGCCCTCCGCGCCCTGACCGACGACACCCCCTCCGCTGATCGCCGGGGCGTGCAGGCGCTTTTCGACCAGGCCATGACCTACGCCGGCAAGACCGCCGCAGGCTGGCTGGACGCCGCCATTCTCTACCTGGAGCGCAGTTACCGGGAAATGACCGGCCGCCCCATGCCCGAAACCCGCACCGACCTCCTTTTGCAGGCACGGCGCATCGCCGGGGATATTTCCCTCCGCAGCCTGATGGACGCCTGCTGGGACATCGCCGTGCCGCCTCACCTGATCATCCACAGGGGCCAAGACGGCGCCTACGCCTGGCTTGTCAAGCACGGCCTTAATCGTCTCCGGCCTTTTATCTGGGTCAAGGAAGCGCAGCGCTTGCCTTATCGCCGGTATGCCGTTTGGGACGGAAACGCGGGGGGACGTTCTTTTCTTTTGTGTCAAAAGAAAAGAACCAAAAGAAAACCCCATTTTGCTGGCCCTTTACCAGGGCGCAGGTTCCGCCCGTAGTTCTGTTCTTTCTTTATTGAGTCAAATAGAAAGAAACAAAGAAAAACCTCTTACTTTTCTTTTTGTGTCAAAAAGAAAAGTAAGCAAAAGAAAAACCACTATTGACTGGACGGTTGCCGGGGGTGGAGTTCCTTATGAAGTCCAGCTACAGGCAACCGTCCACCAAAGCAACAAAAAAAGAAAACCAGCTTTCCACCCATCAACCCGGGTAGAAGCTGGTTTTCTTTTGCTTCTTTTCTTTTCACTGAAAAGAAAAGAAGAGAGCTTTTTCTTTGGTACTTTCTTTTTCTCAGAAAAAGAAAGTACACCACGCATCCGTCTTACTTGTACTGCACGCAGAAGTTCTCGCCCTTGAGGCCGGGGAAGGCGCCGTCGGCGATCATGTCGGTCATGTCGTCGTGAGCGATGAGCCACTTGTCAACGGCCCAGAGCAGGCGGCCGTCGCCTTCGGTGGGACGGGGCTGGGTCAGGTCCTTGTTGGTGCCGCGGGGCAGAACCACGATGCTGCGGAAGCCGTTTTCATCCACCTGGCAGGGAGCGTAGTGCAGGGTGGTGGCGTAAACTTCAATGGTGGTACCCTTGGGGCAGTAGAAGGCCTTCACCTTGCCGGCGGGCAGGACGCCGTCTTCCATATCCTGCTGGGCAGCCAGGAGGAGGACCATGTCGGTCGCGGCGATGTTATGCTCGCTGGAGCGATGGTACTCCAGGCAGTTGAGCATCTGGTTGTAGCCCCAGCACAGGCCGATCTGGCAGCTGCCTTCGCCGCGGAGGCTGTCCTTCACCTTCTGGAAAGCGGGCAGGGCTTCCAGGGCGGGAGCGTCGGTCACGTATTCGCAGGTGCCGTCGGGCATGGGGATTTCCTTCTCGCAGGTCTCGATCAGGCTGGCGGCGTCAAAGTCGATCACGCGGCCAAAGGGGCGGAACTCGGGATCCTCAACGGAGAAAAAGGGAAGGTTGGGGTTCAGCTTGCGCAGGGTTTCCAGCTTGCTCATGGGGGATTCCTCCTTGTGATGTATGATAATTGTAAGAGTACGGGTTAGTAAAGTATATTTTATAACATTCCCATGGATGGGTCAATAGCGGCGGAAAATTTCTCCCTTTTTTCTTCCCGGGGGAAAAAACCGAATGTATTTGCATTCCATGAAAAAAGTGCTATAATGGGCTTATCAATAGGGCGACAAGTGAATAAGGAGGCATCAACATGGGAGAACCTATTTTTGGCGCTTTTCGTTCTGTGACCGGCGAAATGCTGGAAAAATGTCTTTGGCCCGCTGACGGCGAGGCAAAGGGCATCGTGCAATTTGTTCACGGCATGGCGGAGCACATCCGCCGCTACGACTGGGCGGCCCGGCAGCTGAACCGGGCGGGATACACCGTGGTGGGCCACACCCACCTGGGCCACGGCGAAGCTGCGCCCATCAAGGGCTACTTTGCCGACCAGGGCGGCTGGGACGCCGTTCTGGCAGACACCCACACCCTGCGGCAGGACACCCAGTCCGATCTGCCCCATCTGCCCTACTTTCTTCTGGGCCACAGCATGGGCAGCTTTGTGGCACGCTGCTATGCCCTGGTCTACTGCGAGGGACTTCGCGGGCTGATCATCAGCGGTACGGGGCATTTTGCAAAGCCCATCGTGACCGCGGGGTCGGCAATTGCAGCGGTGCAGTGCCTCTTTGGCGGCGCCAAAAAGCCCAGCATGCTGCTTCACAATATGAATTTTGCCGCCAACAACAAAACCGTGCCGTCGCCCCGCACGGACAGCGACTGGCTCACCCGGGACGACAGCCAGGTAGACCTCTACCGGGCCGATCCCCTCTGCGGCTTCCCCTTCACCGCCAAGGCCTACGCGGACATGTTCGACGGCCTGAAGCGGCTTTATCCGGACAAGCTGTCCGCGCTGCCTGCGGAGCTGCCCATCTACATGTTCTCCGGCGACAGCGACCCGGTGGGCGCCATGGGCAAGGGAGTGCAGCGGGTGCACGACGAGCTGCGCACCGCCGGCGCAGAGAACCTGACCCTACGGCTCTATCCCGGCGGGCGGCACGAAATGTTCAACGAGATCAACCGGGACGAGGTGATCGGGGATCTGGTTGCCTGGCTGGACGGGCAGCTGTAAGGCGATTCTACTTTTCTTTTTTAGAAAAAAAGAAAAGTAGCAAAAGAAAAACCAGCTCTTTTTTTCTTCTGAGTCAGAAGAAAAGAAGCAAAAGAAAACCAGCTTCTACCCAGGTTGATGGGTGGAAAGCCGGTTTTCTATTTTTGTTGCTTTTGTTGGCTTGAACCATGGAGCTGGACATCATTGGGCGGCCCCGCCCCGACAATCAACAAGTAAATAGTGGTTTTTCTTTGGTACTTTCTTTTTCACTGAAAAAGAAAGTACAGAACTTATCCCATCATCTCGCTGAAATCAGCCAGCAGGGAGGCGAAGAAGTCCAGGGCGGATTCCACGGGCTGGGGAGTGGACATGTCCACGCCGGCCACCTTGAGCTCCTCGATGGGGCTCATGGAGCCGCCCAGGGTGAGGAACTTGCGGTAGGCAGCCACGGCTTCCTCGCCGCCGTTCAGGACGCGATCGGCCAGGGCCACGGCTGCGCAGAAGCCGGTGGCGTACTTGTAGACGTAGAAGGAGCGGTAGAAGTGGGGGATGCGCATCCACTCGTTTTCCACCACCTTGTCCACACGGCATCCGCCGCCGTAGTAGAGCTTGTTCAGGCCGTAGTACATCTCGCTGAGGGATTCCCGGGTCAGGGGCTGACCGGCTTCCTCCATGGCGTGGGCCTTCATCTCGAACTCGGCAAACATGGTCTGGCGGAACACGGTGGTGCGGAAGCCTTCCAGCAGGCGGCCGATCAGGGCGATCTGGGCGGCCTTGTTGCCCGCGTACTTTTTGCGCAGGTACTGGATGGTGAGAACCTCGTTGCAGGTGGAGGCAACTTCCGCCACAAAGATGGTGTAGTCGCTCTTGGCGAAGGGCTGGGTCTTGTTGGAGAAATAGCTGTGCATGGCGTGACCCATTTCGTGGGCCAGGGTCAAAAGGCCGTCCAGCTCCGTGCGGTAGTTGAGCAGCACGTAGGGATGCACGCCGTAAGCGCCGCCGTTGGAGTAGGCGCCGGTGGTCTTGTTGGGGGTCTCGTACACGTCGATCCAGCCGGCGGTCTTGGCCTCACGCACCACGTCCTGATAGTCCTTGCCCAGGGGGGCGACGGCTTCCAAAAGCAGGTCGTAGGCTTCGTCAAAGCTCAGCTTGGCGTCGAAGTCCTTGGCCATGGGCACGTAGAGATCGTACATGTGAACGGTGGGCAGATCGAAGGCCTGCTTGCGCATGGCGCAATAGGCGTTCAGAGTGGGGATGGCGTCGTGGACGGCCTTGAGCAGGTTGTCGTACACGGAGACGGGGATATCGTCCGGATAGAGGGCGGCTTCCCGGGCGCTGGAGTAGCCGTGGGCCCGGGCCTGGAACACGTCGCCCTTGACGTTGGCGGCGTAGCTGGCGGCGAAGGTGGAGCCGTAGGCGGCGTAGGCCTTCATCATGCGCTCATAGGCGGCCTTGCGGACGGTGCGCTCCTTGCTTTCCAGCATGGAGCCGAAGCGGGCGTGGGTCAGCTCCACCAGCTTGCCGCTTTCGTCCTTCACCTTGCCCAGGCTCATGTCCACGTCGGTGAGCATGTCGTAGATGTTGCCAGGCGCATCCAGTACCTCGTGGGCGCTGGCGATGAGGGTTTCCATCTCGGTGCTGAGGGTGTGGGGACGCATGCGCTCCACGTCTTTGAGCATGGTGTCAAAGTCGGAAAAATCGGGATCGGCGGCATAGGCCTTCAGGTCCTTCTTGGGCAGCTTCAGCAGCTCCGGCTGCATGAAGGCCACCGCAGCGCCAAACTGGGCGTACAGGCTGCTGACCCGGGCGTACAGGCCCTGGTAGAAGGAATCGGAGTTATCGCTGTTGAGGTTGGTGGAGGTGTACACGTACAGACGGCTCAGGTGCTCGCCGGTCTCGGCGTAGAGCTTCAGGGCGCTGAGCACGGCGTCCCGGCCGTTTTTCAGGGTGCCGGCGCAGGCGGCCAGCTTCTGGGTCTGCTCCTTCACAAAGGTGAAATCCTCTTCCCACTTTTCCTGGGAAGCGTAAATATGGCTGGGCTGCCATTTGACGGATTCAGGCAGATCCTTGCGCAGCTTGAGGGTATCGCTCATGGAACATGTCCTCCTTATGAGAATGTTGTTTTTATACGGCCTATTGTAACGCAAAACCTTGGATACAACAACCGTTTTCAGCTATTTTCTGCTTCCCGGGCAAGGGCCTGGACAATGGAAAGATCCGCCGGGCAGAAATCGTAGGCGGATGCTTCCTCCGGGCGGATCCAGCGGATGGCGGCGTGCTCCAGGGCCCGGGGCTGACCGGACTGTACGCGGCAGCGCAGGAAGCTCAGGTGGATACAAAGGTCGGGATACTGGTGGGTGACCTCCGTGAAGACATCCAGGGGCTCCAGGGTTGTATCCAGCTCCTCCCGGCATTCCCGGATGATGGCTTCCTCCCGGGTTTCGCCGGGCTCCACCTTGCCGCCGGGAAACTCCCAGAGAAGGCCCCGGGCCTTGTGGGCGGGCCGCTGGCAGATGAGATACCGGCCTTCATGCCAGATGATGGCGGCAACGACTTCGGTCATGGGAAGGCTCCTTATTTCAGATGGAAATGCTTGTGGATGATGCGGAAGAAATCCTTGCCGGTGGTGGCGATGCAGGCCACCAGCAGCGCCAGGGACAGGCTGCCCAGCACAATGATGGTCCAGGTCCAGGCGGGGGTGGGCAGGGTCAGGCCCACAATGGCGCCGATGAGGCAGCACAGGGTGAGCAAAAGCAAAGGCATCATGTTGTGGCGCTGGCGGTGGAAATCGGAGAAGAACAGAACGCCGGCCACGATCAGCCCGCCAAAGCAGAAAATGGGCGCTACGTTGAAGATCCAGCCGGGCACGATCAGCACGTCGATGAGGATCTGCAGGATGGTTCCCTGAACAATCAGCCGGATACATTGGCTGACCCGGTTGTAGTCCACCATGGCGGGGTTGAACAGGTTGGTCCAGAGGATCCACATGCTGTACAGCACAATCACGCTCCAGGCCTTGCCGCCCACCCACAGGTTCACCAGCGGGCAGATGATGACGGCGGTCAGGAAGGGCCAGCGGATCCAGCGAAGGATGTGGTGCAGCTGCAAAGTCTGCTTGCGGGGCGTGGGAAAGGTGTTGTTAATCTTCATAGGGCATGCTCCCTTCCACCCGGACGTTCACGCCGTCCTGGCTAAGCAGCGCCACCAGCGCTTCCTCGAAGGTGGGGTCCGAGGTCAGCTTGGTCAGGCTGAGGATAGATACATCGCCGAAGGTGATCATGCCGCAGCCGGCCCGGTTGGTGACGGCGGTGCCCAGCAGGAACTCCATGCTTTCGATCATGGGGCAAAGCTCCGGCGGCATGTCGATAACGCCCATGTTGCTCAGGGTGGTGGTGAAAATCTTGTCTCCCAGGAAGCCGTAAATGGCGCTGGCGATGGGCGCTTTGATGAACAGCGGCACCGCCCGGACGGAGCTGACCAGCCGGGTGGAGGAGTGGATCATCTGGGTCATGGGTTCCAAAGCGGCTTTTTCCTTCAGCTGGCGGGAGATTTCCGGCAGAATGCCGTCGATGTCCCGGATGTCCTCCAAGGGCAGGCGGATGCCGCAGTACATGGAAAAATTCCGCAGGCTTTTGGTGGGGTAGAACTTGCGCATGTTCACCGGCACCTGGATGTTGAAGCTGCCGGTGGATACGTCGGTGGCGCGGCGGGCGGCCAGGAACATCATGGCCAGGATGTACTCGGAAATGGTGGCGCCCCGGCTGCGGGCATGCTCCAGAAGATCGGCGGCGGACATCCGCAGCTGCACGATGCGGGCCGGGCGGATCAGGCTCAGCTTTCCGCCCATCTGCAGGGCAGCCTTGTCGGTCAGGCCGGAGCCGTGGCCCTTGCGGTCGGCAGCCAGGAAGGCGTTGGAGCTTTCCTCCGGGTCGGGAATCTCGTTCAGATCCAGCACGCCGTAGCCCGGAGCGGAGGGAACGCCGCACAGGCGCAGGTATTCCGCCACCAGGGTTTTCAGGAACTGCATGCCGCCGGAGGCGTCGGTCAGGATGTGGAAATACTCCACGCTGATGCGGTTTTCATAATACAGCACCCGGAAGGACTGGGAGCCGCTGCCGGAAATTTTCAGGGGCTTGACGGGCAGATCCCGCTCCAGCTCTGCAATATAGCGCCGCTTGGTGGCGTTCAGGTAATGCCAGAAAAAGCCCTTCTTGACGGTGGTGGCAAAGCAGGGAAAACGCCGGATGGTAAAGTTCAGGGCCATCTGCAAAAGCTCCGGGCTTACCTTTTCCAGGAGCGACATGGACAGCCGGAACACCGCCATCTGGCCATGCTTCATGGACAGGGGGTAGATTTTGGCTGCATCGTCCAGGGGATACCACAAAACCGAGGGCCGGGCGTAGAAGCCGCCCAAATGCTTGGGGTCGATCCGTTCCATGGCCTCCTCGGGGGCGATCCCGCTTTGGGAATACCACATGAGGGCTTTTTCAAAGTCGGCCAGAATGGCGTCCTTTTCCTTGACGGGAAGGGAAATGTGCTGGCGTACCTCCCGGAAGAAGTCCTTCAGCTGGGCGCGGGTTTCCTCGCCCTGGGCCTGGAACCAGTGCTGGTAGGTATTCTGCTTGACCTTTTTCTTTGCCATGGAGCGTCGCCTCCTTTCGCGGCCGGCCGGGCCGATTGTATACAGCTTAGTATAACAAGAGGAAAAGAGGGTGTCAATGAAAGGAAAAAGAGAGTTTTCTGAAAGGATTTGCACTTGTTTTCAAATTTTTCATATTTTCATGCAATATTTGGACACAGTCGTTCGTCATAGTATATGTGAGGTGATCGCATGGCAACGATTTTGATTTTTTCCGAAAACCGGCAGATCGCGCATAAGCTCTGCGATTCCTTGATCAAGGGAAAATACGAAGCAAAGCTATGCAGCGATCAAAACGACTTGCGCATGTTTGCGCAGGAGGACGCACCCCTCATTGTGCTGGATGCGTCCATGCGGTGGACCAGCTGCCGTCCGCTGCTGGAAATGGGCCAGGAGATGGGATGCCCGCTTTTGTTCCTGACCACCGATAAGAGCATGCGCAGCCATTTGCAGGCCCTGTATCAGGGCCCCTCTGACGTGGCGCTGCTGCCCGTGGGCCAGAAAATGCTGATGGAGCATATCCGCCAGCTGTTGGGCGGCACGGCCCAGCCCCGGCAGCTTTCTGTGGACGAAGCGACCCAGGAGGCCGTTCTTTCCGGCGGCCGCCGGGTGGAGCTGACCGCCCAGGAGATGGCGCTGCTGCTGACCCTGATGGAGAACCAGGACGCGCCCGTCAGCCGGGAGAGACTGCTGAGGGAAGCCTGGGGCTACCAGAGCATGGGCGAGACCCGCACCGTGGACGTGCACGTGCAGCGACTGCGCAAGAAGCTGGGGCAGGACTGGATTGAAACTGTATACAAATGCGGCTATCGGCTGCGCCTTGCCTGACAAAAAAGCGGGCTGTCCGGAATCCTGTACCGGGCAGCCCGCTTTTTGTATGTTTCAGCCGCCGGTTTCGTCCTTTTGGGCCATGCCCTCTTGCGCAAATGGCCGCCGGGGCCTATACTGGCTTCATCAACATATGGGAGGCTTCCTTGGATGGACAAGAAACTGCTGATTGACGCGCTGGTGAAGGTCACCCTGGGCATTGTGATCATGGGGCTTTTGCTGTTTTTGCCCGCAGGCACCCTGAACTGGTGGCAGGGCTGGCTGCTGCTGGCGGTGCTGTTTGTGCCCATGATCGCCGCCGGGTTTGTGATGATGAAAAAAAGCCCCGATCTTTTGCGCAAGCGCCTGAACGTGAAGGAAAAGCAGAAGGATCAGCAGCTGGTGGTCAAGCTCAGCGGGCTGATGTTCCTTGCGGGATTTATTCTGGCGGGCCTGGGAAAACGCTTTGGCTGGTGGACGCTGCCTTCCTGGGTCAGCTGGGCGGGCGCGGCCCTGTTCCTGCTTGCCTATGCCATGTATGCAGAGGTTTTGCGGGAGAACGCCTTCCTGTCCCGCACCATTGAGGTGCAGGAAAACCAGACCGTGGTGGATACAGGCCTTTACGGAATCGTGCGGCATCCCATGTACGCAGCCACTTTGGTGCTGTTTTTGTCCATGCCTTTGGTGCTGGGTTCCCTCTGGGCCTTCCTGGTATTCCTGGCCTATCCCTTCATTATCGCCGGGCGGATCCGGGGCGAGGAAACGCTGCTCCGGGCGGAGCTTGCCGGCTATGAGGAATACTGCCGGAAGGTGAAGTGGCGGGTCATTCCCTTTGTATGGTAAAGAAAAAGCAGGGTTTATGCCCTGCTTTTTTCGTTTAGAAACATGAGGATGTTTTCCACATTTTCGCTGACGGGCCGCCGACCGTCCACCCGGAGCACCGGGATGGCCAGCTGGTTGAGCCACAGAGGCAGATCGTCCTCGGTGCGGCTTTGCACCAGGGCAAAGAAACGCTGCTCCTGGTCGTGAAGGTCGCCCCCAGGGAGCATTCTTTGGCCAAATTTGGCAAAGGAACGCTGCTGAACCCGCGCCATGCGTTCTTCCTTCGGAGTCTGCACCCATACCGCAGCGGTGAACATCCGGGGTGCGTCGGCCCCATAGTTGCCCCGGACAGACGCGAAGAGCATGTCTGGATACAATTCCAGATCCTGTTTCAGCAGGTGGGCCACTTCTGCGGAGGTACGGGAGGTTTGGTATTTGTAGTCGCCGTCTGCGGCGGGAAAGTAGTAGTCCTCCACATCCCGGAAGGGCCAGCCGGTGGCCTGGGCCAACGCCCGGCCCAAAGTGGATTTGCCCGCGCCGTTGCCGCCGCAGATGAGGATTTTGTGGGGCATGGAATCGTCCTCCAAAAGGAAATGTTACAGAAAAAGTCGCACAGCTTGCGCTTTCGGCGCTCGCTGTGCTTGAATGAAAACGCTTCGGCGCGGGCTCAGGGGCTGCCCGCCCCTGAAACCCTGGGCAGGAGGCAGTGCCTCCTGCACCTCCGCCTTTCTCTGTTGTGCTTACTCCGTCTCCCGCTCCGTAATCAGCCGGGCCGTAACGCTGCGGTCATCGTGGACAAGCACCTCCGCGGCCACGGGAGAATAGCTGCCCCAGCCGCTGATGGCCCCGGGGTTAACGAACAGGCAGTTGAAATAGTTGGTGATATCGGCAATGTGGGTGTGGCCGTAGAGGGCCACCTGGGCTTCGTTGGATACAGCCTGGATTTCCAGCAGATCCAAGTCTACCTTCACCCGGTACCGGTGTCCATGGCAGGCGAAAAACTTGACCCCGCCCAGGCTGAACGTGATGTGATCCGGCACGTCGAAGGAGCGGTCGTTGTTGCCGCTGACCCGGTAAAAATGGGTGCGGGGATTGGTCTGGCGCAGGTCGTCCACAATGTTTTCCCAGTCCCAGAGGCCGTCGCCCAGGAAAACGACCACGTCGGCGGGCTGCTTTTGCAGGATGCCGGTCAGCACCTTGCGCAGCCGCGCCTCCATGCCGTGGGAGTCCGATACGGCAATGACCCGCTTCATCAGAACAGCTGCTCCAGTTCCTTGCGCAGCAGCTCCACGGCCTTGAACCGGTGGCTGACCGCGTTCTTCTCGGCGGGGGACATTTGGGCGAAGGTCTCGCCGGTGTGGTAGAGGAACAGGGGATCGTAGCCGAAGCCGCCTTGGCCGGCATATTCGGTCAGCAGCTGGCCCACGGCCTCGCCGCGAACCACCCGGGTCTTCTCGCCGGGCAGGGCCAGCGCCATGGCGCACACGAACCGGCAGGTACGGTCAGTTACGCCTTCCATGTTCCGGAGAAGCAGCTGGTTGTTTTCCTCGTCGTTGCCGTGGTCGCCGGCATAGCGGGCGCTGTAGATGCCGGGCGCGCCGCCCAGGGCATCCACGGAAAGGCCGCTGTCATCGGCAATGGCGGGCAGGCCGGTGGCGCGCATGACGGCCTCGGCCTTGATGATGGCGTTCTCCTCAAAGGTGGAGCCGTTCTCAATGATGTCCTCGTCAAAGCCCACGTCCTTCATGGACACGGGCTGGCACACGCCGTCCAGCAGCTGGGCCAGCTCCCGCAGCTTGTGCTGGTTGCCGCTGGCCACCACCAGCCGGGGCAGGGGCAGGAGATGGTCGCCGCAGCCGCGGAGGGCTTCCCGCTGGGTTTTCATCAAGCTGCGGATGCCCTTGCGGCCCGCGTTCAGCAGCTTGTTCAGCTCGTAGTTGGTGAAGGCGCGACCCTCGCCGGTGCCCTGCAGCTCGATGAACTCGCCCTGGTGGGTCATGACGAAGTTCATGTCGGCCTGGGCATTGGAGTCTTCAATGTAGCAAAGATCCAGCATGGGCTCATCGTCCACGATGCCGGCGCTGATGGCCGCCACCTGGGAAATGATGGGGTTTTCGGTGATGATGCCATTCTGCATCAGTTTGTTGACTGCCATGACCAGCGCCACGTAGGCGCCGGTGATGCT
>JAGBDE010000048.1 GCA_017937655.1 Clostridia bacterium | reverse complement strand
GTTGGCGCTCGGCGCGCGCTGCGGCGCGGTAGACTTTCGTTCCTTTTTGTTTAGGCAAAAAGGAACCGAAAAACCAGAGCGACACGCTCGTTCCGGCAAATCCCGTGAATCGCCACATTTTCGGAGCGGCCGCGCACGATCTCGTGATGTCGGCTGTGATTGGAACTGGTCTCGGCCGGCGTGCGCTTTCCCCGCCCCGAAAACGGGCTTCGGGATTTGCCTGCACTCCGCTACGTCGCCGGCCTGCGCTTGCCGGGACTTGGCTGCGGGGAAGGGTATGTCCGGCTTGGATTTGGAAAAGGGCTGGCGGGAAGTGGAAGGGCTTGAAACGTGCAACAAGTTGCAACCCTTTTTTTCTGTAACTGATTGCACCTCAAAACGAAAAGAAACTCCCGAAATGCGCAGCATTTCGCACCCACGCCGCTGCGGACACTCTTGGCGACGTAGCGGAGAGACGGCAAATCCCTTAGCCCTGTTTCGGGGCGGGAAAGCGCACGCCGGTAGGATGTCCAGTTGGACTAAAGCCAAGAAGCACATTCGTGCGCGGCCGCCCCGAAACTGTGGCGATTGAAGGGATTTGCCGGAACGAGCGTGGAGCGAAGGCTTTTTTGTTACTTTTTTCTAGAAAAAAGTAAGAGTATTTCGCGCCGCAGCGCGCCTGTTCCGCGTCGCGCCCGCCCCTTTTCCAAAGCACAAATAACCACTCGATAGCCCAAGCCCCTGTACACCCCCCTCCCCCACACACAAAAAACCAGCCCCTGCCATCAGGCAGAAGCTGGCATATAAACAAAACCCATTATCCCCGCACAATGCGTGCCAGGGCTTCCTCGGTGTTTTCCCGGGTGTTGAAGGCGGTCAGGCGGAAGTAGCCTTCGCCGCAGGGGCCGAAGCCCGCGCCGGGGGTGCCCACGATGTGATAGTCACGGAGCAGCTTGTCAAAGAAGGACCAGCTGTCCAGGCCATCGGGGGTCTTCATCCAGATGTAGGGGGCGTCCACACCGCCGTAGACGGTGTAACCGGCCTTCTGCAGGCCCTCCCGGATGATGCGGGCATTCTCCAGGTAGCCCCGGATGGTGTCCATGCACTGGGCCCAGCCGTCCTTGCTGTACACGGCGGCGGCGGCCCGCTGGATGGGATAGCTGACGCCGTTGAACTTGCTGCCCATGCGGCGCTTCCACATGGCGTTCAGCTCCACGGGCTGACCCTGGGCGCCCAGGCCCTTCACGCCGTGGGGGATGACCATGTAGCCGCAGCGAGTGCCGGTGAAGCCGGCGGTCTTGGAGAAGGAGCAGCACTCAATGGCCACGTCCTTGGCGCCCTCCACCTCGTAGATGCTCCGGGGTGCGCCGCTGGTGATGAAGGCCTTGTAGGCGGCGTCGTAGATGATGATAGCGCCTTTTTCCTTTGCGTAGTCCACGAAGGGCTTCAGCTGTTCCTTGGTGAGGGTGGTGCCGGTGGGGTTGTTGGGATAGCACAGGTAGATCACGTCCACAGGCCGATCCGGCAGGGGCGGCACGAAGCCGTTTTCTTCCTGACAGGGCAGATAGCACAGCCGATCCCAGCGGTCGGTGACGTAACTGCCGGCGCGGCCCGCCATGGCGTTGGAGTCCACGTACACCGGGTAGACCGGGTCGGTCACGGCGATGACGGCGTCGTCAGAGAACAGCTCCTGCACGTTGGACACGTCACACTTTGCGCCGTCGGACACGAAGATCTCGTCCGGGGCAATGTCCACGCCCAGGGCCTTGTAGTCGTTCTGGAGGATGGCGTCGATGAGAAAATCATAGCCGTAGTCCGGGCCGTAGCCGCGGAAGGTCTCGGCCTGGCCCATCTCCCGGGCGGCCTTCTCCATGGCCTCCACCACCGCGGGAGCCAGGGGGCGGGTCACGTCGCCGATACCCAGACGGATGATGTTGGCCTGGGGGTTCTCCTGAGAATAGACCTTCACCCGGCGAGCGATCTCCGCGAAAAGATAGCTTCCGGGCAGCTTTTCATAATTGGGGTTTACCTTCAGCATCTGTTGTTCTCCTTTCAGCCCAGCAGCCACTCGCCGTCGTAGACGAAGGTGGCGGGGCCGGTCATGTAAACATGGTTGTCCATGGGGTTCCATTCAATTTGCAGCTTGCCGCCGGGCAATTCCACCTGGGCGGTGCGCTCGGTCAGGCCGTTGAGCACGCAGGCCACCAGCACGGCGCTGGCGCCGGTGCCGCAGGCCAGGGTCTCGCCGGTGCCACGCTCCCACACCCGCATTTTCACATGGGTGCGGTCGATGACCTGGACAAACTCAATATTGGCCTTCCGGGGGAACATGGGGTGGCACTCCAGCAGGGGGCCGTGGGTGGTCACCGGCGCGGAAGCAGGATCGTCCACAAAGGTCACCGCGTGGGGATTGCCCATGTTGACCAGGGTCATCGTGTACTCCGTATCCTCCACGTGGATGCGGCAGTCCTTCACCGGGCTGCCCGTCATCATGGAGGGGATCTTCGCACCGTCCAGCTCGGGCACGCCCATGTCCACCCGCACGCTCTGGGTCACGCCGTCCACCACGTTCAGGTGCAGGGTCTTCACCCCGCCGCCGGTCTCAATGGTGATGGTCTCCTTGCTGGTCAGGCCCCGGTCATGGCAGTACTTGGCCACGCAGCGGATGCCATTGCCGCACATCTCGCTCTCGCTGCCGTCGTTATTGAACATCCGCATGCGGAAGTCGGCCTGATCGCTGGGCATGATCAGAATCAGCCCGTCCGATCCGCAGCCGAAATGATACCGGCTCATCCGGACTGCCAGCTCCTCCGGGTTTTCCACCGTTTCCGCAAAGCAGTTCACGTACACGTAGTCATTGCCGATGCCTTCCATCTTGGTAAAGCGCACTTCCTCCACCTCCGGGATTTTTTGCCTTTGGTCATAGTATAGCACAGTGGACGTGGTTTATCAAAATTTCTTTTCGCTGCGTGGGTCTTCTTTTCTTTTGTGTCAAAAGAAAAGAAGCAAAAGAAAACCACTATTTTCTGGACAGTTGCCGGGGCGTGTACCCCCAATGATGTCACATCCCATGGAGCAATCCACGAAAGCAACAAAAATAGAAAACCAGCTTCCCCCCAAAACTGGGAGGAAGCTGGTTTTTCTTTGGTACTTTCTTTTTCACTGAAAAAGAAAGTACGAAGGTTTTTCTGAAGAAAAGCAGAACTTACTTGGCGAACTGGGTGCCGCACATGGGGCAGAAGTTGAAGCTCATGTCGTCGGTGTGGTAGCCGCAGGCGCAGTCCAGGGAAGGCAGATCGCCCAGGGGGGTGAAGTTGCCGTCGATGGCGATTTCATAGATGGTGTTGTCACCGTCCATGTAAACCATCATCAGGCTGCCGTCGTTGCTGACGTTGAAGCTGGCGTAGTCGGCCTCAAAGGGAGGGATGACGTCGTTGCCGGAGATGTCCTTCACCACGTACTTGCCTTCGCTGTTCTTGGCGGTGAAGATCTGGGAGTTGCCGTAGAAGCGGGCGTCGGTGAAGTGCTCCTGGAACTCGCCGGCGATGGAGATGACGATGGTTTCACCATTGGTGTCTTCCACGGAGATGAAGGGGAAGTTGTAGGTGCGGGCCACGTCCTCGGAGTAGCGGGACAGGTAGACCAGGTTGCCGGCCATGTCCACAATGCCGATGTTGCCGTCTTTCACCACAGGCTGATAGCCCTGATGCAGGAAGGGATAGTCCTCGTAGCTGACCACGGGGATGTCATCGTATTCGCAGGGGACGACCACGTTGCCCTGCTTGTCGATGAGGCCGTAGAGATCGTCCTTCTCGAAGCGGGCGTAGTTGCCGCGGTAGCTGTCGCAGTAGTCGGCCACGCCGGTCAGGTCAAACAGGATGTTGCCCTGCAGGTCCTTGCCCAGACGGTTGGAGATGTACACATCCTGGGTGACTTCTTCGGGGGTGAGGGTGCAGCCCTTGGCAAAGGCCTGCTGGTTGGAGCCGGTGTGGGTCACGGTGCCGGAGCTGTAGTCGTACTCAAACTCGCTGAGGTACTCGGTCTCGGGGTAGGCGGACAGGACAAAATCCTTGTTGTAGGCATGGTACTTGTTGTCACGGCTCTTGATGATCACGTAGTCGCCGTAGTCGTCGGCGTACTCGTACTCGGTGCGGCCCAGGGTGCCCACGCACTTGCCGTCAAAGTAGATGTCCACGCTGCCGATGAGGTAGTAAGCATCGTCCTGGGAATAGGACTTGGCGTCGTAGTTGTCCACGGTGCCTTCCACATAGGTGTAAGCAGCCAGCCACTTGCCGCCGATGTAGTTGATATCGCCGTACTTGGCGGGCACCACTTCCACGCCCTGGCCGTTGAGCACGCCGGTGGAATTGATGTCCTCGCTCATGGTGACTTCATAGTACTCGTTCCAGGTGGATACGTCGGGGTAGATGGCGTCGGTCAGGGCGTTGCCCTTGGCGTCCTTGATCTGGTAGGGATCGCCATAATCCTCGCGGTAGGCGTAGGTGTTGGCGTCGCTGTTGAAATAGATGCTGCCGTCCAGCGTGTAGCTGGAAACCACAGTAGCATTGGCCAGTGCGCTGCTGACGCTCATCAGCATGACCAAGGCCAGAACGGTGGCAAGAATTTTCTTCATGTTAGTTCCTCCCATTGATGGTTTGGCGAAATGTACTTCACCAGTTTGATTTTAGCTTTTTCCCATAAACATGTCAAGGAAATCCCAGCTTTTATGGAATAGGTCAAAAGCGTTTCCATTGATTCTATTCATTTGTTTTGACAAATAGAATGGACTTTCATTCCCAGCATATGGTTTCGGCTTTTTTTTGTTTTCTTTTCCATGTATTTCCCTTTACAAAGAACCAGCCTCCGCCCAACTGGACAGAAGCTGGTTCTTTTCATATGTTCTTTTTACTTGGTTCAGAGATCCTCAATCGCTGAACGGCCGTGCATCGCTGGAGAACAGAGTGGCCTGGGTCTGCTGACCGGCAATGCCGTCGGCGTAGAGACCGTGCTGAATCTGGAAGGAGAGAACAGCGTTCTCGGTAGCGGTGTCGTAGGTACCGGTGATCTCGCCGTCGTAGAACTTGAGCTCGTAGAGGGCGTATTGCAGGGTCTTGACCTTAGAACCGGTGGAACCGGGTTCTAGCTTGGAATAGCTGCCGGAAGGATTGGTGCCGCCAAACAGCAGGCGCTGGGTGCAGGGGCCGGCCATGCCGGTGACCCGCAGGCCCATGGCGGCCTGGTAGTCGCGGACAGCCTGTTCCGTGCCGGAGCCAAAGTCGCCGTCAAAGTTGCCGTTGTAGTAACCCTTGGCGGAGAGGGCGCTCTGGACGGCGGCCACGTTGCTGACGCTGCCGCTGTTCTGGCTGACGGTGGTGTAGCCGTTGCTGGAAGCGGTCTTGCCGTAGTTGTCGGGGTTGCTGGAACCGCCGGTGCTTCCGCCGCCGGAGCCGGTAGATCCGCCGCCGTTCAGGGCGGAGTAGATGGCATTCTGGGTTGCCTTACCGGCAACGCCGTCAGCCGTCAGGCCGTAATTCTGCTGGAAGGCGGTGACTGCTGCCACGGTACCATCGCCGTAGTCGCCGTCAATGGAACCGCTGTAATAACCCAGATCTTTCAGCTGCTTTTGCAGGTTGCGGACCGCCGCACCCTGGCTGCCCTTTTCAAGGGAGCCCAGGTGGCCCACCACGGCGGATGCCTTCTTGGCGGAAGCGGAATACAGCTTGGTCAAAGTTTCGGGGCCGGCCTTGCCATCAACATAAATGCTGTTGCGCTTCTGGAAGGCCTTTACAGCGGCCTCGGTAGCCTCGCCGTACTCGCCATCGGCGGTTCCGGTCAGGTATCCCAGGACGATCAGCCGGTTCTGAAGAATCTTCACCTGAGAATGATTGCTGGAGCCCAACTCAAGGTAGATATCGGTACGGCCGTTGGTGTAGGTGGAGGGGGGAGTGGTAGGATTGGGTTTGTTATTGGTAGAGGTCTGAGGCTTGGTGTTGCCGCCGCCGGAGGGCTGGTTGACATTCGTGGCATTGGCCTTAATGGCATTGTTGGAATATACAGCCTTCTGGGTCTGGGGGCCGGCCTTGCCGTCCACGGACAGATTGTTTGCCCGCTGGAAAGCCTTCACCGCGTCGATGGTGCCGGAGCCATAATCGCCGTCCACGGAACCCTTGTAGTAGCCCAGTTCCTTCAGGCGGTTCTGCAACGCCTTGACCTCTGCGCCGCTGGAGCCTTGCTTCAGGGTGCCGGAGGAGGTAGAGCCGCCGTTGTTGTCGCCGCTGGAGGGCTTGGGGGTATCGTCAGGCTTGGGGGTGTTGGTGGTAATGCCCACGGTGATGGTCACCGGGTTCTGCTGGGCATTGCCGGCGTTGGGATTGGTGACGGGGTTGTTGTTGATCTGCTGGTTATTGTTGGCAGGGGGATTAGTGGGGGTATTGTCCCCAAAGTGCCAGCCGCTGAAATCCACCTCGGTGCCGCCGGTAGAGGGCGGGGGGGTGGGAGTGGGCGTGTTGGTAGGCACGGGGGTGTTGGTCACCACCGTGGAGAAATTCTGCCCGGCCTGGGGGAAGGTGGTCACATCGTCCATGACGCGGTCAGGCTCCACGATGCAGCCGCTCATGGTCAAGCAGGCCAGCACCATCAAAGCGGCAAAAAGCACCCGCTTCTTGACGGAGGCAGCCCGGTCAGCCTTTGCAAAAACAGTTTTCTTCATTGCATACACACCTTTCAGCCAGGATGATTTCTATTTGTTACAATCCTTTGACGGATTCACGGAGGCGCAGGGAGATGAATCCAGCCTTATTGTACAGGCAAAGCCCAAATAAATCAATACCCTTTCTTGCGTTCCTCATCAATTCAACGATGGATTTTGCATTTTTCATGCATTGGAAAGAAATATTTTTGTCATAATTTGGGGGAGATTCCCTGGGAGCGACTGTCCGCCTGCCCCAGCCGAAGGGAATACAGGCAGATTTCCTTTACCGGCAAAGGCGTGGAGGCCGCCAGGGCCTTGGCGTAGATGTCCATCTGCAGATGATACCGCTGCCACAGTTCCCGGGTAGACTCCACCCGGTCGGTCTTGAAGTCCACCAGCACCCAGCCGCCGTCCTCCTCAAAGCACAGGTCAATCACGCCCTGGACGATGGTTTCCATGGGCTCCATGATTTTCAGGTTGAAGCTCCACTCCCGGCGAACCTTTCCGCTGGCCAGCATCCGCTGGCCCATGGGGGACAGGTAGAACTGTTCCACCTTCTTCAGGTCGATGAGGGCGGATTGGTCCTCGGTGAACACGTTTTCCCCGGTCATTCGGCGGATTTCTTCCTTTATATATGCGCCCAGGCTGTTTTCCATGCATGCCCGGCGCAGGCCGTCCAGGGGGAGCAGGCACAGCAGCTTGTGGGTCAGGGTGCCCCGCAATGCGCCCAGACTTTCCTCCATGGGGGCGATGAATGCGGGCTGCTGAGGCAGGCTGCTCATGAGCTTGGGCCGCTGGGTGATGAGGGGCGTGCGCTTCTCGGCGGGGGACTCCCAGCCATCCTCTTCCGACAGCTGACGGTAGGAGGATTCCTCCTCCACGGCCCGAACCAGCGCGGTCACGCCCAGCTTCAGGGGCAGGTGGGTGTACTCCGGCACCGGGGTCAGGGGGTCAGGCACATCGGCGGCGGATTGGGCTTCCCGCCAGAGCTGATCCACGGGCGAAACGCTGCTTTCCACCTCCGATGCGCCGGAAACCGTGGTGGCGTCTAAGCCGCTGTGGAAAAACACCCTCCATTCCCGGCTTTTCGGTGGAAAACTTGTGGGAATGGGGTGAAAATTCTGGTCAGTGAAAGTTTTCCACATACCGTCCGTGGAAAATTCTGTGCCTTCCGTCTGGACATAGCTGTCCTCCGGGCGGATGGACTGCCACAACCAGTCCAGGTAGGTCTTCGCATCGGCCACGGCGGTCAAATCGTTGTGCTGCAAGGAATTTTGCTTCACGTTTTCCAGGGTCGATTCTAAGCCGTTTTTTTCACCTGTATACGACCCGATCATCACCAAACGATTTTTCGGGCGCGTGAGAGCCACGTAGAGAACCCGGGCTTTTTCGGCCCGTTCCTCGTTCTTTTCCACCAGCTCAATGCCAGTCTGCAAAAGGGTTTTGCGCTTGGTGCGGGTTTTTTCGTTCCGGTACTCCAGCCCAAGGCCCAGCCGGCCGTGCATGCGAAGCTCCTTCTGGGCGCTGCGACGGTTCAGGCCGGTACCCATGCCCAGCACGTAGGCCGTGGGGAACTCCAGACCCTTCGACTTGTGAATGGTCATGATCCTGACCACGTTCTCCCAGGGGTTCACCACCGTGGGAGAGGTCTCGTCGCCCCCCAGCTTCTGCTGGATGGTTTCCAGAAAGCCGCTCATGCCCTCCTGGTGCTGGGTGAAATATTCCCCGGCCCGAAGGCACAGCATGCGGAGGTTGGCCTGCCGCAGCTTGCCGCCGGGCTGGGCGCCGTAGTGGGCGTACATGCCGCTGCGCATCAGAAAGTCCCACAGATATTCCGATGGGGACATGGCCCGGTACAGGAACCGCTCCTCCTCCAGCGTGCGCAGGACCTCCCCGCAGCGACGGCCCAGCGTATCATCCCCCTGAGCGCAGAGGGTCAGGGCGTCGTAGAAGCTGGCTTCCCGCTCCGGCTTTCTGAGGCGGATCTGGGCAAGCTCCTGTTCTGTCATCTCAAACAGGGGCGACCGCAGCTCCGAGATGAGGGCCACGTCGTTCATGATATTGTCCAGCAGTAACAGGTGCTGCACCGCCGAGATGCATTCCTCGCCGCCCAGGGCGTTGCCCCCCGCGTCGGAATAGACGGGGATGCCGTGGGCGGTCAGCACCGCCTCCACCTGCTGGGCCACGCCCTTGCTGACGGGCAGCAGCACCGCCATGTCGCTGAACTTTGTCAGGCGGCCGGTGTCGTCCATGGGCTGACCCACCTTGGCCAGGATGTCCCGGGCCACCAGCTCCGCTTCCAGCCGGGCGGCGTCCCGGGTGGACGATACGTTCAGCAGGTGCAGCTCGGTGATGGGATCGTTCTCCGAGGGGATGCCCGGATACAGCATGGCGGCCCGGTCGTAGTCGATCTCCGTGACCCGGCTGTCCATCACGTGCAAGAAGGTGCGGTTGACCGCGTCCAGCACGGCCTCCCGGCTGCGGAAATTTTTATTCAGGACGATTTTTCGTCTCTCTGCCCCTTCTTCTGTAGAAAAAGATTGGAGCTTCGAAAGGAACAGCCGCGGCTCCGCCAGGCGGAACCGGTAGATGCTCTGCTTCACGTCGCCCACATAGAAAAAGAACTGCTTCTTCTGATCAGGATCGTCGCCCCGCTTGAGCAGGTTCAGGATCTCCTCCTGGATGGCGCTCACGTCCTGATACTCGTCCACGAACACCGCGTCGAACCGGCGGGATTCCGCCCGGGCGATTTCCGGATCATGCAGCGCCCGGAGGGTCATGTGCTCCAGGTCGCCAAAGTCGATGGCGCCACGATCCTGCTTGAGCATGTCGAAGTGCTCCATGAGCAGCTCCATGGCCCGGGTCAGGCCCCGGAGGGCGGGGGCCATCATGTTCATGTCGCTGAGGGCGTCCCGCAGGTTGCCCGGCACCGCCTTAGCAATCTCCCCAACGATGGCCTTATACTCCTCCCGGATTTTCTTGAAGCGGTCGGCCACGGCTTCCTCGTCGGAGGTTTCCGGGCGGAACACCGCCATGCGGATGAACTTGCTCTGCCGCGCCCGGTCGATCAGCGCCAGGAAGCCCTGCCGGGATGCCTCCAGCAGGTCGGACAAAATGACCAGGTCGCTTTGCAGCATGGGAAGATATTTGTCCGGGAAGCAGGGCTGCTTTTTCAACTGGTCGGCCTTGGCCCACCAGGACATGGCCCCCTCGATTTTCAGCTGCAGCTCGCCCAGCATGGCCTGAATGACAGGTTGATCGTCCAGGGTGGATTCCTCCCAGCGGACGTCCGCCTGATGGCTCATCCAGCCCAGGGGATCGGGCCGGGACATGAGGAAGGTGTGCAGGGTTTCCATCAGCGGGGCCAGCTCTTTTTCCGGCAGCTTTTTCAGCAGCGCGGCCACGTCCGGCTCCTGCTTGCCCAGGGGGTAGAGCACGTCCAGGGTGTCCTCCATGGCCTGATGAAACAGGGTGCGGCGGGTGCGGTCATCGCCGATCACAAACTGGGGGTCGATCTCGCAGAAACGAAAATGCTCCTTGACCACCTTCTGGCAGTAGGAGTGGATGGTGGAAATCTGCGCGGACTGGGCCAGATCGGCCTGGCGGGCGAAGAGAGGGTTCTCCCTGGCCTTGGTGCGGAAGCGCACCTCCAGCCGCTCCCGAAGCTCCGCCGCCGCGGCCCGGGTGTAGGTTACCACCAGCATCCGGTCGATGGAATAGCCCCGGTGTTCCACCAGGTGCAAAATGCGCTCCACCAGCACGGCGGTTTTGCCGCTGCCCGCGGCCGCGGATACCAGTAGCTCCCGGTTGTCTGAGAGGACTACCTGGCGCTGTTCGTCGGTAAGGCGGATTTCTGCCATGTGGGGGTCAACTTCCTTTCTGGTGGGGATGAGGATATTGTATATGATTTTGGGGTGGGATGCAAGGTGGGGGGTGTTTCACGTGAAACGTTGGAGGGGGATGTTTCACGTGAAACAATGGTGGGGTGATCTTCTTTTCTTTTTGAAAAGAAAAGAATCAAAAGAAAATAACGAGGCCGGGAGTTGGCGCTCGGCGCGCGCTGCGGCGCGGTAGACTTTCGTTCCTTTTTGTTTAGGCAAAAAGGAACCGAAAAACCAGAGCGACACGCTCGTTCCGGCAAATCCC
>JAGBDE010000047.1 GCA_017937655.1 Clostridia bacterium | reverse complement strand
CTACTTCCGTACCACCGACGTTACCGGCGACATCAAGCTTCCCGAAGGCGTGGAAATGGTTATGCCCGGCGATAACATCGACATGGAAATCAACCTGATCACCCCCATCGCTATCGAGCAGGGCCTCCGCTTCGCTATCCGCGAAGGCGGCCGTACCGTTGGCTCCGGCGTTGTTGCTACCGTGATCGAATAATCACAATGCTCTGTGACTGCTCCGGGCGGCACGTCCGCCCGGGACAGACGCATTCTTACCGCTCACATATAGGAGGTGGCTAACGTGGCAAGCGTTGCCCGTAATAAGGTGATGCTGGCTTGCACCGAGTGCAAACAGCGTAACTACAATTCCATGAAGAATAAGAAGAACACCCCCGACCGTATCGAGCTGAGCAAATACTGCCGTTTTTGCAAGAAGCATACGGTTCACCGTGAAACCAAGTAACAACGCATCTGCACAATGAAGACGTTCAAGCGTCTTGAGTTGCGAAAGGATGGGAAAACCATGGCAGACAACAAAAAGAAGGAAAACTTCTTCGTGCGTTTCGGCAAGGGTTTTGTCAAGTTCTTTGCAAAGATCGGCAATGCGTTCAAGAACATGTGGCACGAGCTCAAGAAGGTCACATGGCCTACCCGCGAAAAGCTGGTCAACTACACGGTAATCGTTGTACTCGTGGTGGTTTTCATGATGGTCGTTATCGGCCTGCTGGACATGGGTGCCAGCGGACTGGTCCAGTTCCTCATGAAGCTTAACAACCCTGCCGCATAAGGAGTATATCATGTCCGAACACAGCAAAGAACCTTGCTGGTATGTTGTTCATACCTATTCCGGTTACGAGAACAAGGTCAAGGACAACATCGAGAAATCCGTTGAAAACAACGGCATGAAGGATCTGATCTTCGACGTGCGTGTTCCTGTGGAAGACGTAGTTGAAATCAAAGGTAACAAGCGGGTGAAGTCCCAGCGTAAAGTGTATCCCGGTTATGTGCTGGTTCACATGATCGAGACCAGCGAAAGCTGGTACCTGGTGCGCAACACCCGCGGCGTTACCGGCTTCGTAGGCCCCGACAGCAAGCCCGTTCCCCTGACCCCTGAAGAGGTTGAGGTCATGCTCTCCACTCAGGAAAACAGCGTGGAATTCGGCATTGCCATCGGCGAAGAAGTCCGCATTCTGTCCGGTCCGCTGGAGAACTTCACCGGCACCGTGGAAGATGTGGACACCGTACGCCAGAAGCTGACGGTCAAGGTCAAAATGTTCCTTGGCCGCGAAATGCCCGTAGAGGTGGATCTGACGGACGTCGAAAAGATTTCCTGATCCCCCCTGGGCCGCACCCACCCGGGTGCAGTGGGAGGAATAGTACAGCTATTCCGCCATGACCACATTAAGGAGGTACAACCTAATGGCTAAGAAAGTTAAGTCTCTGATCAAACTCCAGGTTCCCGCCGCCAAGGCAACCCCCGCTCCGCCTATCGGTCCTGCGCTGGGTCAGCACGGCGTGAACATCCCCGGCTTCTGCAAAGAGTTCAACGAGCGCACCTCCAAGGACGCCGGCATGATCATCCCTGTTGTCATCACCGTGTACACTGACAACACCTTCACCTTCATCACCAAGACTCCTCCGGTTCCCGTTCTGATCAAGAAGGAACTGAACCTGCAGACCGCCTCCGGCCGCCCCAACCGCGACAAGGTAGGCAAGCTGACCAAGGAGCAGGTGCAGAAGATCGCCGAGATCAAGAAGCCCGACGTGAATGCCACGGATATCGAAGCCATCATGAGCATGGTTAAGGGTACCGCCCGTTCCATGGGTATCACTGTTGAGGAATAATTTCGACATGCGTGGGAGGACATAAGTGCCGTTTGTACCACAGGAAGGAAATAACATGAAGCACGGAAAAAAGTATGTTGACAGCGTAAAGCTGATCGATTCCCTGACCGCCTACGATCCCGCCGATGCTTGCGACCTGGCCATCAAGACCAGCAAAGCCAAGTTCGACGAGACCATCGAAATCTCCGTCCGCCTGGGCGTTGACCCCCGCCACGCTGACCAGCAGGTCCGCGGCGCTGTGGTTCTGCCTCACGGTACCGGCCGCGTGACCCGCGTGCTGGTTGTGACCAAGGGCGACAAGCTGAAGGAAGCTGAAGCTGCCGGCGCTGACTTTGTTGGCGGCGAAGAAATGATCCAGAAGATCCAGACCGAAAACTGGTTTGGCTTCGACGTCATGATCGCTACCCCCGACATGATGGGCGTTGTTGGCCGCATCGGTCGTATCCTGGGCCCCAAGGGCCTCATGCCCAACCCCAAGAGCGGCACCGTGACCATGGACGTGGCCAAGGCTGTCAGCGATGTGAAGGCTGGTAAGGTTGAATATCGCGTTGACAAGACCGCTATCATCCACTGCCCCATCGGCAAGGCCTCTTTCGGCGTTGAAAAACTGACCGAGAACATGACCACCCTGATGGATGCCATCAACAAGGCTAAGCCCGCCGCTGCTAAGGGTACCTACGTGCGCAGCCTGTACATCAGCGCCACCATGGGCCCCGCTGTGAAGGTTAACCCCCTGAAGTTCTAATTGAGCTTCTCAAAGCCCTCTGCCGCAAGGCAGGGGGTTTTTCTTGTGGCTTTCTTCTTGCAATGAACCCCCGCATAAGCTATACTGAAAGCATCACCTGTGAAACGAGGGATTTGTCATGAAGAAGTTTGGTGTGTTCCTGCTCATTATCGGCCTGCTGCTTTTGGTGGTTGGCATCGGCGGACGTTACGTGGTGGAGAATCACGAAAAGATCAAGGAAGTGAAAGCTTACCTGACGGTTTTTGGCCTGGACGAGCTGACACCTGAATTTGTCCAGACCTTGCTGGATGGCGAGCTGGAAGTGCTGGGCCGTACCATTACCGCCGAGGACATCGTCCAGGAAGTTGCCGCAGAGGACGCTGACCTGATCATGGCCGGCGCCTGGGTCTATTCCCGCACGCCCCTCATCACCAAAATCGGCCTGATCGTAGCCGGCGTGGGCCTGCTGCTGGCCATCTTTGGCCCCCGGAAGAAAAAGCAGAGCTATGCCCGCTACGCCTGACATGAGGGCTGACATATGAAGGCACTTTGCATTCTCCTTGGCATCCTGCTGCTGTTTGTGGGCATTGGCATCCGCGTTCTGGTGGACAACGACCCTGCCACCAGCACTATGAAGGGCAAGCTGGAAGTGGTCGGCATTGAGAAGATCAATCCGTCTATCGCCGCTGCGCTCCTTCACAAGGGCATCGGCACGGAGGACGTGGCTCCCATTACCATGGAGCAGATCCTGGACGGTGCCGATCCCATAGAAGCGAAGGTTTTGCAGGTTGTACTGCAAATTTACGCCCATTCCACTACGATCATCATTCTGGGCGCGTTCCTGCTGATTTATGGCGCGACCATGAAGAAACGACCCGCAGAATAAAATGAATCCCCTGCATGATTTTGCATGCAGGGGATTTTTGCTGAAACAGCTTATCGTTTCAAATAGAGATTGTATTCATAGGCGTCGCCCTGATATTCCTCCCGTTGTCTGAGCAGCAGCTCACAAAACCCAAACGACTGATACATGTGCCTGGCCCGGGGATTATCGTCCTCCACGCCAACAGTGAACTCGGAATAGCCTGCTTCCTGCAGCGCGGCCAGAACTGTTTTCAGGAGAAATGTTCCGTAACCCTGGTTCTGATACCCTTCCCGAACCCGGAATGCGTACAGGTACGCCCGCCTGCCCAGCACCGCAAAGCGCTCATCCTCGCTGAAATACATGGCGTGAAGCTCGCCCAGCAAAACGCCCTGGTCGTACAGGACAAAAATGTCGCTGATCCCATTGCGGATCTGATGGGTGCATTGTGCTACCATTTGATCCACATCGTGATAATCAAACAGCTCCGTCAATATACGAAGGTTTTCCTCTTCCAATTTTGTTACCTTCACGATGCCACACCCTTATCATCCAAAAACCCCGGGGCGATATTCCCCGGGGCAATGGATTATTCTTCGTTGGTTTCTTCAGCTTTCTTGGCGGCGGCCTTCTTGCGGCCCTTGCGGATCAGCACCACCACAGCCACAATCACGCCAATGGTCAGGACGGCGGGAATGGCCATGATCAGGAACACCACCGCGTTCTTCAGGAACTGGACAAAGCCTTCCCAGGAGGCCTTCACAGCGCGGACGATCTTCTCGCCAAAGGTCATTTCCGGGGCGATCTCCGTGGGCTTTTCTTCCCGCAGGTTGATGGTCACGGTGCTCATGTCCACCTGCCGGTCGATGCCCAGCTGCCAGCTGGTCAGTCGGTCGATGTCGTACTGGGTATCGGCGATCTGGTTCTCAATGGACAGAAGGTCGTCCACGTTCTCGGCCTTCTCCAGCAGCTCCTGCAGGCGGGCCATCTTGGTGTTGAGGGTGTTCAGGCGGGTCTCGTTGTCGGTGTACTCGGTGGTGCGATCCACCACGTTCTCGGAGCGGTTCACCACCCGGCCGATGCCGCCCACGCTGCCCAGGAAGGTATCCAGCTGGTCAGCGGGAATGCGCAGGGTCATTTCCACATAGCGGCTGTCACCGCTGGCTACGTCGCCGGATTCATAATGATATTCCTCATATCCGCCCACGCTGGCAACCAGCTCCTGGATGGCGGACAGATCCTGCTCATAGTTGCCGGTGCGCATGGTCAGACTGACGGTGCGAACCAGCTTGCGCTCGGTGGGCTGGGCGGCAGGCTCCTTGGCCGCGTAGTTGCTGGTCAGGCCGCCGCCTACGGTCATGGTAGAATAGCTGGCGTCGTAGCTTTCCTCCGCTGCGCCGTAGTCCATGGCGATCTCGTAATCAGCGTTGGAAGAACGGGAATAGGCTACCATGGGCTGCTGCTTCATGCTGTCGGAAGCCATGTAGCTGCCGCTGAACTCCAGATTGCCGGCCCAGCCTGCGCCCACCAGCACCACCAGCGCGGCGGCCACCGGCAGGACGATTCTGCTCCAGCCGCTCCATTTCCAAATAGACTTTTTGTTCATCTGTATACTCTCCTCTCGCCGGACGGCCCCGGTCCATTTCGCTTCAAAGGATGGCGGCACGGGCTGCCGGTACATTTCTCTCAGGGCAAGATCCAGTTCGTCGTCACGAAAATCCATTCGCCATCCTCCTTTCATTCAAACAGACGAGGTTCCTTCGCCAAAAGTTCCATAGGTTGGAAAAAATTTATGGATTGAGGAGCTTTTTCAGGCCCTCTTTGGCCCGGTTCAGCCGGCTTTTCACCGTACCCTGGGGCAGTCCCAGGGCCTCGGCAATCTGCTGATATTCCATGTTTTCGCCATAATAGAGGGCCAGTACTGCCTGCTGCTCCTGAGGCAGCTTCTCCACCGCCGCCCAGAGCTGCTCCCTGGCGGAGCTTTGCTGATAGACCTCCTCCGGCGTGGGCGATGCATCCGGCGTTTCGGGGGCGTCTTCCGGGAGGAAGGTTTCCCGCTGATGCCGGGCGGACTTGAGAATGTCCAGGCAGGTATTGTGTGCGATGCGGTACAGCCACCGGGCCACCCCCTCGCCCCGGTACTTGTCCAGGGAACGGAAAGCCTTCAGCATGGCATCCTGGGCCGCGTCCTCGGCCTCCTCCGGCCGCTTCAGCATCAGGAGGCAATGCCGGTACACCATGGGCGCGTACGGCGCACACATATCCGTGAATTTCTGCGCTCTGCTGCGTTCGTCCAAGCCATCCCCTCCCTCTTTTTTATGAACTGACGAGAATACCATGCAAAAAGTTCCATGACATTTCACGAAATCAGTATATCACATCATCGATCAATCAGCAAAACGGTCAGATCGTTCACATTAGTGCCGGTGGGGCCGGTGAAAATCAGGCCGTCCACCGCTTTCAGAGCGTGATAGGCGTCGTTGCGGCGCAGCACGTCCTCCAGGGAAATCTTCCGCATTTGTAACAATTTCTGTATATTTGCGTCCACCATGCCGCCGGCTGCATCCGTGGGGCCGTCGGTGCCATCGGAGCCCACAGAAAACAGCAGCGTGTTCCTGCATTTGGCCAGGTACGGCACAGCGGACAACGCCAGCTCCTGATTCCGTCCGCCCAGGCCGTCGCCCTGCACATGGACGACCGTCTCTCCCCCAGCGATGAACGCCAGCGGGCGGGTGGCATCCTGGTTCCGGAGGGCCGTCTCCCCCATCATGCGGCCTGCGTCCCGGGCCTCGCACGCAAGGCGATCCGTCAAAAGAACCGGCTCATAGCCCATCGCCCGGGCCGATGTTTCCGCAGCCTGGCAAAGCTGCCGCACACTTCCGCTGATATGGTTTTCCGCGTTGGGCAGATTATCCGGCAGGGGCTGACGAAGGCAGTCCATGGCATTGGCCGATAGCTTGAGTCCATACTTCCGGACGATGTCCAGCGGCTCCACAGCCCCGGACATGTCCACGCAGGCGGGCCCTGAGGCGATCACGTCCGGCCGGTCGCCCAGGACGTCGGAAAGGAGCAAAGCCACCACCCTGGCAGGGGCGCAATGCTGGGCAAAGCGTCCGCCCTTGACCCGGCTCAGCCGCTTGCGGATGGCGTTGATCTCCGTGATATGGGCCCCGCAGCGGAGAAGCTGGCTGCCAATATCCTCCATCTCCTGAGGATCGATCAGCGGGGCCTCAAACAGCGAGGAGCCGCCGCCGGAAACCAGAAACAGCACCGTGTCGTTGGCGGTCAGGTTCTGGGTCAGGGACAGGGCAGCTTCCGTGGCAAGGTAGCTGTTTTCATCGGGCACGGGATGGCCCGCCTCGTAGATGGTCAGAGGCGGCAGGTCGCCCCGGCTGTGGCCGTACTTGGTGATGACGCATCCGCCGTCCACCTTGTCGCCCAGATGGGAAAGCGCTGCGGAAGCCATATTCCAGGCCGCTTTGCCGATGGCTACCACCAGCAGCCTGCCCGGCGTAAACTCCAGGGTGGAAAGGGCGTCCTCCACGGCCTTCTCCGGCATCACCGCCTGGATGGCCTCCCGGATGATCCTCTCCGCATCCCTGCGCAAATCCATTCCCCCCACCGCCTTTCTGTCTATGAATACATTCGCCCCGGGCCCGCCGGAACCCTTTCCTGTTGGTTGACATTCGTCAATACCGATGCTACAATAAAACTTGTTCCGAAACAACCCCATCTGAAAGGAGATTTTTCTTATGACGATCAACAAGAGTATGACCATTGGCGAAGTTCTGCGCATGGATGGCGACACCGCCGGTATTTTCATGGGCTTTGGCATGCACTGCCTGGGCTGCCCCCACGCCACCGGCGAGGCCATTGAAGACGCTTGCCGCGCTCACGGCGCCGACGCCGACGCACTTGTGGAAAAACTCAACGCTTTCTTTGATTCCAAGAAATAAGGCTTAGGAAAACTTTGTGCAAAAGTGGTTCAATCCGTTGTGATTCGGCCACTTTTGCTATTTCCGGCCATTCTGTGGAAAAATCTTTCACTCCTGTGGAAAATACGTGGAAAGGATGTGTGCATCCTGGAAATTCTGAATTACAATGAGGCCATGTTCATTGCCTGCGAAATGGAACGGGGCGCCATCCGGCACTACGGACGCGCCATGCAGCTGCTCAAGACCCTTGGCCGTGAAACCGAGCCCCTCTACCAGCAGCTCCGTGCCATGCACGCGGAGGAGCAGTCTCACCTGGAGCAGTTTTCCGGCTGTACCTGCCTGGAAGAGCTGCCCCTGGAACGGCAGACTTTGCTGACCGCCATGATGAACGGCTGGCTGTTCGAGGGCGGCCTGATGGGCGCGGCCCGCAGCGGCATGATGGACGATATCCCCTCCATGCTGAAATACGCCAAGGAATCCGAGGCGCTTTCCGCCAAGAAATACCGCGACTTTGCCAAGCTGACCGCGGACGAAAAATCCAAGGCCGCCCTTCTCAGCATTGCCGCAGAAGAGGACCGGCATCTTCTGGAACTGAAAGCCCAGGAGGATGCCCTGTAAACCACCAAACCGAGGTGTACTCTCAATGAGCAAAAGAAGCTCTGTTCTTCAGCTGACTCTTGGCGGCATTTTTGCGGCGCTGATCTGCATTGCCACCATGTTTTTCCAGATCCCCGTCTCCCTGACCCACGGCTACATCCACCTGGGCGACGCCCTGATCCTGCTTTGCGCCTCTCTGCTGGGCTGGATCGCAGTTCCTGCAGCGGCCGTCGGCAGCCTTCTGGCCGATCTTCTGTCCGGCTACGCGGTGTACTGCCTGCCCACTTTGATCATTAAAGGCGGCGTGGCGCTGATCGTGATGCTTGGCGTGAAAAGCAGCACGCCCCTGTGGCGGGCGCTGATCTGGTTTGTGGTAGCGGAATGCTGGATGGTACTGGGCTACTTCCTGGTGGAATGGCTGATCCTGGGCTACGGCCTGGCTGCCGCTGCCAGCGCGGTGGTGCCCAACCTGATGCAGGGCCTGTCCGGCGTGGTGCTGGCCGCCCTGTTCCTCAAGCCCTTCCGGATGATCTACCACCGGATCCTTCACTGACTTTCCTATCCCCGCCGCTTCTCTTTCTGCGGCGGGGATTTTCTGTGCTCATTTCTTGCGGAAAATGTCCAGCGTGTGGTTGGAATAGCCGATCAGGTCCGTCCGCTCGCAGGTGGCAAAGTGGTATTTGAGATAGACCTGGTAGGTCTGATCGTCCATTGCTTCCAGCGTATCCCTCATATGGGGCGCATAGCCGTCGGCGGCCAGGAAATGGAGGGGCTGCACATCAAAGTGGCTTCTCAGCGCGGCGATGTCCTCCGTGCGGTGCAGCTCGAACAGATCCCAGGGCTCGGAGAAGGTGTCGAAGGTCTCCGGATTCAGCTTGCAGCTTTTGATCAGATTGTGGATCTCGCCCCGCCTGAAGCCATAGCCCAGGATACTGGCATCGCCCATGCAATACGCCGCAAAGATCACGCCGCCCTTTTTGGTGACCCGGATGGCCTCTGAAAGGGCCTGCAGCTTGTCTTTCTCCGTGAACAGGTGGTACATGGGGCCAAGCAGCAAAGTCACGTCATAGGTGTCGTCCGCAAAGGCGGAAAGGTCGCAGGCGTTGCCCTGGGTAATGGTGACCCTCTCCCCGGGCTGGGTATTCTGCCGAAAGATTTCGATATTATGCTCCACCAGCTCCACTGCGTCCACCTGAAAGCCCCGCTGGGCCAGCGCATGGCTGTATCGGCCTGTGGCAGCGCCAATCTCCATGACCCGCATGCCGGGGCGCAGATATTTGTCCACATAGCGCATGGTGGTCAGATACTCCACCCTGCCTACCCGGGAAAGCAGCCGGCCTTCCTCGTCGTAGTCCTGATAGTAGTTTGCCAAAATGTTCTTGACTTCCATGTTCGTCCCTCCTTTTTGTATATAAAAACAGCGCAGGCCATCAAAATGGGGGCCTGCGCTGCGTTTATCCTGCGAAAACCATTGCGGAAAATGTTATCGCCCGGATTCTGGGTACCACAACACAAGCCCCTGACGCCACCAATAGGCAGGAGCAAAGTTTGCGGCAAAATACACATTGGCTGCGATGCGGGTCATGGCTGGGCACCTCCTTCCGGAAAATTTAGGGCGAGTATATCACGCGCCCGGTCTGGCTGTCAAGCACAAATTTTCACAAACAAAATCCCGGAGAAGACGCCGTCCTCTCCGGGTAATGTTTTCACTTAGTTGAACACGCGCACGCGGATGGCGCCGGGGATGGCCATCAGCTGGGTGGTCAGGGCTGCGTCGGGAGCCTTATCCAGCTCCAGCACAGACACGGCAACGTCCTTGCGGCTCTTGTTGACCATGTTGTTGATGTTGATCTTCTTGGCGCCGATGGCGGCAGAGAAGGCGCTGATGATGCCGGGCAGGTTGTCGTGGATGATCATGACGCGGCTGCCTTCGCAGGCGCCCAGGTCGATGTCAGGCAGGTTGACGCTGTTCTTGATCTTGCCATACTCCAGGTAATCCTTGATTTCCTTGGCAGCCATGAAAGCGCAGTTTTCTTCGCTCTCGGGGGTGGAGGCGCCCAGGTGGGGGATGACCACGGCGTTCTTCATGGCCAGCACTTCCTCGGTGGGGAAGTCGGTCACGTAGGAGGCAACCTTGCCGCTTTCCAGGGCAGCGGTCATGTCCGCAAAGTTGGCCAGTTCGGCGCGGCTGAAGTTGAGCAGATGCACGCCGTCCTTCATCTTGGCGATGGCATCGGCGTTGATGGATCCGCGGGTGGAATCGATCAGCGGGATGTGGAAGGTAATATAGTCGGCCTTGGCGTAGAGTTCGTCCAGGGTGTTGCAGCGGTGCACGGCACGGCTCAGGCTCCAGGCGCTTTCCACGCTGATGTAGGGGTCATAACCCACAACATCCATGCCCAGGCCCTGTGCGGCGGTGTTGGCCACGATAGCGCCGATGGCGCCCAGGCCGACCACACCCAGGGTCTTGCCGCGGACTTCGGGGCCCACGAACTGGCCCTTGCCCTTTTCCACCTGCTTGGGGATGTCAGCGCCGTTGCCCTGGAGGGTACGGGCCCAGTCGATGCCGCCAACCACGTTACGGCTGCCCAGCATCAGGCCGCAAACCACCAGCTCGGCCACAGCGTTGGCGTTGGCGCCGGGGGTGTTGAACACGGCAATGCCGCGCTTGGTGCACTCAGGGATCGGAATATTGTTGGTGCCGGCGCCGGCGCGGGCGATGGCCAGCAGGCTGTCCGGCAGTTCCATGTCGTGCATGGAGGCAGAGCGAACCAGAATACCATCCGGCACGGGCTCTTCCTTGGCAATGAGGTAGTTGTCAGCATCCAGCTGCTCGTGAATAATATCGGAAATAGCGTTGAGGGTCTGAATCTTAAACATTATGCATTCTCCTTTTCAAAGGCTTTCATGACTTCCACCAGCTTCTTGACGCCTTCCACGGGCATGGCGTTGTAGATGCTGGCACGCATGCCGCCCACGTTGCGGTGGCCCTTAATGTTCACCAGGCCGTTCTTGGTGCAGTACTTGATGAAGGCAGCGTCCTTGTCGGCGTCGCCGGTGACGAAGGGCACGTTCATCAGGGAGCGGCATTCGGCCTTCACGGGAGACTTGAACAGCTTGCTCTCGTCAATGTAGTCGTACAGGATCTGGGCCTTTTCCACGTTGATCTTGTTGATGGCAGCCACGCCGCCCAGGTCACGCAGCCACTCGAAGCCCAGCTTGGCCATGTAGATGCCGTAGGTGTTGGGGGTGTTGAGCATGCTGTCGTTCTTGGCCTGCAGAGCCCAGCTCATCAGCTTGGGGGTGTAGGGCAGTTCCTTGCCCAGCAGATCCTCCCGGACGATGACCACGCACACGCCGGCGGGGCCGATGTTCTTCTGAGCGCCGGCGAAAATCATGCCGAACTTGCTCACATCGTATTCCTCGGAGAGGATGTTGGAGCTCATGTCAGCGATCAGCGGCACATTGCCGGTTTCGGGGATCTTGGGGAAGCGGGTGCCGTAGATGGTGTTGTTGGTGGTGATGTAGGCATAAGCGGCATCCTGATTCCACTGGATGGCGTCCACATCGGGTACGTAGGTGTAGTTATCGTCCCGGGAAGAAGCCACGATGTTCACCTGGCCGTACTTCTGGGCCTCCACGGCTGCCAGGTGGGCAAAGTTACCGCTGTCCACGTAATCGGCCTTGCCGTTCTCGCCCATCAGGTTCATGGGAACAGCGCTGAACTGGAGGGTAGCGCCGCCCTGCAGGAACATGATCTTGTAGTTGTCCGGGATCTTCATCAGATCCTTCAGCAGGGCAACGGTTTCGTTGTAGATATCGATATACATGGCGCTGCGGTGGCTCATTTCCATCACGCTCATGCCCTTATCCTGGTAAACCACAAGCTCCTTCTGGGCTTTTTCCAGCACGCTCTCGGCGATGGTGGCGGGACCTGCTGCAAAGTTAAAAACTCGATCCATGGTAAAATTCCTCCTATAATGATGGTTCATTGAATCATTTTTACTTAGCGGGACGTTTTTTGCCCTATGGGCGATTTTCTGCCGCTGTCCATATTATGCCTCACAGACCCTCAAATTGCAACCCTTTGTCTTGTATTTTTCCTGTATTTGGCAGCCTGGTTTGGCCGCCAAAAAAAGACGAAAAAATTTGCGGAAAGGTATTGCAATTTCAAAAATCATTTGCTATAATAATCAAGCTGTTTGTGAGAGCAGCATGTGGGCTCGTAGCTCAGCTGGATAGAGTGTTTGACTACGAATCAAAAGGTCGTGGGTTCGAATCCCGCCGGGCTCACCAAGAAAAAAGCACTTTGTCATTTGACAAAGTGCTTTTTTCAATGCAGCACGCTTCGCTTCATGTTTGCGAAGCAAACACTTCATGCGAGCAACGCGAGTTCACATCGGCAAAGCCGATACTTCATTCGTCATCAAGGAGGCCCCCATGCCCCACATCACCTCCCGCCCCTATCGCCTTGTGCAGGATCACATGGCGGTGTACCAGTTCATGCTGGAAATCTACGAAAGGGACTGGCGCAACGGCGTGCCCGCGCCTTTTCTGGAGTACGCCCTCCATTCCTCCTGGATGGACAAGCGCTTTACCTACCTCAATCGGCTTTGGTTCGATGGCGACAAGATCGTCGGTCTGGTGTTTTACGAAAACCCGGTGACCGACGTCTACTTCAGCCTGCGCCCCGGCTATGAATCCCTGGCCGACGAAATGATCGCCCACGGGGCCGCCTTCCCCAACACGGATGGCAGTCGCCAGCTGGTGCTCTTTGGCGCGCAGACCGCCCTCAAGGAGGCCGCTGCCCGGGCGGGTTATCAGCAGGTCAACCAGTACTGGGACTGCCTGTACGACTTCTCCACCCCGCTGGACTACCCCCTGCCCCAGGGCTATCGCTTTGTGCCCATCGGCCAGGCGGACGTTGCCAAGGCCGACGAATGCTGCTGGAAGGGCTTCGGCCACGAGGCTGAGGAAGGCCCCTATGACGGCGACATCACCAACGCCCTCATGCTGCTCAACGCGCCCCATCAGACCGCCGACCTGGCCGTCTGCATCGAGGACGAAGCCACCGGCGAGTACGTCTGCTACGCGGGCATGTGGTTCACCCCGGAGAACGCCCTGGCCTACATGGAGCCCCTATGCACCGTGCCCGCCCACCAGCACAAGGGCCTGGCATCCGCCGCCCTTTCCGAGATGTACCGCCGCACCAAGCCCCTGGGCGCCACCCACATGACCGGCGGCGGCAACCCCTTCTACCAGAAGATCGGCTACAAGCCTGTGATTGAGTGGACTTTCTGGAAAAAGTAACGCGTTCTACTTTCCTTTTTCAACGAAAAAGAAAAGTAGCAAAAGAAAAGCTCTGTTCTTTCTTTTTTCGTAAAAAAGAAAGAACCAAAGAAAAACCAGCTTCTACCCAGGTTGGGTGCAGAAACTGGTTTTTTCTTTTTGTTGCGACAGGCTTTTTGATAAAGGGAATGCATTGTCAACCCAAGCGCGCATTTTGGGAGGGGATCTTCACTGAAAGAGTCAAAAAACCGGCTTTTGCCCAAGTCAGGCATGAAAGCCGGTTTTTTCCAGTGCACTCAATCAGGATGCCTTGTTCCTTTCCGAAACACTGGATGCAATATTGTCTTAAAAACGACTTACACTCTCCACAGCTTCTTCATGGCCGCGAAGCAGCGAATGTAGGTGCCAAAATCGTCCTCCGGGGTGCGGGCGTGCTCGTTGACCAGAATGTTGCTCAGCTCCATCCGGGCGGCAGCGGTCAGCCGGGCGTCGCCGGTGGAATCCGCCTCCATGGCCGCACTCAGCAGCCGGTTAGCCGCCTGGGGGAAGCTGCGGGCAAACTGCTCCAGGAAGGTGGTCAGGAACTCTTCCTCGCCCATCAGGCTCTGGCCGTCGTCGCCCAGGAAGGTGCCGTTCCAGCGTTCCACGCTTTGCAGTGTGCTGTGCAGGTCGCCCTCGCTGTGCAGAAGGCCCAAGGCCACTTCCTGCTTGGGATCCGCACTCTGCACCGGCGCAAGGATCTTCACCGGATGCTCCTTGCAAAGCACGCCCAGCGCCAGCATGCACAGGCTTTGCAGCTGTTCCCGGGAGAAGACCTTCAATAGCTGGCCGCCGTTGCCCGCAATGCAGATTTCCATGCGGCGGGGCAGCTTCTGGCGCAGTTCCTGATCCTCGTAAGCCCGCTGCATCATCAGGCCCGAGAGGCGGAACAGGAACGCAAAGTTAAACAGCAGCAGGGATTCCGTATAGCTGATCTGCCCCTGGGCGCGGAATTCCGAAATTGCCCGGCGGATCTTGCCTGCATAGCTGGCGAAGAAATCGTCCATGAGGAGCATGCTCTTCTGCTGAGCCCGGGTGGAGGATCCGGCGTTCAGCATCTCGTCCGCAAGACCGTCGGCGGCGGCAGCCAGCTTCGCGTTGCCCCGGGTGAAGTCCCGGCGGAAATCGTCCACATGGCCGGCGGCGATGGAGCCGTAAAGAATCTTCCGGCAGCCCAGCAGCAACGAGCATTCCGCGGTGGCATGGCTGCCTCCGCTGAGCCACAGGCTCAGGTCGGCCGTGCTGCCGCCGATATCCAGATTCACATAACCGCTGCCTGCGTTGACCTCGTTGCGGTGGCGGAAGTACAGGCCGTCGGCCTGATTTTCCAGGGCGTAGAGCACCGGGGGACAGCCGCCGGTGAGGGGCATGCCCGTCTCCTTGGCCACTTCCCGGGCCAGGCCACGCATCATATCCAGATACGCCTCCTGCCGATGGGGCGGCAGGGCTCCGGGCACGCTGACCCGCCAGCTCAGGGACGCAGAGCCCCACAGCCTGGCAGCCAGAGACGCCTGGAGCATCATCTGCTTGAGGAACAGCCTGAGGCAGCGCAGCACGAATTCCTCGTCGCTCCACTTCAGGTCGTAATAGAGGGTGTTGCTGTTTTTCTGCATCAAGGCGGCCATGCCGTCCGGATAGTAGATGTGGCCGTCCTCCAGCACGTTCTGCCAGTCCTCCGGCCCGTGGCCGAAGAGATCCACCACGCTGTAATAGGTGCTTTCCCCCGGCTGACCCGCCACCAGCGCGTTCCAGGGCAGGAATTCTTCCATGAGGATCTTATCCAGGTTTTCCTCGCCCGACAGAAGCACCCCATGGAGGCTTTCCGGCAGGGAGGCGGGCTGCACCTTGTCGCCCTGGCGCATCATGACCGTGGTGGCGATGGAGCCAAAGTCCACGCCGATGATGGCGGGCTGCTCATAGCGCAGCTGGGTGAAGGGCAGGTCGTTGAGCAGCATGCCGAAGCCGAGGCTGCCCCGGCGCAGGGAAACATAGGCCGGGAACTGCTCCGTGCGGACGGTGTGCCAGCTGCGGCGGTCCATCTGACCGGGCTGCTGGCCCTGGGCGGAACGCAGGCTGCCCCGGGTCCACTCTGTGCCGGACCAGGTGAAAGCGTCCAGGGTCTGGGGGTTATGGGTGTGGACAAAGTACTGCTTCCACTGGCCGGATGCAAGGCGGACGTTGGGCCAGACCGTCACCGAGGGCATGGCCGCGGCGGCCAGGGTCACGGCCGCGCCTTTTTCCGGCAGAGCGCGAAGCTCGTAGGTCCTCACAAAGGTGACCTTGCCCAGCACGCCGTCCTTGTTGGCGCTGCGGCTGCCCACGGCAAAGCTGGCCTCGATGCGGCCATCCTCCAACATGCGGCAGCGCAGGCTTTCCGGCAAAAGCCGGGGGGCGGTCAGATCGCCCGTCTGGCCCTTTTCCATCAGCCAGGTGGCTAGATTCTGGGAAATGGGCGGCACAAAATACACGCTGTGGTTTTCCGGCACGTCCCGGACGCGGCAGATCTCCGCCAGCCACTCAGGCAGCGGGCAGCCGTCCACCTGATCCATCAACAGCAAGCAGTCCGAGAAAGGCTCCCGGATGCAGCCCTCCGCTCCCTCGCCGAAAAGCCGTTCCAGCAAAGGCGACAGGGTCTGGGCCGAGGTGTCCTCCGGGTAGCGGAGCAGGATATCGCTGTCCCCGTACTGGGGCGCGTTGGCGTACTGGACGCTCCACCGGTGCAAAAGTTCCGGCACCGCCGGATCCACGCCGGTGCGGCCCTGGGTCTCCTGGCTCAGCTGCCCCAGCACCTTGGCCATGCGGCCCCGCCAGGCTTCGTCGTACTGATCCAGCAGGGCGATCTCTTCCCGGGCCCGGGCCAGCATCTCCTCCTCCCCGGCAGACCGGGCAGGCTCCAGCAAAAAGGCGGTGGAGAACCGGGCAAAGGGCACGCCGTTCATGGTGTAGAGCACCGCGTCCTCGCCGGCGTTTTCCGGCAGGTCGATGCCTTCCGCAGGCAGGATGCCGCTGATGAGCACGTTGCCGCCAGCGTCAGATGCGTCCGCCGGGTAGGTGAACATTTCCAGCTGCAAATTTTGCTGCCGCTCCGCCAGGCCGTAGATGGTCAGGATGCGGGTGCGGAAGCCCTCCACGGCGGATTCGTCGCCGGCCTTGACGCTTTCCCGCCAGCCTTCCCGCTCAGCCAGGATGTCCCGGATGAACTTGTCCAGAAGGGCGCAGAGCTGGGCCTCCGGCGAGTAAATGTAGCTGCCGGGGGTCTCCTCGTTCAGGGTTTGGAGCAGGCGCAGCCGGGGAATGAGCACCGCGCACATTTCCTCGTCCAAATAGGGGCAGGGATCGACGAAGCGCTTGCGGCTGCGGTCGTACCAGTTTACGCTGGGGGGCAGCAGGTTGCTCAGGTCGCCCAGGTTGGCCGCGGGCATCACGATCATGGCCCGGGACAGGAGGCAGATGGGCGTTTTTTCAGGGTTTTCGGACTTGGGCCGGGATAGGGCAAACACATACAGCCCTTCCCTGGCGCGGCCTTCCGGCAGCGCACGGCCCACCGCGCCGGAGAAGCTGCCTTCCTCGGCGCCCTCCAGCACCGGCTCAATGGTCAGCGTGGCGCAGGCGGAATCGCTGGCGATCACGTCCCACAAAAGCAGCAGCGCAAGCACGCCCCGGTAGTCCACCATTTCCTGGTGGCGCAGGGCCATATCCCCGGGCAGGCGCGCCAGGCGGCGCAGCTGCTGCTCGCTGGCCAGCACGTCCGGGATGGAATACCCCACGTCCTCGCCCTGGGTTTTGATGAATTTTGCAAACTGATCAAGCCACTCCATGGGCTTCTGGTTGCCGTCGCTCTGAATGCCCGCCGTGGGCTTGTAGCCGATGTGCAGCCCCTCGTCCATGTCCGGCAAAAGGGTCAAATAGGGCGTATCCCGGTCCAGCTGTTCCTTTTGCTGGTCCACCGGGCGGATTCTGCTTTTCTTCACAGGCCTTCCTCCTCTCCCACAGCGCGCAGAAGCGTGGTCAGGAAGGAGCAAAGCGCGCCCTCCGCGCCGCTTCCATGCAGCGTTCCGCCGCCCATCCCGGCGATGACCCGGGTGGTATCCAGCCGGTCGGGCACCCGCTGGATGGACAGCTTGTTCAGGCCCTTCTGAATCTCCAGCGACGCCGCGTCAAACACGTGGGCGTTGCGCTGATTGGGTTTCAGGCCGTACTGGGAAAGCAGCGTGTGGAGCTTTTCCATCAGCGCCGCGTCCATCAGGCCGTTCTGGGAAAGGGCTTCCTCGTCCTTGGCGTCCTCCTCGGGGGCGCGCTCCACCACGTTTTCCCGGATGGCAGTCTCGATGTCCCCGCTGATCTGTTCCCGGCAGAGTTCCAGGGTATCGGCCACCCGCTGCATGGCGTCCAGCCGCTCCACGCTCTGGCGGACGGTTTGCGGATCCACCAGCTGGCTGTCCTCGCCCTGCCAGCGTTCCAGCTGGGTTTCCAGCTCAGCGATGTCCTCTTCCTGCCGATAGAGCTTCTCCCGCATGCCGTCCTGGGCGTCCTTCAAAACGGACAGCCAGGCATACCCGCCGATCTGCTTCATCAGCATGGCGCGGGTCTGCTGCATTTCCTCGTATTCCTTTTTGAGGGCGCGGGTCTCCTCCTGCCAGGTGCGGCCTTCCTCGGGGGACATTTCCCGCTGGGTGAGCAGGGCCCGGCGTTTTACCAGCCGGTCGTAGTTTTCCGCTGCCAGGGTGCGGAGAGTTTCGCTCTTGCGCTTTTCCCGCATGGTGGACGGAATGGTGCGGATGATCTGGATCATCCAGTTGGAGTAGAAATTCAGGAAATGGTACAGGGACTGCACCAGCGTTTCCAGATGGGCCTGCTCCACGCTGCCCTTTTTGCGGAACGCAGAGAAATACGGCGCACAGTATGGGATGCGGGTGCAGCTGCGGCGGTCGCCGGCGGCGCATTTCACCACCGAGGGATACAGCTCCGCAAAGAACAGGGCGGCGGCCTTCAGCAGGCTGGTGTAGCCCTTGCGGTACAGCTCTTCCTCGCTGTCAAAGCTCTGCCAGCTGAGCTGGGGCGTATGCCACTGGTAGTAGTAGCAGTCGATGTTATGGGCCTCGCTGCCGCGGAAGCCGGTGCGGAAAAAGTGGGAGATGCACCGGGTGGCCATCCACTCCAGCATGTGGGCGTCATTTTCCTGGCTCTGGGAGCCGGTGGAATAGATGCGGGTGGTAATGAATGCCTCCATGGGCAGGCCCAGCATGTACAGCGCGTCGAACACGCCTTTTTCGTCGCCCTCGCCGGAGCGGATCATGCCCTCCATGCCGTAGTACTGCAGCGCGGTGCGGGCCTTGTCCAGGAAGGTGGAGCTCTTGACCACAATCTCCAGCTCCTCGTTCTGGGAGGACGGCGGAACCTTGTAGTAGGGCAGCATCAGCATGGCGCCGATCTCGAACAGGTCGCTTCCGGCCCTGAACCGCTCCCGCAAAAACCGGGCGATGGCAGGAATGCCGCTGGCGCCGGTGCCGCCGAAAATGCTTCCGCAAAGGATCAGCTTCACCTTTTCCCCACGGGCGATTTCCGCCTGCATCCGATCCATCAGGTTGTTCATTTCGTCAGGCTGGCCCTCGGCCCGGAGGCGGTCCAGGGAGTTCAGCAAATCGGAAAAGAACAGAACGCCCAGGTCGGGATGGCCCCGGAAGCCCTCGCTGTATTCCAGAGAAGACTCGGTGCGGCTGAACAAAGTACGGCTCAGCAGCTTATCCCGGCGATGTCCCTCCACCAGCTTATCCACGGACATGGCCCGGCGGGACAGGTTCATGTTCCAGCGCTGGGCCAGCACCGCGGTGTGAAAGCCGGGGTGACGTGCCGGGTAGCTTTCGTAGGCCTGGCGGATGTCCTCGTAATATTCGGCAGCCCGCTTGGCCCGGGTGGTGTTGCCGCAGGCGCTGTCCACGTCCACGGAAAGCATGTGGATTTCCGGGATGGGCCTGCGGACGCCCTCCCCGTCCAGGGTATAAAAACCGTCAATTGCAGCACAATAGACAAGGCTTTCCAGTATTTTATTGCCGGTTCCGCCCACAGCAAGAACATAGCAGCCCATGAAAGCCCTCCCTTCTTACAAACGTTTGAAGAACGCCTTTTTGCCGCTGATGGCCGGCGGCGCAGCCAGCCGGAAGCAGCACAAGGCAGCCAGACAGTTCAGGAAATAAGGCACAAAGTAGGTCACGTAGTCCCACAGGCCCCTTCCGCTGATGAACTGCACGCCCAGCAGCCACACCAGAGCCGCCGCCAGGGCGTTGAGCAGGAAAATGACCAGCATGCTGATGCGGTAATGCACCACCGCCCGGCCGACGGCCTTGGCGCTCTGCAAAGCCTTGGTATGGCAGAAGCGCCAGATCAGCTGGATCAGCAGCGTCAGCAGCCAGGCCGCCGCAAACAGCACCAGCAGAAACAGCATCCACTGATGTTCCCGGGCCTGCTGCACGCCGTTCCATACCTCGGCGGAGAGCTGGGCCCCATCCGGCACGGCGGCTGCCTCCACATCATTCGCCAGGGGCGATTTCAGGAAGGGCAGCATCCGGGTCAGATTATCCAGCACCTGGGGCGCGCTGTTTTTCAGCTGATAGGGATACACAAACGCAAGACAGGCAAGCAGCCACAGGGGCGGCAGGGCAAAGCAGACCAAATAGCAAATCAGCACTTTGAAGCGGTTGGAATACCGCATCCGGGTGCGCTTCCGGCGTTTTACCGGCGCTTGCAAAGCCGTCTGCATCAAATCATCTCCTTCACAGGGAGTTTTCTCAAGGCTGGAGGATCTCCGGCACAAACACGTCAAAGGTACAACGGATCAGCGGCGCGGTATCCAGGTTGGCCGCATCCCTGAGCTGGCTCAGCAGCCGGCTCAGGCCAGGGGCCTTGTACACCTGGGGGAAATCCGGGATGTCCACGCCCTTGTAGGTGGTCTCCTCCGCGCTGCCCCAGGCGTGGGTGAACTGGCTGGGAATGCTGTTCCGCTCCCGGCCGTACCGGGAGACCACGTCCATCAGCGTCTGCCAGGCCACGATGTCCCCATTGCTGATCTCCACGCTGAGGCCCGTATCGTTCTGGGCCCAGGGAACCAGCGGCCATTCCAGCTGCTCGCCGGTGACCTCCGCCACCAGCTTGATGCGGTAATATCCGCTGCGCAGGCGGGTGTGATCCACCTTCACCTCCGCCTCCAGCCGGGAACCGTCCTGGCTCCAGCGGATCTTGCCCAAGCGGAAGGGATTGGCGGCGTCATTATCCGCAAAGGGGTTTTCCTGCTGGGTGAAGCAGTACAGCTTATCCCGCAGGGTCAGCACCTGGCTCCCTTCCGGCAGGGCGACCTCCGGGCCATTGGTCAGGATCTCCGTCAGGGTCAGGCTGCTGGTGACCTCCACCCGGGCGTCCGCCAGGGTGCTCAGATCCAGCTGCACGCCGTCCGGCAAATCCTCCGCAGGCCAGGAATAAACCAGTACTTCGTCCTTGGCGGCGGACAGGGTCAGCGTTTGCAGGCAGTTTTTCTCCTGGCTTTGCTGGCCGCCGGCGGTCAGTTCCGCGCCGGGCGTGTCCTGGGTGTAGTAGCCCAGGCCGGGCCGGGAGATGACGGTGTATTCATAGGAAAAATGGAAGGGTTGCTGCACCACGGTCTCGCCATTTGCCTTGTAGACCAGGCGGCCGTCCTCCGGGCCGCGCATTTCCTTCAGGCGGCGGTTTTCGTTAAGACGCTGGTTCAGGGCCTTCGTGTAGCTGTCCACCTGATCCCCCTGGCCGATGACCAACATCAGCAAAACCCGGGGCATGGGCTGCACGCCCACGGCTTTTTTCTCATAATCGCTGTACTTGGGCTTGCCCCAGATGAGGGATTCCGGGAAATCCGCCGCGCCGAAGCTGACCATATGGCCCATGTAGTCCAGCTGCAGGGCGTACAGGCCCACGGACATGCCGGAGTCAAACAGTTCCCGCTGCCGGAGCAGCTCCTCGATGTACCCCACCTGGGAGCCATCCAGCGTGGTGCCCTGCACCCGGCGCAAAGTGGCGGGGTCGCAGGTGATGACGGACAGCCGGCGGGTGTCCAGGTTGTTCAGGGCATAGCTGAGGGGGCTTTCCAGAGAATCGCCGGTAGCGTTCAGTTCCCGGGGCGGCTCCTGCTTCTTCTGGTGGAAGGCGTCCACCGCAGCGGTGAGCAGCAGGTTCATCTGCTCCACCTGGCCGGGGTTTTCCAGCTCCGCGCCGTTACCCGCGGCAAAGCGGGCCATCTGGTTCATTTGCGGGCTTCCCAGAGAATAGAAGCTGTCCACCATGTCCTCAGAGGAAAATTCTGAGAACACGCTGGGCATGGGGTCGATGGCATAAGTGAGCAGGTCCCGGCGGTAGGAGCGCATTTCCGCCTGGGTGCCGGTGAAGCCGTAGGCCTCCAGATAGCTGTCCGGCAGCCGCTCGTTGCCCGCGCGAAGCACCCGGACACGGTTGTCCCCGGCGGCCTCGGTCAGGCATTGGAGCACGTCCTCATACCAGCCCACGGTGCTGGTGCCGAAGCGGTAATGGAAACCGCCCTGCCGATATCGCCGGGCCGTCTGGGGGTACAGGCTGGTGGGATCCTCGTTGATGCCGCCCATCAGCTGGGAGGCATCCAGCCACAGGTCCACCACCATGGTTCCGTCGGCGCCGCCGGTGGACGCAACGGCCGTTTCCTGGCTTTCATAGTCGGGCATATCAAGCAGCATCAGCGAGGGCGCGGTGGCGGTCTCCTCCCCGGCAATTTGCAGCTGTTCGCAGCCGGTGAACAGCACCAGGCAGCAAAGCATCAGGCAAAGCCATTTCATCTTTTTCATGAAATGCGCTCTCCTTTCCTCAAAGTAAATCATTCAGCAACCGGCGGCCACCTTTTCCGATACGGTGGCCCTGGGGCCGTTGATGTGCATCCGTTCATACAGGCGGATGTATTCGTGAAGGCGGGTTCCCGCGTCAAATTCCAGAGCCCGCCTGCGGCAGTCCTCCGGCGATCTGGGGTCGTCGCAAAGCTGGCGGATGGCTTCCGCTGCGGCGTCAAGATCGCCCAGGGGAGCCATGGCGCCCACCTCCGGGGTGACGATCTCCGGCAAAGCGGTGGTATCCCAGCTGAACACCTGGGTGCCGCAGCTGAGGGCCTGCAACAGCCGGGTGCCCATGGACTCCGCATGGCTCATGGAAACAAACAGATCGGCAGCGGTGTACAGGGCGCAAAGATCCTGCAAATTGCCCATTTCCGGCAGGGTGATGATGGTGCCGTCGGGGATGGCGGCCCGCTGTTCATCCTCCAGGCCCACCGCCACGATGCAGTAGCTGTCGCCCAGCTTTTCGGCCAGCGCCAACAAATCCTCCAGGCCCTTCCGGGGTTCCCAGATGCCCGCCACGCTCAGCAGCAGGTGCTTATCCAGGCAGGTGTGCAGCTTCATCCGCTTCAGGACGGAATAACGCTCCGTTTCGCTGACGCAGGGCTTGAACACCCCCGGATCCACGCCGTGGGGCAGGCAGTAGGTAGGATAGTTTTTCAGGAAGGAACGCTGCACCTGGCTTTTCAGCCACTCGGACGGGGTGGCCAGGATCAGGTACTGAAGGCTGGTGAACAGGCTGCGCTTTTCCCGCCAGTTGCGGGCGCTCTGATCCCGCAGCCAGCTTTCCGGGTATTCCCGCTTCTGTGCGCACTCTCCGCAGCCGCTGAGCCACCGGAGGCAGCCCTCGGTGCAAAGCTGCCGTTCCACATAGGCCGCGCCCTCCGGGTCGCCCGAATCCAGGATGTTTTCCTGCTCCAGGGAAGGGGCCGGATCTTCCGCCATGGAGGGATAGAGGCAATGGCCGGTGAACGCCCACAGGTCGTGAAGCGTCCACACCACGGGAAGGTTTTCCTTCTTCAGGTAATCAAACAGCGTGGGCAGATGCAGGTAATATCCATGCAGATTATGCAGATGAATCACGTCCGGCTGAAACAGCTTCAGCTGATCCACCAGCCGCCGGGTGGCATACTTGCTGAAAAAACCCTGGCGATCCGTCAGCCGGGCCAGCAGCAGATGCAGATAGCGGCTTACGGCGCTGCCCATGCTGTCCCGGTGGGGATGCACCGCCTTTTTCAGCTCTGCCCGGCCATTCAGCCGGCTTTTGCTTCGCCGGCCCAAGGTCAGGTTCTGGCCCATCCAGCAGCTGATGCGGTAGGAGGGAACGTCCTGGGGGCAATACCCCCGGGAATGGCAAAACAGCGCCCGATGGCCCCGCTCCGCCACCTGGCGGCAAAGCTCCACGGCAATATGCCCGGGCCTGGTGGACGCCTCTGCGTCGATGAGTGCAACCCGCAACCAAATCCCTCCAAATCCGTGAAATGAATCACCGCCGCCGGGCGGGAAGGAGGGGCGATCTCTCGCCCACGGCCTCCCTGCGGCCCAGCGGCGGCAACTGAATCATCAATAGTTCTGGGCCTTGATCATGAAGTAGGCCTGGGGATGCTTGCACACGGGGCAAAGCTGGGGGGCCTTCTTGCCGATGACGATATGGCCGCAGTTGGAGCATTCCCAGATCATGTCGCCGTCCCGGCTGAACACGATGCCTTCCTTGACATTGCTCAGCAGCTTGCGGTAGCGCTCCTCGTGGTGCTTCTCAATCTTGGCCACGGCGGTGAACAGAGCAGCGATCTCGTCAAAGCCCTCTTCCTCGGCGTCCTTGGCCATACCGGCGTACATGTCAGTCCATTCGTAGTTTTCGCCGTCGGCGGCGTCTTCCAGGTTCACGGCGGTGGTGGGGATATCGCCGTCATGGAGCAGCTTGAACCAGATCTTGGCGTGCTCTTTTTCGTTGTTGGCGGTTTCCTCAAACAGGTTGGCAATCTGCACATAGCCTTCCTTGCGGGCCTTGGAGGCGTAGTAGGTGTACTTGTTGCGGGCCTGGCTCTCGCCGGCGAACGCGGTCATCAGGTTGGCTTCGGTTTTGGTTCCCTTCAAAGGCTTCATGGGTTCTTCCTCCTTATTTGGTTGGTCATGATAATCCAACTGTATTTTCCCGTGGACGGACGCTTTGCATGCATTTGTCAGGGAAAAGTATCACTTATCCAGATTATACCACATTCCGCTCATAAAGAAAACAAAATCTTCTTTATCCCGCCTCCGGGGTGTGTTATGATAGGGGCAGATCATTCCAAGGAGGAAGCCAAAGTGAAGCTCCTTTTACACATTTGCTGTGCGCCCTGCTCCATCATGTGCATCGAGACCCTGCGAAATGAGGGCATCGAGCCGGTGGGCTTCTGGGACAATCTGAACATCCACCCCTACACCGAATACCGCAGCCGCAAGAACTGCCTGGTGGACTATGCCAAGTCCATCGGCCTGGAGCTGATCCTCAGCGGGGAATACGGCCTGCGCCCCTTTGTGAAGGCTGTGGCGGAGGATATCGACGGCCGCTGCGTCAATTGTTACCGCATGCGGATGGACGCTACCGCAGCCTATGCGGAGGCCAACGGTTTTACCCATATCTGCACCACGCTGTTCGTCAGCCCCTACCAGAACCACGAGCTGCTGCGCCAGGTGGCGGAGGAATCCGCCCGGGCCCACGGGGTGGAGCTGCTTTACCGGGACTTTCGGCCCTGGTTTCGGGAAGGCCAGAACAAGGCGCGGGAGCTGGAACTTTACATGCAGAAATACTGCGGCTGCATCTTCAGCGAGGAAGACCGCTACCGCAAGAAAAAGAAAAAGCCAGCGGAGGTCCAGTCATGAGCCTCCACCCAGACTTCTGGCAAAACAGCCTGACCACCTGCTGGGCAGGCCGGGGCGACGTGGATTACCACGAGACCCTTCCCTCCACCAACAGCCGCCTCAAGGAGCTAGCCCGGCAGGGCGCGCCCCATGGCGCCCTCTGCCTGTGCGATGACCAGACCGCCGGCCGGGGACGGCTGCAGCGCAGTTGGCTTTCCCAGCCCGGCGACGCGCTGACCTTCTCCCTGCTGCTGAAGCCCGCCCTGCCTGCCGAGCAGCTGCCCCTTTGCACCTTTGCGGCGGCTCTGGCGGTTCACGAAAGCATCCGCCAGACCTGCCCCGGCCTTACCCCCGGCGTGAAATGGCCTAATGACATCGTAACCGGCGGAAAGAAATGCGTGGGCATCCTCAGCGAGCTGGTCATGGGCCCCGAGGGCGAACCCTGCGTAGTGATGGGCGTGGGCATCAACGTGGCCCAGACGGACTTCCCGCAGGAGATCCGCCAAACCGCCACCTCCCTTCTGCGCTCCATGCAGGCGGAGGATCCCTCTGCCACAGTCCCGTCCCTGCCCCGGCTTTTGTGCTGCTTCCTTGAGGAAATGGAAGCGGCCATGGCCCTGCTGGAGGGGGATCTGCCCGCCTTCATGGAAAGCTACCGCCGGGCCTGCGTTACCCTGGACAAGCGGGTCAGGGTCATCGGCCGGAAGGAAAGTTTCATCGGCACAGCGGAAGACATCGACCCGACCGGCGCGCTGCTGGTCCGGGATGAAAACAACCATTTGCAGCGGGTCCTCAGCGGCGACGTGTCCGTCCGGGGCCTGATGGGATACACGGACTGAGAAAGGCGGCGAAAGCATGATCGGCATCGGGTTGGATCTGTGCCAGGTGGAGCGCATCGAAAGCGCCATCGCATCCACCGGCTTCCTGGAACGCTACTACACCCCCGCGGAACGGGAATATATCACGGGTCGGGGCAAAATGGGCCCCCAAAGCGCCGCTGCCATGTTCGCCGCCAAGGAAGCCTTCCTCAAGGCCATGGGCTCCGGCATCGACGGGCAGATCCGCCTCAGCGAGATCGGCGTGATTCACGACCAGAGCGGCGCGCCCCGGTATCAGCTGACCGGCGCGGCCCTGGAACGCCTCTGCCAGCTGGGCGGCAAAACCGTCCACCTGACCCTGACCCACGAAAACGGCATGGCCGCGGCCGTTGCCATCATTGAATAACAGGAGGACACTATGCCTGTCTTTGGAATGCCCACTTTGATCGAGGCTCCCGGCCCGGAGGCGGCCGTCCGGCTGTGCAAGGAGCTGGGGCTGCAATTTGTGGAGCTGAACATGAACCTGCCGGAATATCAGCCCCATCAGTTTCCCATGGCGGAGCTGAAAAAGCTGGCCGACGAAACCGGCGTCTTCTACACCATCCACGTGGACGAGAACCTGAACCCCTGCGATTTCAACCCCTACGTGGCGGATGCCTGGCTCAGAACCATGGAGGAGACCCTGGGCATCGCCCGGGAACTTGGCGCGCCGGTGGTCAACATGCACCTGAGCCGGGGCGTGTATTTCACTTTGCCCGGCCAGCGGGTCTTCCTGTACGAGGAGTATCTGGAAGAATACCTGGCCGCCATTCTCCGGCTGCGGGAAACCTGCGAAAAGGCCGCCGGGGGCCAGGTGCGTATCTGCATCGAGAACACAGACGGCTTCCTGTCCGTGCAAAAGCAGGCCATCCAGCTTTTGCTGGAAAGCCCGGTTTTCGGCCTGACCTATGACATCGGCCACGACTACGGCGCAAACTACGTCGACAGGCCCTTCCTGCTGGAACACAGCGACCGCCTTTGCCACATGCACCTCCACGACGCCGGGGAAAAGGGCATCCACCTGGCCCTGGGCGACGGCCAGCTGCCCCTTACAAACCGGCTGCACCTGGCAGAGGATCATGACTGCCGCATCGTGCTGGAAACCAAGACCCTGAGCGGGCTGAAAAAGTCCGTGGACTGGCTGCACCGCTGCTACCTGCCCACCCAGGACGAGCTGTTCTTCTGGCAGCAAAACCCCACCGGCCTGCAAATTTACCAGAGCCTGAAAGCCACCCTCCTGGCCATGCATCCCGGCACACAGTTTTCCGTGAAGAAAACCCAGATCTCCCTGCAAAACCGTTATGTTTTCGGCGCGGTGTCCCTGCCCCGGAAAAAGAGCCAGCCAGGCCTGCTGCTGACCCTGGGCCTGCCCACCCCCATGGAGTCGCCCCGGATCTGCCAGCGGGTGGAGGCCTATCCCGGCCGATGGACCCATCACATCACCATGTTCAGCCCGGACGACCTGGATGACGAGCTGCTCCGCTGGCTGGAAGCGGCCGTGGTGTTTGCGCAGAATAAGTGATAGGAACGCATTCTTCCTTTTTTGACGACATGCCCGCAACCTCAGTCGTCGTGCAGGCACTGTCGTAGCCTGCCCTCGCTTCGGTTGACGACTGCGGGTCGCTAACGTCTTCGACGTTGTGCCCACCGGGCACCCGCTTCCCTCCGTCCCCCCTGCCGGGTGTGGGCAGAGCCCACAAAAAAGACTGACGCATTTCGCGCCAGTCTCTTTTTTATGCATTTTGGATGATCCAGTCCCCGGCTTCCTTGAGGCTGCCAAGCACCGGCACGCCGGCGGTTTCCAGGGTTTGCCGGCTCTGGTGGCCCCGGCTGACCAGCAGGCAACGGATGCCCATGGCTGCGGCCACGTCCGCGTCGTGGAGGGTATCGCCGATCATCAGGCATTCCTCCGGCTTCAGGCCGGTTTTCTCCATGTAGCGGATGCCGATCATTTCCTTGCTGTCGGCGTAGATATTGCCGTGGCCCAGCACGTCGTCAAAGGCGTTTTCCAGGCCGTAGAGGGCAAGCTGCCCCTTCAGGATATCGATCTGGCTGGCGCTGAGCACCACCTGGCCGATGCCTTTCTCCCGGAGGCGGCGCAGGGTATCCGCCGCGTCTCCGTGGAGGGGGATGGTGTCCTGGCCCCGGACGTACTCGTCCATCCAGGCGTGGGCCACCTGGTTGAAGTTCTCCGGGGTGACCCCGGCCCGGTAGTAGTACTCCCGGACCGGGAAGGTGAACTGGTCAAAGTATTCTTCCAGGCTGGAAATTGTGGGCAGCCCGAAGGGCGGAAAGGTCTTGTTCCGCACGCCGATGGCGTAGGAAAGATCGTCCAGAAGGGTGCCGTTCCAGTCCCAAAAAACCTGACGGATCATATCAGTAGGCCTTGGCGAAGTAGATCAGCTTCTCAGCCTTCTTGCCGCAGCAGACGCAGGTCTCGCCGATGGGAGTCTGGTCGAAGGGCATGTTGCGGCTGGTGGCGTTGAACTTCTCCTTGATGGTGTCTTCGCATTCCCGGCTGCCGCACCACATGGCCTTGGCAAAGCCGGTCTGCACCACTTCGCCCAGCTCTTCCATGTTGGAGACGGTCTGGGTGCGGTTGTCGCGGAACGCCTTGGCCTGCTCGAACAGGTTCTTGTGGATGTCTGCCAGCAGCTCCTTGATGGCGTCGGCCAGGCCTTCCAGAGGCAGAGTGACCTTCTCGCACAGGTCGCGGCGGAAGATAGTGACCACGCCGTTTTCCAGGTCGCGGGGGCCGACCTCAACACGGACGGGCACGCCCTTCAGCTCCCAGTCGTTGAACTTGAAGCCGGCGGAGACGGTGTCGCGGTCGTCCAGCTTGACGCGGAGGCCGGCGGCCTTCAGTTCCTCATTCAGCTTCTCGCAGGCTTCCAGCACGCCGGGCTTATGGGCGGCGATGGGCAGGATCACAGCCTGGATGGGGGCGATGGTGGGGGGCAGACGCAGGCCGCGCTCGTCGCCGTGGGTCATGATGATGGCGCCGATCAGACGGGTGGATACGCCCCAGCTGGTCTCGTGGACGTATTCCAGCTTGCCTTCCTTGGACTGGAACTGGATGTCATAGGCCTCGGCAAAGTTGGTGCCGAAGTTGTGGCTGGTACCGGCCTGCAGGGCCTTGCCGTCCTGCATCATGGCCTCGATGGAGTAGGTGGCCCGGGCGCCGGCGAACTTTTCCTTGTCGCTCTTGCGGCCGCAGATCACGGGCAGAGCCAGCACGTTTTCGGCCACTTCACGGTACACCTCCAGCATGGTCAGGGTTTCTTCCTGAGCCTCCTCGGCGGTGGCGTGGATGGTGTGGCCCTCCTGCCACCAGAACTCGCTGGTGCGCAGGAACGGACGGGTGGACTTCTCCCAGCGCATGACGGAGCACCACTGGTTGTACTTCATGGGCAGGTCGCGCCAGGTCTGCACCCACTTGGAATACATGGTGCAGAAAATGGTCTCGGAGGTGGGACGGACGGCCAGACGCTCGGTCAGCTCCTCGGTGCCGCCATGGGTGACCCAGGCCACTTCCGGGGCGAAGCCTTCCACGTGCTCGGCTTCCTTCAGAAGCAGGCTTTCGGGAATCAGCATGGGCATGGCCACGTTCTCATGGCCGGTGGCCTTGAACCGCTGGTCCAGCTCCGCCTGGATCCGCTCCCAGATGGCGTAGCCGTAGGGGCGCATCACCATGCAGCCGCGGACGGGCGAATAGTCGCACAGCTCCGTCATCTTGATCACGTCGGTATACCACTGGGAAAAGTCTACGTCACGGGGCGTGATATGCTCTACAAACCCCTGCTTTTTTTCTTCCTTTGCCATGTTGCATCTCTCCTTTTCAACGGTTTTTGGCTATGAAAAAAAGGCTTTCCGCTCCCACTGCGGCCATGCCGCACATGGGACGAAGGGAGCCTTCGCGGTACCACCCAGTTTCAGACGGACGCTGCCGCCTGCACCTTTCTTCGCCGGATAACGGGGGCGGACCGTCGGGGATTGGCCGATGATACGCAAAGGCGGGGAGCAGCAATCCGTTTCCTGGCCGTCCTTTCAGCCGATGGGACGGTTCTCTTTGCAGGCAGGGCATGCAGCGTTCCTTTGGGCCGGAGTTTCCTCGCAGCGTTGATATCTTACCATACCCCTTTCCATTTTGCAACAAAAATGCTATGATGACTGCGGCAAAATCCCATTTCACCATTTCAGGAGTGAACCCCATGAACCATACATTTCTTGCAACGGCGGCCTTCGGGCTGGAGGGCGTGGTGGCCAACGAGCTGCGCCGCATGGGCTTTGAGGCCAAGGCAGAGCAGGGCTGCGCCCGTTTTGTGGGCGATATGACGGACGCCTTCCGGGCCCAGCTGAACCTGCGCACCGCCGACCGTGTGCTGCTGTTTCTGGACGAGCGGGAGGTTTTCACCTTCGAGGAGCTGTTCACCTTTGCCTCCTCCATCCCCTGGGAGAACTACATCAGCCGGGACGGAATGATCCACGTCACCGGCAAGTGCGTCCGCAGCCAGCTGATGAGCGTCCGGGACTGCCAGTCCATCACCAAGAAGGCCATCGTCAACCGGCTGATGAAAAAGCTGCACGTGGATCGCCTGCCGGAGAAGGGCGCCCGCTACCCGGTGGACGTGTCCATTTACAAGGACAAGGCCCGCCTGACCCTGGACATGAGCGGCGACGCCCTGAACAAGCGGGGCTACCGCACCTGGAACGGCGAGGCTCCCATCCGGGAGACCCTGGCCGCCGCGCTGGTGGATCTGTCCCCCTGGCGCAGCCGCATGCCCCTCTACGATCCCTGCTGCGGCACCGGCACGCTGCTCATCGAGGCGGCCATCAAGGCCTGCGGCCGTCCTGCCGGCCTCAGCCGCAGCTTCATCTGCGAGGATTTCTTCTTCATGGACAAGAAGGAGCTGGCCGCCATCCGGGAAGCCGAGCGGGACAAGCACGACGCCGCCCCCTCCTTCACCATTTCCGGCAGCGACATCGACCCGTCCGCCCTGGAGCTGGCCCGCAGGCACATCCGCCAGGCCGGTTTCCAGAAGCAGATCAGCGTCACCCAGCAGGATCTGCGCAGCCTGAACGTGCCCGGCGAGCCCGGCGTGTTCCTCTGCAATCCCCCCTACGGCGAGCGCCTCGGCGACCGGAAAGCCGCCCAGGCCCTCTACAAAGAAATGGGCCTGCTCCTCAAGCGGCACCCGGGCTGGCGCATGGCCGTCATTACCTCGGACTTCGCCTTTGAGCGCTGCTTCGGCCGCAGGGCCACCCAGAAGCGCCGGCTGTACAACGGGCGGCTGGAGTGCGAGTTCTACATCTTCTGACGCGTTCTGTTCTTTTCTTTTAGGTCAAAAGAAAAGAACCAAAAGAAAACCTCTCTTCTTTCTTTTTCAGTGAAAAAGAAAGAAGCAAAGAAAAACCAGCTCTTCTTTTCTTCTGAGTCAGAAGAAAAGAAGCAAAAGAAGACCAGCTTCTGCCCGGAGTGGGTGGAAGCTGGTCTTTTTGTAAGGTTTGCCGGATGTTTTGGATGGTCATTCCCAAATGGCCTTTTCGCCGGTGACCTGCTCGCCCCATTTGCTTGCCCAGGCCTCCACAAAGCAGGCGGTGTAGGGCAAATGACGGGTTTTCCGCAGCCGGGCAAAGCAGGGCAGGTTCCCCCACAGGATGGAAATGATGCCCACAAGCAGCATCAGCGGCCCCAGAACAACGGACTGTACCGCATGGCCGTATTCATGGACCCGGATCAGTTCCGCATTGCTTTGGCTGTCCGGCGGAGTGAAAAGAAACAGCCCCAGGCTCAGCCCGCCGTGATGGTTCCATTGGGTGTCGATGCAACCCCGATACGTTCTGTGGGGGCATTTCCGAAGGGCGATGAAAAATCCCAGGCCGATCAGCGTTTGCAGCAGCCCCCAGGTGCATTGCAGGATGACAAACAACGTCTTTCGCATGGCTTCCTCCCGGTGAATACACTCTCTCAGTTCCCCCTGGCAATCAGGGCGTTCACTTCCTCCAGGGTGGGCGGGTTCAGCGGCAGGGGGAAGCGGGAGATGGCGATGCCGGAGCAGGCGCTGGCAAACCGGACGGTCTCTTCATCGCTCATGCCGTGCAGCAGAGCGTATACGCAGCCGGCCTTGTAGGTATCGCCCGCGCCCAGGGTGCTCTTGACCTCCACTGAGAAGGTCTTCATCCGCTTGTATGCTTCGCCCTTCCGGCCATAGAGCATCTCCCCGCCGCCGGAGGTAATGATGACCAGCCCATTGGCCGTTTCCTGCAGAAGAGGCATGATCTCCTCCGGCGAACGGCCCTGGTAATGGTTGTGCAGGCACTCGCCGGAAACCACGTTCACCGCAGCGTGCTGATGCAGGAAGGTGTTGTGGGGGCTGTCGATGGTCACATAAGGAATGCCCAGCTTGATGCAGATTTCCGCCACACGGTCGGATTCCGCCCGGAAGAAGGGATCCACCGCAGCGGCGCGGCATCCTGCCAGGTCTTCCTCCCGGGGGATGCTCCACCAACGGCTGTCGTCGCCAAAAAGGGTCTGGAAGCGGCCCATGGGAGAGCGCACCAGCCCGGCGATGACCACGTAGTCCATCACGCCGTCATCCTGGGTGAAGTGCAGCGGAGAAAGATCGACGGTCTTGTCCTTGTAAAACTCCTTCAGCATGGGCGCCACCTTTTGGCCGATGTAGGTACCGTCCATCCGCACGTTGACCCCCAGGGAGGCCAGCACGGTGCAGGCGGTGCCGGTTTCGCCGCCGGGCAGGAAGTATTGGGCGTCGATCTCAGAATACTGGTCAGGCTGCAGGAATCCGCCCCGCAGCAGGAAGGAATGGGTGCCGAGAACCTGCCCGAAAAGATAGGCTTCTGCTTTCATGGAAAAAACCTCCTGTTAACGCGCATATTTTCACAGGGTTGTCCCTGTAACGGCGGATGGGCTGGCATGCAAGGAGAGGAAGTAGCGCACAAAGGCCTCCATTTTCCCGAAGGCTTCGTCCTGCCTGTGGGGCTCGCGGTCACACAGATGGATCAGGGCGGAAATGGGCGCGGTAAAGCTGAAGGCCAGCATGGCCGGGTCTGCCTTTTTCATCAGGCCCTTGTCCATCATGCCTTCCAGAACCTTGGCGTAAATATTGGCGGTGCCCTCCAGGAAGTGCTTGGTGGCCAGCCGGCACACCCGCGCGTCGTGGAACTGCTCGGTAATCAGCAGCTTTCGGGTCAGGATGATCTGCGGATCCTGCACCGTGAAGCGGATCATGCCCATGGTCATCTGGAACATTTCCTCCAGGGAATCCGGCGTTTTGGGCAGATTGTCCATGGAGCCAAACCGCTGGGCGTAATAGGCCTCCATTTTGTCCAGCAGGGCGTTCCAGATATCTTCCTTGCTTTTGTAATGCTTATACAGGGCCGATTTGCTCAACCCAAGCCTTGCGGCCAGATCCCGCAGATTGGCTCCCTTGTAGCCCTGCTGTGCAAACAGGATCAGGGCTTCATCCAGAATACGATCCTTGGTTGTGTGTTCCATGGGTTCCTCCCGGTCCGACAAAGTGACCAAACGGTCACCTTCATTATAGTGACCATTTGGTCACCTGTCAATGGTTTTTTCTCCACCAAAAAAGCAGGGCATTCCACCCCGCTTTTTTTGATGATATTCCTTTAGTTTCCGGCAATCACTGCGCATTCCCCGATTCCGTAATACCGGAAGCATTCCAGCGCCTCCCGGTCGATCTCCTCGCCGCAAATCAGGATGGGCACCGCCGGGGGGCAGCCCACCGATGCCGCTGCCAAAATCCTGCCGCAGCAGTTCTCTACGGGCAGGGTCTCCGCCGGGGAAAGCATGGCCTCACGGACGGAGCACACCCGCCTGCCCTTCCTGAGCCGCGGGGGTTCTGTCTCAATCACCGGCTTTTGCGGAATGGCCGCCAGGGCAGCCTCTATGCGGGAAAGCCCCTCCCCGCTGATCTCCGGCGTCAGCATCAGCACCACATGATCCGGGTCGGCGTACTCGCACACCAGCCCACTTTCCAGCAGAAGGCGGGCCAGGGCATGGCCGACATAGCCCCGTTTCTTGGCCTCCAGGGTGATTTTCAGCGGCTCGTCGCCGTAAAGAACGTAACCCAGGGCCATCAGCCGCTGTTTCAGCGCGGAAACTTCCGCCGCAAAGGCCTGCAGCTTCCGGGGATACTCGCAAAGATAGGCGTTGGCCAAGTCCAGGGACTGCATGATCAGGTAAGACGGGCTGGTGGAGCCAAACAGCGCCAGCGCGTTTTTCGCCTGTGCCGCAATGGTTTTCTCCACCCCCGGGGCGATGTGCAGATACGCGCCGCCGGTCAATACCGGCAGGGTCTTGTGGGCGGAATCGCAGCAGAAGTCCGCGCCCAGGTCGATGGGATGCAGGGACGGTTCCAGGAACCGGAGGTAGGCGCCGTGGGCATTGTCCACCGCCAGCAGAACGCCGTGGGCGTGGCAAACCCTTGCGATGCCTGCAATATCCGTCATGCAGCCAAGGTAGTCCGGGCTGGTCAGGTACACCGCCACAGGTTTCTCCGCCGCAGAGGCCAGGTACCGCTCCATTTCCTCCGGGGTCAAAGCGCAGGACAGGTAGGTGCTCATCTTGTCCGGATAGAGCCAGTCCACGTCCATATCCAGCAACGCCGCTCCGCTGAGGAAAGTCTTGTGGGCGTTCCGGCCCGCCGCAATCAGCGGCTTCCGGCCGGTCTGTTTTGCGTGCAGCAGCACCAGGGAAAGCATCGCCCGGATGCACTGGGACGAACCTTCCGTAGAATACAGGGTCTGGCAGCCAAAGAGGCGGCTGGCGTTGTCCTCGCTCTGGGCGATGATCCCCCCGGCTTCATACAGGCTGTCCGCGCCGTCAATCTCGGTGATGTCCAGCTTTTCCAGGCCCAGCGGCCCCACGCCCTTGTGGCCGGGCATGTGGAGCCGGAGGGCGTCCGCCTTGGCGTAGGCGGACACAAAATCATAAATCGGCGTTTTCATTTACTCTCCCAGCGCCCTGGCGATGGCCACCATGATGGCGCATTCCATCCGCTTGCGGAACAGGCGGCAGCCGTAGTCATACACGCCGGTCACGCTGCCGGTGGCATGGTAGGCGTTGGCGGCGCATCCGCCGGAGCAGTACAGCCGGGCCCAGCAATCGTGGCACTCGGGATGGGCGTACACATTGCAGGCGGCAAACTCATCCTGAATCGCCTTGTTGGTCACGCCGTCCCAGATGTTGCCCAGGCAGAACCGTTCCTCGCCCACAAACTGGTGGCAGGGGTACAGATCGCCCCAGGGGGTGACGGCCATGTACTCGGTGCCGCTGCCGCAGCCGGAAATCCGCTTATAGATGCAGGGGCCGCCGGTCAGGTCGATCATGTAGTGGTAGAAGGTGAAGGGCTTGCCCTCCTTGTCCCGCTGAAGCATCAGCTCTGCCAGCTTCTCGTACTGCTGGGTGATGATGGGGAAATCCTCCTCCGTCAGGGCAGAGGGGTCGTCCGCAGCGCAGACCACCGGCTCCATGCTCAGCTCGTTGAAGCCCAGATCCAGCATCTGCTGGATGTCCTTGAGAAAGTCAGGATTGGCGTGGGTGAAGGTGCCCCGCATGTAGTACTCCTTGCCCTGCCGGGCCTCCACAAACTTCTGGAACTTGGGCACGATCACGTCCCAGCTGCCCTTGCCCGCGTAGTCCACCCGGTACCGGTCGTGGATCTCCTTGCGGCCGTCCAGGCTCAGCACCACATTGGCGCATTCCTTGTTGGCCCACTGGATCACGTCGTCATCCACCAGAACGCCGTTGGTGGTCAGGGTGAAGCGGAAATTCTTGCCCTTCTCCTTTTCCATGCTGCGGGCGTAGGCCACCAGGTCCTTCACCACCTGGAAGTTCATCAAAGGCTCGCCGCCGAAAAAGTCCACTTCCAGGTTGCGGCGGGTGCCGGAGTTCTCCATCAAAAAGTCCAGCGCGCGCTTGCCCACCTCAAAGCTCATCACCGCCCGGTCGCCGTGGTACTTGCCCTGGCTGGCAAAGCAGTAGGAGCAGTTCAGGTTGCAGGTGTGGGCCACGTGGAGGCACAGCGCCTTGACCACGCCGGCGGTCTTCTGCTTCAGCGCGCCCGCCATAGGTGCAAAGGTATCCGGCGCAAACAGCTTGCCTGCGTTTTTCAGCTCCGCCACCTGCTGGTAGCATTCCTCAATGTCCTTGGCGGAAATATCGTCCCGGGAGGAAAACTTCTCTGCCATCATTTGCAGCACGTCTTCCCGGCTGTTGTTCTCAAACAGGGCGATGATCTCATAGGCCACCTCGTCCACAACATGCACGGAGCCGGAGCATACGTCCAGCACGATGTTGTAGCCGCCCAACTGATACTGGTGAATCATAGGTATATCTCTCTCCTTCACGAAAAAAGCCGCCGTAAACGGCGGCATTTTGCTGTAGGCAATTACTTGCTTTCCTTAGCAGCGCTTTCGCACTTCTGGTTTGCGATACCGCAGCTGGTCTTGCAGGCAGACTGGCAAGAAGTCTGGCATTCGCCGCAGCCGCCGTTCTTGGCGCTCTCGCACAGGTTACGGGTTTCGATGGTCTGAATATGCTTCATAGTTTCACCTTCTATCGATAGGATATAAATTATTTTAGCATAAGGGCGAATTTGCGTCAATCCCTCATTTGGAGGGAAAAGCAAAGTTTCCGTTTTCTTACTGTTTTTGTTACTTCTGGGGGTACTGGGTCCGCTCGCCGCCGATGAAGGGCAGGCGGGAGTAGGCCATCACCACATGGGCCTGGCCCACCTTGGCTTCCTTGCCCTCCATGCGCAGGGGCACCGCCACCGGGCGGATGTGCATGCCCACCAAAGTATCGCCGATGTCAATGGCGGCGTCCGCCTGGATGGCCAAAGCCAGCGCGGGCTTTTCAAACCGCTGATAGGCCGCCGCGCCGGTGCTGCCGCCCGCCTTGGGCACGGGCATAGCGTTGACCTGGATCAGGCCCAGGCGATTGAGCAGGCTCTGCTCCATGACCAGAGCCCGGTTCAGATGCTCGCAGCACTGGAATACCGGATGAAGGCCCTTCTCCCGGCAGGCGCTGATCATGGCCTCGGCCAAAGCGTCGCCCAGTTCCGGCACGCTGTTCTTGCCGATGCGTCCGCCGGCCACCTCGCTGGTGCTACAGCCCAGCACCACCACCGCGCCGGGCTGGAGGTTTGCCTTTTCCGCCAGGTAAAAGACCACTTCCCGGACTTCGTTTCTGATATCCTCAAACATTGGTTTTCGCTTCCTCTCCTGCGTGTACAAATGCGTAGGCGCCGATGCCCACCGCAATGGACAGATTCAATGAGTCAATTTCGTTGCTGTGGGGGATCCGGACGGCCTGGCCCATCTTGGAAAACTCCGCAGGCAGGCCGCTGCCTTCGTTGCCGAAGATGAGTGCGTAGGGTTTCTTCACATCGCCCAGCACGTCCGGCAGCTGGCTGGAACCGTCCAGCATGAAGGGGTAGAGATGATGGGCGGGAAACTCGGCCCGGTAGTCCTCAAAACTGTCGTACTGCTTGACCCGGAGGGAGAACACCGCGCCCATGGTGGCCCTGACCACATGGGGCTCAAACACGTCCGCCGCCGGGCGGATGATGGCGATGTCCTTCAGGCCCAGGCCCAGCAGCGTCCGCTGGATGGTGCCCAGGTTGCCCTCGTCCATGGGATGATGCAGCACCACATGGGGCGTATGGGGCTGGAGATCGGCCTGCCACTTGGAAAACACCACCGCGGCAAAGCAGTTGTCCTTGCCGCTGATGCGCCTCAAGGCCTTATCCGCGATCTCTTCCCGGACGCCGTGCTCCCGGCAAATGGCCCGCAGCTTTTCCACGCCCTCGCCGTGGGCTTTCTCGCTGAGAAGCAGCCGCTGGGCCCGTTCCGGGGCCACACGCATCAATTCCAGAGACGGAAAGATGCCCGGCGCGTAGCTGTAATTGAGGGACTGCTCGTAGGGTTTCAAAGGGGGCATATCCTTTCCTCCTTGAAGGGTCAGTTCAGGGTGTCGTCTTCGGAGTCTTCCACCTGGGCTTCGTCGTCCGTGGGCTCGATTTCTCCGGATTCCTCCCGGTCAGGGAAGGGCGGTGCGGGGAAGCCTTCCGGCATATCCGCGCCCATCTGGCGAAGCATCTTGTTCAGTTCCGCAAAGGCCTTGTCCATGCCGTCTTCCTGGGCGATGGTCAGGTAGAAGCAGGCCAACGCGCCGTTCATGTAAGCGGTGATCCAGGTTTGCAGGAACAGCTGGGCCATCATCCCCACCACAAAGCTGATGGAGCCAAGCATCATTTGCAGAACTGAGCTGAGCAGCAGCCAGCCCACAAAGCTGAGGGTCAGGGAGACGTAGTTCATCTTCTGGGTCTTCATCATGGCCTTGCTCTGCTCAATGGCTTTCCACGCGCCGGTGTCAGGCTTTTCAGCCATGATGTAGGGGGCCATGGCATAGCGCAGGCTGGCCAGGATGACGGGGATGGCCGTGGCGATGCTCACCAGCGAAGCCGCCAGCGGCTGCTGGACCAAAAACAGGGAGACTTCCGGAACCAGCAGCATCAGCACAATCACCGGCACCATGACCACCATGCCCCAGAGAAAGGTTTTCAGGGCGATGAGGAAGTGGAGCCACAGGGCCTTGAAGAAGATGCAGAACCGGCTGAATAGCCCGGTAAAGCCCAGTTCCTCGCCCTGGATGCGCTTGATGAAATAGTTGTTGCAGCCCAGCGCCAAAGCCGGGGTCACTAGCATGGCCAGCAAAGCAATGATGGCAAAGCCCAGAAGCACCTCTTTGACCGGGCCCAGCAGCTGCCAGAGCTGGGTGTAACTGACAACGGTCATCAGGGCGGTCAGCTTATTTGCGTCCACCTGCATGAACCGCAGCTGGTATACCTCCAGGGCGGTCATGAACACGGTGGAGAAAAACGCCACCAGCATGGCAGTCTGCCAGTTGCCCTTCAGCGCGGCCTTGGCTTTCTGCTTGAAATAAAAGGATCCAATCCCGAACATCGTTTCTCCTCCGTTTTGCCCTCAGTCAAACAGGGCGTCCACAAATTCCTTGGCGTCAAAGGCCTGCAGGTCCTCAATGCCCTCGCCCACGCCCACGTACATCACCGGCACCTGCAGCTCCCGCACAATGCCGAAGGCAATGCCGCCCTTGGCGGTGCCGTCCAGCTTGGTGAGCACAATGCCATTGATGCCGGCGGCTTCCCGGAAGGCCCGGGCCTGCTGGAGACCGTTCTGGCCGGTGGTGGCGTCCACCACAAGCAGGCAGCGCACGGTGGCTTCCGGATACTCCCGGTCGATGACCCGGCGCATCTTTTCCATTTCTTCCATCAGGTTTTTCTTGTTGTGCAGGCGGCCTGCGGTGTCCACGATCAACAGATCGGCCTTCTGGGCCTTGGCGGACTGCACGCCGTCAAACACCACGCCGGCAGAGTCGGCCCCCTCCTTATGGCGGACGATGGGGCAGCGGGCACGCTCCGCCCAGACCTGCAGCTGGTCGGCCGCGGCGGCGCGGAAGGTGTCCGCGGCGCAGAGCACGATGGTGCGGCCCAGGCCCTGGAAACGCAGCGCCAGCTTGCCGATGGTGGTGGTCTTGCCCACGCCGTTCACGCCCACCATCAAGGTGACCATGGGCCAATGCAGGTCAGGCTTCTGTACCTGCAAAAACCCGGTGAGGATCTCCTTGAGGGCCTCCTTGGCCTCGCCGGCGGTGCGGAGCTTCTTTTCCTTCACCACGGCCCGCAGCTTGTCCATGGCTTCCTCGGCGCAGGCGGCGCCCATATCGGACAGGATCATGGCATCCAACAGGGAATCGTAGTAATCTTCGGTGATGGGGGACTTGTCGTCGCCCTCCATTTCCATGACCTGGGCCATCTGCTGGCGGCTCCGGCTCATGCCCTGGCGCAGGCGCGCAAACAGGCTCATTTTCTCAGACATATGCTTGTTCCTCCTTGTGGGGGTGATTATTCATAATCCATCATATTCACGCTGACCAGGCTGCTGACGCCCCGCTCCTCCATGGCCACGCCGAACAGGGTGTCGCAGCGTTCCATGGTGCCCTTGCGGTGGGTGACCACCACAAACTGGGTGTCCCGGCTGAATTCCTTCAGATAATCCGCAAAGTAGCTGATGTTGGCGTCGTCCAGGGCGGCTTCGATCTCGTCCAGGATGCAGAAGGGGGTAGGCTTCAGCTTGAGCATGGCAAACAGGATGGCGATGGCTGTCAGGGCCCGCTCGCCGCCGCTGAAGAGGCTGAGCAGCTGGCGCTTCTTGCCCGGGGGCTGCACAATGATCTCAATGCCGCAGTTCAGCGGGTCTTCCGGGTTGCTGAGGCTGATCTCGCCGTTGCCGCCGCCGAACAGCCGCCGGAAGGTTTCCGAGAAATACTCCTGCATGAGGCCAAACTGCCTCACAAACACGGTTTCCATCTGCCCAAGCAGCTCCGTGATCAGGGTCTGCAAATCCTGCTTGGCCTTCTCCAGGTCGGCCCGCTGGGCGCTGAGCTCGGTATAGCGTTCCTGGGTGGAGGCGTACTCGTCGATGGCCTCCACGTTCACAGGGCCCAGCAGCCGGATCTCGTCCCGGATGAACCGGGCCTGCTCGTCGGCCTCGTTTTCCTTGAAGGCGCGCTCCCTGACCGGAAAATGCTGGGAAAGCTCCTGGGCGTTGGCGTAGGTCAGCTCGTAGGTGTCCCAGAGGCGATCGGTGAGCTGGGTCAGGTCGCTGTGGATGCGGCTCTGATTGAGCTCCTGCCGGTGCAGCCGCTCCCGCTCGTGGCTGAGCTGCTGCTGCGCCCCGTCGATCTCGTCCTGCAGCTCCCGCTGCTTTTGCTGCTTCTCGGTCTGGCGCAGCTGGAGATCCTCCACATCACTGCGGGCCCGGGTGACCTGCTCGTCAGCGGCCTCCACGGCGCTCTCGGCGGCGGATTTTTCCTCCTCCGCCCGGGCGATGTCCTCCAGCGTCCGCTGCTTCTGGGCTTCCAGCCGGCCGATTTCCTTGCGGCAGGTTTCGCTGTCGCCGATGAGCCGCTGCTGATCCCGGCGGATGCGGTCGCAGTCATGCTCTGCGTTTTGCAGGGTGAGCATGGCGTCGGTGAGGGCCTCCTGGGCGGCTTCCCGCTGGCGGCGGGCCTTGTCCAGCGCGATGGACAGCTCGCCGGTGCGGGCGTTCATCTCGTCCATGCTGCCGTCCTGCTCGCTGGAAAGGACCTCCATGCGCTGGAGCTCCGCCTCGGTTTCCGCCAGGATCTCGTCCAGTTGGGCGATAGCGCCCTCATACTGCTCCACCATCTGCTGATGGCCAGCCAGATTGTTTTCCGCAGTTTTCAGGTGCTCCGTATCACGCACCACCGCAATTTCCTGCTGGTGGAGCCGATTCTGCGCCTCTTCCCGCCGTTCCTTCTCGCCGGCACGGTTTGCTTCCATGGCGGCCAGGTCGGCCTTGGCGGCATCGGCCCGCTGATAATATTCCTTCAGGAAGGCCTGCAATTCCCGGATCTCCCGATCACGGCCCAGCAGGTTCTGGCCCTTCTGCTGGATGCTGCCGCCGGTGATGCTTCCGCCGGGATGCATCACGTCGCCCTGGAGGGTGACCAGGCGGAAGGCCTGGTTGCCGGCCCGCATAATGGCGATGCCGCTGTCCAGATCCCGGGCCACCACGGTGCGGCCCAGCAGGCTTTCCATGATGTTTTTGTACTCGCTGCCGTAGGAGCAAAGCTCGCTGGCCACGCCGATGCAGCCGTCCATGTTGAGCACTTTCCGCTCCTGGGGGTTCAAGGTGCGGCTGCGGACGGTGTTCATGGGCAGGAAGGTGGCGCGGCCCAGCTTGTTCTGGCGAAGGTGCTCAATCACCTTCTGGGCGTCCGCCTCCGTTTCCGTGACGATGTCCTGCATGGAGCCGCCCAAAGCCATGTCCAGGGCCACTTCGTATTCCTTGGGCACGCTGAGCAGCATGGCCACCACGTTGCGCACGCCGGTCAGCTTCTGCTGTTTGGCAAAGCTGAGGGCGTTGCGGACGGCGTATTGGTAGCCCTCGTAGCCCTCCTGCAACTCCCGCAAGGTTCTCAGGCGGGTGTCCGCAGCCCGGGCATTCTGGGCGTCTTCCTGAATTTCCTTCTGCTTCTGGAGGATGTCCTGCAAAAGCTGCTTGGAGCTTATATCCAGCTGGGCGGCTTCAAGCCGCAGGGTTTCCAGCAGGTTTTCCTCCTGCTGGAGGCTTTCCCTGGCGGCGCTGACTGCGCCCTCCAGCTCCGGCTTTCTTTCCATTTCCTGGTCAAGCTGACCGGCCAGCTCTTCCCGCCGGGCGGTGCGCTGCTGCTGCATGGCCGCCTGCCGGGCCTGATTGGTGCGCATGGCCTGCATCCGGTTCATGCGTTCCATCATGGCGTTTTTGTGGTCGCTGAGCTCTGTTTCCAGGCTGTCCGCCTTGGCGGCCGCCTGGGCCTGGGCTTCCTTGCGGGCCTGCAAGGCTTCCTCCGCTTTCTTACGCAGGGCCTCGGCTTCGCTCATGCCGCCGTCGGACTGGTTCATGGTGGCCTCGATCAGCCGCAGACGGTCGGCCATGGTATCCATCTCGCCCTGCAAACGCTTCACGGTCTCCGCGCCGGACTCCATCCGGCTCTGGATGCTCATGGCGTTCTCCCGCAAGGCATGGAGCCGGTCGTTGGCGGAAAGAAGCTCGTCATGGGCCTGGTTCAGGGCCTGGCCCAGCTGTTCCAGCTCGTTCTCGCCGTCGGTACGGCTCTGTTGCATTTCGTTCAGCGCTTCCTCCGCCTCCCGGAGGGCGTCCCGCACTTGCAGAAGACTCTGCTCGGCGGCGGCGTCCCGCTCTTTCAGGCGGTCGTAGCGGTGCAAAAACAGACGGATATCCAGCTCCTTCAGCTGCTCGCTGAGGGACAGATAGTGCCGGGCGGTCTCCGCCTGCCGTTTCAGGGGCTTCAAATGGGTTTCCAGCTCGTCCAGAATATCGTTGACGCGAAGCAGGTTCTCCTCCGCCCGCTTCATGCGATTTTCCGCCTCTTCCTTGCGGGTGCGGAAACGGCTGATGCCGGCGGCTTCCTCGAACACGGCCCGGCGATCCTCGCTGCGCTGGCTCAAAATCTCGTCGATCCGGCCCTGGCCGATGATGGAGTACCCTTCCTTGCCCACGCCGGTGTCCCTGAACAGCTCCACGATGTCCTTCAGGCGGCAGTTGGCGCCGTTCATCTGGTACTCGCCCTCGCCGCTGCGGTAGACCCGGCGGGTGATGCTCACCTCGCCAAACTCCACGGAAAGCTGCTTGTCGCTGTTGTCAAAGGTCAGGGTGACCTCGCAGTAATTCATGGGCTTTTTGGTTTCCGTGCCGTTAAAGATCACGTCTGCCATGCTGTTGCCGCGCAGATTCTTGGCGCTCTGCTCGCCCAGCACCCAGCGGACGGCGTCGCTGATGTTGCTCTTGCCGCTGCCGTTGGGGCCCACGATGCCCGTCACATTCTGGGGAAAGATGATTTCCGTCCTGCGGGCGAAGGACTTGAAACCGTATATTTCCAGCTTGGTAAGGCGCATCCGCACCCTCCTGTACATTCAAAATTTCAGGGGTTTTCCAGCAATCTGAGCGCGATTTTGGCCGCAGCCATCTCGGCATTTTTCTTGCTGTTTCCGCTGCCCTGTGCCAGCGTTTTGCCCATCACGGTCACCTGGGCCACAAAGACCCGGTTATGGGGCGGCCCTTCCTGGCCGATGATCTCATACACCGGCAGACCCATCTCGTGGGCCTGGGTGTACTCCTGGAGGGCGCCCTTGTCGTCCTTGACCCTGGGGGCGATGAGGTGTTCCTCATCCTGGTACAGCCGGTCGATGATCGCCTTGGCGGCCAGGTATCCCCCGTCCATGTAGATGGCGGCAAACACGGCCTCCATGGCGTCGGCCAGGATGCTGGGCTTGTCGCGGCCGCCGGTCTGTTCCTCGCCGTTGCCCATGAGCAGGCACCGGCCCAGGTTCAGCTGCCTGGCCAGCTGGCTCAGGGTACGCTCGCACACCAAAGCCGCCCGGCGGGCTGTCATCTGGCCTTCATGAAACTGTGTGTATTTACGATAGAGCATGTCGCTGACGCAAAACTCCAAAATGGCGTCGCCCAGAAATTCCAGCCGCTGGTTATCCGGCAGCTTTGTGGAGGGATGCGTCAACGCCATGGTAAGCAGGGCGGGATCCTGAAACTGGTATCCCAGCGCCTTTTGCAGGGCGTTCAACATATTTTTTGTTCCTTCCTTTGATCAAAACGGGCAGGGGCGCGCCGCAAATTCCCGCAGAAAACCGCCCGGTTTTGCAGCACGCCCCATCCGCTGTGCATCATGCCTGATTACTGGTTCTTCTCGATGTAGGCAACCACGTCGCCCACGGTCTTGAGCTGCATGATCACTTCGTCTTCCACTTCAATGCCGAAAGCGGATTCCAGTTCCAGGATCATGACCATCACGTTGGCGCTGTCGGCCTTCAGGTCTTCCACCAGCAGGGTGTCAGGGGTGATGGAGGCAGCGTCCACACGGAGCTGCTCAGCCAGCATATCACGAACTTTGTCAAATACCATGATTGTTACCTCCTTGCATGAGTGCAATATATCTTTCCGGAGCCCCTCAGGCCTCCGCAGAGATCAACTGATTTTCAATCTTCTTCACCAGCTGGCCTTCGGTCATCATGACGGCCTGGCGGATGGCGCAGGCCAGGGCGTGGCCGTTGGAAGAGCCGTGAGCCTTGACCACGTTTCCGCGGACGCCAAGCAGAGGCGCGCCGCCCACTTCGCTGTAGTCGGTGGCCTTCTTGACCCGCTTGAAGGCGGGCTTGGCCAATGCGCCGCCGATCTTGCTGCGGAAATCGGCGTAGATTTCCCGCTTGATCATGCTCATCAGGGTTTCCACAACGCCTTCCATGAACTTGAGGATCACGTTGCCCACAAAGCCGTCGCAGACGATGACGTCCGCCAGGTCATGGGTGATCTCCCGGGCCTCGATGTTGCCCACAAAGTTCAGCTTTTCGTCGGCCTTGAGGATCTGGTAGGTTTCCTTGGTGAGGGCGCAGCCTTTTTCTTCCTCGGCACCGTTGTTCACCAGGCCGATGCGGGGGCTTTCCACGCCGCGCATCACCTGCATGTAAGCATTGCCCATCTGGGCAAACTGGTGCAGATACTCCGGCTGGCAGTCCACGTTGGCGCCGCAGTCGATGAGCAGGAAGAAATCCTTGCCGTTGGGCAGAAGCGGGGCCAGGGCGGGCCGGTCGATGCCGGCGATGCGGCCCAGGCGGAACATGCCGCCAGCCAGCACCGCGCCGGTGCTTCCGGCGGACACAAAGGCGTCCACCTGGCCGTCCCGCAGCTTGAGCATACCGTCCACGATGGCGCTCTGCTTCTTGTGGCGCACAGCCATTACGGGAGATTCACAGTTGGTGATGACTTCAGGGCAGTCGGTGAGCACAAGGCGGTCAAGCAGAGCTTCCTTGCCGGCGAACAGTTCGTCCACCAGGGGCTTCACATCGGCCAGGGGGCCTGCCAGTTCAATGACCAGCTCCTGATTGTTTTCCAGTGCTTCCAGCGCGCCCTCCACGGGTGCCTTGGGGGCGTTGTCTCCGCCCATAGCGTCCAGGTAGATCTTCATGAAAATCCCTTCTTCATTCGTTGATGCAGCTGCTTACTGAATCTTGATGCAGTAGACGGCGCTGTTTTCCTTGCCGGTGGTGCCGATCACCATCAGGTTGCCGTACACGGCGGGGGATGCGGTGATCTCTGCGCCTTCCAGGTTCAGGGTATCGATGACCTCGCCGGTCTTGGCCTTCATCAGCACGATGTTGCCGTCGCCCAGGCCCTGGAGGATCCAGGCGTCGCCGTTTTCATTGTACACGGCCACGGGGCTGGAGAAGCCCTCGCCGGCAAAATCCGTCCGCCAGACCAGAGAGCCGTCGGCCTTGTTCAGGGCCAGAACGCTGGAGCCGTGCTTGCCGTTGGTGACGGTATAGATCATCAGGTCGGAAATGGACTCCTGGCCCACCACGGGGCTGGCCACCAGACCCACCTCGTAGTCCGGGTTGTAGGTCAGGTCGGGCACGTCATAGGTCCAGAGGATCTCGCCGGTCATGGCGTCCAGCTTGCGCAGGTTGCAGACGCTGGACTTGTAGCGGCGGTAGTAGGTGTTGCCGGTGTAGATGGCCAGAGAGCCGTCGCTTTCCAGATCCAGGGCGGGAGTGGAGTCGATCTTATCCTCCGTATCCACCACCCAGACGGGGCTCATGGTGTTGATGTCCACGCACTGCAGCAGACCGTAGCGGTCGCCGAAGTAGACGTAGTTGTCATACATGGCCACGCTGGCGTCGATGTTGGTGTACTTCTTCTTCTGATCGGAAGCGTTGCTCAGGTAGGTCTGGTAAGAGGACTGCAGGGACAGCTTGGCGTTCATGAGTTTCTTGGTTTCCGGATCGGTTTCAAAGGTAAAGGTCTGCTTCTGATCGCCCAGCTCCACGGTGTAAAGTGCGCCGCCCTGGGTGCCAAAGATAGCGGTACCGGTGTTCTTGTCAAAGAGAGCCGCGCCCAGCACGCCGGAATAGCTGCTGTTGCGTTCCTTGTCGCCATCGGTGCGGACCAGCAAAGTTTCCTTGTTGGTCAGCAGGTCGATGAAGTGATAGCCGCAGTCCACAGTCTTCTTGTTGAGCAGCCTGTGGCTCTGACCCACGCCCAGAACGGGCGCGCCGTTGGTGGCCAGGGACAGGCCGCCGGCGCTGGGAGCGCCCAGGTCGATGGGGTCGCGGGTGGCGTTGCCGGTGGTCAGGTCATAGAAGTAGACCTTGCCGTCCTGGCCGGCCACAATGACTTCCTTCAGGGCGGTGGTAGCCTTGGCATCGTCGTTCAGGCCAAGGACGGGACGAATTTCCTGGCCCCACTTGACAATCAGGGGCTGACCGGGAGCGACCACGCCGTACACGGTGCCGTCCTTAACCTTCATGGACCCCACAGGCTGGCTCCACAAAACGCTCAGCTTGCCTTCTTCCACCTCAACGGTCTTGAAGGAGGCGTTCTGGCGCATGGGGCCGCCGCGGAAGGTGAGGATACCCGCCTGCATCCACACGGCGTAGTTGTCCACGCTGCTGGAGGTGGTGAAGGGGGTCAGGATGGAAATCTGCTTCTTTTCCTCACGGACGTAAGAACTGGCGGACTTGCCGTTGTTGTTCTTGCTGGTCTTCAGGCCCAGGCTGCCGCGGGTGGGGTCGGCGCTTTCGTGAGCGGCGGCTTCCAGGTCAGGCAGGGGGGTGGCGTCAGGGGCCAGCGTGGGAGTGGGAGTGGGTTCAGGCGTGGGGGTGGGTTCGGGGGTCTCGGTGGGAACGGGCGTTTCTTCAATGATCACTTCCTGCGTATTCCCTCCATCCTCCGGCAAAATGTCATCCTCACCTTCGGGGAGAGGGTCTTCCTCTTCCGGAACAGGTGTTTCCACCGGCGCATCGGTTACAGGGGGAGCAGGCATAAAGGAAGCGGGTACGGAAAAATCGCTGCTGACAAAATTCAGTTCATCCTCGGTCTGATACTGAGCCCAGTAGGAACCATTGTAGATGTTCTCAATGGTCACATTCAGCTTCCAGGTACGCACTTCGCCTTCCTGGGTCATGGTACCGGCTTCGCTGTCCTCGTCGCTGACGCTCATAATGGCCACCGCGGACTCATACTGGTCCACCACCCGCACGGCACTGACCTGATCGGAGGTGGTCAGGGTAAAGGTGACCTCAGCAGGCACGGAACCGCTTTCCAGACTGGTGGTGAAGCCCTGCATGGGCTGGGCGGCTTCTTTAGCGGGGGCAATGCTCACCAGTTCAGTGCTGATGATGCCCTCGCTTTCAGTACCGTCCTTGCGCTGAGCATACACGGTAAAGCCACCATAATATTCGTCTTCAATGACGCAAGTGGGTTTCCAGATGAGGGCATTGCTGTTGACCATCACCTCGCCGGACAGGGCCAGCTCGTCATTGTATTCAGCGGAATAGACTTCATTCTGGTAATCATCCACGATGCGGATACCCGCAGCGTTCTTGGAAGTCTGCACGGTAAAGTGGACGGTGGCGGGGGCTTCGGTCTCGGCGCAGTTGGCGCTGAAGCTGGTCACCAGTTCTTCCTCGGGGATGATCTTGTTCTTCAGGTTATTGAAAGTGGTTACAACGGCGTTCTTCGCGGGGGCCATAGTATTGCCCACAGGGCCGCCGATCTTTTCCCAGTCAGGCAGCACGATGCCGGCCAGGATGCCGCCCAACAAAAGCAGCACCACGATGATGGTCACCAGTGCGCTGCCCTTGCGGGGCTCGTCGTCGTCATAATCGCCTTCTTCAAAATCGTAGGGTTTGCGGGGCACGCTGGCGGCCTTCTCGCTCCGGTTGAACGGACTGGGACGGCGGGCAGCGTAATCGCCCTGATCCTGAGGATAAGCGTAGCCCTGCTCCTCCTGGGCGTAGTCAGGCGCCTGAGGATAGCGGGTCTGGCCTTCGCCCTGGGGCATAGGCCGACGGATGGGCTGCTGGGGCTGCTCGCCACCCGGAGCCATGGGCCGCTGCTGAGGAGCAGGCCGACGCACAGGCGCACCCTCAGGACGGGCCTGGGGAGCAGGGCGACGGGCAGGCATATCTGCCCGATCCTGCATGGGATAGGGCTGGCCATCCTCAGGCTGCACGGGGCGGCGCTGAGGCATGGGTGGACGGGGGGGCATGGGCCGCTGTTCCCGGCGCTGGACAGGAGCTTCCTCACGCTGGGCCATCACATCGTCCCGAACCTCCCGGGCGCGATCGGCCACGCGGCCACGGCCCTGGCTGGACGCAGGACGCTGCTGCCAGTTTTCCTCTGCCTGGGAAGACATCACATCGTTACGGACTTCCCGGGCACGGTCGGCCACAGGGCCGCGCTGGCTGGGCATGGCGGTACGGGGGCCGGAGAAATTATCGCCAGGCATGGCGGTGCGGCGGTAGGGCCGCTGCTCCATCTGCCGGGGCTGCTCCTGCATATAGGGATCGTAGGCAGGCTCCCTGCGCTGCTGGGGCGCTTCCTGGGAAACCGGCATCTGCACGGCCTCGTTCATCTGGGGCTCAGCCTGGGGCTCGTCCCGGCGTTCCATACGGCGGCTGCGGCGACGAGGCGCGGCATCGCCGGAAGGGGCGGGGGCAGCAGCGGCAGGCGCGTAGGCTGCGGCAGGCTCCTCCTGAACGGGCTGGGCGGGGCGGGCAAAGCCGGCAGGAACATCCTCCCGCTGGGAGACCCGCTTACTCACCATCTGCACAGGGGCGCCGATCCGGGTGGGAGCGGCGTCGCCCATGGCACGGAAGTCGTTGCCGGCAGCCTCAGCCTCATAAAGAGGCAGACCGCCCTGCTGCATTTCCGCGCCCATCATATAGGGTTCTTCCTGCAGGAATCCGGCGTCAAAGCCCGTATCCGCAGGTCTGCGCCAGGCAGAGAAAGGATCCTCCACCTGTGCGTTGCCGGCCATGTATCCGCCGGCTGCATAATCATCCTGCGGATAGGCGGGATCATTCCACGGGTCCTGATTGCCGGAGTAATCCTGCTGGCCGTAGTATTCGTTGGGGTCGGGCTGATTTCGATACATATCGCTCAAGTTTCCGCACTCCTTATCCTTGGTTGCTCGCTGAGCGGCGCTTGCGCCGCGGCATCATTTTCATAGGTAGGATGGACGTACATGCGCACACATATACTCACCCTACATTATATCAACAATCTGCAAAGACCACAAGACCCCATTTTCACACTCTCCGCCCCGGATTTGCATAAAAAAAGCAGGAAGACGCGGTCTCTTTGCAGAATGTAACACTTGATACACCCAAAATTGCCAATTTTGAAGGAGCAAAATATTATGCAGGACACCATCCTTATTTTGAGCCGGGACACGGAAGCGGCCGCCATGATCGCCCATACCCTCAGGTGGCGGCAGCTGTACTGCACCATTGTTTCCCCCGCCGCCAGCATGGACGTCCTGATGGATTACCAGCCCCGGGGCGTGGTTCTGGTGGGCGAGAACGTCCTGGAGGAGATGGATCCCCAGGTGCTTGACAGCGGCATTCCGCTGCTTGCCCTGGGCGAGGCCGCCGTGCGTCTGTGCGCCCTTTACGGCGGCGGATGCGAGGAACGCAAGGAGCCCCAGGAGGCCCTGATGCTTTCCCTGAGCCAGCATCCCCTGTTCGATTCCTGCCTCAGCGGCGACCGGCGGCTGAACGGCTTTTCGCCTTTGCTGCTTTCCCATCAGCTGGAGGCCCTGGTGCATGCGGGGGACGACTGCATTGCTTTCCGCCATCAGGAAAAGGAGCACTACGGCGTGCAGTACCCCATTGAGCGCCACGACCCCGACGGCGCCCAGCTGCTCAGCAATTTTGCCCAGCAGATCTGCGGCTGCAGCGAAAGCTGGAACACGGACGCCATCATTGACGACTGCCTGGACACGATCCGCCGGGAAACCGAGGACTGCGACCATGTGATCTGCGCCGTGTCCGGCGGCGTGGACAGCACCGTCTGCGCCCGTCTGGCCAGCCTGGCCGTGGGCAGCCGCCTCCATTGCATTTTCATTGACACCGGCTTTTTCCACCAGGATGAACCCCAGCAGATCATCGACGATTTTTCCAGCCACATGGGCATTGACGTGCGCTACGTGGACGCCCGGGACCGGTTCCTGTCCGCCATCGAGGGCGTGACCGACGATGCCAGGAAGGATCAGGCTGTGTCCGAGCTCATCGGCGACCTGATCCTGGAAAGCCACCGCTCCTATGGCGACAAGACTGCCCTCCTGCTGGGCACCAATTTCAACGACCGTCTGGATTCCATCACCTCCGCAGACGGATCCGCCGCCTCTGCGCCCCTGCCCTGCCCGGTGGTGGAGCCCCTGAAAAAGCTGTTCAAGGACGAAGTGCGCCGCCTGGCCCAATCCCTGCAGCTGCCCGCCAACTTTGTCAGCCGCCAGGCCTTCCCTGCGGCGGGCCTTGCTTCCCGCATCTTTGGCCAGGTGACGGAAAAACGGCTCAACGTGCTGCGCCACGCCGAGGCCTGCTTTGCGGACGAGATTGTGGAAAACGGCGTGGATCGCAAGCTGCGCAAGTTCTACGCCGTGCTGCTGCAAAGCCCCGAGACCCCCGGCGCCTATTCCATCCTGCTGCGTGCCCTCCAGGCCGGCCGCACCAACGCCAGCGCCCGCCTGCCCTTTGACCTGCTGGAGCGGGTCACGGAGCGGATCCTGAAGGAGATCCCCTGCGTGTCCCGGGTGGTGTACGATCTGACCCCCAGCAAGTATTTTGGCGAGATGGAATAACCCACGGCCCCTGCCCATAAACCTCCCGGGAGGGATTTTCATGCTGATTTGCGATACCCATGCGGACACCCTGTACGCCATGCCCTACAAAAAACAACTGGACGTTACCAAGAAGCGCCTCCTGCTGCCCGGCCACACCCGGGTGCAGGCCCTGGCGCTTTTTGTAGGCGGACAGGGCCTCACCGGCGACGAAGCGGATCTGATCGACCGGGAGCTGGCCGCCTTCCGGCAATTGCTGGACGAAGGCTGGCGCCAGATCCGCACTTTGGACGACGCCCTGCCCGATGAAGCCAATGCCCTGCTCACCATCGAGGGGGGCGAGGCCTTCGGCAGCGACCTGAGCAGCGTAGCGGCCTTTGCGGAGATGGGCGTGCGCATTGCCGCGCCGGTGTGGAACAACGAAAACCTGCTGGCCCATCCGGCGGTGCGGAGTTCCACCGAGGGCCTCAAGCCCCTGGGTCGGGAAATGGCGGCGGAGATGCAGAAGCACAAAATCGCCCTGGACATTTCCCACCTGAACGAGCGGGGCGCAGAGGAGCTGATGGACAGCCCCGTGCCGCCTATGGCCTCCCACAGCTGCGCCCGGGCCCTGTGCGACCATCCCCGGAACCTGACGGACGCGCAGCTCAAGCGGCTCATCCTGCTGCGCAGCTTCGTGGGCGTGAACTTCTACCCGGTATTCCTTCACCCCTCCGGCAAGGCCGATATCGACACCGTCATTGACCACATCTGCCACATCTGCTACCTGGGCGGCGAGGGCATCGTGGGCCTGGGCAGCGATTTTGACGGCATCGAGCACTACCCCAAGGGCCTGCGTCACGCGGGCCGCATCCCCGCGCTGTTTGAGCGCATGGAGCAGCGGGGCTTCTCCGCCGCCCTGATCCAGGCCGTGGCCGGCGAAAACTTTGCCCGGTATATGCGCCTGATTGACGAAACCGAATGCTGAGGAAAACCTCTTCTTCCGACAAAAACCAGCCCGCCTCATCTCAACGGATGAAGCGGGCTGTTTCTATTTTGGTTACGGATCAATGAAGGTGATGGTCACGCCGTCGCCGGTCTCCACGGTTTCCGGGGTCTCGGTTACTGCGGGGACGGGGGTCTCGGCGGGCTTGTTGGGGGTCTCCGTACCCCGGGCGGCGTTCTCTTCGTCAATGACGGCCTTCCGCTTGGCGGGGGCGCAGGCGGAGCAGGGCTCCAGCTTCTTGAAGGGATCGGTCTCCAGTTCGCCGTAGGTAAAGGCGGTCAGGGGCAGATAGCGCTCCTTCACGGAACGGCAGTTTTCCACGCCGTGGTAAAAGCTGCCGCCGTTGGGGTTGTAATACTGCTTCAGGCTGTCGTCCGGGTAGGGCATGGCCCGGCCGTAGTCGTCCCAGATGACCACCTTGGTGCCGTATTTGTAATGATCCCAGATCCATTTCTCGTTCAGGCCGTCCGGATTGGCGATGCGGGCAGTGCGGATGCAGCCATGGCTGGCCCGGCTGCCCAGCAGGGCCTCCCACTTGGAATAACGCTTGGTGCCGTCCGCCAGAACGGTGTAGGGCACTTCGTGGATCATGTCGCCGCCGTTGAAGCGGATGGCCCGGGCGCAGATCATGCCCTCGCTGTCAAAGTCGCCCACGCGGCTGACCATCAGGTATTCGCCGGCGGCGGTCTCGTTGTAGGGCTGCTCGTCGTTGGCAAGGCCGGTGGAAACGGCGCAGCTGGAAAAATACTTGCCGTCGACGAACACATACATCTGCTGGGTCAGCTTGTCGATAATGATGCCCATTTCCTTGCTGGGGGTGACGGTCTTGAGCAGGTTGGTCTTCACATAGCCCCGGATGATGCGGTTGTAATAGTCCAGGCCCTCGATCAGGGTCCAGCCGTCCTCATCCTCGCCCAGGACGTGCACGGCGGCGGATTCACCGTTGATGGTGCCGCCCAGCTTGTCCGTGTTGACCTTCTCGCCGCCGGGGGTCTTCCGGGGAGCGATGGCTTCAGTCTGACCTGCATCCAGCACGGTGATGGGCCGCATCAAAAGTTCCCAGCAGGCTTCCTCATCGGTGATATCGTAGGCGAAGTCCTCGCCGAACCAAATGGCGCCGGTATCGTAGCCTTCCAGCCATTCCTCCACGGTCTTGGCGGCAGCCGTCCGGGGCGAAGCAACAATGCACAGAAGCGCGCACAGGATTGCCGCAAGGCTTCGGACGTATTTGTTCATGATCGTTCCTCCGTTGCATAACTGTAATAGGGATAGCAATACAGGGTACATTATGGCGGGAAAAAGGGCCGCTGTCAAGGCTAGGGCCAGGGGAAACCGCCATTCTTTACCATATTTTTACAAAAGTGTATTCAGCCCACCGGGCAGCGGGCTTTCCCGGCAGATCCATTCCCCGGTGAGGGGATGCCGGAAGGCGCACAGGCAGCTGTGCAGGGCGAACCGGCCCGGGAGCTGCGAAAGCTCCGTGCCGTAGAGAAAATCGCCCGCGATGGGGCAGCCCATGGCGCTGAGATGCACCCGGATCTGGTGGGTACGCCCGGTTTCCAGGCGCAGGCGGACGAGGCTTCGCCCGCCGGTTTCCTCCAGCACCCGGTAGTGGGTCACCGCCGGCTTTCCCTCCGGGGTGACGATGCGCCTGACCGTGGCCCCCTCCGCCTTGCCGATGGGCAGGGAGATGACGCCTTCCTTTTCCGGCAGCGCGCCCTCCGCCACCGCCAGGTATTCCCGGATGAACTGGTCGGTGTGGAGCAGCTGCTGCATCAGGTGCTGGCCATAGGCGGTCTTGGCCACCATCATCAGGCCGCTGGTGCCCTTGTCCAGCCGGTTGATGGGCCGGTATACAAAATCCCCCGGGCAGCCAAGATACATATATACGGCATTTTCCAGGGTGGGCTGTTCCTTTTTGGGCGAGGACGCCGAGGGCAGCGGCGCAGGCTTGTCCACCATAAGAAGATGCTCGTCCTCATATACAACGCTGAGGGGAAGATCCGTCTTCCCGGGAAGGGTGTTTTCTTTTTCGGGGATGAAAATGCGCAGCTCCTGGCCCGCGCGGAGGCGGTGGTCGGCCAACACGGGCTGCCCGTCCAGGGTGATGCTTCCGTGAAACTTGGCCCGCTTAAACAGGCCGTAGCTCAGCCCCAGGCCGCCCATGGCCGCCTGACGCACCAGCTTGCCGTCCATCTCCGGGGGAATGACCAACATCAGCTCCGGCATTTTCTCGCCCTCCTTTCATTCAAGTATAGCATGCCTTCCCCGCCTTGCCAACCGGACGGATTCCTGATAAGATAGAAACATCTTATACGGGAGGCTGTTTCTATGTCCTTTTTCATGCCTTTTTTTGCCCGTCCCGCCGCCCTGCGCGCCCTCCGGGACGCTTATGACATCCTTGGCGACCTGACCCCTCTGAAAATGAACTGCGGCAAGCTTTGTGGCGCCGCCTGCTGCCAGAGCGACGAAACCGGCGAGAACGGCATGCTGCTCTTCCCCTACGAAGAATGGTTCTACCGCAAGCCTATCAAGGGGTTTGACTTCCACCTGGTTCCGGACGATACCCTCTTCAAGGGCGGCAAGCGGCTGGTGTGCCAGGGCAGTTGCCCCCGGGAGCATCGCCCGCTGGCCTGCCGGCTGTTCCCCCTGCGCATGCGCCTTCACACCACGGACGAGGGCCAGCATACGGAAATCATCCCGGAGATCGACCCCCGGAGCTGGGTCTGCTGCCCCCTGCCGGAGCAGGGCGGCCTCCGGGCCATGAGCCAGGACTTTATTGAGGCCGTGCGCAAGGCCGGCCAGCGCCTGATCCAGAACGACGACATGCTGGAAGCCCTCTACAACGAGCAGCAGCTCATGAACGAAATGAGGAAATTCTGATGGATGTGCTCATGATCGGCTGCGGCGCGTCCGGCGCGGCGGCGGCCATTGCGGCGGCAGAAGCGGGCCACCGGGTGACCGTCATCGACCGGAACCGCAAGCCTCTGAAAAAGCTGGGCGTGACCGGCAACGGCCGGGGCAACCTGATGAATGATGGCCCTCTCCGCTTTTACGGCGACGAAGCCTTTGCAAAACAGGTGCTGGACTGCATGCCCCGGGAAACCGTCCGGCAGTTTTTGCAAAACCTGGGCCTGAGCCTGACTGCCGATGAGGAAGGCCGGGTCTATCCCAGCTGCTTCATGGCCTCGGTGGCGGTGGACGCGTTCCTGGCCCGGCTGGCGGAGCTGGGCGTAAGCATCCGGCAAAACGTGCAGGTGAAAAGCATCACGCCCACCGCAAACGGCTTTCGTGTCACCGGCACGGAAAGCCTGTACGCCCCCTCCACCGCCAAGAAAAACGGCAAGGTCAAAAAGGGCGATCTGCTGGAAATGAGGCCGGTGCATTTTTCTGCTGACCGGGTCATCCTGGCAGCCGGCGGCGCGGCGGCCCCGGCCCACGGCACCGACGGCTCTGCCTACAGCCTGGCCACCCGGCTGGGCCACCGGCTGATCCAGCCTGTGCCCGCATTGAGCCCCCTTCTCACCAAAACCGAAATGATCCGCGGGCTGGAAGGCGTGCGGGTCAAGGCATCCCTCCGGCTTGTTTCCGCCGCGGGCGATGCCCTGCACGAAACCTCCGGCGAGGCCCTGTTCACAGCCGAGGGAGTCAGTGGCATTGCCGCCATGCAGCTGAGCCGCTTTGCGGCGGACGGCTGCACTCTTGTGATGAACCTGACGGAAAGCCTGACCGGCTCCCCGGACACGGATGTTCCCAGCTGGCTGGAAAACCGCATCCGTCAGCGGGGGCATCTGCCGGCAAATCAACTGCTTGTGGGCGCGGCCCTGCCCGCCCTGCAAAACGCGCTGCTGTCCATGGCCGGAATCAGCGGAACCATCGGCACGTCGGCCCAGCTGACAAAGCCCCAGCAGGATAACCTCTGCCGGGCCATCACCGGGTTTTCGCTGCCCGTCGTCGGCGCGCGCGGCTTTGACGCGGCCCAGGTCACCGCCGGGGGAATCGACACGGCAGACGTGAACCCCGCCACCCTGGAAAGCCGCCTCGTGCCCGGCCTGTACCTGACCGGCGAGATCCTCAACGTGGACGGCGACTGCGGCGGCTTCAACCTGCTGTTTGCTTTCGCCAGCGGCCTCCTCAGCGGAAAAAGCCTGTAATTCCCCGCAAGCCCGCCCCCTTTCCTGCATATCCTTTCCAAAACCTGTGGAGGGGATGGAAACGTGCGGGAAGACATTGAGGAACGCTGCATCAGAATTGGACAGTACATTGCGGATACAGGCTGCACCGTGCGCCAGGCGGCGGCTCACTTCGGGGTGAGCAAGTCCTCCGTGCACAAGGACATGAACCACCGCCTGCCCCTGTCAAGCCCGGCGCTGGCCCGACAGGTGCTGCGGAGGCTTCGGTACAACAAGTCTGTGCGGCACATCCGCGGCGGCGAGGCCACCCGCCGGAAATATCGCAAATTGTCCGCCGAAACTGCTGATATGTAACGTTTTATCCCAAAAGCAGGAATCAGGCTTTGGGCGGCGAATTTCTGAATATTGGTTCATTTGGCCATTTTATCCAAACTTTGTTGAAGGAAAGGGTATTTGACTTCCATGGCAAGCATCAATGACATCGGAATCGATCTGGGTACGTCCCGGGTTCTGATCTACATGAAGGAAAAGGGCATTGTGCTCAACGAGGCCGCCGTTGTGGTGGTGAACCGGGATACCCAGAATATCCTGGCCATCGGCGATGAGGCCGCCCGCATGGTGGGCCGCACCCCCGGCAATATTCTGGCCATCCGCCCCCTGAGGGACGGCGCCATCTCGGACTTTGAGCTGGTCAGTTTCATGCTCAAGGGCTTTCTGTCCAAGACCATCGGCAAGCATATGTTCGCCCGGCCCCGCGCTATCCTGGCCGTTCCCACCAACGTCAACGAGGTGGAGCGCCGCTCGCTGATCTCCACCATGTTCGACGCGGGCATGCGCCGCACCCAGCTGCTGAACCGCTCCCTGGCCGCCGCTTTGGGCGCGGGCTTGGACATTGACGAGGGCTACGGCACCATGCTGGTGGATATCAGCGCCGGCGTGACGGACATCGCCGTCATTTCTTACGGCAAGGTGCTGGTCAACGACTGCATCAACGTGGGCGGCGATCGCTTTGATGACGCCATCATCCGCCATCTGCGCCGCAAGCACAACCTGTTCATCGGCGAGCGCACCGCGGAGGCCCTGAAGATCGACATCGGCTCCGCCATCCCCCGCTCCGTGCAGACCTACCGGGAGGTGACCGGCCGCAACCTGATCACCGGCCTGCCCAAGACCATGCGCATCTCCAGCGACGACATCACCGAAGCCATTGACGATCCGCTGCAGCAGCTGATCGAGGGCATCCACGGCGTGCTGGAGCACACCCCCGCCGAGCTGGCCGCCGATATTTTTGAGTACGGCATCCTGCTTTCCGGCGGCGGCGCAAAGCTTTTCGGCCTGTGCGAGGCCATTGCCGAGGCGCTGAAGGTGCCCTGCACCATGGCGGACGACCCCCAGAACAACGTGGTCATCGGCTGCGGACGGGCCCTGGAAAACATGTCCGACCTGGGCAAGTTCCTGGACGACGGCCGCAAGCGCATGCTGGGACGGTAACGCTTTCACCGTTGCTTTTTCAATGGATTGTGGGCTCTGCCCACACCCGGCAGGAGGCAGTGCCTCCTGCACCTCCGCATTTTACATTTCCCCCGCCACTTTCGGCGGGGTTTTTATTTTACAAAAAACAAAAACTGGCAAGAAAAAAGAGGGACTAAATTTCCCTGCGCCATGCCAAACTGAAAGCGTGAAAATGCGGGACTGCCATCCAAAGCCCGCAGCCAAAGGAGAGAGCATGATGAAAAAGATTCTGGGTGTGCTGGTGGCTTTGCTGGTGGCCTTCGGCGTGTTTTCCATTTTTGCCGGGGCCGATGAAGCGACGACCGCCCCAGCCCCGTCCCCCGCTCCGTCCGCGCCGCCTGCGGCCGCAGGCAAGCCTGCCGGCAGCGTGTACTACCTTAACTTCAAGCCCGAGCAGGCCCAGCAATGGGAGGCCCTGGCCCGGGAATACACCCGGGAGACCGGCGTGCCCGTCACCGTGCGCACCGCCGCCTCCGGCACCTATGAGGACACCCTCCGCTCCGAGATGGAAAAGCCGGACGCCCCCACCCTGTTCCAGGTCAACGGCCCTGTGGGCCTGAAAACCTGGAAGAACTTCTGCCTGGACCTGCGGGACACCGCCCTGTACGCCAATCTGAAAAGCGACGACTTCGCCCTCATCGACGACGGCCAGGTGCTGGGCATCGCCTATGTGATTGAGAGCTACGGCCTGATCTACAACAAGGATCTGCTGGCCAAGGCGGGCTATTCTGCGGATGACATCACCGGCTTTGCCAGTCTGAAGCGGGTGGCCGAGGACATCCAGGCCCGCCGGGAGGAGCTGGGCGTGCTGGGCGCGTTCACCTCCTCCGGCATGGATTCCAGCTCCGACTGGCGCTTCAAGACCCATCTGGCCAACCTGCCCGTGTACTACGAGTACAAACAGACCGGGCTAAGCACCAGCGAGGCCATCCAGGGCCTGTATCTGGATCAGTACAAAAACATCTGGGATCTTTACATCCACAACGCCACCTGCGAGCCCGGCCTCATCGGCGCAAAAACCGGGGACGACGCTTCCAGCGAGTTCATCCTGGGGGAGGCGTTGTTCTACCAGAACGGCACCTGGGCCTACGACGAGCTCATCTCCGGCGGCATGCGGGACGAGCAGCTGGGCATGCTGCCCATCTACATCGGCGCGGAAGGCGAGGAAAACCAGGGCCTGTGCACCGGGTCGGAAAACTACTGGTGCATCAACAAGCGGGCCTCCCAGGAGAACATCGACGCCACCAAGGCCTTTCTGGAATGGGTCATCACCAGCGATACCGGCCGTGATGCCCTGGCTAACCAGATGGGCTTTGTGACCCCCTTCACCACCTTCGATCAGGACTACACCGCCCGCAACGCCCTCCTGGACGATGCCCAGCGGTACATTGCGGAGGGCAAGCAGTCTGTCAGCTGGACCTTTCCCACCATGCCCTCGGACACCTGGAAGGACGGCGTGGGCGCGGCGCTGCTGGAGTACGCCCAGGGCACTTCCGACTGGGAGAACCTGCGGCGCGCCTTTGTGGACGGCTGGGCCCGGGAATACAACGCCGTTAACCGCTGACAAAGCCCGCCCCCGGGCAAAGGAGATGATTGGATGAATCACGCCATCCGCCGCTATTGGCCGCTGTTTGTGCTGCCCACGGTGCTGGCCTTTCTCATCGGCTTTCTTGCGCCCTTTCTGATGGGGCTGTACCTGTCCTTTTGCCAGTTCACCACCGTGTCCGACGCCACTTTCGTGGGCCTGGACAACTACATCCGCGCCTTCACGGATCCCAGCAGCAACTTTCTGCACGCCATGTGGTACACCGCGCTGTTTGCGTTCCTGTCCACCGCAGTCGTCAACCTGGCGGGCCTGACGGCGGCGGTGTGCCTGACCCGGAACATCCGGGGCCGGAACCTGTTCCGCACGGTGCTGTTCATGCCCAACCTGATTGGCGGCATCGTGCTGGGCTGGCTGTGGCAGGTCATCCTGGGCGGCGTCCTGGCCCGGTACGGAAAAACCCTGGTCACCAGCGAATGGTACGGCTTCTTCGGCCTCATGCTGCTGACCCTCTGGCAGCAGGCGGGCTACATGATGATCATCTACATCTCCGGCCTGAACGCCATCCCCGAGGAACTGACCGAGGCCGCTTCCATTGACGGCGCGTCCCCCTGGCAGACCTTTCTCCGGGTCAAGCTGCCCATGCTGATGCCCTCCATCACCATCTGCACCTTTCTGACCCTGACCAACGGCTTCAAGCTTTTCGACCAGAACCTGGCGCTGACCAACGGCGCGCCATCGGGCCGATCGGAATTGCTTGCGCTGAACATTTTCAACACATTTTACGGACGCATCGGCTGGGAGGGCGCAGGCCAGGCCAAGGCGGTGATCTTCTTCCTGATCGTCACCGGCATCGCCCTTTTGCAGCTCCGTCTGACCAGCACGCGGGAGGTGCAGCATTGACCACATCATCCAAAAAGCGGGGCCGACGCAGACTGTCCGGCCCCATCCTCACGCTCGTTTTTTCCGTCATTTCTTTGGTTTACCTCTACCCCCTGTTCATCATGGCGGTGAACAGCTTCAAGAAGAAGGCTTTCATCAGCCGGGCGCCCTTCGCCCTGCCCACGGACAGCCGCATGTTCGCCGGTCTCAGCAACTACCAGCTGGGCATCGCACGGACGGATTTCTGGATGTCGCTGATCTACAGCGTGGTCATCACCGTGCTGTCCGTGGCGCTGATCCTCCTTTGCACCTCCATGTGCGCATGGTATATCAGCCGGGTGGAAAACCGCATCACCCGGGCCTTGTACCTGGCCTTCATCTTCTCCATGGTAGTGCCCTTCCAGATGGTCATGTTCACCCTGAGCAAGGTGGCCAACACCCTCCACCTGAACACGCCGCTCAGCATTCCCATCGTGTACCTGGGCTTTGGCGCGGGCCTGGCGGTGTTCCTGTTCACCGGCGCCATGCGGTCCGTGCCCCTGGCGGTGGAGGAAGCCGCCATGATCGACGGCTGCACCCCGCCCGCCATCTTCTTCCACGTGGTGCTGCCCATTCTGCAGCCGGTGTGCGTGTCCACCGGCATCCTACAGGCCATGTGGATCTGGAACGACTACCTCCTGCCCTACCTGGTGCTGGACGTGAAACGCTACCGCACCATTCCCATCGCCGTGCAGTACCTGAAGGGCGGCTACGGCTCCGTGGACATGGGCGCCATGATGGCCGTCCTGACCCTGGCCATCCTGCCCATCGTGCTTCTTTACCTCTTCTGCCAGCGATACATCGTCTCCGGCGTGATGGCCGGCGCGGTGAAGGGGTGATGGGTTAACGTTATGCCTCCGGCGGCCCTGCCGGGGGCGTTCTTTTCTTTTGTGTCAAAAGAAAAGAACCAAAAGAAAACCGGCTGATACCCAGGTTTACGTTGAGATTCAGCCGGTCTTTTCTGTTGCTTGAGGTGGTGGACTATCCGCCCATATAGCGCTTTTCGGGAGGGCTTGGGAGGGGCTTTTCCCCGAAAAGCCGCCTCCCAACTTTTCAGTCAAAAGAAAACCGGCTGATACCCAGGTTTACGTTGGGATTCAGCCGATTAAATATGTTGCTTGAACTGGTGGACTGTCCGCCCATATAGCGCTTTTCGGGAGGGTTTGGGAGGGGCTTTTCCCTGAAAAGCCGCCTCCCAAAACTCAGCATCCGCCGTTTTCTTCCCATTCCTCGTCCCGCCGGGCGATTTCCTCCGGGGTCAGGCGATGGAGCTTGCCGCAGTAGCGGCACTTGTCCACGCCCCGCTCGTGGGGCACGTAGGCATGGCTGGAGCGTTCCTGGCCGCAGATGCGGCAGACCTCCTCGCATTCGCTGGTGGCGAACCAGTCGTGATCCTTGTCCCGGGTCAGGCCGCAATGGGTGCAGGCGCAATGGTGCCATTGGTGGGCCATAGGCTCCACCTTGCCGCAAAGGGTGCAAGTCTTTTCGCACTTGCCTTCCGCAGTCTCAAAAAGATGGCCAGTGTCCCGGGTTTCGCCGCAGCGCGCGCACTGGCAGCCGTTCCAGCGGTGGCCCAGAATACGGCAGAGAAATGCCATGAAACCTCACCCCAAATTCCACAATTTTCCTGATTATAGCACAGGAAAACCGGGCTATGCAAGGGGCGTCAGTACACGCTGATGTCACCGGAAACCGTCCGCAGCTGCACGCTGGCGCTGTCCGTGCCGCTGACGCTGCCGCGGCGCTGGTGGATGTTGCCGGACAGGGTCTTGCACTGGATGTCGGCCTGGAGAGCAGAAGGCAGAGACACGCTCAAGTCGCCGCTGGTGGACTGCATGCCCACGTGACCGACGGTGCATCCCTCGTCCGCCCGGGCTTCGATATCGCCGCTGACGGTCTTGATCTCCGCGGTCAGAAAGCTGCCTTCCAGCTCCACGTCGCCGCTGACGGAGGACGCCTTGAAACCGGTGCAGCTGCCGTTCCACTCCACATCGCCGCTGGTGGTGTTCAGCTGCACGCTCTCCCGGACGGTGACCTGCTCTGCGTCGATATCGCCGCTGGTGGTGGTCGCCTTGCAGCTGTTCATCGCAAGGCGGCTCAGGTTCACGTCGCCGCTGGTGCTGCTCAGGCGCAGGCTGCCCAGTTCCAGATCGTCTACCTGGAAATCGCCGCTGGCGGTGGAAATCTCCACCGCGATGCCGCTGCTCTTGGGCAGCAGGATGGTGACGGTGGCGTCGCTTTCGTGGGTGGTCACATGCCGGACGATCTTCTTCCAGGACGTGCTGAAAAGCTTCTGAAGGGTATCGCCCAGGGAGGCCAGGTCAAACTCCCGGGGGAACTCAAAGCTCTCCTCCTCAGAGGCCGCCTCTTCCTGTTCCTCCACGCTGATGTGCAGCTTGCTGCCCGCAACTTCCGCCTTCAGGCAGAGGGAATCGTTGTCACAGGAAACGTGCACCTGGCCGTCCGCCGAGGGGCCGATCTCCACGTCCTCGCTGGCCAGATCGGCGGAGATGGTCTGAACGTCGGCCGGGGCAAAGGTGTAGGCGCTGCGGAGGGGCGCCGCGGGCTGTTCTTCATGAAAGACGGGGATCTCCTCAAAACCCGCGGCACGGAAGGCCTGCTCGTCGGCGGGGGCGTTCACGTCGGCTTTGCGGGGGTAGTGCTGCAAGACCTCCTCCATGCCCTTCAGGCTTTCCACGATGGCGGCGGTGGCAGTATCCGCGTCCATGCCGTCCGCCACCAGGTCGCTGAAGCGTTCCTGGCAGTTGTTCAGAATTTCTTCCCGCATGGCCAGGGTTTCCTCGGTTTCGGCCACGTCCTCAAACAAAAGATTCACAATATTGGTAATGGTTTCGTTCATTTCATTGGCCTCCAATCAGCTTGTCCAGCGTAAGTTTGGTTTGCTGCCAGTTTTCCCGGTCCAGCCGCAGCTTTTCCCGGCCCAGCTCCGTAATGGTGTAGTAGCGCCGCCGGGCGCCGCTCATTTCATCGCCCCAGTAGGACGAGATCATGCCCGCGCCCTCCAGCCTGCGGAAGGCGGTGTACAGGGTGGCTTCCTTCATTTCCAGCCCGCCCTCGCTGATGCGGCTCACTTCCCGGCTGATGCGGTAGCCGTAGCTGTCTCCGTTTTGGAGCTGCATCAGGATGATGGCGTCCGTATAGCCTCGTAAAATATCTGCCGATAAGGTCATCTGCCTCACCTCCAGCATGAGTATAACGCGATATACCTCACCTGTCAAGGTATATACTTTTCCGAAAACAATAAAAATACAGCAAAGGAAAATAGCGGTTGACAATCCCCCATGAAACCGTTATTATATATTATGTCTGGTTATGGGCCAATGCGGGCTTGCGGGTGTAGCTCAATGGTAGAGCTCCAGCTTCCCAAGCTGGCCACGTGGGTTCGATTCCCATCACCCGCTCCATCCGCAGAAACCTTGCCGGAT
>JAGBDE010000046.1 GCA_017937655.1 Clostridia bacterium | reverse complement strand
GATTCCTTTGTCTTTACCGCAACGGATCCCGCCGGTAACGTATCCCGGCAGGCAACGGTGACGGTGCAGATCCTGAAATCCACCGAAAGCCGCCAGTATGCCGATACCGCCGGTCTTTCCTGCCAGTTTGAGGCTCAGTGGCTGCGCAATACCGGTCTGTTTGCCGGAGAAAACGTAGGCGGTCAGGACTGCTTCTTCCCGGATAAGACGGTAAGCCGGGGCGATTTTTTGGCCATGGTGACCAAGGCGCTGGATATTCCATTGGAGGACAGCGACTTTGCCGGCGTGCCGGAGAATGTGCCGCTGTGGCTGAAGCCCTACGTGGGTGCAGCTATCCGATCCGGTCTGCTGGAGGGTTTGCCGGAGGATTGGCAGACCGATGGGCCTATTACCGGCGCTGAGGTGGCAGTGATGCTGCAAAACGCTCTGGATCTGCCGGTAGCGGCAGAGGTGGATGAGGCCTTGCCTGCCTGGGCGGCGGATTCTGTAGCAACCATGGCAGTTTCCGGTATTGCCTTGGAGGCTGAGGGAAATTTGACCCGGGCAAGAGCATCAGAGGTGCTCTATCAGGTCAGTATCCTGAGCCTGACAGCCCCCGGTATGCAGATTTTGCGATAAAAAAAGGAGAGGCGTTTGCCTCTCCTTTTTATTGATTATGAAATTACAGCTGGGGGCCAGCGGCAACCAGAGCCTTGCCGGCATCATTGCCGGTGTACTTAACAAAGTTCTTGATGAAGCGAGCTGCCAGATCCTGAGCCTTTTCGTCCCAAACCTTTGCATCGGCATAGGTATCTCTGGGATCCAGAATACCGGAATCAACGCCGGGCAGTGCGGTGGGCACTTCCAGATTGAAGTAAGGAATCTTCTTGGTTTCAGCGTTCAGAATGGAGCCGTCCAGGATAGCATCAATGATGCCACGGGTATCCTTAATGGAGATACGCTTGCCGGTGCCGTTCCAGCCGGTGTTGACCAGGTAAGCCTTAGCGCCGGACTTCTGCATCTTCTTCACCAGCTCCTCACCGTACTTGGTGGGGTGCAGCTCCAGGAATGCCTGGCCGAAGCAAGCGGAGAAGGTGGGAGTGGGCTCAGTGATACCACGCTCGGTGCCGGCCAGCTTGGAGGTGAAGCCGGACAGGAAGTAGTACTGAGTCTGCTCGGGAGTCAGGATGGAAACGGGAGGCAGAACGCCGAATGCGTCAGCAGACAGGAAGATCACGTTCTTGGCATCGGGACCTGCGGACACGGGGCGAACGATCTTTTCAATGTGATCGATGGGGTAGGAAACACGGGTGTTCTCGGTGACGGAGCCGTCAGCAAAGTCACACTTGCCGTTTTCATCAACGGTCACGTTTTCCAGCAGAGCGTTGCGCTTAATGGCGTTGTAGATATCGGGCTCGGACTCAGCATCCAGGTTGATGACCTTAGCATAGCAGCCGCCCTCAAAGTTGAACACGCCGTTGTCGTCCCAGCCGTGCTCGTCGTCACCGATGAGCAGACGCTTGGGGTCGGTGGACAGGGTGGTCTTGCCGGTGCCGGACAGGCCGAAGAACAGGGCGGTGTTCTCGCCGTTCATGTCGGTGTTGGCGGAGCAGTGCATGGAGGCCATGCCGCGCAGGGGCAGGTAATAGTTCATCATGGAGAACATACCCTTTTTCATCTCGCCGCCATACCAGGTGTTCAGGATGACCTGCTCACGGGAGGTGATGTTGAAGATGGCAGCGGTCTCGCTGTTCAGGCCCAGTTCCTTGTAATTTTCCACCTTGGCCTTGGCGGCGTTGTAGGAAACGAAGTCGGGCTCGAAGTTGGCCAGTTCTTCCTCGGTGGGGTTGATAAACATGTTCTTCACGAAGTGAGCCTGCCAGGCCACTTCCATAATGAAGCGGATGGCCATACGGGTATCAGCGTTGGTGCCGCAGAAAACGTCCATCACGTACAGCTTCTTGGGGCCAGACAGCTGCTCGACGGCCAGACGCTTGCACTCTGCCCAGGCTTCCTGAGAAGCGGGCTTGTTGTCGTTCTTGAACTCCTCGGAGGTCCACCACACGGTGTCCTTGGAGTTTTCGTCCATGACGATGAACTTGTCTTTGGGAGAACGGCCGGTGTAGATGCCGGTCATGACGTTCACAGCGCCCAGTTCGGTCACAACGCCCTTGTCAAAGCCTTCCAGCTCGGGCTTGGTTTCTTCTTCGAACAGAACTTCGAAAGAAGGATTGTGGAGGATTTCGGTAGTGCCGGTGATGCCGTAACGGCTCAGATCGATGTTAGCCATCTGCTTTGCAACCTCTTTCTTAATGCATTGTCCTGCCGGAGGGCAGGGGGAAGATGGGTTTACGGGTTTCGCAAGCTATCCGCATGATAGCACTACCATATTAGCAAAGAAGGTAAAAAAATGCAATCATTATTGATGAAAAATTCCAAATTCTTTCCTGGTAGGTCCCATGAAAAAAGGCGCGGGGCCGGTTTGGCTCCACGCCTCAAGTTTTCCCCGCTGCCGGGGCAAGCATTCTGTTTTTTCGCTGGTTTATTTGGTCATTTTCTCCTGCTTCACCTTATGGTCGATGATATGCCGGGAAGCCAGCTCCCGGTGCACGTCCTCCACGGAGATGCCCATCTGCACCATCAGCACCATGGCGTGGTAGGCCAGGTCGGCCAGTTCGTAGATGGTCTCGGCCTTATCGTCCGCCTTGCCGGCGATGATGACCTCGGTGCACTCCTCGCCCACCTTTTTCAGGATCTTGTCGATGCCCTTTTCAAACAGGTAGGTGGTGTAGGAACCCTGGGGCCGCTGGGCGTTGCGCTCCAGAAGCAGGTCGTAGAGGCCCTGGAGGCTGAACTCGTGCTTGTCCTCGCTCTGCCAGACGGGCTCAAAGAAGCAGCTGTCGCTGCCGGTGTGGCAGGCGGGGCCGTCCTTCTCCACCACAACCACCAGCGCGTCGCCGTCGCAGTCGGCGGTTATGCTGACGATGTGCTGATAATTGCCGCTGGTTTCGCCCTTGAGCCACAGTTCCTGGCGGGAGCGGGAATAGAAGCAGGTCAGCCCTTTTTCCATGGAGATCTGCAGGCTTTCCCGGTTCATGTAAGCCACGGTCAGCACCTTCTTGGTGATGCTGTCCACCACAACCGCCGGGATCAGGCCCTTTTCATCAAATTTCAACTGGTCAATATTCAGCATGCTCAAACCCTCACAATGATGTTTTCTTTTTGCAGTTCCTGTTTCAGGTCAGGAATGCGGATCTCGCCGAAATGGAACACGGAGGCCGCAAGCCCTGCGTCCACCCCGGGGATGGCGTGGAACAGCTCCACAAAGTCCCGGACGCAGCCTGCGCCGCCGGAGGCGATGACCGGCACGTTCACCGCGTCGCATACAGCCTGAAGCATTTCCAGGTCAAAGCCCTGCTTCACGCCGTCTGTGTCAATGGAGTTGACCACGATCTCGCCTGCGCCCATGCCGACGCAGCGCTTGATCCAGCTGATGGCCTCCATGCCGGTGTCCTCCCGGCCACCCTTGGCAAAGACCCGGAACTGGCCGTCCACCCGCTTGATGTCCGCAGAAAGCACCACGCACTGGTCGCCGTACTTCCGGGCGGCTTCCCGGACCAGATCCGGGTTGCGGATGGCGCCGGAATTGACGCTGACCTTGTCCGCGCCGCATTTCAGCACCCGGTCAAAGTCCTCCACGGTGTTAATGCCGCCGCCCACGGTCAGGGGAATGAAGATGGTGCTGGCCACTTCCAGCAGGATGTCCGTAAACAGCTGCCGCCCCTCAAAAGACGCGGTGATATCGTAGAAAACCAACTCGTCCGCGCCGTTTTCCGAATAGTACCGGGCCAGCTGAACCGGGGAGGATACATCGGCCAGGCCCTGAAAATTGGTGCCTTTGACCACCCGGCCGTTGCGCACGTCCAGGCAGGGAATAATGCGTTTGGTAATCATTCTGCCACCCCGATCGCTTCCCGGAGATCAATGGCCCCGGTGTAATAGGCCTTGCCGATGATGGCCCCGTACAGATTCATGGCCCTGAGCGCCCTCACGTCCTCCATGCTGGACACGCCGCCGGAAGCGGTGATGTTCATGGAGTATTTTTCGCTGAGTTCCTTGTACAGCTGGAGATTGGTGCCCCGCATGGCCCCGTCCTTGGAGATGTCCGTACAGATCACACAGCTCACGCCGATGTCCTGCATCTTTTTCATGAATTCCTCCAGCGTCACGTCGGCGGTTTCCAGCCAGCCGCGGATGGCGATGCAGCCGTCCTTCACGTCGGCCCCCACGGCGATCTTGTCGCCATAAGCGGCCACAGCGGCCCGGAGGAAGCTTTCGTCCTTGACGGCGGCGGTGCCCAAGATGACCCGGCTCACGCCTGCGGCCAGGTACTTCTCCACGGTTTCCATGCTGCGGATGCCCCCGCCGATCTCCACAAACAACTTCGTCTCCCGGGCGATTTTCTCCACCACAGGCAGGTTGGGAGTGGTGCCGTCTTTCGCGCCTTCCAGATCCACCATGTGGATGTGGGTGGCGCCGCAGTTCTCAAAATCCCGGGCGACGGCCAGCGGGTCGTCGTTGTAGACGGTCATGTTGGCATAATCGCCCCGAAGGAGGCGCACCGCCTTGCCGTCCACCAGGTCGATGGCAGGAAAAAGGATCATGCTTCCCCCCTCCTTTTCACAGAAGGCTTTCAGGATACGAAGACCCACGTCGCCGCTCTTTTCCGGGTGGAACTGGCAGCCCATGATGTTGCCCTTCTCCACAGCGGCGGTCAGCTCCGCGCCGTACTCGGCGGTGGCCAACAGGCTGTCCTCACAGTCCGTGGCGTAGAAGGAGTGGACAAAGTACACGCACTCGTTGGGCTTTACGTATTTGAGCAGCCGGCCCTGCCTGGTAAAATGCAGCGCATTCCAGCCGATATGGGGAATTTTCAGTTCCGCAGGAATGACGCCCTCCATGGGCACCACGCTGCCGCGGAGCAGCCCCAGGCCTTGATGCTCGCCGTATTCGTAGCTTTTTTCAAACAGCATCTGCATGCCCAGGCAAATGCCCAGGATCTCCTTGCCGGCATTCACTTCGTCCAGGATGACCTGCCTGAGGCCGCTTTCGCTCAGCTTCCGGGCTGCGTCCTCAAAAGCGCCCACGCCGGGAAGCAGCAGCTTGTCGGCCCGGCGGATGACCTCCGGGTCCGAAGTGACCTCCACCTCCGCGCCGATCATTTTCAGCGAAGAGCGCAGGGAAAACAAGTTTCCCACGCCATAGTCAATGATTGCGATCATTCCAGCATCCCCTTTGTGGAAGGAATTTCGTCCCGGAAGGCCTGGTCAATGCTGACCGCGGTGCGCAGGCTGCGGCCCACGGACTTGAAGCTGCCTTCCAGAATGTGGTGAGAGTTGCTGCCCGCCAGCTGCCGGATGTGCAGCGTCAGGCCCGCGTCCCGGGCAAAGGCGCGCCAGAACTCCTCGCCCAGCTCGGTGTCGAAATCCCCCACCTTTTCCGTGGGGATGCTCAGGCCGTAATAGCACTCGCCCCGGCCGGAAATGTCAATGGCGGAAAGGATCAGCGCCTCGTCCATGGGCAGGAGGGTGTCGCCGTAGCGAACGATGCCCTTCTTGTCGCCCAAAGCCTGAGAAAAGGCCTTGCCCAGGCAGATGCCGATGTCCTCGGTGGTGTGGTGATAGTCCACCTGCACGTCGCCCACACATTTCACGCACAGGTCGAAGCGGCCATGGCGGGCGAACAGGGTCAGCATGTGATCCAGAAAACCGCAGCCGGTCTCGATTTCAGACTTTCCGCTTCCGTCCAGGTTGAGCTTCAGGGCGATGTCCGTTTCCGCGGTTTTGCGGTTGATTTCTGCGGTTCTCATTTCGCCGCCTCCTCAAGAATTTCTTTGGTTTTGGCAAGGAAAATTTCCATTTGCTCCCGGGTGCCGATGGTAATGCGGTTGTAGTCACGGATGCGGGGCGCGGAGAAATGCCTGACCAGCACGCCTCGCTCCTTCAGGCCCAGGTACAGCTTCTCGCCGCTGAGGCCGGGTGCCTTGGCAAACAGGAAATTGGCGGTGGAGGGGATCACGTCAAAGCCCAGCTCCTGAAGCCTTTCCGCCGTCCACTGCCGGTTTTCCATAATGATGCGGCAGTTCTGCATGTAGTAGTCGTTATCGCAGAGGGCGGCCACACCTGCGGCGGCGGTCATCCGGTTAACGTTGTAGGGGTTGATGGAGTACTTGACGGTGTTCAAATCCGCAATGATGGCCGGATTGCCCACGCCGAAGCCCAGCCGGGCCCCCGCCATGGAGCGCGACTTGGAGAAGGTGCCCACCACCAGCAGATTGTCGTACTTCTGGGTCAGCGGCACGGCGGACTCACCGCCGAAATCCACGTACGCCTCGTCAATCAGGACGATATTGTCCGGGTTGGACTTCACAATTTCCTCAATCACGCTGAGGGGCAGACAGCGGCCGGTGGGCGCATTGGGATTGGCAATGACGATGGTCTTTTCCGCGCCGATGTAGTCCCTGGGGTCGATGGAAAAATCGTCCGTGAGGGGCTTTTCCTCGTAGGGGATGTGGAACAGATCCGCGTACACCGGGTAGAAGCCGTAGGTGATGTCCGGGAAGATCATGGGGTGATTCTCGTCGCCAAAGGCCATGAAGGCGTAGTTCAGCACCTCGTCGGAGCCGTTGGTCATCAGCACCATATCCGGCGTAACGCCCAGGATTTCCGCCATTTTGCGGGTCAACTCTGCGCTGGTGGGGTCGGAATACAGCTGCAGCGCGCCGCTTTCCCGGAGGGCCGCTTCCATCACTCCCTTGGAGGGCGGGAAGGGCGACTCATTGGTGTTCAGCTTCACATACCGCTTGTCCTGGGGCTGCTCGCCGGGGGTATAGGGGGTGAGGGCGGCATGCCGCCCGGAAAAAAACTTGCTCATCACTGTTCCTCAAAACGAATGGTTGCGCTTCTGCCGTGGGCGTCCAGGCCTTCCTTGCCCGCAAAGAAAGCAATCTTGTCCGCCACTTTTTCCAGCGCATCCCGGGTGTAATAGGTGAACTGGGACTTCTTCACAAAGTCGTCCACGCTGAGGGGGGAGGAGAACCTGGCGGTGCCGCTGGTGGGCAAGGTGTGGTTGGGGCCTGCAAAGTAGTCGCCCAGGGATTCAGGGCAATACTTGCCCATGAAGATGGACCCGGCGTGCTTCACCTTTGCCAGATAATCAAAAGGATTGTCCATGCACAGTTCCAGATGTTCCGGAGCGATCTCGTTGGCGATATCAATGGCCAGATCCAGATTGCCCTCCGCCACGATAATCTTGCCGTTGTTGTCAATGGAATACCGGGCGATTTCCTCCCGGGGCAGCAGCGGCAGCTGGCGTTCCAGCTCGGCGCTCACCGCCTCGGCAAAGGCACGGCTGTCGGTGACCAGCACGGCGCTGGCCATTTTGTCGTGCTCCGCCTGGGAAAGCAGGTCGGCGGCCACATAGCAGGGGTTGCAGGTGCTGTCCGCCACCACCAAAATTTCGCTGGGGCCGGCGATCATGTCAATGGACACCTTGCCGAACACCTGCTTCTTGGCTTCTGCCACGTAGGCGTTGCCGGGGCCGACGATCTTGTCCACCTTGGGCACGCTCTGGGTGCCGTAAGCCAGCGCGGCGATGGCCTGGGCGCCGCCCACCTTGAAGATGCGGTCAACGCCGGCGATCTTGGCAGCGGCCAGAATGGAGGGGTTCACCTTGCCGTCCCGGGCGGGAGGGGTGGCCATGACGATTTCGCTGCATCCGGCGATCTTGGCGGGCACAACGTCCATCAAAACCGTGGAGGAAAGCGGTGCGGTGCCGCCGGGCACATACACGCCCACCTTCTCGATGGGGGTCACCTTCTGGCCCACCACCACGCCGTCCTGCTGGTTGACGATGAAGCTGTTGCGCACCTGCTTCTCGTGGAAAGCGCGGATATTGGCGGCTGCTTCTTCCAGGATCTGGAGAAACTGGGGCTCCACATTGGCAAAGGCCTCCTGGATCTCCTGCTCCGTCACTTCCAGATTGTCCAGCTCCGCCTTGTCAAACTTGCGGGCGTAGCTGCGCAGGGCGTCGTCGCCGCTTTTGATCACCTCAGCGATGATCTCCGCCACAACGCCCTCCACATTGGCTGCAATATTGTCCCGGGCGAAGATCTCGCTATTGGGAACTTCGCCGTAATTCATAATCTTAATCATATGCTTTCACCTGTTCCTTCATGCTTTTCATAATGGCTTCCATCTGCTCGGCCTTGAACTTGAGGCTGGCCTTGTTGGCAATCAGCCGTGCGCTGATGGGAAGAATGGTGGTCTTGACTTCCAGATTGTTTTCCTTGAGGGTGGTGCCGGTCTCCACGATGTCCACAATCACGTCGCTAAGGCCCAGAATGGGGGCGATCTCAATGGAGCCGTTCAACTTGATGATGTCAATCTCCCGGCCGATGGACGCATAATAATCGGACGCGATATGGGTGAACTTGGTGGCCACCCGCAGGGTGCGCACGCCGTCGTCGTAGAAATCCTTGGGGCCTGCCACGGTCATGCGGCATTTGCCGATGCCCAGATCCAGCAGCTCGTAGATGTCCGGTTCGTACTCCAGCAGGATGTCCTTGCCCGCCACGCCGATATCGGCCGCGCCGCGCTCCACATAAATGGATACGTCGCTGGGCTTGACCCAGAAGTACCTAACGCCTTTTTCCTCATTTTCGAAGATCAGCTTGCGGTTGTTTTCCTTGATGGAGGGACACTCAAACCCGGCGGCCTCGAACATGGCGTATACCTTCTCGCCCAGGCGGCCCTTGGGAAGCGCAACATTCAGCATCTTTCTCCCTCCTTCGTCATGTCCATCAGCAGTTTGTAGCGCAGCTTTTCCGGCACGTTTTTCTGGGCGCTGACCACAAATCCCTGAGAAATCAGTTCCCGCACCTTGGCGGCAACCTTCTGGCTGGGGATGGACTCGTCATAGCGCAGCAGCACGTCCACGTCATAGCCGACGCCGGTCACGGGCAGCTGCTCCAGCAGATCCAGGTACAGCGCAAAGCCGATGGAGCCGGAACTGCGGCCCATTTTCCGCATCAGCTTGTCGTACTGGCCGCCGGAAAGAACGCTGTCGCACACGCCGTCCAGGAAACCCCGGAAAACAAAATGGTTGTAGTAATTCATGTCATTGACCACGGAGAAGTCAAAATGGATCCGGTGGCTATAGGGAGAATTGTCCAGCATGGCAGACAACTCTTCCAGCTCACGGGTCACCTCCTCCGGGCAGATTTCCTTCAGCCGGGCAATGACCTCATCCCGCCGGCCGTAGGTGGACACAAAGGCTTCCAGCCGATCCACCGCCGCCGCGTCCGCGCCGTATTCCTCGCAGAGGCGGCGCAGGTCGTGGGCGTTTTTCTTGGCGATGAACCGAATGGCCTTCTGTTCAAAGGTTTTGTCCGGGCAGACCATCTCCAGCATAGCGGAGAGAACGCCCAGGTGGGACACTTCCAGAATGAAGCTTTCGGAGATCATGGCCAGGCTTTCCGCCGCCAGGGAGATGACCTCGCTGATATCGTACAGGTCAATATCGCCGATGCATTCCAGGCCGGCCTGCATGATTTCCTTATACTGATGGGTGCTTTCGGACACCCGGTAGACATTTTCGTTATAGTAGACCTTCTGCTTGACCCCGGGGGTGTCCTCGCCGTTCTTGATGATGGACAGAGTCACGTCCGGCTTGAGGGCCATGAGCTTGCCGTTGGTATCGTTGAAGGTGATGACCCGGTCGCGGACCAGGAAGTCCTTGTTGCGGATGTAGAGCTCATATTCCTCAAACTTGCTCATTTTGAAGGGCAGGTAGCCGTATTTGCGGTACAGGGAGCGAAGGGAATAAATGGCCTTCTCCTCCTGCTTGAGCAAATTCTCGTCAATCATTGTTCTTGGCCTCCTTGCAGCGTTCAATCACGGTTTTATATCCACCGCTGCCATATTCATAGCACTTGCTCACACGGCTGATGGTGGCCGTGCTTGCACCGGTTTCCTTGCTGATCACCGCATAGCTGATGCCTTCGGCCAGCATCTTTGCCACCGACAGCCGCTGGGAAATATCCAGCACCTCCCGGATGGTGCACACGTCGTCCAGGAAAGCATAGCACTCTTCCATGGTTTTCAGGGAAAGCAGCGCCTCGCAAAATTCGTCCGTGCTACGGTTATGCCAGCTAATCATGATCAGTCCTCGCTTTATCAATTTACTCAAGTAAAGTGTTACCGTGCTAAATAATAACACCATTCCCGGGGGATGTCAACAGAAGATTTGCATTTCCCCTGTTTGATGCAAAAAAGAAAACAAGCGCAGAGTTTTTTCTACGCCTGTTTCAAAACAACCATTTGCATTCGCACTCTCATGTTACACGTCGCATCTGTAAAACCTATTCCGCCTTTTCCTTGCCCTTCTGATATTCCTGGTACTGGCCCTCAAAATAACCAATTTTCCAGGACACCTTTTGAAGCAGCTGCTGCATTTCCGCAATGCGGCCCTCCACTTCCGCCTTGTGCTGACGAAGCAGCTGGCACCGCTGGTAAAGGGTCTCCGGCCCAAGCAGCGTCAGGTTCACAAACTCCCGGATCTGCTTGATGCCCATGCCGGTATTTTTCAGGCAGCAGATCAGCGACAGCCATTCCAGATCCTCGTCCGTATAACGGCGGATGCCGCTCTGGCTGCGCTCCACATGGGGCAGGAGGCCTTCTTTTTCATAGAAACGAAGCGTGTTGGGCGTCAGTCCGAATTTTTCCGCCGCCGCCTTGATGGAATAGCTCATGGGGTTCCCTCTTTTCTTTTTCAAAAAGGCTTGACTTAGCGTTAAGGCTAAGGTTTATAGTCATGGTATGGCTTCAAAACCCGTTTGTCAATAGCAAAGGAGGATTTCCCATGAATAACTTTGATTTTTACGCACCGGCGCGGATCCTGTTCGGCCGCGGCGAAGAAAACCGCATCGGCCAGCTTTTGGCCCCCCACGCAAAGAAGATCCTGCTCCATTACGGCGGAGGCAGCGTAAAGCGCAGCGGCCTTCTGGACCGTGTGACCGCATCCCTGAAGGCCGCGGGCGTGGAATACGTGGAGCTGGGAGGCGTGAAGCCCAATCCCCGCCTGTCTTTGGTGCATGAGGGCATCGACCTGTGCCGCAAGGAAAACGTGGAGCTGATCCTGGCCGTGGGCGGCGGCAGCGTCATCGACTCCGCCAAGGCCATCGCCATGGGCGTTTACTACGACGGCGACGTGTGGGATATGTATGAGCAGGGCAAGGGCATCGACAAGGCGCTGCCCGTGGCCACCATCCTGACCATTCCCGCCGCCGGCAGCGAGTCCAGCGGCGACACCGTCATCACCAATGAAGAAAAGCAGCTGAAGCTGGGCTATGGCAACTCTCACCTGCGCCCCCTGCTGAGCGTGATGAACCCCGAGCTGTTCTTCACCCTGCCCGCCAACCAGCTGGCCAACGGCGTGGCCGACATGATGAGCCACGTGTTTGAGCGTTATTTCACCAACACCACCCACACCGACCTGACCGACGGCCTGTGCGAGACCGTTCTGCGCACCCTGATGAAGAACGCCCTCATTGCCAAGGACGACATGACCAACTACGACGCCTGGGCCGAGCTGGGCTTCAGCGGCACGGTGGCACACAACGGTCTGGTGGGCATGGGCCGCGACCAGGACTGGGGCTGCCACAACATGGAGCACGAGCTCAGCGCCATCTACGACGTGGCCCACGGCGCCGGCCTGGCCGTGCTGACCCCCGGCTGGATGGAATACGTCTACAAGGATAACGTGCCCATGTTCGTGCAGTTTGCGGTCAACGTCATGGGCGTCAGCGGCAGCTACCGCGACCCCGACGCCATCGTCATGGAAGGCATCCGTCGCCTGCGGGAGTTCTTCCGCAAGATGGGCCTGCCCGGCACCCTGGCCGAGCTGGGCATCGGCGAGGATCGCCTGGAGGAAATGGCCAAGAAGTGCACCGGCGCGGCCTTCGGCAGCGAGCACCCCGTGGGCGGCCTGAAGAAGCTGTACTGGCAGGACGTGCTGAACATCTACAAGCTGGTCAAGTAATGTAGATGTTGGGAGGCGGCTTTTTTGAAAAAAGCCCCTCCCCAGTCCTCCCGAAAACACATATACCAAGCAATTTTCACTCATAAAAAAGTCCAGCTTTCGCTGGACCTTTTTATATTTTTTGGGGTTATTTTTCCGAATGGCATTTCTTTCGATGTTCCGTCGCCTTCAGCGCAAACATCATGCCCAAAGACGCTGCCATCAGCGCAACCCACAAACCGACGCCATCATCGCCCGTCTGGGGAGGACTCTGTGTCTGCGGCGGGATCACAATCTCCGGTTCACGATATTCGTAATTTACAACAAAAACGTACGGAGCGTCTTCTGTGGTTCCGGTAAGATCGGCCGTTTGCGTTGCCTCTCCCACCCGCTGATAGTCAATCCCTTCATGCTGATAAAACGCAGGAGAATTGATTGTCAATACCTGTTCATTGGTTCTCATCACAGGCCAATTGCCGCTTCCAGAGTATACAATCTTTCCAGATGCATCGTAAGTGGTATACACATGTTTCAGCCCATAGTAGTAGTCCACGGTTTTGAGCTTGTATACACGAACGATGTCCAGGCCTCCTTCCGGCATCACGCCAGAATAATCGGCATCCGTCACAGTATTCTCATTGTTTACACTGCGAGAAACCAGATTGTTGCGGAAATGAGAAACAAATTCATATTCATTGCCATCAACAACAATGGATTTTACTCCCAAAGCGGCGCTTACATCGTACGTTTCTCCGACATATTTGGTCTGCGAAGTGACTTCGCGCAGAACTGCGCCCGTTTCATCCACATAGCTGACAACGACTCGCGCCTTGTTTCTTTCCAGATAGACGCGGGTGATTTCTACGCCACCTGCGGGCATCTTGCCAGTATAGGCAGTACCCTTCTCCTCGATGTCATCGCCAATGAAGTCAAAGACCACACCATCCTTGGTGATGGTTGTTACTTGCGCAGCCGCAGACACATCGTAATCGCTGCCAATGTAGATTGCTTCGCTGGTGGTAGCGTCCTGCAATAAATTGCCTTCGCCATCCACATAGCGCACGACAGCGGTTTCCTTTCCGCGTTCGGCATAGGTGCGGATGATCTCTACGCCACCTGCGGGCATCGTGCCAGTATAGGCAGTACCATTCTTCTCAGCGTCGTCGTCATCGAAGTCATAGACCACACCATCCTTGGTGATGGTTGTTACTTTCTCAGCCGCAGACACATCGTAATCGCTGCCAATGTAGATCTCTTCGCTGGTGGTATCGGCCTTCAATGAATTGCCTTCGCCATCCACATAGCGCACGACAGCGGTTTCCTTTCCGCGTTCGGCATAGATGCGGGTGATCTCCACGCCATCGTCAGGCATCGTGCCAGCATAGGCAGTACCATTCTCTTTGATGTCATCGCCAACGAAGTCATAGACCACACCATCCTTGATGATGGTTGTTACTTCCTTAGCCGCGGACACATCGTAATCGCTGCCAATGTAGATTTCTTCGCTGGTGGTATCGGCCTGCAATGAATTGCCTTCGCCATCCACATAGCGCACGACAGCGGTTTCCTTTCCGCGCTCGGCATAGATGCGGGTGATCTCTACGCCACCTGCGGGCATCGTGCCAGTATAGGCAGTACCATTCTTCTCAGTGTCGTCGTCATCGAAGTCATAGATTTTTTCGTTTGCGAAAATGCTTTCCTCTTGCGCAGCCGATGCATCATAGTCATCTCCCACATAAATGGGAACGCTGACAAATTCGGTTTGAAGCTCGACGCCCGCACCATCCACATAGTGAACTGTAACTATTCCCGTCGGACGTTTTGCATATGTGACAACAACATATTTATCCGCAGCCCCAAAGCTCGTTCCTTCCAGTCCGGGCGTGACGGGTTCAACCACAGTGCTGCTTGCTGCTTCGCCGCTTTGCGCAGCTACGAGTTCATATCCTTCTGGCGCGGGTTTAGGCGTTACCGACCAGCTGCTGTCAAAAGAATAGTCCTTTTCGTCCCAACGCACATAGCTGCTGGAAAAACCTTTATGCTCGCTTCCATCCGTGAAAGATTCCTTCACATACAGCTTATAGAAGTTCTTTACTTCACGGTACAGATTGATTTCTACCACTGCAGTTGGATCACCAGGCTCAATTCCCGTCAACATCTGATTGGTTTTATCAATTGTTGCGTTTTCGCTTTTCAGTTCGATATCGCCATAAGTATTTCCTTTGTATTCAAGTGCGTCAGTGTAAGACTTCTCTACAGACGCTTTGTCTGTATATGTGACAGGCACAAATTCAACTGCCTCTGCATTATCTGCCACATATTCGCCGCCGTCCGTCTTAGTGAAATAGTTCACAAGCACCTTATAGCTGGGCAGTTTTTTCCAACTTCCCTGAAGCTTCACGTCCTGCTTAGGCATTACAAAAGAGCCATCACTAACAGAAAGATTGGCGGGCGCAGCAACAGTCCAGCCTGAGAACTGATACCCTTCTGATGTTGGTGCAGGAACCGTTACAGTGTCATCAGGTTTATAAGCATCATTATAGCCTTTTGCCGCAGGAGCGCCATCCGGAACAGTACCGATATATTCGTAAACCACATCATACCTTTCATCCAACCCGTAGTTGTGGGTGACAATGTATGCCAAAGGCTGGGAAGGATCAACAGCATCAACCGGTTCCTTTTCCCCATCAGAATTCAGTTTTTCAATGGTTGTGCTGGTATAAACATAATAGTTCTGTTCGCTCTGATGGATTTCTTTATCACTTTCAGCAATTTGATCATCCGTTTTGAAAGCAGGAGCTCCACCCGAAGTTTGACCGACGTAGTCACAAATAACGCTTTCCGTTTTCGTTGGAGATTTTACATCCACATCACCGCATTTCCAATTCACCTGAAGTGTAGAAATCTCATATTCTGCCTTGGGAATAGGAAAATCAACAGTATAAGATGCACTCGTGTTGTCATCGGTGTTAGTAACGCTATAATTTAATGTTGTAGTATTATTCAGCGGAACACCCGAAAAAGAACCCGCCTTAGCCAGAGCATCAGGAGTGAGCTTAACGGTGTAAGAATAAGTATACTTTCCTCCCTTGATAGGATCCGTTTCAGGATTCCAGAAAATGTTATCATTTTCTGTGTTAAAATCGTTTTGACTAAAAACGCTTTTGTCATATGCAAGGCTGCCCGATATCAAATCCACCTGATCGCCCATGGGGTCGTTAATCATGGCAGAAATGGTACCCTTAATGTCCTGAACCGCAAGATTCAGTTCTTTTTCATTACCTGCAAAAATAAACTTTCCATTGGGCTCTGCCATTTCTACAAGGTTTGGATTCCGATTTGTAAAGCCAATGGTAAAAACCGTTCCACCATTTGCCTTAAAAGCCATAAAATGTGGGCTATTCGTTGGGTATTCATCTGTGGAATCAACATCGGTTATGATGACCAAAAATTTTTTGGTGGAAGGATCCGTGCTGAAGGCTTTAGTGTTTGAAAGAACTTTTTCCGTACCATCTTTCAGCGGAGTATATTTCCCTGTTGAAACTTTTTTAAAATCCTCATAGTCAACCATGACAGCAGTATTAGCAACCTTCGGTTGATCTCCCTTAAAATATGCATATCGTATTCTTGTATTTGCAGGCAACCCGCTGGTCAAAGTTTGAATGGATTTATGGGCAAACGAAAGGCGGCTGGGACGCGCAACCGACTCACCTTTCTCATTAATATACATACAATTATATTTATATCCATATCCCATTTGCGTCTGATGACCGCAGCAAGTATTTCTATCGTAAGGAGAAGCAGTATGTGTATGGTTTATATTACAGTTTGCTGGATTTGTTAGACATGCATCGGAATGTTCATGGTATCCCGAAGTACCCGTGTTATGCCCAGGATCAGTACACCAGTTCATAGAACCAGAAAGATCCAACAGAATCAACATCTCAATTTGCTGCTTATGGATTTGTGGTTCCTTAATATCAGCAGAAACCGTAACTCTCCACTCATCCGGTCCAATACGTTCAGCCTGTTTGGAAAGAATCACATTTCCATTGTCATCAACAAGTTTTCCCGTGGAATCATAATGATTCGGAGCCGGAGCAAGGTCGCTTGCTGTAGAAGAGGCGCTGTCAGCAATGGCCATAGGCATCATACCAACCAGCAAAATCACGGCAACAAACAGCGAAATGACTTTCTGCAGTTTCAAAATCATAATACACGCTCTCCCTTTTATCTGTAGTGCTGATTTCCCGTAAAAAAGAAAAATCATGTGGAAATAGCAATTTACTTGATGATAGGATTTCCCCAAAGAAAAGAATAATGCTGTAACCATATGTCGGTCCAATTCATATTCTTAATGTGTATGCATTTGTTTATGAGCTTTTGCATATACATCGTACTCCTTGGGTTTGCAGTGCAACACACATAGCGAGTTGCTGCGGCGTTCAGTTCTTTTGCCGATCAAAACGCCATAAATATATAAACAACGTGTATAATTATAAACGTCAATATACTATGTTATTCTATAAAAAAATATATCATATTTTCTTTTCGATTTTTCTTACAAAAGTGTTGCTTTTCTTTGATTTATGGAAAATTAATAAAGGACTTTTCATTTCCTAAATGATTGTTACGATTAAACTATTGTTTATTTATATATTGATAACAAATATATATGCTTAATCGACCCGCGTTTACTTATTTATGTAGGCATGCTGCAAAAAAACTCCTTAAAAAAACCGTAAAAAGGGTTCTTGTCCTCATAAACATACTCATTCTGATTTATCGGGTTCGTAACAAAAATATTTCCTCTCATCATTGAACAGGCAGAAGAGCCTATATTTTCTTCCTTTCTGCCACGATTTGAACAAACCAAAAAAAGCCCAGTTTTCGTAACAAACGAGAACTGGGCTTTTGCACTCAAGTGTTTCCAGCTTATCCTGCAAGCGTTTTTTATTTCAAGTTTTCCGGGTTCAGGCCCTGGAGGTCTTCCGGCACGAAGCGGCCGTCCTTGCGGATCAGCTCGCCGTCGAAATACATTTCGCCGCCGCCGTATTCCGGAGTCTGGATGCAGACCAGATCCCAATGGATGGCGCTGTCGTTGCCGTTGGGGCAGTCGTCGTAGCTGGCGCCGGGGGTGAAGTGGAAGCTGCCGGCGATCTTCTCGTCAAAGAGGGTGTCCTTCATGGCCTTGGTGATGTATGGGTTGACGCCGATGGCGAACTCGCCCACGTAGCGGGCGCCCTCGTCGGTGTCGAAGATTTCGTTGCAGCGCTTGGTATCGCTGCTGGTGGCCTTGACGATCTTGCCGTTCTCAAAGGTCAGGCAGATATCATTGAACACATTGCCCTGGTAGAGGGAGGGCGTGTTGTACTGGATCACGCCGTTGACGCTGTCGCGGACGGGGGCGGTGAAGACCTCGCCGTCAGGGATGTTGCACTTGCCGTCGCACTTGATGGCGGGCAGGCCCTTGATGGAGAAGGTCAGGTCGGTGCCCTTGCCGGTGATGTGGACCTGGTCGGTGGCTTCCATGCGCTTGACCAGTGCGTCCATGGCCTTGCTCATCTTGGCATAATCCAGGTTGCACACGTTGAAATAATGATCCTCAAAGGCCTCGGTGCTGGTTTCTGCCAGCTGGGCCATGGCCGGGGTGGGATAGCGCAGCACCACCCAGCGGGTCTTGGGCACGCGGATCTTGCCGTGCACTTCCTGGGAGTAGTACTTGGTGTACAGCAGCTGCTTTTCGGAGGGCACGTCAGAGGTCTCGTAGCTGTTCATGCCGCCGCGCACGCCGATGTATGCCTGCATCTGGGACATGCGGGCAGCGTCCAGGGCAGCGGTCTCCTGCCAGTGTTTCTCGGTGCCGCCCATGAGCATGGCCCGCTCAATGGCGCTGTCCCGGAGGACGACGTAGGGCTTGGCGCCCACGGCGTAGGCTTCCTTCACCAGCTCGGTGATCAGCTCCTTGTCCGCGCCGAAGCTCTCGATCAATACCTTCTCGCCGGCCTGCAGGTTGCAGGAATAGCGGATCAACTGCTTACTGAGGGTTGTCAGTCTGGGGTCTTTCATCGTTTTTCTTCCTTTCCCATTGTTTCATCCATTTTTGAATCAGTTCAGCCGCCGGCTTCTCCACGCCGTAGGTGGCCGCCATGGCCACCACCAGCGCCACCGCAAAGCACAGCAGCGTAAAGGCTTTCTGCAGTCCCGGGGTGGAATGCAGGGCGTCGTAGCCAAACCAATGGCTGGCCATCTGCACCGCCAGGATCTGATGCCATATATAAAAGTTGAAGCTGATCTCCGCCAGGAACTTCATCAGCCGGTTGCCGAAAAGCCATTCCAGGGGCCGGGGCAGGAAGGCCAGGCCCAGGATGCAGCACATCAGCCCGGAAGTCAGGGACAGGCGATGACTCAGCTGGCCCAGCCGGAGGGCGGACAGTCCGCCGTTGGTGGCCATTCTGGACTGGTTTTTCAATACCGCCGATACAAACACCAGCCCGAAGGCCAGCACCAGCACCGCGCCACCGTGAACCAGCCATTTCCGCCAGTCCTGGTGGTCGTCCAGCCAGCGGCGCAGGCGGACGTAGATCATGGCGCCCAGCATGCCCAAAGCGTACACGTCCAGGAACGCCGGGGTCTGGTTGATGTACATGCCTGTATCCGGCACCTTGAAATAAACGATGGCCCGATAAAGCCAGCCCAGCGCCGCCATCGCGCCCAGGGTCAGGCCCGGCTTTTTCCGGGCGCACCCAGCGATAAGGGGGAACATCAGGTACAGCTGCATCTCAATACAAAGCGTCCACAGAACGCCGTTGAGGTGGGTGGCCTGATAGGGCTGGAAAAAGAAGGTCTGGGTGAAGGTCAGGTGAGAGATCAGGTCCTTCCACATGACCTGGGGGCTATGGTACAGCTTTTGCGGCAGCGCGATGAAAAACAGCGCAGCCAGCACCGCCACCAGGTTGGAAGGCACGATCCTCGCCAGACGTTTGATATAGAAAGGAATGGTTTTGGGCGGCTGGGAGCCGTCCAGCATGCAGCGTGCGTGGGGCAAGAACATCAGAAATCCGCTGAGAAGGATCAGGCCATCCACCATCATGTAACCCGTGCGGGTAATGTAGTCATAGCTGATCCATTTGCCGAACAGGTGGAAGCCCTGTGTGAGCCAGCCCTGCTGCCAGATGTGGTAGTTAGCCACGATCAGGGACATGATCACCCGGTAGCCGTACAGCCCGCCGATTTCCTGCTTTCGGCTCAAGGTGTCCTGTTTCATGTCAGTCCTCCGTCACCTGAAAATCTTCCTCCTGGGCGGGTTCCTCCGCGGCCTGAGGCGCGCCCTCCAAAGAGGGCAGCGGATCGGGCAGCTGAGCGGGGAACTCCACCCCGGCGGATTTCACAAACTTGTAGTCATGGGTACGCTCACCCCGGAGATCCCGCAGGGTGATGTCATCCTCCGTCAGGCGGATGATCTGGAAATTGCGGCTCAAGTCGTCAGCAGACGCGCCGGTCAGCAGGCTGAAATTGCTGACCCGGAAGTGCATTTCCTCCCCGGCGATCGTGCAGGTGCCGTCCAGGCGGAATTCAGCCTGGCGTTCTCCAGAAGGGGACTTCCAGCTACCCAGGATCAGATAGGCTCGGCGGCCCAGCTTCTTGTCCATATTCTCGTAGGCAGAAGCGGCCTGATAGAAGGGAATGGCCTCATAGGGGCGGCCCGCCTGGTACAGCTGATCTGCAAACTCCACCAAAGCGGTGGGATAGAGGGTCTGCAGGTCTGCGTAGGCCTCCGGCAGCGCGCTGAGATCCGCGTCCTTCAAAAGGGCAACAGCCCCGGCGTAATCCTTGTTTTCCATGGCAGCCCGGGCGTTGTCGGCCAGGGTGCCGTAAAGCTCGGTGTAGCATTCCTGTGCCAGGGAGGCGGCGTCCTCATAGTCGCCCAGGGCGTAGAAGGCGTCGCCGGCTTCCCGGATCTTGCCGTCCATCTGCAGGCCGAGAGCCAGCTGGTACTGGCAGTTCTTCAGCCGCTTCTGGGCTTCCTCATTGCCGGACATCTTGCCGTAGAGGTCGGCAGCGGCAGCATAGTCGCCGGTGGATTCCAGCCGCACACCCTCGTTCAGAAGCAGCTCCGTCAGCTTTTGGGCTGCGTCGCTGTCCGGGGCAAGGTTGGGCAACTGGGCCAACGCGTCTTCCACGTTCAAGTCGTTTTCCATAGAATGAGTCACTTCCAGGGTGGCTTTGCTGTAAAGATCCCGGCTGTCTTCATAATCCAGAATCTGCCCAAAGAAACCCTGAGCGCCAGCAAAATCGCCGGATTCATAGGCTGCCGCACCCAACTGATAAACGCACCGGATATACATCTGGCTGCTTTCGCCATAGTCGCCAAGAAGATCAAATAGATTCGCTGCACCAGCGTAGTCGCCGGTCTGCATCAAATAAATACCATACTGATACCGGGTCTCCTGCAGCTTCTCCGCGCCGCCCTCGTAGTCCCCTGCTTTTTCAAAATAGCTTTCCGCATTGGCGTAGTCCTTGCCGTCCAGGGCGGCCTGGCCCATGTGGAAATAGCATTCCTGGAGCTGGCTGGCCGCATCCTGGTGATCCCCCGCCTTTTCAAAGTAGGGGGCAGCCGCCGCGTACTGGCCCTCCGCCTTCATTTCCATGGCCTGCTGATAATAGCACTGGCTAGCCAGGCTGGCGCTGTCCAGATAATCCGGGATCTTTTCAAAGGCGGCTGCGGCGGACACGTAGTCCTCCACCTCCAGCCGTTCCTTGCCGTGCTGATACATGCAGTCCTGACCCTTGGCCAGAGCGTCGGAATAATCGCTGATGCTCAAAAACAGCTCGCCGGCTTGAAGCAGCTGGCCCTTTTCCAGGATCTCCTCCGCCTGGCGATACACCAGTCCCTGCTTCTGTGCCGCTGCATCAGAATAATCCCCAGCGGATTCGAAGAAGCGGGCGGCTTCGTCGTCCTTGCCCTCGTCGGTGGCGGTCAGGCCCAGGCGATAGTAGCATTCCTTGGCCTTCTCGGCGGCATCCAGGTAATCCGGCGCCATCTGGTAAAGCACCAGGGCGGTCTTCACGTTGCCGCCTTCCAACAGCACGCCGGCCTGATCGTAAATGCACTGCTGGGCCCGGGTGGCGCTGTCCTCGTATTCGCCTAGAGCCTGGAACTGCTCCATGGCCTTCTCGTAAAGCCCTTGGGTCAGATAGCTTTCGCCCAGCTGATACTGGGCCTTCTTGGCCAGCTCCGCGCTGTCCTTATATTCGGAGATCTCCCCGAAGGCGGCCATGGCGGCCAGCAAATTGTCGTCGCTGCCGTCGGCCAACATGTCCGACGCAGCCCGATAGCTGCATTCGGTGGTCATGTCGGCGGCGTCCGCATAATCGCCCATGGCGGCAAAGGCTTCGCTGGCTTCGGTGTATTTTCCGGCGTTCATCTGCTGGGTGGCCTGGTGGTAACGGAGGGCGGGAATGCCCCAGATCCAGGCGGCTACACAGGCTGCGGCCAATGTCACGCCTGCAATCGCCAGAGCGATCACCCGGCGTTTTTTCTTCTTTTTCCTGAGGCGAAGCAGCTGGTCGGCTTCCATCAAACGGCTGTTTTCCTCCCGGGCCTCACGGGCCACGTCAGACAGCTTCTTCTCATGCACGGCAATGATCTGCTTCACATTGTCCCGGCTCAGGCTGGCAAAAACATAGTCCCGGCCGCGCTCGCAGCGGCAACAGCGCACCGCGTCCAAGCTGTTAGCCCGGCCGCACACGCAGACCCAGACCTGCATCTGCCGTTCTGGATAGCCCACCGCATCCCGGCCCGCCACAAAGCGGAGCTCGTCCAAAGCGCGGCTGCTTTTCAGATTGTTGGGCGTGTAGTTGGCCAGGGGCGCATTGCCCTTGCGCCAGACCGTGGCGTCGTCAAACCAGACCTTCTCAATGGTCAGGTCTGTGCTTTCCACGTTTTCCCACTGAGAGGGCAAAAACAGAATGCTGAACCGCTCACCCACGCCGGCCTTCAGGCCCTGGGTGCGCTCGGACTGGCGGAAAAGCAGGTTGTTTTCCTTGTCATAGCAGGCAAGGGTGACCATCACGCTGACCACCACCTTGCTGGACAGATTGTTCAGCACAAAAGTACATTCCGCATTGTTTTCCGTGGGCATGGAATACTGCCACAGCTCCACCGGACAAGTCAGATCGATTTTCACGCTGTTTTCCCTCCCGAAAATAGCCGCATCGCGGCATTTGGCTGGTTTGATATGCGCAGGCAACTTCCTGATATTAGGAAACAAATTCATCTTTTATTGTACATGAAAATTCCAAAAATGTATAGTCCGCAGTGTAAAAACCAGATTGTTCCAGCAAACCGGCATTCCTTTTATTGGCCGTGTGTGGTATACTTTTGCGAAAGGAGGCAGAACAATGATCAAAAATATCGTATTTGACATGGGCGATGTGCTGCTCCGCTACGAGCCCTATCAGCCCTGCCTGCGCCATGCCAAAGGCGACAAGGAAGTGGCCGCGCAGCTGATGGCCGCCATTTTTGACCACAAGGACTGGGAGTTGGCGGACGGCGGCATGCTGACCCTGGAGGAGCAGACCTACCGGGCAGTAAAGCGTCTCAGCGATCCTCGGGCCCGGGGCGAGGCGTTTTCCATTCTGCGGGACTGGTACCTGGACGGCCTGTGGCCCCTGCACGGCGCGGAAGAGTGCGTCCGGGCGCTGCATCAGCAGGGGTGGCCCCTGTACATCCTGTCCAACGCCTGCCTGCGCTACCCGGAATTCCAGCGCAAGATCCTGACCCTGGACCTGTTCAGCGGCGTGATGTTCTCCGCATCGGAGAAGTGCCTCAAGCCGGACGCGGTCATCTACCACCGCCTGTGCGACAAATTCGGCCTGAAGCCGGAGGAATGCCTGTTCATCGACGACCGGCAGGTGAACGTGGACGGCGCCCGGGCCGTGGGCATGCAGGGCTATGTGTTTGACGGCGACCATGAAAAGCTGCTCAAATTTATCCAGCAGATCAATGAGTAAATCGCTCAAAGGAGCGCTGCTACGCAAGGTTTGTGGAATCTGACCACACCCGGCAGGGGGGATGATCCCCCCTGCACCCCACACGATTTCAGCAACCAAAAGCCCCCATCCATTTTGCGGATGGGGGTTTTGTTTATTGTGCCATTTCCCGGATCAGCGCCAGGGTAATGTCCTTGGCGATGCCTGCTGCCTTCTCGCAGTTCATTTCGAAGAACTCGCTGCCGCTGTGATCGGCGGTATCGGTGATGCTGCGGATGGCAATGAACGGCACGCCGTTGGCATGGCAGACCTGGGCCACGGCGGCGGTCTCCATGTCCACCGTCAGGGGATCGAACTTCTCCAGGATGGCTTCCCGGCCTTCGTCGGCGATGAACGCCTCCCCGGTGGCCATCCGCCCGAAAAGCACCCGGTACTCCGGCTGCATCTTGTCCACCGCCAGCTTGCTCAGCCGGAGCAGCTCCGGATCCACGTCAAAGAAGGGCGTTTCCAGCCAGGGGTGGAAGTCCGTCAGGATGCCGGTGTCCATATCATGGTGCACCACTTCCGTGGCGATGACCGTGTCGAAAATTTCCAGGCCCGGGTTCATTCCCCCTGCCACGCCCGCGTTGATCACCGCGTCCACCTGAAAATGGTCGATCAGAATCTGGGTGGCGATGGCCGCGTTTACCTTGCATACGCCCGAAAACAGCGTCACCACGTCCACGCCGCCGATGGTGCCCTCATAGAATTTCAGCAGGGCCTTTTCCGTGATTTTTTCTTCGCCCACAATGGGCAAAAACGGGGCCAGCTCGCTGTCGCCCGCGCAAAGAATGCCTACTTTCATCGTGCTCCTCCTTTGTTTCATCCCTTTTCCGTTGTCTTCACAAACAGCTGATCCACAGCCCCATAAATGGTCTTGTAATCACCCAGCTTTTCAAAGCCGAATTTCTCATACAGGCCGATTTCCCCGCTCAGGATGTAGACCTTTTCATAGCCCAGTTTCCGGGCATAGAGCGCGGCCTTTTGGAGCATCAGGGCAGATAGCCGCCTGCCCCGGAAATGTTCGTCCACAAAAACAAAGCCGATAAAGGGCGAAAAGCCGCAATCCTCCGGCAGTTCGTCCTGCGCTGCAAAGGTGCAGTAGCCCGCCGGCTGACCATCCACCCGGGCGACGATGACCCGCTCCCAGGGGAGAAAGTCGTTCTTTTGCATTTTCTCCGCCAGATGGGGGCCGGCCCGCCAGGAACAGTTCCGGGCAAAATCCATGGTTTCCTCCCAGCAGGGATGGCCTTGTGTCATTAAGAAGATTTCCGTCATAGATCCTCCAAAAAGAAATGGGAATGCTGGAAACCCATTATATCACAACAAAAACGCCTTTCCCCCGCCGCCTATGTTTTTTGATTGTATTTCCCTGCCTGCACTCTTTACTTTAGCGCGCTAACGTGGTAGTATACCAGCGTACCAAGGCAAACGATTCCGAAATCCATTTTTCAGGAGGTTACTACTATGAAAAAGATCCTTTCCATCCTGCTGGTTGTTGCTATGCTGCTGCCCGCCATCGCCATGGCTGAAGGCACCCAGAAGCTGATCGTCGGTTTTGACGCCGAGTTCCCTCCCTTCGGCTTTGTGAACGCTGACGGCGAATACGACGGCTTCGACCTGGCCGTGGCCAAGGAACTGTGCAACCGTCTGGGCTGGGAATTTGAGGCCGTGGCCATCGATTGGCTGGCCAAGGACGCCGAGCTGTCCTCCGGCAACATCAACTGCATCTGGAACGGCTTCACCTACACCGGCCGCGAAGATCAGTACACCTGGTCCGATCCCTACGTTGACAACTCCATCGTCATCGTGGTCAAGGCCGACAGCGGCATCACCTCTTTCGCCGACCTGAACGGCAAGACCGTCATGGCTCAGGCCGCTTCCTCCGCTCTGGACGCCCTCAACTCTAATGAGGCCCTGCTGAGCACCATCACCGTGCAGGAGCTGGCCGACTACAATCAGGGCTTCATCGAGCTGAACATGGGCACCGTGGACGCCGTGGCCGCTGACCTGGGCGTTGCCACCTACCAGATTGCCAACAACGAAGGCTCCTACATCATCCTGGACGAAACCGTCTCCACCGAGCAGTACGCCGTGGGCTTCCTGCTGGGCAACACCGAGCTGCGCGACCAGGTCAACGCCGAGCTGCTCAAGATGGCCGAAGACGGCACCATGCTCCAGATTGCCCAGGAATACGTGGACGAAGGTCTGGTTCTGGAAAGCCTGTGCCTCATCAAGTAATCCCCGGCTGATATTCCGCCAACAAAAACGCCCGGCAGCGATTGTTCCTGCCGGGCGTAACCGCTGTATTGAGGCTGCATCCGCCCCATCCCAACCGTTACCAAGGAGAGAGCGTTTATGTCCGTTAAGATCATGATCCTTGAGCTGTTCAAGGCCTTTGGCAATACCGCGCTGATTTTTGTGCTGACCCTGCTGGGCTCCATCCCCCTGGGCCTGCTGGTATATTTTGGCCGCAAAAGCCGCTTTGTGCTGCTCCGCGGCTTCATCAAGGCCTATATTTCCATCATGCGCGGCACCCCGCTGATGCTCCAGCTGATGATGGTCTTCTACGGCCCCTCGCTGCTCATTCCCCTGCTGTTCCCCGGGGTCAAGTTTTCCCTGCCCTCCAACTGGCGCTTCACGGCAGTGATCATCGCCTTTGTGATCAACTACGCCGCCTATTTCTGCGAGATCTTCCGCGCCGGCATCGAATCCATCCCCAAGGGCCAGTATGAGGCCGCGGACGTGCTGGGCCTGACCAAAAGCCAGACCTTCTTCCGCATCATCCTGCCCCAGATGGTCAAGCGGGTCATCCCCCCGGTGACCAACGAGGTCATCACTTTGGTCAAGGATACCAGCCTGTCCTCCGCCATCGGCACGGTGGAAATGTTCACCAAGGCCAAGCAGATTGCCGTGGCGCCCAAATCCCCCGGCATGCTGACCTTCGTGGCGGCGGCGGTGTTCTACTATGTTTTCAACTACGCGGTGGCTTTCCTCATGGAACGCATTGAGAAAAAGCTGGATTATTATCGTTAAGGAGGCGCATCCATGAGCATTCTGACCATGTCCAACATCTCTAAATCCTTTGATGGTCTTGACGTTCTCAAGGACATCTCCTTCAGCGTGGAAAAGGGCGAGGTTGTATCCATCATCGGCCCGTCCGGCTCCGGCAAATCCACCCTTCTCCGCTGCGCCACTCTGCTGGAAACCATCGACAACGGCTCCATCCGCTATATGAACCAGTACGCCGCCAAGGAAAACTCCGAGGGCAAGGCTGTATACAGTTCCAAAAGCGAGCTTCGGAAAATCAAAAGCTACTTTGGTTTGGTGTTCCAGCAGTTCAACCTGTTCCCCCACTACACCGTGCTGAAAAACGTAATGGAAGCGCCCATCGTGGTGCAGAAACGCCCCAGGCACGAAGTGGAGAACGAAGCCATGGAAATCCTGCGCAAAATGGGTCTGGAGGATAAGGCCGACGCCTATCCCTGGCAGCTTTCCGGCGGACAGCAGCAGCGGGTGGGCATCGCCCGGGCGCTAGCCCTGAAGCCGGAGATCATTTTCTTTGACGAGCCCACCAGCGCCCTGGATCCAGAGCTGACCGGCGAGGTGCTGAAAGTCATCCGGCAGCTGGCGGAGGATAACATGACCATGGTCATCGTCACCCACGAAATGCCCTTTGCCAAGGCCGTGTCCGACCGTGTGCTGTTCATGGACGGCGGCGTGGTGGTAGAGGAAGGCACGCCGGAAGAACTGTTTGACAATCCCCAGACCGAGCGCACCAGGCAGTTCCTGGGCAACTACCAGCAATGAACATCCCCTACTGGAAATTTGACCCCACGGGCAATATCACCCTGCTGGCCCAGGGCAGCTTCCCGCCGGAGGAACGCAAGCGCCTGGCCGATTTGCTCATGCAGCTGGAGCCGGACGCGGAGCAGGTGGGCTTCCTCAGCCCGGGCGATGGCGAGTGCGACCTGAGCCTGACCATGACCGGCGGGGAATTTTGCGGCAACGCTAGCCTTTCTGCCGCCGCCTGGCTGCTGGAGAAACGGCAGCTTCCCCGGGGCGATGTCTCCCTCCGGGTGTCCGGCGCGCCTGAGCCGGTGACTGTATCCATGGAAAAGCAAGGCGATACCTGGCTTGGCAGCCTGCAAATGCCCCAGGTTCAGCGCATCAGCATGGAAACACTCCCCCTGGACGGCCAGATGCTTTCTGTGCCCGTGGTCTGGTTCCCCGGCATCTGCCACTGCATCCTCACATCGCAAATTGCCAGGCAGCAGGCCGAAAACGTCATCCGCCAATGGGGCCAGTTTCTGGATACACCCGCCCTGGGCCTGATGCTTCTCAATGAAGCCGACCATCTCCTGACGCCGCTGGTATGGGTCAGCGGCGCAGATACTCTCTTCTGGGAAAACTCCTGCGCCAGCGGAACCTCCGCCGTAGGCGCATGGCTTGCCTGGAAAGCCCGCGCTTCCATCCAACGGGATCTGATCCAACCCGGTGGAATCCTTCGCATCGAGGCGGGCACGCCATCGGGAGGGCCGTCCCGCCTGCGCCTCACGGGCCGCGTCCGGCCCATGAAGCAAGGCGTTCTTGTGCAAGAAACATCCCTATGACCCATAAAAAGACGGACTGTCGCAAACCCGACAGCCCGTCTTTTTGTATGCAAGCAATGCGGTTTCCCGCTTATTTCTTGTTTTCTGTCACCAGCTTGTTCAGCTCGTCCATAAAGCTGGATACATCCGTAAACTGGCGATACACCGACGCAAAACGCACGTAAGCCACCTCGTCCAGGGACTTGAGCTCCTCCATGACGGCCTCACCGATGCGGCGGGAAGCGATCTCGTCCTCGCCGGAGGAAGTGACCATCTTCTCCACCTTCTCCACGATGGTGTCGATCTCGGCCATGCTGATGGGCCGCTTCTGGCAGGCGTGCACCAGGCCCTGCTTGATCTTGGCGGAGTTGAAGGGCTCCCGGCGCATGTCCTTTTTGATGACCATAATGGGGGAGGTTTCAATTTTTTCGTAGGTGGTGAACCGTCTGCCGCAGCGCAGGCATTCCCGGCGACGACGAATGGAGCTGCCCTCCTCAGTAGGACGGCTGTCGATCACACGGCTGTCCAGGTACCCGCAATACTGACATCTCATGGTTCATACTCTCCTTTGTGATTTCCGTAATGACTTTGTTAATTATAGCAAATGAATTGTAATATTTCAACAATTTTTCAAAAAAATATCCACATTTGCCGGGCGTTTTTTCCACATGCTTTTCCTCAGCCCGATGTCTCGATCCAGCAGGATTGCCCGAAATGCCCTCCATCCTGCCGCAAACTCACTAAAATCACATCATCCCCGATGCGCTGGATATCCTCCCAGGGGATGACCAGGCCGCATTTTTCGCCCCGAAGGGACTGCAAAAAGCTGGTGTCCGCAGGCACCACCAGGGCCGTGATGCGGCTGTTTTCCACACAAAACTCCAAATCCATCACCTTGCCCAGCCGCTTTCCGCTGTGAACGTCAATCACCTCTTTTGTGCGCAGTTCTGCCAGCGTCACCGCGTCCCCTCCCCCATTGCTGATACGAAAGGCTATGCGGCCTTTTTTCCGGATATGAAAACGCCCGCAGGATCCCCTCCCGCAGGCGTTCCCTCCTTATTTCAGGTTTTCCGTCTTGTATACAATGCCGATGTTGTTCTCGTCCTCCACCGGATGCCACAGGGCTTCCCCGGCAAAATAATGGTAGGGCCGATCGCTGCCCGTTTCGCCCCGGAGCATCTCCTCACAGCCGCGAATCAGCTTGTCCACCAGGTCGGCCCCGGTCAGGCCCTTGGCGTGGCCCGTCAGCACATGGTCGAAATCCGCGCCAAAGTCCCGCTTCAGCCCGGTCAGACTGTCCAGCAGCGTGGAAATGGGCATGCTCTCGTCCAGCTGCATCCAGGGCGTGGCGATGACCCCGTCGCCGGAAAACAGCACCCGGTTTCCCCTGTCCAGGAAGCCCACAGAGCCCGCCGTGTGGCCCCGCAGGCTGACCACCTCCAGCTTCACGCCGCCCAGGTCGAACACCTGGCCCACCTCCAAAAAGCGGAACCGGCCCGGGGTCAGGTTCTGTTTCTCCATCTCCTCCCGGAAGAAGCCGTAGTGCTCCTGGGCCAGGGCTTCATCGGCAGGATGGATCCAAATCTCGTCAAAAAACACATTGCCCGCAATGTGGTCGCAATGGCCGTGGGTGTTGACCACCACCAGGGGCAAGTCCGTCAGCGTGCGCACCACTTCCTGCAGGTTCTCCATGCCGTTCACCGTGTCGATCACCATGGCCTTGTCCTTGCCCGCAATCACAAAGCTGTTGGATTCTCCCGCATCGTCAATCTGCCACACATTGTCAAAAATCTTCGTGATGATGGCTCTTTCCATTGGTTTTCCTCTCCGGGGCGACGCCCCATGCATTTTCTGTATACAGTTATTATAGCACCATCCGCCCCGCCGCACAACATTTCCCTTGCCCGGGCCCGGTTTTCATGATAAGATACAGGCAGAATTTTACAGGAGGCGATCATATGTCTCTGGACAAAAAGATTTATCCCTGGGCCGATTTCATGACGGCCGACATGACCGTGGGCACGGAGCCGGGTTACCCCACCGGCGCGTATCTGGATCTGTTTGAGGAGCGCACTTTCGCCTCCATTGACGATTCCGTGGGCGACCTGCGCTACTACGTCTACGATCCCACAAAACACGGCATGCCTCTGGACAAAACGTATCCCGTCATTTTCGGGCTGCACGGCGCGGGCAATGCGCTGGCAGGCAAACTGGCGGTGAACTACTCCGGCATGGAGATGTTCGCCAGCCCGGAATACCAGCAAAAGCTTGGCGGCGCGTACATCGTGTGCCCCTTGGCCAACGAGCATGTGGGCGAGAATGGATACACCGCCATGACCTGGATGACCACAAAGGCCCCCGGCGACCTGGCCGATTATTCCCTGCGCCTCAAGACGCTGGTGGAGGGCTACCAGCAGCGGAACTCTTTTGTAGCAAGGATCTGCGGCGCCGAGTCCCTGTATACAACCTCGCTGCTTGCCCTGCTGAAAGAAGCCCGTGCCAGCTTCTCCTGCGCCGGAAAAACCTTGCTCACCGGCTCTTCTGCCGGTGGATACGCCTCCTGGCGACTGCTGAACGCCGCCCCGGAGCTGTTTGACGCCGCCATCCTCATGGCCCCGGCCTATCTGCCCTCGGAAAAGCAGCTGGACGTGCTGGCGGAACGGAACATTCCCATCCTACTCTGCCACGCCCACCATGACGAGCTCATCTCCTTTGATCTCACCATCCGGCCCCACCTGGAACGCTACGCCGCCATGAAAAACGTGCAGCTTTTCCTGCCCGAGCTGGTTTTCAACCGGGACGGTTCCGTGGCTTCCAACATCGCCGGCGAAGTGCAAATGGGCCAGCATTGCATCAACAACGCCATCCAGAACGACTTGAAATTTGCGGACGGCACACTGATGAACCCGGAACTGCCGGAAGGCATCACCGGGTGGATCCGTGCAAATGTAGGATAATTTGTATACAAAAAGAGCCAGGACATATGATCCTGGTTCTTTTGTTTACAGCTTTTCCCATTCCTCCCGGGTGATGGCATACACGCTGGTCATTCCGTTGTCGCCACCTGGGTATTCCTCCACCAGGCGGCAGCCGTAAGCCTGCGCCGTTCGGGCAGACGGCAGATTTCCCTGCTTCATGTAGGAGTAAACCACCCCAAAGGTCGTATGCCGAAACGTCCAATCCCGGACGGCAGAGGCTGCCTCCCGGGCATATCCCCGGCGCTGCTTATCGCCCCGGATGTGATAGCCAATCTCCGGTCTGATATGCCCACCGATCATCTGCATGCTGAGGCCGCAGTCGCCGATCATCTCTCCGCTGTCTTTCAGGCAAACCGCCCACAATCCAAAGCCGAAGATGTGATATCTTTCCTGATTTCTCTGTATCCAGCCCCTAACGCGTTCTTCGTCGAAGGTGTAAGGATAGTGCTGCATGATGTCCGAATCGGCCAGAACGGCATACAACGCATCAAAATCCGCCTCATCCATCTCCCGAAGAAACAGTCTTTCTGTTTCGATTCTCATCTTTTGACTCCTTCCGAAAATGAAAAACCGCGGCAGCAAGATCGCCGCGGCTTTTGTTCATTTACAGATGCAGAATGGCGGTAGCAAACATGAAATAAATCAGCAGGGACAGGGCGTCCACTATGGTGGTGATGAAGGGACTGGCCATAACGGCAGGGTCAAAGCCCAGCCGCTTGGCGATCATGGGCAACACGCAGCCCACCAACTTGGCCAGCAGAACCGTGGCCGCCATGGCCAGGGTGATGACGCCAGCCACCAGAACGGTGATATCGCCGTTACCCAGCAGCATTTTGTCCACCAGGATGAGCTTGGCAAAGCAGGCCGCGCCCAGGGCGACGCCGCACAGAACGGCGGTGCGGATCTCTTTCCAGATCACCTTGCCGATGTGCTCCAGCTTCAGCTCGCCCAGAGACAGGGCGCGGATGACCATGACGGAGCTCTGGGAGCCGGAGTTACCGCCGGTACCCATCAGCATGGGGATGAAGGCAGTCAGCACGGCCTGGGCCGCCAGCGCGTCCTCAAAGCCGGTAATGATCATGCCGGTAAAGGTGGCGGAAACCATGAGCAGAATCAGCCAGGGAATCCGGTGCTTGAACATCTCCCAGGGAGTGCTCTTGAGGTAGCTCTCCTCGGAGGGGGTCATACCAGCCATCAACGCGATGTCCTCGGTGACCTCGTCTTCCAGAACGGTCATGGCGTCGTCGAAGGTGACGATACCCACCATACGGTTGTCGCTGTCCACCACGGGCATGGCCAGGAAGTGGTATTTGGACATCATCTGGGCCACTTCTTCCTGGTCGGCCAGGGTGGTGACGCTGATGACGTTTGTGAGCATGATCTCGGAAATTTCGATGTCGTCATTGGGGGCAAGGAGCAGGTCCTTGACGCTGACAACACCGATGAGGGCACGGTTCTCCGTCACGTAGCAGGTGTAGATGGTCTCCTTGTCCACGCCCTTGCGGCGGATTTGCTTGATGCTTTCCGCCACGGTCATGTTGGGGCGCAGGGCCACGTATTCCGTGGTCATGATGGAACCGGCGGAGTTTTCCGGATAGCGCAGAATCTGGTTGATGGAGTTGCGCATTTCCGGCGTGGCCTGCTTGAGAATACGCTTGACCACATTGGCGGGCATTTCCTCCACCAGGTCGGCGGCGTCGTCCACGTACAGCTCGTCAACGATCTCCTTCAGCTCCGTATCGGAAAAGCCCTGGATGAGCATTTCCTGGGCGTCGGTTTCCATTTCCACAAAGGTCTCCGCCGCCAGTTCCTTGGGAAGCAGACGGAAAAGGAGCGGGATGCGTTCTTCTTCCAGCTCGCCAAGGGTCTGGGCGATATCGTTGGGATTCATGGTCACCAGGATATCCCGCAGCGTCATATACTTTTTTGCCTGCAGCAAAGTATGAATGGTGGTTTCCAGAATTTCGAAACGTTCTTTCACGGCGATGTTTCCCTCCTTTGATTTTTTTGAGAAATCAGGGAAGCAGAAACACACCGGCCTATGGATTTTTCTTATGCCAAGGCGCACACACGCCCGCCTTCCATCCACGATCGGCCCGGTATGTTACCAGTACTTCCAGCGTCCATGGTGCGCCCTCCTTTCAAATGTCCTGTCTTTTTAATATAGTTTCAAACTCGGCTCCTGTCAACCCGAAATAAAAAAATAACAGCCGGAAAATTTCCGGCTGTATGGTATCAAATCTGTTTGGATAAGACCTGGTCGATATCGCCGCCGTAGTTTGTCAGACTGTCGATGACGGTGAAGCCGAAGCGTTCATAGAGCCGGGGCGTGTCCGTGGGGATGTACACCCTGCCAAAGCCCTGCTCCCGGGCATAACCGCACACAAAGTCGATCATCTGCCCGCTGATGCGCCTTCCCCGGAAAGCTTCGTCCACAAACATGCTGCTGATCCAGGGAGAATAACGGTTTTCCGGATAATAGTCCTCCTTGAGGAAGGTGCAGTATCCGGCAAAGCGATCATCCTCCATGGCAAAGAAGATGGCCTCCCAGTCCGTGAAGCGGTTTTCCCGCATCATCTGGGCAACGTGCTTCCCGGCAATCCAGCTGCAGTTTTCCGCAAAATCAGCGGCGGATTCCCACAGCGGGTTGTCCGGTGTCAAGCGAAGAATCTCCACGCTTGCTTATTCCTCCACGTCATACTGCCACTCGCCCAAGCCGATCATGCCGCTCATGGAGCGGATGGTGTTGGAACTCTGGTTGGCGTGCTTTTCGGTAAGCAGATCGCCCAGGAACACCAGAGCGATGGTGTTGCCGCCGTCCAGGTTCAGGCCTTCCACAACGCCCTTTTCCTTCATATACAGAGCCAGCCATCGCATGGGCACGCCCGCGCTGCTCTTGACACGGCCCTTGACGGTCAGCAGCATGTAGTGGCCGGGCTCGATCATGCCCAGCGCCTGCCGGGGCTGGGGCAGGTGATAACCGTCCTCCACCATGATCTGACTCAGTTCGCCACCGGAAACCAGCACCGGGCCGAAGCACCAGGTATCGGTCACGCCTGCGGCCAGCAGCTCCTCGGCGTTGGTCTCGCCGTTGAGGAATGCCTTCATGCTGCCGTCGGGGTAGTAGGCCAGCAGGTCGTAGTTGGGCTGGGCCCGGCTGGAATTCCTATAAGGGGTATCCTCATAAAGCCGTCCACCACGGATGATCAAGCCCTTCCGCTCCGCGGCCTCCACGTAGCGGAAACCAATGAAGTCGTCGCTGAAAGCCAGGACGCAGTTGTTGTTCTTGGCGATATCTACCGGCTTGGTCATGCCCCGGCCAGGATGATCCGGGTTGACCAGAATGGAGCGGAAGCGCTGGTCGTTGCGGGTGTAAATGTGGGTCTCAAACCACTCCAGGGGATAGGTTTTCTCCTGGTAGCGGGTGATCTCGATGCGCAGATCCGGGGAAACATAGGCCCAGAAGCCAGTTTCCTCGTCCTGTACCACATAGGGCGATTCCTCGCCCTCCCGGAGGAAGCCGTCCTCGCCCAAAGGCAGTTCCGGCACGGCCACGGGTTCCGGGGCAGGAACCAGTTCCGTGGAGGTCTCGTACAGTTTTTTTGCCGCCAGCGCCTCCAGGGGCATGGTGAAAAGCAGCACCAGCATCACAAGCAAAATCAACGCTTTTTTCATTTGAAAAAGCCTCCATATGCATAAAGTCTGTCAAATATTGTAGCACAGGCAGTCCGGTTTTACAACAAAAACCGCTGGCCCGGGCGCATCATTGGCCGCCACAGCGGGAAAACTTTGTGCATCTTTTCAACGCAAGGAGGCAACAGCAATGGATAAAATCAAGGTCATTCAGTACGGCTGCGGCAAAATGAGCAAGTACATCCTGCGCTATCTGTATGAAAAGGGCGCGCAAATTGTGGGGGCCATTGACATTAACCCGGACATCGTGGGCATGGACATTGGCGACTACGCAAACCTGGGCGTAAAGACCGGCGTTTGCATCTCTGACCGGGCGGACGACGTCCTGGACCACACCGATGCGGACATCGCCGTGGTGACGCTGTTTTCCCTGGTCAGCGACTGCTTTGACCAGTATGTGAAATGCCTGAGCCGGGGCATCAGCGTGATCACCACCTGCGAGGAAGCCACCTATTCCTGGACCACCGATCCCATGCGCACCAACCATCTGGACATGCTGGCCAAGAAAAACGGCTGTACCTTTGTGGGTAGCGGCATGGAGGATATTTTCTGGGTCAACATGGTGGCCCAGGTGGCGGCGGGCTGCCACAAAATTCAGCGCATTGAGGGCAGCGTCAGCTACAATGTGGAGGACTACGGCCTGGCCCTGGCAAGGGCTCACGGGGTGGATCTGACGGAGGCGGAGTTTGAGGAAAAGATCGCCCATCCGGCGGTTTTGGAGCCTTCCTACGTGTGGAACAGCAACGAAGCCCTGGCCCAGCGCATGGGCTGGACCGTCCGCCGACAGACCCAGAAATGCGTGCCCTACTTCCATGACGGCGAGGTCTATTCCAGCACCCTGGGCAAAAACATCCCCAAGGGCCACTGCATCGGCATGGCGGCGGTGGTCACCACGGAAACCTTCCAGGGCCCGGTCATCGAGACCCGGTGCATCGGCAAGGTCTACGGCCCGGAGGACGGCGATATGTGCGACTGGTCCATCACCGGCGAGCCCGGCGTGGAATACCATGTGGTCAAGCCCGCCACCGTGGAGCATACCTGCGCCACCATCGTCAACCGGATTCCCACGGTGCTGCGCGCCCCCGCAGGCGTGGTGACGGTGGATCAGCTGGACAAAATCACCCACCTTACCTACCCCATGGAGCACTACCTGATGCCGGGCCGGATTCAGTTCCGGAAATGCATGACAAAATCTTGACAAATCGCCCATTTCCTTCTATGATGGACAATGATCTGATCATAGGAGGAATTTTTGTATGGCAGCATTAACCATGGACAAACTGGTAGCCCTCTGCAAGGGCCGTGGCTTCATTTACGCAGGCAGCGAGATTTACGGCGGCCTGGCTAACAGCTGGGACTACGGTCCCCTGGGCGTTGAGTTCAAGAACAACGTCAAGAAAGCCTGGTGGCAGAAGTTTGTTCAGGAGAGCAAATACAACGTGGGTCTGGACGCCGCCATCCTGATGAACCGCGAGGTTTGGGTAGCTTCCGGCCACGTGGGCGGATTCAACGATCCCCTGATGGACTGCAAGGCCTGCAAGGCCCGCTTCCGCGCCGACAAGCTGATTGAGGACTACACCAAGGGCGAAGAGACCGGCGACGGCTGGACCAACGCCGAGCTGGAGCAGTACATTGCCGACCACGAGGACATCGTGTGCCCCGTCTGCGGCAAGAAGGACTTCACCGGCATCCGTCAGTTCAACCTGATGTTCAAGACCCACGCCGGCGTCACCGAGAACGCCACCAACGAGATCTATCTCCGCCCCGAAACCGCTCAGGGCATTTTCGTCAACTTCCAGAACGTGATGCGCGCCACCCGCAAGAAGCTGCCCGCTGGTATTGCCCAGATCGGCAAGAGCTTCCGCAACGAGATCACCCCCGGCAACTTCATCTT
>JAGBDE010000045.1 GCA_017937655.1 Clostridia bacterium | reverse complement strand
CCCCGAAAACGGGCTTCGGGATTTGCCTGCACTCCGCTACGTCGCCGGTCTGCGTTTGCTGGATCTTGGCTGCGGGGAAGGGTATGTCCGGCTTGGATTTGGAAAAGGGCTGGCGGGCAATGAAAGGATTGGAGCCGGTGACAAGGTGTAAAATTTTTCTGTTGCTGCAACCGATTGTTCCTCAAAATGAAAAGCAACTCCCGAAATGCGCAGCATTTCGCACCCACGCCGCTGCGGACACTCTTGGCGACGTAGCGGAGAGACGGCAAATCCCTTAGCCCGGGTTCGGGGCGGGGAAGCGCACGCCGGTAGGATGTCCTGTTAGCCTAAAGCCAAGAAGCACATTCGTGCGCGGCCGCCCCGAAACTGTGGCGATTGAAGGGATTTGCCGGAACGAGCGTGGAGCGAAGGCTTTTTTGTTACTTTTTTCTAGAAAAAAGTAAGAGTACTCCGCGCCGCAGCGCGCCAGTTCCGCGTTACGCCTGCCCCTCTTCCGCACAAAAAAAACCAGCCCCCACCCACCGGCAGAAGCTGGTTTTCCTGAATCAAAATATTACGCCCCGGCAGTAACAGCCTTCCCATCCTCGCTGGCATGCAGCTTGGTGAAAATCATCCGCCCGGCGCTGGTCTGCAGCACGGTGGTGACCGTGACCGTCACCTGCTCGCCTACATGGCGGCGGCCGTTTTCCACAACGATCATGGTGCCGTCGTCCAGATAAGCCACGCCTTGGCCCGGCTCCTTGCCCTCCCGGACGATGTGCACGGTCAGTTCCTCGCCGGCCATCAGCATGGGCTTGACGGCGTTGGCCAGGTCGTTGATGTTCAGAACCCGGAGGCCCGCTACGCTGGCCACTTTGTTCAGGTTGTAGTCGTTGGTGACCACGGTGCCGTTCTTTTCGCGGCACAGGCGCAGAAGCTTCACGTCCACCTCATCGGTGTCGGAAAAATCCCGGGGGTCGATGGTGATGGGGGTCTTCAGCTCCTTTTGCAGCTTTTGCAGCACATCCAGGCCCCGGCGGCCGCGGGCGCGGCGCAGGCTGTCACCGCTGTCGGCGATGTGCCGCAGCTCCGCCAGAACGAACTCGGGCACGATGATCTCGCCTTCCAGGAAGCCGGCCTTGACGATGTCCAGCACCCGGCCGTCGATGATGACGGAGGTATCCAGCAGCTTGCAGGGCAGGGCGGTGCGGGCGATGGGGGAGGCGTCCTCCTCGTCGTCCAGGAGGGCGATGGCCTCGTCAAAGAGGGGCTGGGGTGCGGCCTTCTGCTTGGTGCGCTTGCGGCGGCGGAAGCCGATGCGCATGCCCACGTAGCCGCAGAGCACGTACAGCAGCGCGCTGAGGCTGACGCTGAGCAGGCTCACGCCCATGGTCAGGATCAGCTGGCTCAGCAGCCAGGCGATGACCAGGCCAGTGAGGATGCCCATGCAGCCCAGGATCAGCTGGCGGGTGGTGAGCATCTCCCAGAAACGCTCCAGCCGGCCGATCACCTTCATGGTGGCCTTGATAATGCCGTCGCTGAGGGCCAGGAAAATCAGCCCGCCGATGAGGCACAGCGCGGCGTAGAAAATGGCCATGTACTTGGCCTGGGAGAAAACGTCGGGCCAAACCCGGGAAAGGATGGGCAAAAGCAGCGCCGCCAGCGCAGCGCCGATGCCAGCGCCCAGCAAAACAATCAATACCTTGGCACAGCGTGCCAGCCATTTGCTTTTAATCATTGCAACATAACCTGCCTTGTCAGTCTGAAACCATGGCCAGCGCCTGCATCAGCGTGTCCACGCCGGTGAGGGTGACGCCGTCCATGGGCTTGAGATTTTTCATGTTCTGTTTGGGTAAAAGGATGTCCGTGAAGCCCAGGCGGACGCATTCCGCCACCCGCCGCTCCACCTGGCTGACGGGCCGCACTTCGCCGCAGAGGCCCACCTCGCCCATGACGCTGAGGGTGGGCGGAAGGGAGAAGCCCAGCAAGCTGGAAGCCACCGCCACGCAGACGGCCAGATCGGCGGCGGGATCGCTGAGGGCCAGGCCGCCGGCCACGTTGATGTACACGTCCTGGTCAAACAGCTTCTTGCCGGCCCGCTTTTCCATCACCGCCAGCAGCAGCGCCACGCGGCTGGAATCCATGCCGCCCACGGTGCGCTTGGGCACGGAGTAGAAGGACTTGGCTGCCAGGGCCTGCAGGTCGCACAGGATGGGACGGCTGCCCTGCAGGGTGCAGAACACCACGCTGCCGCCGGTGCCCCGTGCCCGCTGACTGAGCAAGGTCTCGCTGGGGTTGGGCACGGGGATCATGCCCTCCTGCCGCATCTCAAACACGCCCAGCTCGTTGACGGAGCCAAAGCGGTTCTTCACCGCCCGGAGCAGCCGGTACTCGTGCTGGCGGTCGCCCTCAAAATAGAGCACCGCGTCCACCATGTGCTCCAGCACACGGGGGCCGGCCAGGCTGCCTTCCTTGGTCACGTGGCCCACGATGAACACCGCCGTGCCCGTTTCCTTGGCGTAGCGGACGATGGCTCCGGCGCTCTGCCGCACCTGGCTTACGCTGCCCGGCGCGCTGCCGCTGTCCTCGGAGACCATGGTCTGAATGCTGTCGATGATCAGGACGTCGGGCTGCATGGCTTCGCATTTTTCCAGGATGCTTTCTACATCATTTTCCGCAAGAATGTACAGCTTATCCTGTGGCACCTGGATGCGGACGGCCCGCATCTTGATCTGCCGCGCGCTTTCCTCGCCGCTGACGTACAGGGCCCGGCAGCGCTGGCTCAGGGACGCAGCCACCTGCAGCAGCAGCGTGCTTTTGCCGATGCCCGGATCGCCGCCGATGAGGATGGCGCTGCCCGGCACCAGGCCGCCGCCCAGCACACGGTCCAGCTCCTCGTTGCCGGTGGTGGAGCGGGGCTCCTGCTTTTCCTCCACCTGGGACAGCGGCACGATTTCGCTTTTCTGATTCGTCTGATATTTGGCAGCTTTTGCCGCGGTTTTGGCCGGAGCAGCTGCGGGAAGGCTTCTGCGCTCCTCGAAGGTGTTCCACTCGCCGCAGTCCGGGCAGCAGCCCAGCCAGCGCGCGGCTTCGTACCCGCAGGAGGCGCATACGTAGATGGTTTTTTCCTTGGCCAAGGTGTACTCCCTCTGCCGCCGGGGCTTGTCCGGTCGGCGCAAAAAGATGATAACAAATGAAACAAAAATACGCTATGACAACCTTTGCCGCATCCCGTCGAAAACCCGGGCAAACGTTCGTCAATCTTCGGCAAGGGGTTCAAGAAACAGTATATCACAAACCTTTTGTTTTTCCTATGGGCCGCCCGGCGGAATTTACACACAATTCACAGCTTGGTTACATCTATAAAGAAGGTGTGAAAAGTATACCGAAAAGATGGCGAAATCATCTCAAATTTTTGGAAGTTGTCATACTTTCCTTAGAAATCCTTCATTGACGGATAGCAAAGGTCATTTTAATATGAAGATACAATATATAGGGGGTGGGGGCATGGCAAGGCGCAAGAACGACTATCTATTTATCCCTCAAAGACGACGTTCCCATGTGGGAACCTGGCTGCTGATACTCCTGCTTCTGATTGCACTGATTGCCGCCGTGCTTGTCATCAACCATACCACCAACAAAACCGTGGTTCTTTCCACGGAAAAGGTGCATCTGATGGGCCTGGACAAGAATTACGAGGGCTTTACGGTGCTGTTCATCAGCGATCTGGAGGCCTCGGAGCTGGGCAATGACGCGGCCCAGTGGAAGGAAAAGCTCAAGGCCAAGACCTATCACGCGGTGGTTCTGGGGGGCGATATGGTCGGCCCCGAGGGCAATGACGAGCCGCTCATCTCCCTGATCCACACCCTGACCACCATCCGGCCGGATGCACCCATCTTTTTCATCGCCGGCGATGACGATCCCGAACCCATTCCCAGCAAAGCCCGGGGCACGCCCAAGGTGCGGGCCAGCTGGATTGAGAACGCCGAGGCCGCCGGCGGCATCTACCTGGATGCGCCCATGAGCGTTGCCTTCGGTAAGAAGACCATCTGGTTCTCGCCCCAGTACCTGTACGAGGTAGACGTGGACGGCATGCTGGGCAGCCTGGCCAAGCAGCGGGAAACCATGGAGGAAATGGGCACCCAGTACGATGCGGAAGGCGGCGCGGCCTATCGGGCGCTCAATTACCGCATCGACGTTTACCAGCGCACCTCCATGGCCCTGAAAAACATGCAGCAGGGCGATTTACAGATCGCGGTCAACCACGTGCCTCTGGACGCCAGCTACGTCCGGGAAAGCCTGGAATGGGCCGATACCAGCAAGACCTACAACTTCCGGAACATCTCCCTGCTGCTCAGCGGCCATTACTGCGGCGGCCAGTGGCGCCTGCCCGGCGGCAGCAAGGCCCTCTATGTGCCCGAACTGGGCTGGTTCCAGGACGCCTCCAAACTGGCCGGCATGCAGCGCATCAACAGCCTCAACCAGTACATCTCCCCGGGCCTGGGCTCCAGCCATTTTTACCCCCAGAAGGGCCGCCTCTTCAACCAGCCCACCGCCACGCTCATTAGCTACACGGCCCGCCTTGAGTAATCTCGATGACCAGAGTTTGATCACAGCAAGTTACAAGAATGTTACGAAATAGTCTCCTCCACCCGATATCTGTCGGGTGGTTTTTCTCTGCAAAATAAAGCCGCCTGTTGAAGGCGGCAAAGGGTTATTTTATTTCCGGGAACATGGGCTGCCGGGGATGCAGGATCTTCCGAAGTAGCAGCGTGGCGGGCAGGGAGGTGGCAAAAACCACGTACACGTACAGAAGTACGTTCTTGATGTTGCAGATGTTGGGCAGCACGTCCTCCCGGTAGTGGAAGCCGAAGAGATCCACAAAGATGGCGTGGATCAGGTAGAACTCCAGGGTCACCGCGCCCATGAAGCGCAGGGCCTTGTTGTTCAGCTTTACCTTCAGGTTCATCATCACCATGAAGTACACAAAGGGCAGCGCCGCCAGGAACTGGGACAGGGCGGTCATGAAGCGGCGGTAGAGGCGCTCCGAGGGATCGCGAACCCATTCGCAGTAGTAGCTGAAGTGGTTCTGGGCAAACTCGGAGTAGCGGTAGAGGAAATATCCCGCCACCACGGCCACCACCATGCTCAGGACGTACACCCAGCCGTGCTTCTTCATCCAGCCGATGAACTTGTCCTTCACCTTGGCAAAGGTCAGGCCCAGAGGGAAGAACAAGGCGGAGTTGTACCACCACTCACCCACGATGAAGCCCTCGTTGTGGTTGGTGGAGCAGCCCAGCAGCACCCAGCCCAGCACCAGCAGCCAAATGGCAGGCAGGGCCAGCCAGTCCTTCTTCAAAAGGCCGTAGCTGATATAGAAGAACAGGTAGAACAGGGGCATGGTGATCACAAACCAGGCGTTGGGGTTGGCCTGCTTGATGCCGGTGATGAACTGGATCAGCTGCTGGTTGGACATCTTCTCGCCGTCCAGAAGGCGGATGCCCAGGAAGATCCACTCCGTCACATAAAAGGCGATGATCAGCGGCAGTACCCGCTTCCACAAAAAGCCCTTCAGGTAGTTTTCCTTGGTGTGGTAGCTCTTGTACAGGCCGAAGCCGGAGCAGACAAAGAACACCGCCACAAAGAAGTATCCAATGGGGACGAAGAAGTCCAGGCCGGGAACAAAGTACTGGCTCTCCTTCCAGGGGGCGCAGGTCTTCTGGCCGCAATGATGCAGCATCACGCAGATGGCCAGGAAGCCCTGGAGCATCTTGCTCTGGTCCAGATTGAAAAATTCCTCATTCCACTGCTTTTTTCCGTGCCACTTGGAGCCCCAGAACAATAAAAGCAGCACCAGGGGATAACACAGGTAAACCAACTTGTCCATGATCTTCGTTCCTTTCGTGCCGTCGTTTTGCGAATGGATGCATTATAACAGATTTTTCCTGATGCAACAACAAAAACTTCGTACCTTCGTTCTTTGAAGAGGAAAGTACCAAAGAAAAACCAGCTTCTGCCCAGGGCGGAGTGGACAACAGTAGGTATCTCCAGGCAACCGTCAAGACAATAGCGGTTTTTCTTATGTTCTTTCTTTTTGACTCAAAAAGAAAGAACATAGCAAGTGCAGCCAACCTTATTCTGCGAAAAGGGGGTTTGTGCTATAATACCCCTGCCAAAGAAGAAATCAGGCAATCTTTTCCCGGTTGAAAAGAAAGGGGACTTTACAATGAATGCTTATACTTCCCGTGTGTTGGAGGGCCTGAAAGCCCGTAACGCCAACGAAAGCGAATACCTGCAGGCTGCTACCGAGATCATGGAGAGCATCGCTCCCGTGTTCGACAAGCACCCTGAATATGAAAAGGCTGGCCTGCTGGAGCGGTTCGTGGAGCCCGAACGGGTTATCATTTTCCGCGTGCCGTGGGTGGACGACCAGGGCAACATCCAGGTCAACCGCGGCTACCGCGTCCAGTACAACAGCGCCATCGGCCCCTACAAGGGCGGCATCCGCCTGCATCCCAGCGTCAACCTGAGCATCCTCAAGTTCCTGGGCTTTGAGCAGGTGCTGAAGAACAGCCTCACCGGCCTGCCCATCGGCGGCGGCAAGGGCGGCTCCGACTTCGACCCCAAGGGCAAGAGCGACAACGAAATCATGGCTTTCTGCCAGAGCTTCATGACCGAGCTGTTCCGTCACATCGGCGCTGACACCGACGTGCCCGCCGGCGACATCGGCACCGGCGCTCGCGAGATCGGCTATATGTACGGCCAGTACAAGCGCATCAAGGGCATCTACGAGGGCGTGCTCACCGGCAAGGGCCTGACCTACGGCGGCTCCCTGGCCCGCAAGCAGGCCACCGGCTACGGCCTGTGCTACTTCGTCAAGAACATGGTGGAAGCCAATGGCAAGACCGTCGCCGGCAAGACCGTGCTGGTCAGCGGCAGCGGCAACGTGGCCATCTACGCCTGCGAAAAGATCACCGAGATGGGCGCAAAGGTCGTTGCCATGAGCGACTCCAACGGCTACATCTACGACCCCAACGGCATCAACCTGGACGTGGTCAAGCAGATCAAGGAAGTGGAACGCGGCCGCATCAAGGAATACGCCGCCCGCGTTGCCGGCAGCGAGTATCATGAAGGCTGCCGCGGCATCTGGACCATCAAGTGCGATATCGCCCTGCCCTGCGCCACCCAGAACGAGCTGGATGCCGACGGCGCCAAGGCTCTGATCGCCAACGGCTGCTTCGCGGTGGGCGAGGGCGCCAACATGCCTTCCACCCTGGAAGCCACCAACCTGTTCCTGCAGAACGACGTGCTCTTTGCCCCCGGCAAGGCTGCCAACGCCGGCGGCGTGGCCACCTCCGCTCTGGAAATGAGCCAGAACAGCATGCGCCTCAGCTGGTCCTTCGAAGAGGTGGACGAGAAGCTGAAGGGTATCATGGCCGGCATTTTCGGCAAGTGCGCCGAGGCCGCTGCCATCTACGGCGACAAGCCCACCAACTACGTCATCGGCGCCAACATCGCCGGCTTCCTGAAGGTTGCCGATGCCATGATGGCTCAGGGCTGCGTGTAACTTACTTTTCTTTTTGAGTCAAAAAGAAAAGTAAGCAAAAGAAAAACCGCTATTGACTGGACGATAGTCGGGGCGTGGCCTCCCAATGATGTCCCGCCCCATGGCTCACACCAACAAAAGCAACAAAAAAAGGAAAACCAGCTTTCCACCCATCAACCCGGGTAGAAGCTGGTTTTCTTTTGCTTCTTTTCTTTTCACTGAAAAGAAAAGAAGAGAGCTTTTTCTTTGGTACTTTCTTTTTCTCAGAAAAAGAAAGTACACATCATTCCTCCACAGCCTTCTCCGTCAGCACGGCGGCGGCTTCGTCGTCCAGGGTGATCTTGTGCTCAGTCTTGTCCCAGTTGTTCTGCTGGCGGTACTTGAACAGACCGATGACCTGGGCCAGGCCGGCCACGATGGTGTTGACGATAAAGCTGACCAGCAGCATGGGCAGCTGGAGCAGATTGGGCTTCTCGTGGTTGTCGGCCCAGTCGCCCCAGTAGAACTGGCCCAGGAGCATGTAGGCCATCAGGGCCAGGCTGAGCCAGGTGGGCAGGAGGGAGATGGGCTGAGTCACGCCGTTGATATGGCAGAGGATGTTGTAGATCACCACCAGCAGCACGTTCACAAAGGAGGCCACGTAGGTGGAGGGGAAGTACATCTGCACCATCATGGAGATAAACTCGCCAAAGGGCAGCTTGCCGGTAAAGAAGTTTTTGAACAGGGGCTTGGTGTTGCGGAAAGCCACGAACCAATGGCCCTGAGCCCAGCGGATGCGCTGGCGCAGGCTGGCGTAGAGGCTGGTGGGCTTTTCGTCGTAGACGCGGACCTTGTTGTTCCACAGCACCTTCTTGCCCTCCAGGGTGGCGGCGAACTGCAGCTCGCTGTCTTCGGTGAGGGACTCGGTGGTCCAGCCGCCCCGCTGCTTGAGGTAGCGGGTCTTGACCACAAAGCCGGTGCCGCCGATGCCGCAGTTAATCTTCAGCCGGTAACGAGCGTACTGCAGGAAGCGGTTGGAGATGATATAAGTCAGGTAGTAGAAGAAGGCCACGATGCCCTTCTTGTTCTTGCATCCCAGGTAGCACTGGATGATCTCCGCGTTTTCGTCGCTGGACAGGTACTGGCTGTTGACCTCCCGGAACATGGTCTTGTCCGCCAGGTTGTCCGCATCAAAGAAGAACACGGCGTCGTAGTTGTCCTCGTAGCCGGGCAGGGCGTTGAAGGCCTTCTGCAGGGCGATGGACTTGCCGGTGGGGTCGCTGGGGCTTTCGTTGTGGAACTCCAGCACCTTGGCGCCCAGGCTGCGGGCCACCTCGGCGGTGTTGTCCGTGCAGTTATCGGCCAGGACGTAGAAATCGTACAGCTCCGTGGGGTAGTCCATCTGCTGCATATTCTCAATAATGCCGGGGATGACGCTTTCCTCGTTATGGGCGGGGATCAGCACCAGGAAGCGCATCTTGGGGTCGTGGGGCTGGTAATCCTTGGTTTCCTTCTTGAAGCCGAACAGGCCTACGATCAGCTGAAACACCAGCGTGATGGACATCCATGCCATCAGAATGCTCATCAGTACCTGTAATATGGTAATTGCAATATACACTGTCATTTCTCCCTTTGCGTATCAGTACTTGGGAACACTACTTATATACTCTTTTTCGTGCCTTCTGTCAATGGATGTCGTAAAAGGAGCATTCGCCCACAAATTCCCGAAGGATGCTCAGGGGCGGCACTTCGCTCATGATCTTGCCATCGGCAGGGAGGAAGTAGTGCAGGGTTTTCAAAAGCCGGTGGGCCACCAGGTATTCCGGCTCATCCTTGGTGATGGAGAGCAACAGCTCGTAGGCCATGGACTTGAGGATGGGAAGTTCGTAGTGGAGGGACGTATTGAACATGGCGTCTGCCCGCTCCTGGAAGGGGAAGATCCACTTTTCCTCTCCGGCGCGAACCTTGGGCCACATGGCGATGGTCTCCCTGGGGGAGGTATTGCGCATGCGCACGTCTCTGACAATGCGCCTGAGCAGACGCACGTCCGTGGTGCGGATGCGGTTGTGATCGTCCAGGTTGATGCAGCTCAGGGCGCTGACGTACACGCCGTACATCAGCTGCTCGGGCAACGCGGCGGTGATGCGGGGGTTCATGCCGTGGATGCCCTCCACAATGAGGGGTTCATCCTCCGCGATGCGCAGCTTCCAGCCCTCAGGCTTGCGGCGGGCCACGCTGAAGTCAAACAGGGGCATTTCCACCTCTTCGCCGCCAAGGAGGCCCTCCAGGCAGGAGGACAGCAGCGGCAGATCCAGGGCTTCCACATGTTCCAGGTCCGGGGTGCCGTCCGCTTCCAGGGGCAGATCGGCCCGGTTGCGGTAGAAATCGTCCAGGGAGATGAGCCGCGGCTTCTTGCCCAGCACCCGCAGGTGCACAGCCAGCCGGTTGGCGGTGGTGGTCTTGCCGCTGGAGGACGGCCCGAAGATCATGATGATCCTGGCCCCCCGGTGAACGATCTCGTCTGCAATGGCAGCGATGGACTTATCCTGCAGGGCCTCGTTGACCCGGATGAATTCCCGCATCTTGCCGTCCTGCACCATCCGATTCACGTCTACGGCGTTGTTGGCCCCCAGGATGTTGCACCATTCCTGGCTCTGGCCGAACACCCGCAGGAACTTAGCGTGGCTTTCGTAGGGGGCGGGCACCTCCGGCGCGTCCGGAGCGGGGCTCATGATGACCAGCCCCGGGAAATGGGGCTTGAGTCTAAACACCTTCACCCAGCCGGTGGAGGGCAGCATGGCTCCGTAGAAATATTCGCACAGGCCGCCCATGCGGTACATGGTCATCTGGCGGCTGGGCCGGTAGCGCAGCAGCTCCGCCTTGTCCAGGCGGCCCTGGGCGGTGAAATACTCCACCGCTTCCTCCCGGCTCCATTGTTCCTTTTCAAAAGGCAGATCCCCTTCCACCAGCCGCCGCATTTCCTGTTCCACAGCCTCCACCTGCCGGTTGGTCAGGGTATCCCCCTTGAGGCGGGCGTACAGGCCGTGGCCTACGGAGTTGAGGATGCGCACCTGCTTTTCCGGGTACAGCCGTTTCATGGCTGCCAGGAACACAAAGCGCAAACTTCGCTCGTAGATGCGCCGCCCTTCCTCCTCCCGGTAGGTCAGGGGGATGAGGGCGCAGTCCTGATGCAGGGGCTGGGTCAGTTCCAGGCACTCGCCGCTGCGCATCACGCCCAGCACGGCCTGGAAAGCATCGCCCGGAAGCAGGGCGCGGACGGCCTCCCCCACGGTCACCCCGCAGGGAAGCTGGGCCTCAGCGGTATTCAACTGTACGCGGATGGTTTCGGCCATAATGGCGCCTCCTTTTATGAAAAAGGCAGAGGGATCAGGCGTCCTCGAAGGGCATGTTGGTGGACAGGGCCTGGCTCAGGTCGTTCCAGTCGGTATTTTCATAATCGCCCCGCTTGCGCTTGTACTGGTACAGCAGCTCCTTGGTGTGGATGTAGGCCCGGGCCTGCTTGTTGGCGGGCAGGATGCTCAGGTGCATTCCCACCTGGCCGTCCGGCAGCTTGGCAAAATGGGCCTTCACAAACAGGGTGCCGTGGTGCTTGCACTGGCTCAGGGCAATGAACTTGCCCGGCGCCTGGGGGATCAGTTCCGTCTTGAGCTGGGTCGCCTGGCCGCAGGTGGGGCACCGGGGGGCGGTCAGCTTGTCGCTGGCAAGGGCCTCGGTGACGGATTTCACGTTTTCCGTGGCGCGGAAACGCACCCGGCGCTCGTTGTGGCTCAGCTTCCGGGCATGCTCCTCGTATTCCAGCACCTTCGCGGGATGGGGCAGCTTCTGCCACACCCGGGCGGTGTAGTAGGCGTCGTGCATGGCGTTGTGGAAGGAACGGTCCTCCTCGGGCTCAATTTCCAATTCCTCCATGGCGGTCTTCAGGGCCACCTGGCCGGATTTGCCCTTCTCCGCCGCGTAGAGCCGCTGCAGGTCAAACATCCGGGGCAGCTTGCGCTCCACATGGAAAAAGTCCATGTTCTGCTGAAGCACGCTGATATCGTCCCCGCCCCAGGTCAGGCACACGCAGTCCTCCCCGCACCAATTCAGGAACTCCTCCACGCCTTCCGTAAAATGGGGCGCATCGCAGAGCAGATCCTGGGTGATGCCGGTCATCCGCTTCACCCGGGGGTGGATGGTCAGGTAATGGGTGGGGCAGATCATGACGGAGATGGTGTCCACCATTTCCATATTTTCGTTGACCTTGGCCGCGCCGATCTGGATCACTTCAAACAGCAGGCTGTCGCCCACCTTGCGGTAGGCAGAGGATGCGTAGCTTACGGGCTGGTTCCATTCCAGGTCCAAAACAATGTACTGCATGGGTATAACTCCTATGAGGGTATTTGCTTATGTCAGAGGGCGGCGCTGCGGCCGGCCAGCATGCCGGTGGAGAAGGCGATCTGCAAATTGAAGCCGCCGGTCATGGCGTCCACGTCCAGAAGCTCGCCGGAGACGTACAGGCCGCTGACCAGCTTGCTTTCCATACTGCGGGGGTCGATCTCCTTCACGGATACGCCGCCCCGGGTGACCACCGCCTCGCTAAGGGGCCGGGTGCCGGTGACGGGGATGGGCAACGCCTTGGTCATGTCCACCAGCTTCTGGCGCATTTCCCGGGTCACGTCGCAGCAGAGGGTGGATGCGGGTATGCCGCAGATGCCGGGCATTTCCTCCGCCAGGCTGGCGGGGAACAGGCCCATGAGCAGCGTGCGCAGCTGCTTCTTGCCGGAAGCGTCCAGATCCCGGAGCAGCCGCTGGTTCAGCTGGTCAGGGGTGAGGCCCGGCTTCAAGTCCAGGGTGAGGGAACATTCCTCCGGGGCCAGCTCCGTCAGGTAAGCCGAGGCGGACAGCACCAGGGGGCCGGTCACGCCAAAGTGGGTGAACAGCATCTCGCCCAGATAAGAGTAGAGGGTCTTCTTGCCGCTTTTCAGGGTCAGGGTCACGTTTTTCAGGCTCAGGCCCTGCAAGCGCTTCACCCAGGGTTCGTCGCTGGTCAGGGGGATCAGGGAGGGCAGCGGCGGAAACACCGTGTGCCCCGCCTCCTTCAGCCAGCGGAAGCCGTCGCCGGTGGAGCCGGTGGTGGGATAGCTCTGTCCCCCCGTGGCCACGATGACCCGGTCCGCAGGCACGGTTTCCCCGCCGGTAAGCAGCACGCCCACGGCAGCGCCGTCACGAACCAGGATCTTCTCCACCTCTGCGTTCAGGCGGATCCCTACCCGCAGGCGGTGCAGCTCCTTTTCCAGGGCACGGGTCACGTCGCTGGCCTTCTCACTGACCGGGAAGACCCGCTCGCCCCGCTCCACCTTCACCGGGCAGTGCAGGCTTTCCAAAAGATCCATCATGTCCTGGGGGCTGAATGCGTCCAGGGCGCTATACAAAAACCGGGGGTTTTTGACCACCTTGGAGCGGAAGGCTTCCTGGCTGCAGGCGTTGGTCACGTTGCAGCGGCCCTTGCCGGTGATGTAGATCTTCTTGCCCAGCTTTTCGTTTTTTTCCAGCAGCGTGACCTGGGCGCCCTCCCGGGCAGCGGCGATGGCTGCCATCAAGCCGGCGGCTCCCCCGCCGATAACAACTACTTTATTCATGTGCATTGTCAATATAGACGCTGTGCGCGTTCCATATTCCCTCCAGCCGTTTGAAATGCTCTTCCAACTCGCCCCTGCGGCTGATGCCGATGGCCACCACCAGCGCGTTGATCAGCGACAGGGGGGCGGCCAGGCTGTCCACAAAGCCGATCATGTCCGTGTGGGCGCAGAGGCACAGGTCGCTCAGTTCCTTCAGGGGGCTCATCTCGCCGTCCGTCATGCCGATGACCTTTGCCCCATTCTGCCGGGCAAAGTGCATGCATTCCAGCGTGCGGCTGGAATACCGGGGAAAGCTGATGGAGAACAGCACGTCCCCCTGGCCGATGCGCTCCATTTCCTCCATCACGTCCCCGGTGGTGTTCTGCACCAGCACCACGTCCTCCAGGATCTGGTGGAGGTAGTGGTACATGAACTGGGCCAGGGGCGCGGAAGAACGGAGGCCCATCACGTAGATGCGCCGGGCGGAAAGCAGGCTTTCCACCGCCCGGTCAAAATCGTCGGGGCTCAGCTCTTCCATGGTTTTGCGCATGTTTTGCAGGTCGTTTTTCAGCACCGTGGGCAAAACGTCCTCCCGGCTGGTTTTGGCCATCAGGTCAAAGCGCTGCTCGCTGGTCAGATGCTGCCGCACCAGAGACCGCAGCTTTTCCTGCAGCTCCGGGTAGCCCTCGTAGCCCATGGCCACCGCAAAGCGCACCACGGTGCTCTCGCTGACGCCGCAATGGCTGCCCAGCATGGCCGCGGTCATGCTGCTGGCCTTTTCCGGGCTGGCGGCAATAAACTCGGCAATGCGCCGCTGCCCCTTGCTCAGGGGTTTCTGGCTCAGGTTAAGCCGCCGGATCAGACGCTGATGGTCCTGCAAAACAAATTCCTCCCTGTATCAGCCAAGCAGATTCATCTCCCGGAAAGCGCTTTCCGGGGCGCAGGTGGGGGTGGAGATCAAGGTGAGCACCGTGCAGCCGCGCTGCAGGTACCAAAGGTCGCTGCCCTCTTCCGGGGGCGCGGTGAAGTCCGTATCGGCCAGCCAGAAATAGCTGCCCACCCGGGGATGGTGCCGCCGGTCATAGCTGTCCTGAAAATGGGCACGGGACAAAGGCGCATAGTGCACCCCCGCCCACTTTTCCCGGGGCAGCCTGGGCGCGTTGATGTTCAGCACGTCCGCCGGGGTGAAGGGGGCGCTTAGGTAACGCTGTGCCACTTCGATCACAAAGTCTGCCAGGCCGTCCAGGTACGCCGGATCGGCTCCCACCAGAACGGACGCCGCAATGGCCCGGATGCCCAGCAAAGAAGCCTCCCGGGCGGCGCTGACCGTGCCGCTGTAATACACCGCGGTGCCCGCGTTCTCGCCCTTGTTGATGCCGCTGATCACCATGTCCACCGGATCGGTGACCAGGCCGCCGGGGCAGAGGGCCACCCGCACGCAGTCCGCCGGGGTGCCGGCGATGGCCCAGGCCGTGCAGCCGCTATCCGCCACAGGATATTCCCGCACCATGATGGGCTCGCTCAGGGTGATGCGCTGGCTGGCAGCGCTCATCTGGCTGGCGGGGGCGCACATGGTCACCCGATGGCCCCGCTTTTCCGCAGCCCGCAGCAGCGCCATGATGCCCACCGCGCCGATGCCGTCGTCATTCACAAGCAAAATATGCATAGTTGCTCCTTTAGCGTTTCTTGTCCGTCAGTACGTCCACCGCGGTGCGCCCCAGGTTAATCACCAGCGATACCGCCAGCGCCCACCAGTAATTGTCAAACACCACGCTGTTTTCTACCAGCTTCGCCGCCGTCCAAACCAGCCAGGCGTCCACGGCCACGTACAAGAGGCCCAGGGTGCAAAAGTTTACCACGCTGAGCAAAAGCCGCACCACCGGCCGCAGCAGCGTATAGCCCACCGCCAGGATCACGCCCAGAATGATGGCGTTCTCCATGCTGATCAGGCTGACGCCATCCATAAACTTTGCGCACAGCGGAATGGCCGCCGCCGTGATGGCAAAGCGCAAAATACCTCCCAGCAAATCCGTCGCCTCCTTATGCACAGTCAAAACCATCTTACATTATAGCACACTTGGCCCGATATGCATACCCGCAAACCGCCCCGGGAATTCTTTTCCCGGGAACCATCTTTTGCCCCGGGCATAGGATGCATCGGAGGGACGAATCATGAAAAGCAAGCTATTCAGGGATACCCAGAACTTGGACGTACCCTTTCTCCTTTACGAGCCCAACAAGCTGAGCGTCTGCCTGCGCATGAGCCGGGAGGCCTATCAGCTGGCGGCCCGCCGCGCCGCCCGGCTGGGCCTGACCAGCGGCGAATACGTAGAGCGGTTGATTCTGGAGAAAAAGGGGGAGTAGTTCTTTTTTGAGAAAAGAACCAAAAGAAAACCGTTATTTTCTGGACGGTTTCCGGGGGATGTGCTCCTTATGGAGTCCAGCCCCATGGAGCCATCCAACAAAAGCAACAAAAAAGGAAAACCAGCTTTCCACCCTTTCCCCCGGGTAGAAGCCGGTTTTCTTTTGCTTCTTTTCTTTTCACTGAAAAGAAAAGAAGAGAGCTTTTTCTTTGGTACTTTCTTTTTCTCAGAAAAAGAAAGTACTGTCCCCATTTACTTTTCGGCCACAAACCCCGCCCACTGCTCCGGCAAAATCTCCGGCTTGGTAATAATGCACTCCGGATCCGGAGCCAGAATGTACCGGATGACCTCAAAGGTGCGCTGGGCGTCGCAGAGGATGCAGCGGGCGTCGCCGAAGGACACCACCCGGGTGGCGCCGCATTCCTCCAGGGCCCGATCCAGCTTGATGAAATCCTCGGAAATAAGGGGCTGCTGCTCGTTGTGGTGGCGGCGCATCCAGACCACCCGGCGGGTGCCGTCGGGCTGGAGCACGGTGGTGCGCACCGGCTTGTCCGTCAGGCGGCGGGGCACAGCCAAAAGTTCCTCCACGCCGTGGATGAAGGTGTTCCGGGCATGGGTCACGCCCACCAGCAGAATCTTTCCGCCCCGGGCGCGCAGACGGTCGTAGCATCCGCCGGGGGCGCAGGGAGAGCAGGTGAATTCCTCGCCCTTGAGATAGTCCGCCGCGTCGGCGCCATAGCCCGCCATGGAATGGGTGGGATGCAGCGACCGCTTCACCCCCGGCCGGCGGAAAAACAGATTGGGCAAAATGCCGATGCAGGCCTGGCTGGTGGCGGGGTCGAAATCCACCTCGCCCCGGTCCACATTGGCCCAGGTGTGGGTGGGAAGCAGCAGCAGGCCATCGGCGAAAAACTCCATCCATGCGTCCAGCACGGTGTCCGCGCCGCCCTCCACCGGGCCGATGGACTTCATGGAGGAATGGATCAGAATGGTTTCCCGGCCGGTGAGCCCGGCGTCACGAAGATACTGCAAAAGATCATTTTTGGTATACATTTTTGCGGCCTCCTTTGATATAATGATTATACCTGACCAAATACGAAAGCACAAGTGCGGTTTTTTCCGCAGGAAGGAGCCATCATGGCCATTTACGACGCATTTCACTTAAGCGCCACCGAGACCCGCCCCGGGTACATCGATCAGATCCGGCAGATCCCCCAGGAATACTTTGCCGCCCCTGCCGCCAAAGCCGGACGGGTGGAGCGGGTGGAATACACCGCCCCGCGGCTGGGCCGGCCCGGGGAAACCTGCCGCAAGTACTGCCTGGTGTATCTGCCCTGGGAGTACGACCGGAACCCGGACAAACGTTACAACATTCTGTACATGATCCATGGCGGCGGCGGAAGCCCGGAGGAGTATCTGCCACAGGACGGCCCCTTCGTGCGGATGCTGGACCATTCCATCCAGAATGGGGAAATCGCCCCCATGATCGTGGTGGCGCCCACCTACTACCCGCCGGACAGCGGGGACATCTCCGTGGACTTTTCCGGCGTGTGTACCGCCGCCTTCATGGGCGAGATGAAAGGCTGCATCCTGCCGGAGGTGGAAGGCCGCTACCGCACCTACGCTCCCTCCGCTGACATGGACGGCTTTGCCGCCAGCCGGGCACACCGGGGCATCGGCGGATTTTCCATGGGCAGCGTGACCACCTGGTACGCCTTCCAGCAGGCCCTTTCCTGCTTCGGCTGGTTTTTGCCCCTCAGCGGCGACAGCTGGATCGAGGGCCGTCGGGGCGGCGTGTACTACCCCATGACCACTGCCCGGAAGCTGGCCCGGGCCGTGCAGCAGCAGGGCTTCACCCCCGAAGATTACCTGATCTACTGCATCACCGGCTCCAATGACATCGCCTGGGACGCGGTGGACGCCCAGATCCACGCCATGCAAAAGCAGCAGGATGCGTTCCGCTTCGGCACCAACATTTTCTACGGCCTGAAGGACGGCGGCTGGCATTCCGTGGAGGAAGTGCGCCACTACGCCTATCACGCCCTGCCGGACTTTTTTGCGGAGTAACAAAGAATCACAAAACCCCAGCCACTACCGGTTTCTGGCGGCGGCTGGGGTTGTTTTTATGCTCAGAAAATCTCGGCCACCTCTGCCCCTTCCCGGACAAAGGCAATGAACTCATGAAGCTCCGCGTGGCAGGTGACGGTGCGGCCGCCCTCCAGGACGGTCTTGTCCCGGGCGCTGACCCATCGGCTTTTGGGCAGATACACCTGCCGCTCCGTGACGCCGCTTTCCAGGATGGGCGCAAACAGGATGTCCGGGCCGAACATGTACTGGTCGTCCAGGGTGTAGCAGATGTCGTCCTCGGGGAAGTCAAAGAACATGGGTCGCATGATGGGCTCGCCGGTCTGGCTGGATGCCTTGGCGCAGCGGAGCACATAGGGCTTCATGCGCTGGCGCAGGTGGATAAGATCCGCCAGAATGGGCGTGTTTCTCTCGCCGAAGGACCAGATCTCGTTGTCGCCGCCGGAGCGTTCCTTCACCCCGGGATGCCGATCCACCTGGTTTTTGGTGCGGTTGCGGCTGCCGTGGAGGCGCATCACCGGGCAGAACAGGCCGAACTGGAACCAGCGGACAATCAGCTCCCGGAAGAAGTCGGACTCGATATCGCCAAAGAAGAAACCGCCGATGTCACTGTTCCACCAGGGGATGCCGCACATGCCCATGGAAAGGCCGCTGACCACGGACTCCCGCAGGGCCTGCCAGGTGGAGGGGATATCGCCGTTCCAGACGATGGCCCCAAACTTCTGGCTGCCCGGGTAGGCCGCCCGGGTCAGGCTGACGATCTCGGTTTCGCCCACGCTTTTCAGACCGTCGTAGAAGGTTTTGCAGTAATAGTAGGGGTAGAGCATGGCCATCTGGGCGCCGTTTCCTATATGGAATCTCAGGTGGCCAAACTGCTGGGGATGGACTTCCGGCTCGGCCTCATCCAGCCAGAAGGTGCGAATGCCGTAGTCGTAGTAGTTTTTCTTCACCTGCTCCCACACGTACTCCCGGGTGCGGGGGTTGGTGGGGTCGATAAAGGTCTGTTGGCCGTAGAAATCGAAGGTGCCGTACTGGCCGTTTTCGGTGCGCACCAGCATGTTTTCGTCGTTCATAGGGCCCCAGTTTTTGCTGGCTGGGTTGATGGTGGGCCAGATGCTGACCACCGGGCGGATGTTCATGGAGTAAAGCTCATCGCACATGGCCTTGGGGTCGGGCCAGAGGGAGGGTTCAAACTCCCAGTTGCCCTGCTCCGTCCAGTGGAAATAGTCAATGACGATGGCGTCCACCGGCACGCCCATCTGATGGTATTTCCGGGCCACATCCAGCAGATCGTCCTGGCTTTCGTAGCGGAGCTTGCACTGCCAGAAGCCGGCGGCCCAGGGGGGCATTTCCGGGCTGAAGCCTGTCAGCTCCGCGTACCGCCGCATGGCGAAGGCCGGCGTGGCAGCCGCAGCTAGGATATAGTCCACCTGGTAAGCACTGTCGGACTGCCAAAGGGTGTGGTTGCGGCCCAGATCCACCCGGCCGGGGGAGGGATTGTTCCACAGGAAATAGTACCCCAGGGAGGAGTACACGCCGGGTAAGGTGGACTTGGTGTTGTAGTGTATGATGTCCGTGGCGGTGCCCTTCCGGTCCAGGCAGGGCTGCTGCTCCTGGCCCAGGCCGTAGAAGTGCTCACCCTCCTTGGCTTCAAACATCGCCCGCACCCGATAGTTGTCACCGCCGGTGTGGACGTACTTCATGGTCTGGTCGCCCTCCTCCCGGGAATGGAGAATCTCCTTGCCATCTCGCAGGAACCGGTAATGGGGCTGGTTCCAGATCATCCACAGCTCCATCTTCAGGCTGCCCACCGTCAGACTGGCGGTCTGGCCGTCGGTGAAAGCGGTCACCTCTCCGCTAGGCAGCGGCGGCAGCAGCGTCCAGCTTTCGTCGGAGAAGGTGCCGTTGCGGGTGGCCCGCACCCGGATGGTATCCGGCCCGTAGGGCTCAAACAGGATCATCTGGTCCCGCATCTGGAAAAGCACGGATCTGTCCGTAGCGGTGATTTTGCTCATGAGGAAACGCTCCTTTCATGGAGGGGATTTTTGATTGTAACTGTTGGGCCCATTATAGCGGATTTTTCAGGGAAGGGCAAAGAAAAAATAAGCCCATAAAGCTTTTATGGGCTCGTATCAGAAGCAAATACATTTATAAATTTGCTTTAGCTTGTCAAAAAAATCATCAATTATATATGTTCCATCGCCTTTCTTTCCATTCTGCGGCCGACCCGGTTGCCCAGGAGCCGCGCGCCGCAATTCATACAAAAGGCAAAGCATTCCAGCACATGCCCCTTGCGAAAAAGCTGTTTGAGTACGTGTTTCACCAGCCGGAGGCCCTCGCCGGTCTCCCGGGCGTGATGGAGTTCGGCGCTGTGCCTTTCCAGCACCCGGCCGATGAGACGGTTTCGCCGGTATTCCTGGGAAAGGGTGAACCGGTGGGAGTGGTACACCGCCGCCTCTGCCTGGTAGGCCAGCTTGAAGCCTGCATCCAGCAAAGCGGCGGCCATGAGCATGTCCTCGTTGGTCATGAGGGGTCGGCGGAATCCGCCCACTGCCTCGTAGGCGCTGCGCCGGTAGGCGGCACACACGTCGGAGATGAAGAAGGCCTTCACGCCCCGCTCCGAAATGGCGGATGCGTCCCACACCCGGCTTTCCGCCGGATAGTTGAAGGCCCGCACTTCCTTTTCAAAGGGCCGGGCGTCCTCCCGGGCCACCTGCCTGCCGCCCACCGCGGCCACGGTCTCATCCTGAAAGGGGGCGGTCAGCTGGCGGATGTAGCTGTCATCCACCGGCATGGCGTCCTGGGTCAAAAACAGCAGGATATCGCCCCGGGCTTCCATGGCCGCCATGTGCCGGGTGCCGCCGTGGTCAAAGCTTTCCCGGGGGATGGAAATGACCCGAGCCCCCAGGCTTTCCGCCAGAGCCACGGTACCGTCCGTGGAGGCAGAGTCCACCACCAAAATCTCGTCCGGGGGCAAGGTCTGCTCCCGGAGGCGGGAAAGCAGCGGCTGCAAATATTCACCCGCGTTACAGGTGGGAATGATCACGGAAATGGTCATCAGGCGGCTTCCTCCTCAGAGGCAACTTTGCCCAGCTTTTCCTGGTTGATCATGCCGCCAAACACCGTGCGCAGCAAAATCACAATATCCAGCCGGAAGGACCAGTTCTCGATGTACCAAAGGTCATGCTTGATCCGCTCCGGGATGGAGGTATCGCCCCGGAGGCCGTTGACCTGGGCCCATCCGGTGATGCCGGGCCGCACCTGGTTTTTGACCATGTACAGGGGCACGGTTTCCCGGAACTGCTCCACAAAGAAGGGAATTTCCGGCCGGGGGCCCACCAGGCTCATATCGCCCTTGAGCACGTTCAGCAGCTGCGGAAGCTCGTCGATGCTGCATTTGCGGATAATGCTTCCAATCCAGGTGCGGCGGCTGTCGCTGTTTTTGGACCAGCCGCTTTCTTCCCTGTCGTTGACCCGCATGCTGCGGAACTTGAGCATGGTGAAGATCTTTTTGTTATAGCCCACCCGCTCCTGCTTGAACAGGATGGGGCCGGGGCTGGACAGCTTGATGAGCAGCGCGGTCAGCAGCATGATGGGGCTGGCCACGATCAGCATGAGGGCGCTGGCCACGATGTCAAAGCCCCGCTTGAGCACCGCGTTGAAGGGCTCGTCCAGAGGGGTGGTGCGCAGGCGGATCAGCTTCATGGGGCCCACCACGTCAATGGTGGGACGGGTGGGGATAATGTCGTTATAGAAGGGGATGACGCTGATCTTGGTGCCGCTCTTTTCGCAAATGGCGATGATTTCCTCGGTGGAGCCAAGCTCGGAGGGTTCCAGGGCCATGATGACCTCGTCCACCGCGTCGCCGTGGAGTTTTTCTTCCAGCAGCTCCGCAAAGCCGGGGTCGGGGGTCAGGTGGTCGCTGATGTTGATGCCCAGAGTCTTGTCGGCCTTGGCGCTTTCCATGTACCGCCGAGCCAGGTCGCCGCTGCCGATGACCAGCATATGCTTCAAATTGAAGCCCTTGGCACGCATCCGGCGCAAAATCCGGCGAAGCACGTACCGTTTCATGTACAGCAGAATGGTGCTGGTCACATAGTACACAGCCAACACGCCGCGGGAGAAATCCTCCAGGCGGAACACAAACAGCATAGCGGCAGCCGCAGCGAGGGCCACGGCGTTTGCAGCAGAAATGGTGAGGGCTTCATTCTTTCTGCGGTGAGTACGGGAAGTATGATACAAGCCAAAAAAGCTGAGGATACACACTGTTAAAATGGCGTATGCCACGGCTGCCCAGCAGGTGCTCCAGCTAACAGAAGCCATATTGGCAACATTTTTACGAACCACATCCAGCCACAGCCAGGAAGAGAAAATATAGCAAGCAACAACCACAATGCCGTCGCTTAAAATATTCAGCTGGTTCAAGAATTTTTGGTTTTTACGTACCATATCGTTCAACTCCATTTTGCTGGATTTTCTGGAAACGATGTTAAGCTGATTATGCAAACAAATCCATAATAATTCTACATCCTTTGTTATGACTCGTCAACTGGAAGTGTAATGATATTTTGTATAAAGAATAAAAGGCATAATAGGGGGCTTTGCCAACCCCCAAAAACATACCGCAGAAAAACTTTCCTACCGGATGGAAAAAATTCCGGCTCTATGGTAAAATAGAATTGCCAAGGTCTGCCCGGCGCACCCTACCTTGCACCGCGCAGGCCTTGCTTCATTTTTTGGAGGAATGTATGCATATTCTGTTTGTTTGCCACGGCAACATCTGCCGCAGCCCCATGGCCGAGTTCGTCATGAAGGAAATGGTGAAGCAGCGCCGCCTGGACATCCATGTGGAATCCGCCGCCACCAGCACCGAGGAGCTGGGCAATCCCGTCCACCCCGGCACCCGCCGCAAGCTGAGCGAGCACGGCATCAGCTGCAAGGGCAAAACCGCCCGGCAGATCACCCGGCAGGATTATCAGGAGTTTGACCTGATCATCGGCATGGACGAGTGGAACATGCACAACCTGGAACGTCTTTTCCCCGGCGACCCGGAGGGCAAGCTGTACAAGCTGCTCAGTTTTTGCGAGGACGGCCGGGATGTGGCGGATCCCTGGTACACCGGTGACTTTGAAGCCACCTGGCAGGATGTGAACCGGGGCTGTGCCGCCCTTTTGGACAGGCTGGAAAGGAGCTGAAGGCAAAATGAGCGTGATCAAAGCTCAGATCAAGGAAGTACTGCTGACCGCCCAGGATGGCGCAAGCCTCAAGCAGCTGCTGGACGCTGTGGGCGATGTTTTGAGCCGCAACGAAAGCGAGCTGAAGGGCATCACCTACGCCTACCGGTTCTGCGTCAGCGATACGGGCCTGTGCAAGGCCTTCTCCCTGGTGGACGGCCAGTATTTTGAAAAGACGGAACTGGACGAAGCAGACTGCATCGTCACCGCTACGGAAAAGGATATGATGGACATCTTCCTGCGCAAGCAAAAGCCGCTGACGGCTTTGCTCCGCGGCAAGCTGCAATTGAAGGGCAGCAAGGCCGCTTTGCTCCGCTTCGCAGAGTTCCTCTGATTTTTCTCTCTCATCCATACACGAAAGGAGGCGCAGGCCCATGTACGAAGAAAACCAGAACCCCTTCAAGCGGGTGGGTTTCCATCAGGAAGCCGAGCCTGCGCAAAAAAAGACCCTCCGGCCCATGACCGCGCCCATCCTGACCCCCGGGCAGCGGTACGGCGGCAGCGCGCTTTCCTCCGCGTCCAGCCAGTACATGGATCCGGAGCGGCCGGCCATCCCGCCCCTTCTGAAAAAACCCTCCGCCATGGAGGATACATCGGCGTTTTCCCGCCTGGGCGAGCGCACCGCCCCTGCCGCATCCGGCAGCCTGTGGCGCACTCCCTCTTTTGCGGAGCCCCAGTCCCCATCCTTCACCCCGCCCTCCTTCCAGGCCCCGGAAACCGAGGACGAGGAAGACTTCTACCTGCCGCCCATGGACGCGCCGGCAGAGCCCGCTCCCTTCCAGCCCAACCATATGGACGATGACGACGCGGACCAGTACATCCCCCCCATGGACGCCCCTGCGGAGACCCCCGGCGTCCGGCCCATGCGGGGCTTTGGCATGCCGGTGTTCTTTGGGGATTCCTCCCCGGAAGAGGACGACGACGCAGCCATCCAGCCGGAATCCTCTGCCAAAGCGGAGGAGGAGAAACCCCGGCGCAGAAGCCGCAGGGATCGGCATGCCGCGGAAACGGAAGAGCCGGAAACCGAGCCTCTCTACTCCGCCGCGCCCCACGCCCAGCAGCCTCCGGCCCCGCCGGCCGAGGATCCCTGGCAGGACGACCCCCTCTATGCCCATCCCGCTCCGTACCTGGAGTACAACAATTTCGACCCGGATTCCGTGCCCGGCTCTGTGCCCCAGCACAGCGGCTTTACCCTGGAGGACGACGGCAGCGACCCCTTCGGTCTGAACGCCTTCCAGATGGGCGCGGCCTACGCCGCCGGCCAGGCGGATATCCCCCAGGACGATTTCTCCTTCCTGCCCACCCATGACGAGGGCTTTACCCCCGGCGGCGTGCCCATGACCTCCGGCTTCACCCTCCCCAGCGAGGAAGGCTTCATGCCCCCGGTGAACCCCTATCCCCAGCCGGAATTCCCCATGGATTCCTACCAGGACTTCACGGATCCCTATCCCCCGGTCACGCCCCCGGCGGAATCGGCCCAGGAGATGGATCCCATGCCCTACGGCGATTTTGCCATGCCCCAGGAAGGCTACGGCCCTCAGGATCCTGCCAAGCAGGAGGAACTGTACCGCCAGTACGCCCAGATGGGCCAGCAGGCAGCCGCCCCCATGCAGGAGGCTGCCGCCCACACCCGGCCCGTGCCTGCATACACGCCCCAGAAAAAGCCAAAGGCCAAAAAGCAGGACAAGGCCCAGCAGCACCCCGCAGACGGCGCCGAAAAACCCCGGTTCAAGATCACCCGGGAGCTGATCGGCACCATTGGCATCATTGTTGTTGCGCTTATCTTCCTGTTCCTGATCATCGCCGCAGGGCGGGCCATCAAGTCCTTTACCGATAACCAGACCGATATGCAGCGGCATCAGCAGGAATACTGGGATTCCCACGGCTATTCCCCCCAGGACGCCGCCATCCGGGTGGATCTTCCGCCCCCAGGGCAGACCCTCCCCCCTACGAACACCCCCACGCCCTTGCCCACCGCTACGCCAACGGCCATGCCCTCGGATGAGCAAAACGCTGTGGGGGCCGACGATGGCGCAGATGCAGCCACCACCGCTCCGGCCCGCAGCCGCCTGCTGCGTTACCCGGACAACCCCCTCACGGACATGCTCCCCGCCATGGAGGAGCTGAACAAGGAATACCCGGACGTGAAGGGCCGCCTGGTCATTCCCGGCCTTCTGGATGAAATTGTGGTGCAGTCCTCCTCCGGCAGCTACCTGTCCCGCAATTACCGCGGCACCGCCTCCCCCGGCGGATCGGTGTACATGGCGGAGCAGGTCAGCCTTCAAATTCCGCCGGAAAACATGCTGCTCCGCGCCAGCGACTCCGCCCAGGGCAAGGGCTTCAACCTGCTGTGGCAGTACCGCTCCGGCGGCGCCACCTTCTGCGGGGAGCACGCCTTTGCCACCCTGACCACCCTCTTCGAAGAAGAAAGCTACGTGCTCTTTGCGGTGGTGGCAGCGGATACGGATCGCTCCAGCGCCGGTTATCTCTCCTTTGCGGACAAGCTCCGCTTCTCCACGGACGCCGATATGCTGGCCTTTGTGGAGGACGTCCGCAGCCGCAGCCTGTACTACTTCCCGGTGGACGTGCTCCCCTCGGACCGTCTGCTTACCTTAGCCACCGTCAGCAGCAGCCCGGACGGACAGTGCATGGTGCTTCTGTTCCGCATGCTCCGCGACGGCGAGACCATTCCCTGATTGTTAGGAGGAATTTCCCATGGCCTTCAACCCCTGCATTTACCCCGGTCAGCTTCTGCTGCCCAAGAACGGCACCGATCTTACCGCCTGGGCCTGCGTGGCCTGCGACCAGTACACCTCTCAGCCGGAATACTGGCAGCAGGTGGAGCTGCAGGTGGGCAGCAAGCCCTCCGCTTACCGGATGATCCTGCCGGAATGCTACCTGGACAAATCCGCCCAGCTGATCCCCGGCATCCATCAGACCATGGCCCAGTACGTGGCGGACGGCACTCTGGTTCCCGCCGTGCAGCAGGGCTTTGTGCTGGTGGAGCGCATCACCCCCACCGGCGCCCGGCTGGGCCTGGTGTGCCTCCTGGATCTGGAAACCTATGACAACAAGCCCGGCTCCAAGCCTCTGGTTCGGGCCAGCGAAGGCACCATTTTCGAGCGCATCCCGCCCCGGGTCAAGATCCGCCAGGGCGCGCCCCTGGAATCCGCCCACGTGATGCTCCTCATGGACGACCCCATGCGCAGCGTGGTGGAGCCCCTGTACGAAAAGCGGGACCAGCTTGAGAAGCTGTACGACTTCCCCCTGATGATGAACGGCGGCCACCTGGTGGGCTACGCCGTCACCGACGCTGCGGACATCCAGGCCCTGTACGCCGCCCTGGAGCGGCTTTCCGGCGGCCAGGATCCCATGCTGTTCGCCGTGGGCGACGGCAACCACAGCCTGGCCACCGCCAAGGCCATCTGGGAGACCGTTCGCCCCACCCTCACCCCCGCCGAGACCGTCACCCATCCCGCCCGCTTTGCCATGGTGGAGATCGAGAACATCTACGACGACGCCCTCCAGTTTGAACCCATCCACCGGGTGCTCTTCGGCTACGACGGCGATCAGCTTCTCAATGACCTGCAGGCCTTTGCCGTGGCCCACAGGGGTCAGCTCATCGACCCGGACGAAAGCCAGAACATCACTTTGGTGTACGAGGGCAAGGAAGTGACCATCGCCATCCCCACCAGCCACCAGCTGGCCGTGGGCGATCTGCAGATCTTCCTGGACGACTGGATGAAGTCCCATCCCGGCGTGACCCTGGACTACATCCACGGCGAGGACACCGTCCGCCAGCTGGCCGCCCAACCCAACACCATTGGCTTCCTGCTGCCCAAGCCGGACAAGGCCCTGTTCTTTGAGCAGATCCGCCAGCTGGGCGCCCTGCCCCGGAAGACCTTCTCCATGGGCGAGGCCAACGAGAAGCGGTACTACATGGAGTGCCGGAAAATTGTAAGATAATTCCACATATTCAAACTGGCTTCCACCCATCAACCTGGGTAGAAGCCAGTTTTCTTTTGCTTCTTTTCTTTTTCTTAGAAAAAGAAAAGTACTTTACCTATTCCTGTACGCATATGGCGTCATGCCCTTTTCCCTGCGGAAACGCTGGATGAAATAGCTGCCGGAGCTGAAGCCTACGGCCAGGGCCACCGCGGTGACGGAAAGGGCGGTGGAGTCCAGGAGCAGGCAGCTCTGGGCGATGCGGTAGGTGCAGAGGTAGTCGGAAAAGCGTTGGGAAAAGTGTTGGGTGAAAAAGGCGCTGAAATACGTGGACGAAAGGCCTACCTCGGCGGCAATATCCGACACGGAGATCTTCTCCGTATAGTGCTGCTGAATGTAGCGCAGGATGTGGCGGCAGATGTCGTTGTGGCGGGAGGCGGGCATGGGGGTGAGGGCAGACCGCTGGGCCAGCGCCACCACCAGCTGCAGAAGGTAGGCCTTGGTCAAAAGCTGAAAGCCCGGCTCCTTGAGGGTGTTCACCTCCAGAATGCTTCTGATGAGGCCCTGAAGCGCAGGTTCCCGGGGCAGGAAGAGGGGAAAGCCCATCTTGCCCTCAACCAAAGGCCGCAGGCCGTCCAGCTGGTCGTCGTCCTCAGAGGCGAAGAGCAGGTGCTCCAGGGGGAAGACGTATGCTTCGTAGCCCGCGCCGTCGGTCAGGGAACGATAGCCGTGAATCTGCCCCGGATTGATGAGCGCCACGTCGCCCGGGCCCAGTTCCACCGCCTTGCCGTCCAGCACCAGCTCGATCCTGCCGCAGGTCACCAGGAAAATTTCCATTTCCTCGTGCCAATGGTCGGGAAAAATCCAGGGCCATTCCTTGGGCGTGTGGTACAGCTCAAAGGGAAAATGCTCGCTGCCCCGGGGCTTGACCTCGTGGAAAAACTCGCTCATGGGATCACCTTCCAAGAATATTGATACTTTTTCACAAAATATCTATATCATTGGTTTGAATTTTAGCAGTAAAATGATATCAAGTCAATAGATGGAGGTGCCTTATGCTTGCCGATCATCTGATTGTGAAAACCTGCCCTGTGGCCCGCGAAGAAAACATCATCCGCTGGAAAAACCGGCGTATCACCCTGCTGACCCCTGCCCTTTTCCGTCTGGAAGAAAGCGATACGGGTCTTTTTTGTGACGCTGCCACCCAGGCGGTGTGGACGCGGAATCTGCCGCCGGTGGCCCACCGGGTGGATGCGGGCGACGACGCCCTGCTGATCCGCACGGACGCGGTGGAACTGCGCCTCCTGGACGACCTCAGCCAAAGCAGGGTCATCTTCCCGGACGGACGGGAGGCCGCCCTGAACAACGACCAAACTTTCCCCGGCACCTACCGCACCCTGGACTGCTGCGACGGCGACTTCTGGTACCCCTATGACGGCCAGCGCAGCGACGGCCATCCCATCCAACCGGAGAAGGGCGTTACGTCCAAAAGCGGCGTGGCCCTTTATGACGACAGCCAGTCCCTGCTGCTGACGGCAGAGGGAAAGGTGGCCCCCAGGGAGCATGCGGAAACCGACCTGTACATTTTCGCCTACGGGGAGGATTACCGGGGCGCGGTGCAGGCCCTGTACAAGATCTGCGGGCCCCAGCCCCTCATTCCCCGGTATGCCCTGGGCAACTGGTGGAGCCGCTACTGGGCCTACAGCCAAGAGGAATACCTGGCGCTGATGGACTCCTTTGCGGAGCGGGGCGTGCCCTTCACCGTGGCCACGGTGGATATGGACTGGCACCCCAGCCACGACCTGCCCGATGGCGCGGACGGCTGGACCGGCTACACCTGGAACCGGGAGCTGTTTCCAGACTACAAGGCCTTCCTGCGGGATCTTCACGCCCGGAACCTGCGCGTCACCCTGAACCTGCACCCTGCCCTGGGCGTGCGCTGGTTTGAGGAGCAATACCCGGAAATGGCCCGGCGCATGGGCATCGACCCGGCCACCCGCCAGACCATTCCCTTTGACATCACCAATGACGATTTCATCAACGCCTATTTCGACCTGCTCCACAAGCCCTACGAGCGGGACGGCGTGGATTTCTGGTGGATCGACTGGCAGCAGGGCACCAGCTCCCGGGTGGACGGCCTGGATCCCCTGTGGAGCCTCAATCATTACCATATGCGGGACATCGCCCGGGAAAAGGACGGCCTGATCCTGTCCCGGTACGCGGGCATCGGCTCCCACCGCTACCCCCTGGGCTTCTCCGGGGATACCCACATTACCTGGGGCACCCTGCGCTATCTGCCCGCATTTACCGCCAACGCTTCCAACGCCGGCTACGGCTGGTGGAGTCATGATATCGGCGGCCACATGAAGGGCTTCAAGGACGACCAGCTGTTCCTCCGCTTTCTCCAGTTCGGCGTGTTCAGCCCCATCAACCGGCTGCATTCCAGCAATGTCCGCACCCTGACCAAGGACGTGGCGGCCTACCAGAGCGGCACCGGGCTCATCGCCCGGGAATACCTCAAGCTGCGCCACAGCATGATCCCCTTCCTGTACTCTGCCTCGGTGGATGCCACGGAGCGGGGCCTCAATCTGATCGAGCCCATGTACTACGAATATCCCAAGTCCCCCGACGCCTACCGCTGCCCCGGCCAGTACCTGTTTGGCCGACAGATGATCGCCGCGCCTGTGACCCGCCGCAGCGACCCCACCGGCCTGACCAAAATGCCGGTGTGGCTGCCGGAGGGCCGATGGACGGACTTCTTCACCGGCGATACCTACCAGGGCGGCGGCTGGGTGGACATGGTGCGGCCTCTGGAGTCCTTCCCTTTGCTTTGCCGGGAAGGCGCGTTCTTCCCCCTGGACGGCGCGCCCCAGGGCAACAGCACCGCGCTGCCTGCCCATCTTGACGTGCATTGCTTCCCGGGCCGTGGCAGCTACACCCTCCACGAGCTTGGCGGCGGCCACCGGGCCTCCACCTGGTTCACCTCCCGGCAGCTGTCGCCCAGCCAGCAGGTCATCACCATTTCTGCGGACGATCCCCACCGCATCCTGCCCGTCCGCACCCTGACCCTGCGGCTGCGGGGTATTCTGGACGGCCGCGCCCAGGTCATCCTGGACGGCGAGCCCGCTTCCTTCTACCTGCGCCGTGAGGACAACTACACCCTCCTGCGCCTGGAAAAATGGGCGCCCACCTCCGTCCTGGAGCTGACCGTCACCGACGTTTCCACCCCCGACCAGCGCCGGGCCCAGGCCCTCACCAAGGCTCTCACCCTCCTGGAGGACGTCTACGACCGCAAGGAAGCCCTTCTCTCCGCCCTCCTGGCCGCCCCCACCCCGGAGGACGCCCTCCGCCTGGTGGACGAGGCCCCCATCGCCCAGGGGTGGAAGGAGCGCCTGCGGGAAGTTGTTCTTTCCTTTTGAGTCTGTTCTTTTCTTTTGTGTCAAAAGAAAAGAACCAAAAGAAAACCGCTATTTGCGGGACGGTTGTTGGGGGTTGGCCTCCCAATGGTGTTCAGCCCCATGCAGCAGTCCATAAAAGCAACAATAAAGGAAAACCAGCTTCCCGCCCATCAACCTGGGTAGAAGCTGGTTTTCTTTTGCTACTTTTCTTTTCACTGAAAAGAAAAGTAGAATAAATGCCACCGCAGGTTGACTGACAGCTTGCCGTTTTTTTGGTATGATTAGCCTGGAGGTGACAGGGATGATTTTCTCTGAGAAGCTGCAAATCCTGCGTAAAAGCAAAGGGTATACCCAGGAATCCCTGGCGGAGTCGCTGCATGTGTCCCGGCAGGCGGTGGCCAAGTGGGAGGCAGGCATGGCCTACCCGGACGTGTCCAACCTGATTCAGATCAGCAATCTGTTCAACGTGACGGTGGACTACCTGGTGCGGGATCAGGACTGCGGCGCAAGCCCGGCGGCCCAGCCCCAGGGCGATCTGGAGGAACTGATTTCCTTCCGGCTGAAGGCCAATCTGAACACCTACGCCGCCTTTGGTGAGGAATATCCCTCCACCCGCCTGGATTCCCACGATTTCCGCTTTTCGGAGGGCCGCTACACCTACCACGATTCGTACCTTGGCGGCGAACGTTTCGCGGGGCAGGAGGCCATTTGGCGGGACGGCCACGCGGTATACGCCATGAACTACATGGGCCGCGTGCTGGGGGACAATTTCAGCGGCAATTTCCTTAAGGAGGCCCTGCGCGCCGCCACCCCGGCCATGCCCTACCGGGGCCCGGAGTACTATCAATCCGGCCAATACACCTACAAGTGCAAGCTGACCGGCGACGCCCGCTGGTTCCAGGGCTACGAAGAAATCTACTGCACCCACGAAAAAGTCTACGAATGCACCTTCCACGGGTTACTTTTCTTTTTGAGTCAAAAAGAAAAGTAACCAAAAGAAAAACCGCTATTGACTGGACGGTTGCCGGGGGGCTTCCCAATGATGTCCAGCCCCATGTGGCAGTCCATAAAAGCAACAATAAAGGAAAACCAGCTTCCCGCCCATAAACCTGGGTAGAAGCTGGTTTTCTTTTGCTACTTTTCTTTTCACTGAAAAGAAAAGTAGAGACCGTCACCTTGACCCCTTGTCGTAGGGGATGCCCTCTGCCTTGGGGGCGGCGGAGTTCTTGCTGGTGAGGGCAAGAACCAGGAGGGAGATGATGTAGGGCAGCATGTTGTAGATATGGCTGGGCAGGTTGAGGCTCTTGAGCAGGTCAAAGCCGGTGTAGACGTTGCCCAGGGCGCGGAAGAAGCCGAAGAGCAGCGCTGCCAGGGCGATCTTGATGGGTTTCCACTGGCCGAAGATCATGACGGCCAGGGCCAGGAAGCCGAAGCCGGCCACGCCGTTTTCGAATTTCCAGGAGCTGACGCCGGCAGTGATGTACACGATGCCGCCCAGGCCGCCCAGAATGCCGGAGATCATGACACCTGCGTAGCGCATGGAGTAGACGTTGATGCCCACGGAGGCAGCCGCCTGCGGATGCTCGCCGCAAGCGCGGAGGCGCAGGCCGAACCGCACCTTGTAGAGCAGGATGTAGCTCAGGATGAGGGCCACCAGGGCCACCACCATGAACCAGTTGAACTCAAAGTTGCCCATGCGGACGATGAACATGTCACGGGCACGGGTGTAGATAATGTCGGAGGAGACGTCGCTGCCGCCGGAAGCCGCGGTGTTCATGGCCTTCACGGCCACGGTGGCGGCGGCGGTGGCCAGCATGTTCATGGCCGTACCGGTGATGGTCTGGTCGGCCTTGAAATTGATGGCGGCCACGGCCAGCAGCAAGGAGTACAGCATGCCCGCCAGGGCGCTGACCAGAATGGTTGTCAGGATCATCACGGGGGCGCCCAGCTCCACGGGCAGGAACTTCATGACCAGCGCGCCGCCCAGCGCGCCGATGACCATGATGCCTTCCAGGCCGATGTTGATCACGCCGCTGCGCTCAGAGAAACATCCGCCCAGGGCCACCAGCATCAGCACGGAGGCAAACAGCAAGGTGTATTGCAAAAGCAGAAGGATCATTCAGCGTCGCCTCCCTTCTGGGGGTCGTCATCCGCAATCGGGACAGGGTCGGGATCCGGCTGGGGATCGGGGTCGGGCGCAGGGTCGGCAGAGGGAACGGCCGCGGTGCGCAAGGCGTCCTCCTTGGCCCGGAGCCGGTTCTGGATGGCCAGCTTGAAGAAGGCCACGAAGGCGCACAGGAAGATGATCAGGCTGGAGATCAGGCTGGAGATCTGCGCGCAGTAAACGCTCAGGTCCACGTTGCCGCCTCCCAGGGTGATGTGCTGGATGAAGTAGGCGCTCAGGATGGAACCCAGGGGACTCAGGCCACCCAGGAACGCCACGGCGATGCCGTTAAAGCCCATGCCGGGCACGGAGGAAATGGTGGTTTCCCACTCTTCGATGCCGGTCAGGTAGAGCAGGGCCGCGCCCATGCCGGCCAACGCGCCGGAGATCATCATGGTGAGGATGATGTTCCGGTTTTCCTTCATGCCGCTGTACTTGGCGGCGTGGTAGTTGTAGCCGGTGGCCTTGAGCTCGTAGCCGAACTTGGTTTTGTTCAGCACAATCCACACCACAATGGCCATGATCACCGCCAGGGGAATGGCGATGGTAACGGTCTTTTCGTTGCCGAAGAGGGTGTTCAGACCCATCTGGGGCAGCAGGGCCTTGGGGTTGATGTTTCTGACGGCCATGGTGTAGGGGCTGGTGGGGTTCTTGACCGTGGCCAGGATCAGGTTGGTCAAATACAGGGCAATCCAGTTGAGCATGATGCCGGAGATGACCACGTTGACGTTGCAGTAGGTTTTCAGCGCGCCGGAGAATGCGCCCAGCAGCGCGCCGGCGGCCATGGCGGCCAGCATGCACACCCACCAGGGCATCTTGAAGGCCAGGGCGAAATACAGCGCGGCGCAGGCGCCTGCCACGTACTGGCCAGCCGCGCCGATGTTGAACATGCCCACCTTATAGGCAAACAGCACGGACAGGGAGCACATCAGCAGGGGAGCGGTACGGGTCAGGGTCTGGCCCAGGTACTTCAGCTGCAGCTTCTGGCTGGGATAACGGAAGAAGTTTTTCAGGATGTTGATGATGGCTTCCCATGCGCCGCTGGGCTCGATGATCAAAAGAACAATAAAGCCGATGATCAGGCCGCCCAGGATGCACAAAAGGGAGGCCAGCAAGGTCTGGAGCCAATCGTGGCTCAGGAGAGGTTTGCGCTGCTTGTTCACTGTTCCATCTCCTCCCTCTTTGCGCCTGCCATGTACAGGCCCAGTTCTTCCACGGTGACCTGCTTGGGATCAAACTCGCCCACGATTTCGCCTTCGAACATGACCAGGATCCGGTCGGACACGTTCATGACCTCGTCCAGTTCCAGGCTGACCAGCAGCACGGCCTTGCCGGCGTCCCGCTGGGCCACAATCTGCTTGTGGATGTATTCAATGGCGCCCACGTCCAGGCCGCGGGTGGGCTGCACAGCCACCAGCAGGTCCGGGTTTTTGTCAATTTCACGGGCGATGATGGCCTTCTGCTGGTTGCCGCCGGACATGCTTCTGGCGGTGGTCACAGCGCCCTGGCCGGAGCGTACGTCGTACTGCTCAATGAGGGCGTCCGCATATTCGCGGATCTCTTTGCGCTTCAGGAAGCCCAGGCCGTTAGTAAAGGTGGGCTCAAAGTAGCGCTGGAGCACCATATTGTCCTCCAGGGTGTAGTCCAGCACCAGGCCGTGCTTGTGGCGGTCTTCCGGGATGTGGCTCATGCCGGACACATTGCGCTTGCGGATGGGGGCCTTGGTGATGTCCTGGCCGCAAAGGCTGATGCTGCCGCTCTTCAGGGGTTCCAGGCCGGTGATGCCGAAAACCAGCTCGCTCTGGCCGTTGCCGTCAATGCCGGCAATGCAGACGATCTCGCCGCTGTGCACGTCAAAGGACACGTTCTTCACGGCGTCCTTCTCGTGCTGCTTGCTGGCCACGGACATGTTTTCCACATGGAGGATGACCTCGCCGGGGTTGGCGTCGTCCTTGTCCACGGCAAACTTCACGTCGCGGCCTACCATCATGCGGGAAAGCTCCGCCTTGGTGGTATCGGCGATGTCCACGGTGCCCACGTACTTGCCCTTGCGCAGCACGGTGCAGCGGTCGGCAACCTCCATAATCTCGTTCAGCTTGTGGGAGATGAACAGGATGGACTTGCCTTCTGCCGCCAGGTTTTTCATGATCTGCATCAGCTCCACGATCTCCTGGGGCGTCAGCACGGCGGTGGGTTCGTCGAAGATGAGGATGTCGTTTTCCCGGTAGAGCATCTTCAGGATCTCGGTGCGCTGCTGCATGCCCACGGTGATATCGGAGATGAGGGCGTCCGGGTTGACGTGGAGGCCGTATTTTTCGGACATGGCCACCACTTTTTCACGGGCCTGCCGCTTTTTGAGGAAGCCCAGCTTGTCCGTGGGCTCCACGCCCATGATGATGTTTTCCAGCACGGTGAAGCATTCCACCAGCTTGAAGTGCTGGTGCACCATGCCGATGCCCCGGTCGTTGGCATCGTTGGGGTTGCGGATCTTGACCGTTTGGCCGTCCATGCGGATCTCGCCTTCCTCAGGCGTATACAGGCCAAAGAGCACGCTCATCAGTGTGGATTTTCCGGCGCCGTTTTCCCCCAGCAGGGCGTGGATCTCGCCCTTTTTCAGCTGCAGGGTGATATCGTCATTGGCGATGATGCCGGGAAACCGCTTGGTGATGTGCAGCATTTCTACTGCATACTGTTCCAAACTCCCAAACCTCCTTTGGTAACGCAAGCCCTGAACGGTAGACTCTGCCGCCCGGGGATGCTATGATTCCATACATTTTCTGTTCCTTCAGTATAACATAAGAAGAAAGGCATTGCAAAGGTTTTCCGCCCGCAGGGATCAAATGGAAATCTTCATGCCGTTCACTTCCACGTCGCCGTCGGCCAGAACCAGGATGTAGTATTTTCCGTCAATTTCCCGGGTCTCGATCAAATCCCGCCGCTCCGGGGCCACCCGGATGGACACGCTGGGGGTATCGACCCGGAACTGCTTGGGGGCCACCATGTTCACCGCAGGCAGGGCCGCATGCTCGCCGAAGGACTCGTCATATTTGGCGGCAAAGCTGTCCGCCTTTTCCTCGGACACGCCGCAGTCCACCAGCACGTTTTTCATGTCCTCCGCGCCCAGCACCAAAGGCTCTGCGTGCTTGTCCGCCTTGCGCTCCTCCAGCATTCCGCACACGGTTTCGTGCACCGCTTGGGCGATGTCCATGCCGCATTCCTCGGCCAGAGTCTCCTGCATGATGTTCTGGAAGGTGTGCTGCTGCTCGGCTGCGGTCATGCCCAGCTCCGTCCCGAAGATCTGCTTGAGGAAGCCGTTGTGGAAGTCGCCCGCATCCTTGGTGTAGTACAGCGCCCGGTAGATGTTGCTGCCGCCCTCTTCGTAGGCGGGGTAGAGGAAGCCCATCTCCGGCATGCCCACCACCCAGTCCGCCAGCCGGTTGTGGAAATCGCCGTCGGCGGCGTCGTAGCAAAGGGCGGGCTTGCCCTGCTTCACCGGGCAGATGCAGCACATGATGTACCGGAAAATCAGGTTGGACTGCTCATGGTCGATCTCGTCGTTGTTGTCCCGGGCGGGAACGTCGTAGCCGTCGTGGATGAGCAGAATCAGATAATTGCCCGCGGCCTGCCGTTCTTCCACAGACTGGACCTTTTCCTCGGTACTGCGGCGGATGAACTCCGTGGCCCGCTCGTAGAGGGCCTCCACGGCTTCTTCGTCGGTGAGGCCGCTGTCCGCCATATTCAGGAGGATGGCCTGCTCCTCGCCCAGGGCGTCCACGGTGCAGTTCAGCTCCACGTGGTGCAGGTTCTGGCCGAAGGTGCCGGAAAGCCCCCGCTTGAAAATGGCCATGTACTTTTCGTTTTCCTCCTGGGGCAGGCTGCCCACCCGCTTGGCAAAGCTGGAGATGACCTCGCCCGTATCGGTCACGTAGCGGCCCCGGAGCACCGTGGCGTTGCGCTTGGTGGGGTTCAGCCGCCGCTTGATTTCTGCAATATCCCGCTGATTCATCATTTTCACCTCAATGAAAAATACTGCCGAAAAAAGGCATACCTAAAACAATTCGCCCTTCAGCGTCTTCCTCCCTTTTTCCGGAAAGAGAAAATGCGTTTTTTTGGTTTTGGAAATCCTTTTTCCGCAACGGTTTGCGGCGTCTTTCACAAAAAAATCGTATTTTTTTGAAAAAAAGGCTTTACAAAGTCCTCGAAACGTGGTATGATTCATTTCGCTGAAACGCGGGGCATTAGCGCAGTTGGTAGCGCACAACACTGGCAGTGTTGGGGTCAGGAGTTCGAATCTCCTATGCTCCACCATACCGGAGAAATCCGAACTTGATTCCTGTAGGGAATGGGTTCGGATTTCTTCTTTATTTTTTTGAAATGCGTTGTTAGATAAATAAACATCACAACTGGAGAGAAACCATACTGAAACAGTTCAAACCATATTCAACACCACATTATCACTTATATTCCCACACCAAAAGGAATGTTGTATATGTACGCAGTTATTGATCTGTGCGGAAAAGTTGTTCTCGCATGGCGCATCGGCGATGATATGGCGACTTCATTAGTAACAGATACGATTCGAGATGCTTTGCAAAATGAAAAGGTCGCTGGTGGACTGGCACTCCACAGCGACCAAGGGTCTCAATACACCTCCAAAGCATACTTTGACCTAAGCGAACAATACCACTTTACACCGTCTATGTCCAGTCCTGGATGCCCATATGATAATACAGCCATGGAAAATTTCTTTGGTACCTTGAAAACGGAATGCTTATACAGATCCAGCTTTTCAACTCGATTCGAAGTTGAAACTCTCATTGATGAATATGTTCATTTCAACAATTTTGAACGTATTTCACTGAAAACCGGCCTCACTCCTGTTGAATTCAGAAGCAAGGCCAGTTAATATGGATTTACTACATTAGGGGTATTTCTTTTCTTGTCCGTTTCTCGGGGTACTGTCCAGAATCACCACGGAGCATACGGATTTTCATTTGCCCAAGGACATTTTTCTGGTTCGTCAACGATTTTTTTGGGTTTGGGGTCATATTTCTTGCATTTTTCATTTGTGCCATCGATTTTATAAAAACAAATATCGCATATAGTTTTTCCGATTTTGATCTCCTCAGAGTCTTCGATTGTGAATCGTTCCATATCATTAACCTCCCATACAGATTAGTACATTGTTGCGCAAACAATACGACGTCCATCGAGATCGTATTTTACACTGGTTATTCTATATCGACGACCCGCATCGAATAGAACTTCATTTTCAGAATGCCCCATTCCACTTATGTAACCAACGTAAGCTCCCTTTTCGCCTTGAGGAACTGATATTTCTAATAGAATATTGCCTTTGAACGCATCCTCTTTATTCAGACTTGTACTCATAAATCCCGCTTCACGAATGTGGCAGCCTATCAACTCATGATCTGAAAACTTTTCGAAGCGACCCAAAGCTTTTTGCGACATCCCCCGATATACTACGCATTCGCACGGGATAGATGCTTGTTGCAAAGCACTGTGAATGTGAACAGCCCGTTCCTTATTGACAGGAGAAAAGGAGTCCAGCCCCCTCAAAGAAGCGTTTATATTCGCATATGCGTCTAAAGTGTATGCATTAATTGCACTTCGCTCTTCGAACGACATCTCTTTACACACTTTCTCTCCAGTGTGCTTGATTTCATTTTGGCGATAGAAAGCGCTTTCCCCAGCACCCTTTGCAGCTATTCCCGATTCTGTCTGTGATACTGGGGAAGTTATTTTTTTGATCCCATTCCACCACCATCAATGATCTGCTGGAATATCAATGTTTTTTTCTTTATATAGTCACTGCTTCCGTTTAAATCGTTGTTAATCGATTGAAGAACTGTTTTGAAGCCTTCAAGAACATTTACATAAGAAGTTGTATGGGCTTGCACCAAATTTCCTTTGCACCTATCATATGTATCCATTAATTCGGCTACACTTTTTACCATGTGTTCAATAGCTTGTGAAGGCGCAGTACAGTATTGATACATCGCAGCTAAGGATTCATTAGTGATGCTAAGTTCGTCAGCCATTTTTCTTTCTCCTTAATCGTCAATATTATTCTTGAGAGCATTTTCTATCTGTTCGAGTTCTTCTTCCAAACTCTTTTTAAAGTGATCTACCGAAGTACATAAATCATCAATTTCTTTTGCACTTCGCTCAACCCGAGATTTTAATCTGGTCGATATAGAGTCACCATTCATTCCGTGATACAGAATAGCTGCCGACTTTGTTAGAAAACCGGCATCGTTGATCATGTTCTTCCTGAACTTTTCGAGTGCATTAATCATTTCACGATAAGCCCATGGGGTAACGTTAGCCATGATTTCAACCTCCAATCATTTTTTCGCTCAAGCTAAACGTAGCATAGTTCGATATGCCGCTACTGCTTTGATGAACATACATTTTCGGCGAAGATAACTGTCTCAACGCCATGCGTATTGGTAATGAACATTCGTCAATCGTCCATGTGCTTGGAAAAACGAAACTGTGCCCAAAGCATTCTTCACGAACCCCCACGCTTTTCAGACGACTGGGACGATCAACAATGTAGAACAGAAAGATTCCATATCTGCTACTATGTTCAAACAGAAATCTCAGTTTTTTTGAAAACTCTTCGACCATCTCCTGAGGCGTTTTTTTCTGAGGTTGATGGATTGTGTGATTTGGAGGATCATAGGAAGAAATGCCATTGTTCTGATTTTGCTGGACGAGTGCAAGAACAGTTGCCATATCAATGGTTTGGTTTGGCTCAGAGTTAGAATCATTGAATGTGCCAAAAAACGCCTCTTCTTCCAGTTCATCTTCATATTCTTGAAGCATTTCTTCCAAACTCGCAATAACAACTAACTTTGGAGAAACGATATGGTTTTTCATTTGTTCTATAAAGAGATCGATACGCTGTTCGATTTGCGAAATATGATGATATATCGCGACCTTATCATCCCAAAGCTTGCCAAAACGATTTTCCAGAAGATCGGAGGCTGCAGTCCATATTTCTACAGGTACTTTTTGTACTCTTGCCGATCTAATCGAACTATATACAATGCTTGCAATTTCAAGCAGATTAATAGCGTACTGTCCATATAAAACCATTTGCTGCTTTCTTTCAGGGGCCAACAAGACGTGTCTTACATGAGTGAGGTTTTTCGGTTCTCCCGGATACAACAGCAAATCGCCCTGTCGATGAGCCGGATTTGAACACCATGCACGATAATCTGCTTTCATCTCTTGCTCATGCGTGTGAAAGAAAACTGGTTGCGTTGCATTAATCAGGATGGGATGTTTGTCGACATATGCCAATGGGTCGTTAGGGGTATAGTCTTCTACCGAATGCATGGCTTGAGATATAGCGCGAATGTATTTTCCTTGTTCAACCATATCAGCATCGTTTAAATAAAACAATGCTATTGGTTCAGAAATCTGGGCCTTGTTACGCCGTTCCGAAATCAGGGCATGGTGAGCAGCTAAGTGTTCAATATCCCAAGCCCACTCAGCCTTCATGGAAGTAGCACTTACATCCATCAGAGCAGTGATGTCTTTTTTATCTGCAGGCAGTGCGATGCGTGTAGATATGTTTTTTTGGGCCGCATCTTCGACAACAGAGAGACCGCTATCAAAACTCTGACCGGAAAAGAGGAAACGGAATCCATACTTTCGATAGACGATAAGCATATTCGTAAACCGTTTCCGGTAAGAAGCAGCATCATGCGAATTGGGGCCGGCTGCAATCGTTGAGAAAAGAAGAAACTCATCAATAATGATCAGTATTTTGGGCAAATAATACTCTGGGGGTAAGTGTTCAAGTTTGTTGATGGCTGTCCCTGTTTTTATAGCTACATTATTAAACAGCGTTGCACGCCTTTTAGCTTCTTCATCAACACGATCAAAAAAACTATAAACCTGCTCAGGTGAGTCATCCATAAGAACATACTTAATATGTGGTGCGCAGTTCGTAATATACTGAGAAAAGATAGCTACCGAATAATCTGCAAGCCACAATTCAACATCATCCGGATGATAGTTCATTAATATGCCAGAAATCAAAGTATGAATTAGCGTGGTTTTACCAGAACCTGAAGCACCCAACAAGAATGCGGCAAAATCCAGTTCAAAATCCAAATGAAAAAAATAGGTCTTCTTTGTTTTGCTGCCAATTCCGAGCGGAACATATATATCTTTTTGCCTGTTGCGAGTATATTTACCAGGAGCAGGCAACGGGAATACGGAAAACAGGCGCATGTCTTGTTGGACAGGCTTATAGAGCTCAAATACCTTTTGAGCGAAGTCAGATGATAGATTGACTTGAAAATCGCATAATGCGAAAGGAAACTTTTGTTTCTCGTTGCAAAGCATAAATTGGCCTTCTGAATCCAAAAGACGAAGTACATTGTTGCTTGGCAGATATGGTGGAAGTGTGCTTGAAAAATTCTTGTCTGGTATGTAATCCTGAACGATTATCACTTTCAGCCCATAGTTTGATCCGTTATTGCAAAGCCATTGCAGATCTTCATTGCTTGAAGAGCCAAAATCTCGATATATCAAAAAACGTTGCTGGTTATCCCGGACAAGAGAACGCAAATGTCTTAATCTTTCACACAATTCATTGTGATTTTGTGGGATTTCAGCAATAAACCCATCTACATTCGAAAATTGGTCGAAGGGGCGTATACAAGTGCCATCCATTGCCCGTGAATCTATGAAAAATACACGGCCAGATAACGGTTTTGTGAAACATATAATGTTATGCAGTATTTTTTTTATTGCGCTAAATACTTCGTCCACTCGGATACCAGAACACTGAATGAATAAGATATCTGGAAGAGAGGATGGGATGAGTACTGTTTGAGTAGCAACATCATAATGTTCTCTGAGTTTTGTAGCAAGTCTGTTTCGACAGTTTCGTGGTGCAGGAAGCGGAAATTGACAATAACCAATGTATAGTTCTTCAAGCCTTTCTGAATCAAAGAATGACGCCTGATTGTTTTTTTTCTGCGCATCGTATTTACCGCTGATATTTTGGAGTATGTACGAAAATCTGCACATCTCAGCACTATCGATAATTCTATCACAAGCTTCTATTATGTCATCGTTTGAAGTCTTAGTCACGCTATCAGAAAGATAAGAAAGCTCTTGATCTTGTTTAGCACTGAGTGCGTTACGCTGAGCAGCAACATAAGTCATGCCAGAGACAGCTGCATCGTAAAGACGTTTAGCATAGTCAGACTTCAACTCTGAAGAACAACCGTGAAACTGCTCATAAAGAAGAGACATGCGCTCTTCGCTTATGAACACTGCTGTTCCCTGATGCTGCACAGTAGGCCTATAGTACATTTCAGCAGCTTTTTTATATGCCGAATAACGCTGATACGATTCTTTCAGCATTGCATTATTGTTGCTATATTTTTGGATTATGGCTTGTTTCTGTGATTCAACATCCATTGCCACTTGCTGCATCTTCTGCCGACGCATGTAGACCTTGTTCTTTTGCTCGATAAACTGAGCGTATAGGTGTTGATATAGTTTAAACAGTTCAGACATGGCCATTCTCCGATTCTATGTGAAGTAATTAGTGGAAATTGCCGTTTATTGCGTCATAAGTACAAGTGGCTGTGGCATCGTTATTACTGCTGGTCACATTACAGGGTGTTCCGCTTGGATCTTTAGGAAATTTGCTCTTGATAAGCTTTTTCAGATGCATCGAAACAGCATAAGAAAAACCCATTGGAGCATAGTCACACGTATCAAAAACAAATCCAACATCACGCAAACTATATGTTTGGTTTCCTTCAGTAGTAACACACTCTTTGGTTACAGTATATGTTAATGGAACTTTGATGTGAGGATAAAAATCAGCACGATTAGCATTGTTAATCTTAGGAATCATAATTGATGCCAACCACTTTGCTACAGCCATAGAAATAGGATTGCTATGGTAGTGCTTTCCATACGCTTTAACTTTTTCTTTGTATTCTGCAATCAACATTTGAATATCTTTGTTTGCCTTTGATTGTGCTTCGCTATAGCGGGCAACTAATTCATCATCTAATCCATCAATTTTTGATTGGATTATTTCGTTTTGACGTTTTACTGCCACACGATCATACATATGCCATAAAAAAAGAAACAAACAAGGAAGTATAACTACTGCCACAAGAACGCTCTTTGTCAGAGCACCAAGCACAAAACCACCCACAACCGAAATTGGCCATGCTATGTATGAAGAGACAATTGTGTGATTAATATACTTAAGTTTTTTGTTGCTCGAAGGACGATCGCCTCCAACAACAAGCTTCTCGGAATAGAGATTGGTGCGCTGCTGTTCGATGCTCCAATCAATTGAATTTTGTTCATTCGAAAGACGAGACTTGATAATATTGATTTTCTCATCCAAATATTTGCTTTGTGGACGGTTATCCATATGCATTCCTCCGAGCAAAACTATTTGGTTTGTCAACAAACAACCTGTAAAAAGTATATTCTAATAGAACGTTTTTGTCAATCAAAGCCACAAGGTTTGTAATTAAAGAAAAAATAACTGGACAACTATTGTGCGAGAGTATATAATGAAAAAAGAATAGGATTTGTTGAGGGCATACTATGTGCAACGAAGAATTGGTATATTCGATTCGAATCTTCGATTAGCTAATTCTAAATTGCTTTTTCGTAATATCAACAAATAACATCTATATACAAGCAAGGAGAAACAATATGGCAACACTGAAGATCGGCGATACTGTCAAAATGAAAAGTGGTGGTTCTGCGAAGGTGCTTGCAGAGTTTGGGTCTGGCGGTCAGGGTACTGTCTATAAAGTTAACTATAATGGCAAAGAGTATGCTTTGAAATGGTATCACTCAAACGCCTTTTATGGTAAAGAAGACGAATTCTATACAAATTTGGAGAACAATATTATGAAAGGTGCGCCGACAGAGGCGTTTTTGTGGCCCTTGGGCATTACCGAGAAGCAAAACGGTTCCTTTGGTTATATTATGGATATTTACCCTGATGGCTATGAAGAATTGACAAATTTCTTTGTTGGGTCAAAAAAGAAACCGCAAGTACGCTTTAAATCATTCGCTGCTCTTATTACGGCCGCAATTAATATCATACAAGCATTTCGAGAATTGCATAATAGAGGATATAGTTATCAAGATATTAATAACGGCAACTTTTTCATTGATCCTGCCAATGGTAGAGTTTTAATTTGTGATAATGATAATGTGTCTCCATATGGAACCAATTTAGGCATTAGGGGAAAACAACGTTGGATGGCACCTGAGATCGTAACTCTACAATGCGATCCAGATAAGCAATCGGACCGCTTCTCGCTCGCCGTTGTTTTGTTCAGATTGTTGTTTATCAATCACCCGCTCGAGGGAAGATACTCAACACCACCATGTATGACCAAAGCATTGGAAAAAAAGTATTACGGAACAGAGCCTATTTTCGTTTTTGATCCAACCGATACCAGAAATCGTCCGATTCCCGGTACAGACCACAATCTAAAGCTGTTCTGGGGGATTTATCCAGAGTATATACGAGAGATTTTTTGTCGCGCATTCAGTCAGGATGTGATGCTAAAAAGAAAACCCAGAGTGCTTGAAAAAGAATGGCTTGACGCATTCTTCCGTTTAAGGGCAGAAACTGGAACTTGCCCTGTTTGCCAAAAAGAAATGTTCTATGCGGCAGAAAAAGAAAATTGTTGTTTTGAGTGCGGAAAGCGGATCCCGCAGACTGCCCGTCTGGTATTCAAAAACGATTCTCTTTCATTATCATTGTTCACACATATGAAAGTATATCTTTGGAATGTAGATACGAGTATGCAAGATATCGAGACGGTCGTTGGTGAAGTTGTTGAGAATACAAAGAATCCTAATTTGTTAGGAATGCGTAATGTATCAGCCTATACATGGATGATAACGCTCCCGGATAATACTCAGCGGCAACTTGAACCAGGAAGTGTGGTTCCGCTTAAAAACGGGTTTGTTATTGATTTCATGAACAACAAACGTGCTATTGCAACAATAGAAGCATAAGAAAGAGAGGCCTGTACAATGAGTTTACTTGATCAGATTGCTCCCGCCCCAAAGAAAGTAATGGTTCTTTTCTACCTCGTTGACACATCTGGCAGTATGTCTGGTGACAAAATCGGAGCTGTGAACTCCGCAATGGAGGAGGCAATCGTATCCGATCTGCCTGATATTTCCTCCGCAAACGACGATGCCGATATTCGTGTCGCTATCATGCAGTTTGCCAGTGGCTGCTCTTGGATTACGCCAACATCAGGTCCTGTAGCAATTGGAGATGTTGTGTGGACAGATTTGCAAGCTAATGGCTTGACCGACCTTGGAGCAGCCTGCCTTGAACTTGATAAAAAACTGTCTCGCCACGAATATCTGCAGTCAATCACGGGTGCATACGCTCCGGTTATTCTGCTTTTTAGCGATGGTGCTCCCACAGACAATTGGGAGAACGGATTGATGACATTGCAAGAGAACAATTGGTTTAAGAATGCTATCAAAATTGCAATTGCTATTGGTGATGATGCGGAAAAGGGTGTGCTTGCTAAGTTCACCGGTACATCGGAAGCGGTTATCACGGTTCATGATAAGAACACTCTTAAGACATTGATTCGAAAGGTAAGTGTAAGAGCTTCTGAATTCCAAAGTCACCCCAAGACTGATGTAATCAAAACACCAGAGCAAGAATCACAAGATGTTGTTAAGGCTGTTATTACTGAGATAAAGGAAGAAAACGTGAATACCGACAACGATGGAAGCTCCTTTGACGAAGACTGGGGAGACTGGTAATCAAGCTCCTAAAACCGGAGGATCATATGTATTTTGATTTTCATTTTTCATCGCAAGGACATAATCACCAAAAAGATGATAAAGTGTGTCAAGACGCTTCTTGGAGCTATAGCAATGACAATGCTTCAATCGCAGTTGTTGCGGACGGGCATGGAAGTAATAATTACCCGCGTACGGATCGAGGATCACGTTTTGCTGTTGAAGTTGCAGGGCAAGCAATAAAAGAGTTTGTTGAAACTGTTGCCGAGGATGAAGAAGAATTTCATCTTGATAGTGACAAGTTTTTGCTCCAATTGGAAAAGCGAATACTGGCGAAATGGTATGAAGCTGTCGAAATAGATCTACAGGCCAACCCGTTTGCAGAGGACGAATTGGCACTGGTTTCTGATCGGTATAAGAGCTTCTATCTCAATGGCGAACGGCAAGAAAAGGCGTATGGTACCACACTTATTGCCGTTTGCCAAACAAAGTCTTATTGGTTTGGCATCCACATCGGAGACGGAAAGTGCGTCTGTGTGCAACCAGACGGAACAACAGATGAACCTATCCCTTGGGATGAACAATGCCAACAAAACATTACTACCTCAATTTGTGATTCGAATGCAATTGAAGAGTTTAGACATTGCTTTTCAACCACAATTCCAATTGCCACATTTATTGGTAGCGATGGAGTCGACGACTCATATACATCCATTCAGGAGCTTCATGGGCTGTACACTTCTATTCTTACCGTTTTTGCACAGCAGGGACAAGCGATTGGCTTAAAGGAAGTTGAGGAGTACCTACCGACGATTTCTCGTAAGGGTAGCGGCGATGATGTATCAATTTCTGGCATTATCACTTTCCCTTTACCCAGTGCGTTGGTCACATTGATGCAAACGCAAGCGCAACTCGATGCGATTAATCTTGAATACTCTCGTTTAGAACAGGAGCTTAGAGTGGAAAAGGAAGAACTTGAACGCTTCTTAAGAGAGCAACAAAAGATGTGGGCATCTTATCATTCTGTATCGCAAAAAGTAGGAGAACAACAAGATCGAATTAGCAGCATCACGCAGAAGTTGGATAAAGCCTTTGATCAACGAGAGCGCATTATCCGCGAAAATGAACGTGCACAACAAAGCTTGAAAGAAGAGTGGGAGAAATCTTCTCCAAAAGGTGAAACTTTGACAAAGAGAAGTCACTCCGAGCATCAGACGCATATCTTGCTTGAAGAAACAATCTATCCATTCGAAGAGTTTGTCGAGCGAACGAAGTCACAGAATACAAGCAATTCTGACAATGAATCAGTTCCAGCCATTAAAGTTGTGCTTGAGCAAGAAGAGCGTCAGCATTCCGTCGATGACGACAATGATGCGACTCAAACAGCCGAAGCGACAAACATACCGTCAGAGATGGCGAGTTTGAACAGTTATAGCAATGGATTGTTGAAACTGGCGAGCATATGCAAAAAAAGGCGATTTGTTTCGGGCAATATAGGTGAAACAGACAATGAATGAAGTTATTACTACACTATTTACACTCGAGGTGTGAGCGAATGTCACTGAGGGCCTTGTTTGCCAACGACGATTTGTTACGTTCTCCAGAACGCGTTCGAGGTATTCTCGGCGATTTTTATTTGGGTGATAAAGCAAAAGTTAACGTGATGATGGCAGCATACCAAGCGGGTATTGTCACATTTATTCGCTCTCACCCTCGTTTTGATCAGCTTGCAAAGGGTAGTTTTGTTAATCAGCTTGTTGATAAATACGCACTCATTGAAGAGCGTGCAATATGGGCTGTCGATGAATGGGCTTTTGCACTATTGCCAGAAGAAATACTGGAAGAGTATACTTCCAAAGAGAAGAAGATAGAAAACAAAAATTTCGTTTATGAAGGCGAAGTAAAGAATAACGTGGCGGACGGAAAAGGCCGCTGCGTATATTCTGATGGTCGCGAGTATATAGGTGAATGGAAAGAAGGAAAAATGCATGGCGAAGGTATCCTAAGTTGGCCAAACGGTGCAAGGTATGAAGGCAGCTTTGAAAATGATCGTCGCAATGGCAAAGGAACTGCGATTCAGGCTGACGGAGCAAAGTACATCGGAGAATGGAAGGATGACAAAAGACACGGTTACGGTGTCTATACTTGGCCGAGTGGTGTAAAATACGAAGGTGCTTTTTTAAATGATCAAAGGCACGGTCAAGGAACACAGACAGAGCCCAACGGAGAACAATATGTGGGTGCATGGGTAGCGGATAAGAAGCATGGAAAAGGCATCTATACTTGGCCAAGTGGCGCCAGATACGAAGGTTCGTTTTCTCACGGCAAGCGAACGGGAAAAGGTACGCATCAATACGCTGATGGCAATATATACGACGGCGATTGGAAAAATGATAAGTGCCATGGTAAAGGCGTATTTGTTTGGAGCAACGGCGAAAAATACGAGGGCGAGTTTTTTGAAGGATTAAGACACGGCCATGGCACTCAATATTATGCCGACGGGTGGACATATATTGGCGGGTGGGGGAAAGGAAAGCGCCGCGGAAAAAGCATCTTGGTTTCACCTGACGGGGAAAAGCATAATAGTGAATGGGAAAATGATATATGCCGCAACAATGAAGCTATACTCAAAAAAACAAATAAAAAAAACAGAACGGCAAAGATCAAGTCAAACCGCTATAGGCGTACAGTTGACGATGTATTTACAAACGTTGTTCTTACGATTGCTATAGCAGCGGCGTGTGTATCAATAATCTATTGTTTTTGGGGAGCAGAGGTTTCGGGAGATAATCTTTTGCGTTTGTTTCAGAAATCATTCGAACAGTTCCCGAGGTTTTCGCGTCTGTTCACTCAAATTGAACATGTCTCAGCAATGTCATTTTCACGAATGACCCCGCTATTTTCCGGATTCTTTTCAGAAAATATTGGTGGAGTGATTGAGGACATTCAAAATCTGTTCATGCAATAATGGAGGCAATTATGAAAGACTTTTACCTTTATGCGGAATATGCCTACTTAATAACTGCTTGTATTTCTGTGCTCGTCTTGGCGTTCTGTTCTTCCGAGAAGAATAAAGAGCGTCATCCCATTTGGGCTGTGCTTTTATGTTTGATCTGTGCAGTTATTTGTCATGGAATGCAGAAAATTTCTATAGCAACGGGCTTACATATTTATTTTTCATTAGCGTTTATGGCAACCTCCATTTTATGCATTGTACTAATGATTTTTAACATTGGTGGTAAAACGGGTTACAAAAACATAGTTGCATTCCTTCTCTCGTTTTGTACGGCTTTGTTGCTTTGGAGTATAGCATAATGATTGGTTCCCAAAGCCTGCTTATGTAACATCTCGAAAGCATTCCAAAATCCGAACAGAAAAGGAGCAATAACAGATGAAGTGTCCAACTTGTTTCGCCGAATGGAATGTTGGCAGCGAGAGCAAGGAATGGGTCAATTGTCCATTTTGTGGTAGTATCATGCCCACAGTTCAGATTGATAGTTTAGAAAAAGCTCTCCAAAGAATTGTTGATGTTTTTGGCATGGAAACATTAAAAAATGGGGATAGGTTATTGGGCATTTTGAAAGATATTGCGCCTGAACTAAGGAAGGAGCACAATTTACTCTTTCTGTTTGTTGAAGGAAACGATCTTCCTCGACTGTTCAATGCAAAGTCGATCAAAAGAAATGAGCAAGAGGAACTTTATCGAAAAACTGTAGCAAAATTAGTTGATAAGTGGTTTATCCAAACTGCAGCAGCTGAATATGTAACTTCATGTTATTTTGAGGCAATAGGGATTAACATTCAAAGTTTAAAAGCAAATCTACAAAACAAGAATACTGCTGATACACCACTTTTGCAAACATCGTCGCAACATCATTGGGCAGAATTGACAAATAAACAAGAATATACTGATAATCACACAGTACAAATGCAATCTGCTGGGCAACCATTCGGTATATATCCTGTCCTTTCCAATTCCCAAAACGGTATTTTCGTTCCAAGCCCCAATTCGGTTGTGCAAAATGCAACCGTGATGAATCCTGCCACAGGCAGATGTGAGGAACAAAGATTGACTTGGACTTACAACCCGTTCACTCGGCAATATGTGGTTGTGAAAGCAGAACCTATTCCGCCCATCAAATCACAACTGCCTTTACAAAACAAACCAATACTTGATCCTATTCCAACATCAAATTCCGTATTGCAAACACCAACCACTTGCGCTTCGACAAATCAAAACACTATGCGAGATATTAGCAATCACCAAGGCTCCAGTATTCTTGACCATGCAAAAGATAGTGCCATCTCAAAAGCCACCCGTTCCGTTACGGAAGAACTTATTAAAAAACTGGTCGATACACTAAAGACAAAATAGCTCCCTTTTGCGCAGGGTTTTGCGTTAATCCATTCCATAGTACCAGCGAAGAAAAGAGTCTTTGATTCTACTAAGTGCATTTTTCTTTCGGTATTTGAAATAAACCCTTTTGTTAGGTTTCCCATATTGATCTATAATGACAGTTTTAACTGCTAAGTCGATACAGACATATCCATCGATTATTTCCGGATGAAAAGAACGCGCGTAATTATATGGCACGCTATAAATACGGCTCAAAAGCAGTTCTCCGTCCTCGCTCAGGTGTTTAACGACAACGGTAGCTTCCTGTTTTTTTGTTTCGTTTTGAAGTGTATTGATATCAGATGCTTTTGAAAAATGAGAAGAACTGACTTGGATGACTTGGTCTTTTTCTTTGATTTTTCGATAAGTGAAAGAAATCTGTCTATTTGGCTTACCGTTTTGATCCAATATGACTGTCTGTGTGTTTGGCCCAAAGCAATGATAGCCTTCAATGCTTTCGGCGGTTACTGTGTACGGTGTATCATATGGTATGCGATGCACTTTTTGAAGAAGAATATCGCCAGTATCGCTCATATGCTGAATTGTGACAAAAGCAAGTTGTGTTTGCTGGCGATTATCCTGTGTTAATGTATGTCCACAACCAAAGGTATCAAAAATCGACCAGTCATCTCGTTGATCTTTCTTCATTAAGCATACAATAGCTGCGCACTGTTTACAATGATTTGAATAGATGATATTGTTTTCATAATAGAAATCTAATAGTGCGCTTTTTACCTCGCCAAATGTCAGATCATTTTCCTCCAAGAAACGCGTGAGATGCTGATCTGCTAATGGTAATTTGGATTCACAAGGTGAGAACAAGGATAGATATAACAACTCTATCTTTCTTTTTATGCTTTGATATTGTTTACTCGCTGGCAAGGGTGTCTGGTCCAAATCGTCATTAGGATGTTCTTTTATGCTTTTGATTGCTTCGAAAAAGCTATAGCAAATTCTTTCTGCCGCAGTGGGCGAGAGGTAATAGTCTTCGATTAACCGATTAACAATTTGAGTGTAACGAAACTTCTGCTCAGCATGAGGCAAGCGGCAAATAGATAAATACTCCGTTATTCCTCCTACATCAACAAAAGCACTAACCAAATTTCGTTCTTTTTTCAAAGCCGGTGCAAGATCAGAAAAAATAGCCAATATCTGAGCCTTACTCATTTCATCCAATGATTTTGGAGTAAAATTTTTAAAAATCAAACGAAAGGCATCATACAAAGGAGTATTATTGTTCATTTTCTTTCGCTCCAGTGTAGAGGAATATTTGCATAAAAGAGCAATATGTGTCGTCCTTGGTAATCTATATATTCTTACCATCCAAGTTGAATTGATCAGTGTGATGGCAGTTGCTTCTTTCATTACACCATTTACAAGTTACCAGTTCTTCTGTAGACCAACAAGTAATTTGTCCACAAGAACCGCAGCAAAACCAGGAAGCTGAGCCGCAATATGGGCACCCGGGGTATTCGTCGTCGAGTTTGACCGTACCAGAAACAGAGGTACTCGTATACCCTTCGTTTTTGGCGTTATGCTCCTTTAGTCTAAAGGCCCAATTGCAATACCAGTTTCCATCACTGCGTTTCTCCGTGCGTATGCCAAATGTTTGTGATGTTTGTTTACATTTTGCCAAAAGAACAGTTGCCTCTTTGAATGCTGCCACAATAAACCTCCGAAAATTTGTCTACTAAACTAATTAGCTATGGAAAATATATCAAAATTGCAAACGTCTGTCAATGGATATCAATTCTCAGTAAAGGTTTGTTGTATTCACAGAAGATGCCATGCTTATTCGGAGTGTTCAGATTGAACTAAAATTACAATCTGCTATGGAGATTGGGTAAATGCTAAAACGCACAAGAAAGGGTAATGAGATAAAAAAACTCCACCACCCATTGTGCATGGGTAGTGGAGATACATTAAAGAACTGTATTATGTTGACGACAGATTTCGAACGGTACTGTTTCTTGACAAGGAACACTCACTTGCTCTGCAATTCGATCCAGCAGCTCCAACTGTTCTTTCGTGTTCTGGGCTGTTTCCATTGTTTCATACAGAGATGACTTACCGTTTTCGGCACGACCGGGCAGCGCATCCGGAATGACCTTTCGCACCCAATAACGTACAGTTTTCAGCTCGTCCAGCACAGCTTGTACTGCATCCACCTCAGGTCGCAGAGCATCGATTTCCTGTTCAAGCCGTGTCTTTTCTGCCCGCAGTGTTTTGCGGTCAATGGGATGTGACAGCCCAAACTTATGCAGCAGCCGTTGGGCTTTCATGTATTGTTCCAACTCGTCAGCATGTGCAGTAGCAAACCGTTCCTTTGCACTCTTCCAGCGAATGTAGCTGTATTCGCTGTACACCGGCTGCAAGTCATGTACGGTCTTATCTGCGTTCAACAGCGCATCAATGTCCCGAATACGCTGTTCCTTGCCACGCACTTCCTTGCGCAGTTCGTTCATGTGTGCATCGGTGCGGGACAGGTATTCGCCAAGAGAATGCACCGTATCAAGCTCCCGTTCTTTCAGGAAAGAGATGGCATTGAGAATCGCCTGCAAGTCCTTCAGCGAAGCCTTCGTCTGTGCCCGATGATCCCAGAACTCCCGGTCAGCCTTGCGCAGTTCCAGATAGCTGAGCAGCACTTCACCAAGGTTGAAATTGTCCGGGTTAGTGATAATCTCATGCTGCAAGAGAGTCTCCCTGATATTCCGCAACCACTCACCCAAAGCAGCAATCGTCTTCTGCAAACCACGAATAAGGGCGTTGACGTGCTTGATCTCCCGGTTGCGTCTGCCACGAGTTGTGGGAATGCCTTTGCGCTCCAATGCAGCCGCTTCCGGGCCAAGATGAATCTGTGGTTCCAGATCGGTGATGCCTTGACGCTCGTAGGATCGCATATCAATACGCTCAGTGCGACCGGAGGCTTCCAGCGCGTTGTTCTGTGCCACTTCCCACTCATGCCGCCAGATCTCAGCATATTTCTGGTCGTTCCAATCGACGGTATCCATGCGTTCCCGCAGCCATTTGCCATTGGTTCCACGAATGCGCTGACCGTTTTCATCCAGCACATAGGCCGTCTTTGTCTTGGGAAGCCAGCGTCCATTTTCATCCATGGCGCGCATGGTCAGCATCAGATGAACATGGGGATTGCCATTGCCGGAGTCGTGGTAGTACAGATCACAGATCATGCCTTTGTCCACGAATTGCTTGGCACAATAGTCACGGATCAGGGCAAGATTCTGTTCAAAGGTCAGTTCCTTCGGTAAGGCGATCGTGAAGCGGCGAGCAGTCTGGGCGGTACGACTTTTCTCAGCAGCGTCCACCGCATTCCATAAAGTCTGCCGGTTGGCATACTCAGGCGGTGCGTTGGGTGGAAGCAACACCTCCGTGTACCGTACACGCTTCGGATCACTATGCGGGTACTTCCATTCGTGGTCATACTCGGAATAGAGCTTCTGTCCGAGATAATAAGAAGCACCAGCCATGGCAGATTGGTTCTTGCCACGGCTGGTGATGGTTATTGAAAAATGAGGACAGGGGATGGAATCCTCTCCTTTCTTCAGCGCCGCAGCGCTGTCATGGTGGGTAGCCGATGGAATCGGCGCAGGGAGGGCTTGCCTCCCTGTTGCTGGCAAAGGGGAAGCCCCCTCTGCCAGCGGGCTGCATGCAATGCCTCTCAGAGAGCGCAATGCACGGGCACCGTGCGTATAATTGCGCCCTCACAAAGTGAGGGGTCAGCTTGTCTGAACATCGGTGCTCCGGATCGGTACCCGTTTGTCCCCGGAGGCTGCTTTGCTCAGCAGTTCCTCCACGGTGCCCTCGGCATCCCCTCGACGGATTTCCAACATCTCAGTGACAATCTTCTGGCCACCGCCAAAGCTGAACACATAGTTCAGGAATAGCTTGATGTCCTCGTCGGTCAGCAGTTCGGCTTTGTCCCCGAGGTGATGGGTCAGTTCGCCGCCACGGAAGTAGATATGAGCGTTGCGCTCCCGGCGGGCAGCCTCGCTGATCTGTTTGTGCAGCTCTTTGATGAGGGCATTCTTTTCGTCTCGTTCCCGCAGAGCTTTGGCTTCTGCGGCACGGAGTTCATCTACGGTTTTGTTCTTTCTTCTGCTCATTGTGATTCCTCCTTTTCGTTATCTGGTTTTGGTTGGGTGAGACTATGTT
>JAGBDE010000044.1 GCA_017937655.1 Clostridia bacterium | reverse complement strand
GGTAATGCTGGAGGGATTGGCCACGCCATTCTCGATGTACAGGCTGTCCGTGCTGGCGTACTGGAAGGTGTAGCCGTCAATGGCGGGGATCATATCGCTGAAGTCGGTATAAGAACCATTGGCGTAGTTCTTCACAGCGGAATCCGCCACGGTTGCGCCATTCAAGTCCACATAGTAGAAGGTCACGTCGGCGGCGGTGGGAACAGCTGCGTAGGTCACGGTAATGCTGGAGGGATTGGCCACGCCATTCTCGATGTACAGGCTGTCCGTGCTGGCGTACTGGAAGGTGTAGCCGTCAATGGCGGGGATCATGTCGCTGAAATCAGCGTAGGCGCCGTTTTCATAGGTTTTCACGGCGGCGTCGCGGATGGGCGTGCCGTTCAGGTCGGCGTAGTAGAAGGTCACGTCGGCAGAGGTAGGCGCGGGGGTCTGGCTGCCCTGGTTCACAAACTCGCCGGAGACATAGCCATTCAGGCCGTTGTACTGAATGTAGTACCAGCCGCTGTCCAGAACGCCATGGATGATAATGCTTCCCTCGTGGGGAATGGTGCCGATGGCCTTGTAGTCCTTATTGGGGGTCTTGCGCATGTTGAGGGGGCCCTTGTTGGCAGTGGTGATGTAGCCCTCAATATCGCCCAGGGGGGTGTATGCGCCAAAGTTTTCGGGGGCATAGGGATCGGCGGGGGTCACCGGCTCGTCCACCGGGGGAACAATGGGTTCATCCACCGGAGGAACGATGGGCTCATCCACCGGGGGCTGCTCCGGCTCAACGGGCACATCCACCGGGGGCTGCTCAGGCACAACGGGGGCAAGGCTGCCCTGGTGCACATAGTCCTGGTAGATATAGCCTACCATGCCGTTGTATTCCACATAGTACCAGCCGCTGTCCAGCACGCCATGGATGATGATGCTTCCCTCGTGGGGAATAGTGCCGATGGGCTTATGGTCCTTGTTGGGGGTTTTGCGCACGTTAAGAGGGCCGCGGTTTTCCGTGGTGATGTAGCCCTCGATGCCGCCCAGGGGAGAATATACGCCAAAGTTCTCCGGGGCGTAGGGATCGGCGGGGGTCACAGGTTCGTCCACCGGAGGAACGACAGGTTCATCCACCGGGGGCTGCTCCGGCTCAACGGGCACGTCCACCGGGGGCTGCTCCGGCTCTTCGGTGGGCAGCATCTGGGTGGACAGGTACACCGGATAGGTGGCCAGCCAGGCAGTATGCTCCAGGTCGGCGTAGGCGGTCAGGTTGGCCACGGCGCTGATGATGTCCGGCGAGTAAGTATCCTGGATGACCTCAAAGGTCACACCATCCAGGGTAGTGCCGTTCATGAACAGATCGTAATAGGAAGCGTCGCCCTCCACCCAGGCAGAGATCTGCAGGGGGTAGGTGACCGGATCCACGATCTGGGCCCAGTACAGCACGCCGTCCTGGTTTTCCGCAGGCATCGCGTTGACCATACCGGTGGCGCCGTAGGCGTCCGTATAGCTGATGGTGAGGATGGGCAGCGTGGTCAGGTCGCTGGCCAGCGCAGCCATGGGCAGAACCAGCTCCATCATGATGAGGGCAATTGTCATCACAAGGGCAGCGGTTTTCTTCAAGCATCCCAGCATTTTTGCCATGATTTGTTCCTCCTTCGTCGGCAGGGCCAAAGCCGCAACCGTATCCAGTTTCTATTGTAAGGGGATATCCCTGGGCTGTCAAGAAAAACAAGGGGTTGCGGGTGTTCTGCCATCGTTTTTTCCCTCCGCAAGGATTCCGGCACCTGAGCGGCGAATATTAACAGGTAGCACTTTTGGAGGCGATAGCATGCATAACGATGAGCTTCTTCTGGAAACACCCATCAGCGAGGAAACCAAATTTGAGGGCATCCTCATTGACGTGAGCCATATGACCGTGCGCCTGCCCGACGGCCGCACCGCCCTGAGGGAAATTGTCCACCACAAGGGCGCAGCCGCGGTGGTTCCCGTGGACGACGAGGGCTATGTGTACCTGGTGCGCCAGCACCGGGTGGCCAACGATATGCTCATGTGGGAAATTCCCGCCGGCAAGGTGGACACCGTGGGCGAGGATCCTCGGGATTGCGCGGTGCGCGAATTGCAGGAGGAGACCGGCCTCCGGGCGGAAAACATGGAGCTGATGAGCCACATTGTGACCACGCCCGGCTTCTGCACGGAAAAGATCGGCCTGTTCCTGGCCACCGGTCTTACCCAACACGAGACCCATTTTGACGAGGACGAGTTCCTCCAGCTGACCCGCATTCCCCTCAGCGAAGCGGTCTCGAAGGTCATGAGCGGCGAGTTCCGGGACGCCAAGACCGCCCTGGGCCTGCTGATGGCCTGGCAAAAACTCCATCCTGTAACAAATATAACGGAGCGCTAAGGAAGATTCATGCAAAGTTTTTCGGAAGTTTTTACCATGATGCCCACCATCCGCACCAAGCGGCTGACCCTGCGCGCCGCCAAAATGAGCGACGCGGAGGATCTGTACGAATATTCCCGTGACCCGGCGGTGGCCAAGCATGTTCTGTGGGACGCCCATACCTCCATCCACCAGACCCGGGCCTACATCCGCTACCTGATCCGCCAGTACAAAAACGGCCAGCCTTCCAGCTTTGTCATTTCCATCACGGAGACGGGCAAGGTGGTGGGTACCATCGGGTTTATGTGGATTCAGCAGGAAAACCGCTCCGCCGAGGTGGGCTACAGCCTGAGCCGGGCTTACTGGAACCAGGGCATCATGACCGAGGCCCTCACCGCCCTTCTGGACTTTGGGTTCCTGAAGCTGAACCTGAACCGCATCGAGGCCCAGCACGAAAGCGACAACCCTGCCAGCGGCCGGGTCATGGCCAAGGCGGGCATGAGCTTCGAGGGGCGGCTGCGCCAGCGCATCTACAACAAGGGGCGCTTTGCCGACGTGGATCTTTATTCCATCCTCCGGCAGGAATACATGTCCCGCAAACGTTAAATTTTCCGGAAGGGAGCGAGGCTTATGGCCCGTAAAAAGATTTGGCTTTCTCTGCTTCTCTGCGGCCTTCTTCTTTTGCTGACGGCCTGCTCTTCCCCGCCGTCCACCGCCTACACCAAGGCGCTGGATCTTTTTGCCAACGGCGATTACGAGGCCGCCGCCCCCGCCTTTGAAAAGCTGGGGGACTACCAGCAGTCGGAGCTTTACGCCGCCTATTCCTACGGCCTGACCCTCTATGAGGCCGGCTCCTTTGTGGAGGCGGAGCCTTACTTTGCTACGTGCCGGGGCTTCATGCTGGGTGAGAGCCGCTACCAGTTCTGCCACGGCTGCCTCTTGGAAAGCCAGGAAATGTTCACGGAAGCCGCGGAGGTCTTCCTGGCCATGGGCGATTATGAGGACGCGGCCCAGCATTATTACTACTGCATCGGCCGGGCCTGCGAGGACGCCAAGGACTACGAAAACGCGGTCTACGCCTACGAAAGCACCGGGGACTACCTGGATGCCTCCGACCGGCTGGACAACCTTCGCTCCCAGATCCGGGAGCAGGCGCTTCTGCTCAAAACCCAGGGCAATTTTGAGGACGCCCTGTACCTGTTCACTTTGCTTGGCGACTACCGGGACAGCGCAGCCCAGGCCCGGGAATGCAAGCTCCACTTCCGGGAGCAGAAGTACGCCGAGGCCGAGCAGCTCCTCAGCCAGGGCGACTACCAGGGCGCTTACGATCTCTTCAAGGGCATCGGCGGCTACAGCGACGCGGAAATCCGGGCCACGGAGATCATGAACCAGTACCCCGTGGTGGAAACCACCCCTGACCCCTTCGCAGAGCCTGTCATCCCCATGGAATGATCATCACCAAAGGAAGGAAAGAATACCCATGGCAAAGCTGTATTTCCGTTACGGAGCAATGGGCTCCAGCAAAACCGCCAACGCCATTATGGTCCGTCATAACTACATGGAGCGTGGGCAGAAGGTGCTGATGCTCAAACCCCGCCTGGATAACCGGGACGGCGAGACCACTATCGCCAGCCGCTGCGGCCTCAGCTGCGAGTGCGCCTTTATGGAGGACATCGAAAACTATCGGGTCAAGGACTACGACTGCGTCATCGTGGACGAGGCCCAGTTTTTGACCCGGCAGCAGGTGGAAAAGCTGGTGGAAATCGTGGACGAGGAAAACGTGCCCGTCATCGCCTATGGCCTCAGGGCCGACTTCCAGCAGAACCTGTTTGAGGGCAGCAAGTGGCTCCTTGCCTGGGCCGATACCATCGAAGAGGTGAAGACCATCTGCTGGTGCGGCAAGAAGGCTACCTGCAACGCCCGCATCTCCGGGGGCAAGGTCATCAAGGAGGGCGAGCAGGTGGTGCTGGGCGGCAACGAGAGCTACGTCAGCCTGTGCCGCCGCCACTGGGCCAAGGGCATGCTCCGGCCCGAAGAATAAGGAGGCGGCAGCTTGGAAAAGTTACGGAACCTGATCTGGTACCTGGCGGGACGGCTGTTTTTGATCCTGGCCATTGCCAGCGTGTGCACGGTCACCTTCTACTACGCCATGAACGCCTCCAACATCCAGATCGTGCTGAAGGACGGCATGGCCCGCCGGGCTCAGGTGATCATGATGGAAGAAAAAGCCTCGGAGCTGAACAAATTCTTCCAGTCCAGCTACCTGCAGCGGGATCAGAACCTGCAAATCGCCCTGGACGGCCAGAGCCCCTACATCTGCTACAACATCCGCGGCATCGACCACCGGCTGAAAATGACCTGGATGTGGTGCTGGCCCTGGCAGACCGTGGCCCGGGCGGAGTTCACGGAAACCATCCCCCGCATTGACGGCCGGGTGAAGCCCCAGTATTCCGCCACCGCCAGCGCCCTCTACGGCGAAGACTACGAAAGCCCGCCCCGATGGCAGGGCGGCAAGTACTCCGCCACGCTGGTCAAGGAAAACGGCCAGTGGCACATCCGCTCCCTGACCTTGCTGGAAACCCTGGACTGATCCTCACTCCCCCATCTCCCGCCGCATAGGATGGATGGGCGGCTGATTTTTTAAAAAGCCGCCCGGGAGAGTGAATCAACCATGAAACGTGGAGAAATATATATGGCGCAGCTGGATCCCGTTGTGGGCAGCGAGCAGGGCGGCGTGCGCCCGGTGCTGATCATCCAGAACGACCGGGGCAACCGGTATGCGCCCACGGTCATCGCCGTGCCGCTGACCACCAGTTCCACCAAGCCCCCTCTGCCCACCCATGTGAAGCTGGATGCAGGGGCAGGCGGCCTGAAGCAGGCATCCACCGTGCTGTGCGAGCAGGTCCGCACCCTGGAAAAAACCCGGCTTGGACGGTTCATCGGCAAGCTGGAAAAAAGCCTGGTGGAAAAGGTGGAAAAGGCCCTGCTCTGTTCCCTGGATATGGACGAAAGGACGACGAATCAATGAAGAAGCTCTTCACCAAAGAACAGCTGCTGCCCTGGGCGCAGATCCTCTTCGGCTGTCTGGTAGGCGCCGCATCCTATCCCTGGTTCCTGACCCCCAACCACATCGCCCCCGGCGGCATCACCGGCATCGCCACGGTGCTCAATTACCTGTTCCAGTGGCCTGTGGGTACCGTCAGCCTGATTTTGAACATCCCCCTGTTCCTGATCGGCTACAAGGCCATGGGAAAAAGCTTCGTCATCCGGTCCCTGGTGGCCACGGTGCTGCTGTCTTTGTTCATTGACTTCCTGCCCCTGAAGCCCATGACGGACGACCCCCTGCTGGGCTCCATCTTTGGCGGCGTGCTGCTGGGCATCGGCCTGGGCTTTGTTTTGAAGGGCGGCGCCACCACCGGCGGCACCGACATGGCCGCCCGGGTGGTGCACAACCACATCCCCTACCTGTCTGTGGGCCTGATCCTGTTTGCCATCGACTGCCTGGTGGTCATCCTGGCCGGCTTCCAGATTGAGGTCAAGTACGCCCTGTACGCCTTCATCTGCCTGTACGTGTCCTCCAAGATGATCGACGTGGTGATGGAAGGCCTGACCACCGAGAAGGCCTGCTATATCAGCTCCCTCAAATGGGACAGCATCCGCCAGGCCCTGATGGAGGAACTGGGCCGGGGCGTGACGCTGATCAGCGCCAAGGGCGGCTACCGGGGCGAGGAACGGCCCATGGTGCTGTGCGTGGTCAGCGCCCAGGAACTGGGACGGCTGAAGACCATCGTCCGCCGGGAGGATCCCACCGCCTTCGTTTATATCTCCGACGCCCATGAAGTGCTGGGCGAGGGCTTCCGCAAGCTGGAGGCCGGGGAAGAGTAAATTGTATAAAGAAAAACCCCCTTCCGATTTTTTCGGGAGGGGGATATTTTGTCAAAATGTGGAGGTGCAGGAGGCACTGCCTCCTGCCGGGTGTGGGCAGAGCCCACAATCCTTACGCCGCAGCGTTATTAACCAAGCGCAGCGAGCGCCGCAGGCGCAAGATGTGCGGCACTTGTTGGAAATCGTGGGATTTGTCGACTGAGTATTTTCCTTTTTTCAAACAGCCTCCGCCGGCTGCTCAATCTCCCGCATGGCCTTGCGGAACTGGAACGCAAACAGAATGGTGGTGAAGGCCACGGCCAGGACGTCGGCCACAGGCTCCGCCATGTACACGCCCCGGGTGGCGTCCGCCACCAGATGGGGCATAATGTAGATCAGCGGCACCAGCAGCACGAATTTCCGCATCACCGCCACCGTGATGGAGCTGAGGGCCTTGCCCAGGGAGGTGAAGGTCATCTGGCAGGCAATCTGGATGCCGAAGATGCCGATGCCGCCCATGTAGATGCGCAGCATGGGCGCGGCAAAGTCCACCAGCGCCGGATCGGGGGTGAAGATGCCCACGAACACCCGGGGGAAGACCATCACCGCGGCCCATAAAAGCAGGGAATAGGTCAGGCAGGTGACCAGCAGGATGCGGAAGGTTTTCTTCACACGGGCGGCGTTTTTGGCGCCATAGTTATAGCTGGCAATGGGCTGGGCCCCCTGGGCGATGCCCTGCATGGGCAGCATGGCAAACTGCATCACGCTGGTCAGGATGGTCATGGCGCCCACGGCGATATCCCCGCCATAGCGCAGCAGGGAGGAGTTGAAGCATACGGAGATGACGCTCTCGCTGGTCTGCATCACAAAGGCGGCCGCGCCCAGGGCCACGCAGGGCAGGATGACCCCCGCTTCCAGGCGCAGGTTTTTCTTGCGGATGCGCAGCAGGGATTTTTCCGAGCAGAGGAAGCCCACCACCCACAGGCAGGACAGGGCCTGGGAAAGGATGGTGGCCAGCGCCGCGCCCCTGACGCCCATGTCCATCACAAAAATGAACAGGGGGTCCAGCAAAATGTTGCACACCGCGCCGATCACCACGGACACCATGGCGGTGGAGGTAAAGCCCTGGGCGGTAATAAACGCATTCATGCCAAGGGTCAGCTGGACAAACAGCGTGCCGATGGCGTAAACATTCATGTATTCCGTGGCAAAACCGATGGTGTTATCGCTGGCGCCGAAGGCCAAAAGCAGCGGTTTGTTCCACAGAAGCAGTACGGCGGTCAGCACCAGGGACACCGCCAGCTGCAGGCTGAAACAGTTGCCCAGGGTCTTTTCCGCCGAGTCCATGTCCTGCCGGCCCATAAAAATGGAGGCACGGGGCGCGCCGCCTGCGCCCACCAACGCCGCAAAGGCGGACACGATCATGATCAGCGGCATGCAGACCCCCACGCCGGTCAGCGCCAGGCTGCCGTTTTCCGGCATATGGCCGATGTAGATCCGGTCGATGATGTTATACAGCATATTGATCAGCTGGGCCACCAAAGTGGGGATGGACAGCTTGAACAGCAGCCGGCCGATGGGTTGGGTGCCTAAAAACTCCTTTTTGTCCTGCATGGCATGGTTCTCCTTACGACAGTCACGATATAAAAAAACATCACCCGGAAAACCGAGTGATGTTGCTGGTGGAGCACTACCGGCAATATCCGAACCGAAAACCTGCTGGACATCCTCCAGAGAAATCGTCTCCGATTCGTCTTTGTAGTTATAGGTCATCACCAGTTTGTCTTCAAACACATAGATGCTGTTAACAAAAACATCGATGATCTGCTTCTGATATTCCAGATCGTTGGGATCGCCATATTTGAAACGTTCGATCCATCCAACGATCTGTTTTTTGGTGAACTTTGGCTTGCCCAGCTTTTCCTGCAGGATGCTGATGTTCAGTTCCTCCCGGCGGGCTTCCAGTTCTTCCAGCCGCTTCTTGGTGGAAGGCGTAATGATGCCGGCTTCGATGGCGCTCAGCATGTTCTCAATGGCTTTTTCGCATTCCTTCAACTGCTGATGGAGCGTGGGAAGCATCGTATTTTCCTGATCCTGCAAAGCAATGATCGCATCGGCTATTCGGCTGATCACCTCGTCGTTCATGACGCGTGATACGGTTGTCTGCACCACAGCACGCTCAATCCAATGTTTGTTCAGTGCTTTCAGATTGCAGCCAAGCTTGCGCTTTGCGCCGCCGCATTTGTAGTAATGGTACACATCGCCATTGTTGCTCCGTCCGCTTTCACCCGCCAGCATTCGTCCGCATTTGCCGCAGAACAATTTGGTGGTCAGAAGATATTCCTCCGTGGCTTTTGCTCTTGCAGGGGCACGTCGGTTGGCTTCCATCCGCTGCTGTACCCGGTTGAATTGTGCTTCGTCAATGATGACAGGCAGCTTGCCGGGGATGATGATCTGACCATAGCGATATTCACCGATATACTTCCGGTTTTTCAGCACGGTTTCCATGCTGCCGATGCGGAAGGGCTTCCCCTTGGAAGTGCGAACGCCCTGCTTGTTCAGAAAATCTACTATGCTTGTAAGCAATTCGCCGTTGTCATAACGGCGGAAGATTTCCTGAACAATGGGAGCAGTGGCAGGATCAAGCTCCAATACACCGTCCGCGCCACGGCGGAAGCCCATCGGGATCGTTCCGCCATTGTTTCTGCCTTTGAGTGCGTTTTCTGTCTGTCCACGCTGAATCTTCACAGCAAGTTCCGCAGAATAATATTCGGACAAACCCTCCAGCAATGATTCCAGAAGGATGCCTTCGGGACTGTCGGTGATGTTTTCTGTGGCAGAGATCACCTTCACGCCATTCTTTTTCAGAATATGCTTGTAGGTGGCGCTGTCATAGCGGTCACGGGAGAAACGATCCAGCTTCCAAACAATGATCACATCGAACAGCTTTTTCTCGCTGTCGTTAATCATTCGCTGAAAATCAGGACGGTCTGCCGTTCTTGCGGACATGGCGCGATCGATATAGTTGCCGATCACCGTGATCCCGTTGCGCTCTGCATAAGCCATGCATTCACGCAGCTGACCTTCGATGCTTTCTTCACGTTGATTATCCGAAGAATAGCGGGCATAAATCACGCCGGTCATCATCTTCACCTCCCATCTGCTTCATATGGCTGATTACAGCTTGTGTACATAATCCTCCAACTGACTGAACAGACGTTCCACATAAACGGTGGTATCGTCAACCCGGTAGATGATCACATACCGCATGACCACAATTTTTCGGAATCGTTGCAACAATGGCTGAGTGCATGCCGGATAAATCATGGGATTCTCCGCAAGCACATGAAAGATCTTGGTG
>JAGBDE010000043.1 GCA_017937655.1 Clostridia bacterium | reverse complement strand
GGAGCCGCCCCCTGTGGACGATCCACCTCCCGCCCCGCCGGAGCCTTCTCCGCAGGAGAAATCCCCCGAAGAAACGCCGCCCTTGCCCCTGGAGGACATCCGCCGGGCGCTGGCCCAGGTGGACGTTCCCAGGCCACAGCCCCCGCGGCGGGAGCCGGTGGTGCTGCTCCTCACGGAAGAGAAGCCCGCGCCCCCGCCGGACCCGCCCCGGGAGATCTTCCTCACCGCCATCGACCCCCTGCCCTATGTGGAGGCCACCGAGCGGCCGAAGGCTACCCTTGCCCCTGTACCGGCGGAGCAGCCGTCCCGCCAGCCGGTGGACGCTCTGCCGGAGCTGCGCTGGCCCAAGGCGTTCCAGCCCCTGCGGGAGCATTTCCAGCGGTATCTGCCCACGGGGCTGTTTCCGCTGCCGGGCTGGCGGTTTGTGTGTGTGTCCCGGCAGGGAGACGGGCTGTGGATCGGCCGGAAGGCAGAGGACGGCGCGGTGACCCGGGTGGCCTATGTGATGGAGGGGGATGCTTCCGGGGAGTACCAGTCCCTGCGCGGCGCGGATGGGAAAATGTACCGGGCGTTGGTACAAAAGGCTTGACAGTTGCAGGGCAAAAAACGTTCTGCATATGATCTGGCAAAAGAAAAAAACACCTCAAAGAAGAAATCCCTCTGGAAAATATGTTATAATAAATCCATCTGTTTATTTTCCAAACGGAGGCGATATCCATGAAAAAAACCCGTCAGCTGATGGTGGGCCCCGTGGCCCTGGGCGGCGGCGCGCCCGTCAGCGTGCAGAGCATGACCAATACCGATAGCCGGGATGCCGAGGCCACCCTCAACCAGATCAAAGCCTTGGCTGAGGCCGGCTGTGACATCGTCCGGCTGAGCGTGTATGACGAAAAGTGCATCGACGCGCTGCCGAAAATTGTGGACGGTTCGCCGGTGCCGCTGGTGGCCGATATCCACTACCGGCACGATCTGGCCATCGCCGCCATAGAAAAGGGCATCAGTAAGGTGCGCATTAACCCCGGCAATATCGGCGGGATGGATAAGGTGCGTATGGTGGCCGACTGCGCCAAAATGCACCATGTGCCCATCCGCATCGGGGTCAATTCCGGCAGCATCGAGAAGGAGATTCTTCGCCGGGAGGGCGGTGTGACCGCCCGGGGCATGGTGGATAGCGCCCTCAGCCACGCCAGGCTTTTGGAGGACGCGGGTTTCCATGATATCGTGCTGAGCCTGAAGGCCAGCAATGTGCCCCTGACCGTGGCAGCCTACCAGCTGGCTTCCCAGGAGACCGATTACCCTCTCCACGTGGGCGTCACCGAGGCGGGCCTCCCCGGCAGCGGCAATATCAAGAGCGCCGTGGGCATCGGCGCGCTGCTGCTTCAGGGCATCGGCGATACGGTGCGGGTCAGCCTCACCGGCAGCCCCATCCCGGAGGCCCAGGCAGCCATCGATATCCTGCGGGCCTGCGGGCTTCGCAACAGCTACGTCAACGTGGTTTCCTGCCCCACCTGCGGCCGGACGGGCATCGACGTGGCAGCCATCGCCCGGCGGGTGGAGAAGGAGCTTTCCGATATCCGCGTGCCTCTCACCGTGGCGGTGATGGGCTGCGTGGTCAACGGCCCCGGCGAGGCCCGGGAGGCGGACATCGGCATTGCGGGCGGCGGCCTTTCCGCGGCGAAAAACGCCGGCGGCGAGGGCGGCGACTACGCTGTGGGCGCGCTGTTTGAAAAGGGCAAGGAGCCCAGAAAAGTGGAAGGCGACCTGGCGGGCATCCTCATCGCCCGGGTGAGGGAGATGGCCAGAGAGCGGCAATAATCAGCCCCAGGGCTGTGGAGGAATACCATGAACAAACAAGAGATGCTTCAGGCGGTGGAGGCGGCGGTACCGCCCCTTCGCGGCAAGCTGCACATAGAGCGGGTGCTGTACAAAAAAGCGGCCAATAAGGCCTATATGAGCTTCCTGTGCGACGAAGTGGCCGGGGAGCAGGTGTTTCTGGCCGTGGAGAGGGAGCTGAAGAAGCTCTTTCCCCAGGTCAATGTGGCGCTGCGCATTGCCAGCCCGGGCCTGGGCGAGGATTTTCTGGAAAATCCCGATAAATACCGCACCGTGCTGACGGACTTCCTGCGCCGCCAGAGCCCGGCCCTTTTGGCCTGGATTGACGACGTGGGCTGGAGCATGGAAAACGGGCGGATCTTGCTCACCTGCCCGGATAACATCGCCATGCAGTTTTTCTCCCGGCACCAGCTGGATACCAAGCTGGCCCAATGCGTGTACGATATTTTCCGGGTACGGCTCAGCGTGGGCCTGACCGTGGCCGGCGAGCGGGAAGCCTGGGTCAAGCAGATGCGGGAGCAGCGGGGCTTCCAGTTCACTCCCGCCGGGGACGAGCCCCCGCCCTGGGACGATGCGGTGCTGGGCCAGCAGGAAGCGCTGATGACCGGCACGCCTGCCCCGGCGGCATCGGCCCCTGCCCCCAAAAAGGAAGCAAAAAGCGAAAAAACTGAAAAGAAAACCGACAAACCCGCCCCTGCCAAGGAATCCGCTGGCAGCTATCCCGTGCTCAAGGGCCGCTCCATTGGCGATAAGCCGGTGGACATTGTGGAGCTGGCGGAAGACAGCGGCGTGGTGGTCATCGAGGGCACTGTCACCGGCGTGGGCGACAGCCGTGAACTCCGGGGCGGCGAGAGCGTGCTGCAGAGCTTTGCCGTCTATGACGATACCAGCACCATCTACTGCAAGGCGTTTTACCAGTACCGCATGAAGCGGCGCGGCATGGGCGAGGAACCCACCCCTCCCACAGAGGAGGAGCGTGCCCGGGTCAAGGAGCAGATCGGCCAGATCAAGAACGGCATCCGTGTCCGGGTCCGGGGCGAGTGCCGCATGGATACCTTCCTGGGCGAGCTTTGCATTTCCGTCCGGGACATGATCCAGCTGCCCAAAAAGGAGCGCAAGGACAAGAGCGAGGAAAAGCGCATCGAGCTGCACATGCACACCCAGATGTCCACCATGGACGCCACCGCGGATGCAGGCCAGCTCATCGCCCAGGCGGCCAAGTGGGGCCACCCTGCCGTGGCCATCACCGACCACGGCTCCGCCCAGGCATTCCCTGCCGCTTTCGGCGCGGCCAAGAAAAACAACATCAAGCTCATCCCCGGCGTGGAGGGCTACCTGGTGGATATGGTGCCCATCGTGAAGGATGCGGACGACCGTCCCCTTTCCAGCCCCATCGTGGTGTTTGACTTTGAGACCACCGGCCTGTCCGCCGTCCATGACCGGATCATTGAGGTGGGCGCGGTGAAGCTGGTGGATGGGCAGATCGTGGACGAACTTTCCATCCTCTGCGACCCCGGCGTGCCCCTGAAGCCCAAGATCACCGAGCTGACCGGCATCACCGACCTGATGCTCCGCGGCAAGGAGACCCCCGCAGAGGGTGTGCAGAAGCTGCTGGACTTCATCGGCGATGCCGCCGTGGCCGCCCACAACGCCAGCTTTGACGTGAGCATGCTGGAGGCGGAATGCCAGCGCATGGGCGTTTCTTTCCACGCGCCTGTGCTGGATACCCTCACCTTTGCCCGCAGGCTCTATCCCAGCCAGAAAAGCCACCGGCTGGGCGCAGTGTGCCGCCTTTTGGGCGTCAGCCTGAAAAACGCCCACCGGGCCGTCCACGACGCCGCCGCCACCGCCCAGTGCCTTGCCAAGATGTACGAAGCCGCCCAGGAAAAAGGCGCGGCCACGCTCCAGGACATTGACAAGTGCATCGAGGGCTTCTCCATGGGCGAGAGCTACCACATCATCCTCCTGTGCAAGACCCAGAAGGGCATGCAGAACCTGAACCACCTGATCTCGGACAGCAATGTGGACTACTTCTACCGCCACCCCAACATGCCCCGGTTCAACATCGAAAAATACCGGGAGGGTCTGATCATCGGCAGCGCCTGCGAGGCGGGCGAATTGTTCCGGGCCATTGTGGACGGCAAGCCGGACAGCGAGCTCATGCGCATTGCCTCCTTCTATGACTATCTGGAAATTCAGCCCATCGGCAACAACCAGTTCATGATCCGCCAGGGCACCGCCCGGGACGAGGAGCAGCTGCGGGATTTCAACCGCAAGATTGTAGAGCTGGGCGAGAGGATGGGCAAGCCCGTGGTGGCCACCGGCGACGTGCATTTCCTCAACCCGGAGGACGCCATCTACCGCACCATTCTGCAGGCGGGCCTGGGCTTTGACGACTGCGACAACCAGCCTCCCCTCTACTTCAAAACCACGGACGAAATGCTGGAGGAATTCAGCTACCTGGGCCGTGACAAAGCCCATGAGGTGGTCATTGACAATCCCAAAATGATTGCCGATATGGTGGACGAGCTGCGGCTGTTCCCCAAGCATCCCGAGGGCAAGGACACCTTCCAGCCCTTCTGGGAGGATGCGGCCCATGACATCGAGAGCCGTTCCTGGGGCCGGGCCAAGGAGCTTTACGGCGATCCCCTGCCGGAGCTGGTGCAGAAGCGGCTGGAAAAGGAGCTGAGCTCCATTTTGGGCTACGGCTTCGGCACGCTGTATTCCATTGCCCAGAAGCTGGTCAGCAAGTCCCTCTCGGACGGCTACCTGGTGGGCAGCCGCGGCAGCGTGGGCTCCAGCTTCGTGGCCACCATGTGCGGCATCACGGAGGTCAACCCCCTGCCGCCCCATTACCGCTGCGACCATTGCCACAAAATGTTCCTGACCCCGCCGGAGCTGGCCAGCGTGGGCGTTGACCTGCCGGACAAAAAATGCGATATCTGCGGCACGCCTTTGGCCAAGGACGGCTTTGACATCCCCTTCGAGGTGTTCCTGGGCTTCAAGGGCGATAAGGTGCCTGACATCGACCTGAACTTTTCCGGCGAATACCAGCCCCGTGCCCACGCCTACATCGAGGAGCTGTTCGGCAAGGGATATGTGTACCGCGCCGGTACCATCAGCGGCCTGGCGGAAAAGACCGCCTACGGCTTTGCCGCCAAGTACCTGGAGGAGCGGGGCATCCCCGCGGGCCGGGCCCACAAGGAGCGCCTGGCCGCCGGCTGCGTGGGCGTGAAGCGCACCACCGGCCAGCACCCGGGCGGCATCGTGGTGCTGCCCAAGGAGTACGATATCTGCCAGTTCACCGCCATTCAGCATCCGGCGGACGATATCGCCGGCTCCACCCTCACCACCCATTACGACTTCAACTCCATGCATGACATTCTGGTGAAGCTGGACTGTCTGGGCCACGACGACCCCACCATGATGCACCGCCTGGAAGAGCTGACCGGCGTCAACTTCCGGGAGATCCCCCTGGATGACAAGCAGGTCATGAGCCTGTTCTCCAAGCCGGACGCTCTGGGCGTGACCGAAGAGCAGATCATGAGCCCCACCGGCACCCTGGGCGTGCCCGAGTTCGGCACCGGCTTTGTCCAGGGCATGCTGACGGAGACCCGGCCCTCCACCATGGAGGAGCTGATCCGCATCTCCGGCCTGAGCCACGGCACCGACGTGTGGCTGGGCAACGCCCAGGACATCATCAACTCCGGCACCGCCAAGCTGGCCCAGTGCTTCTGCACCCGCGACGATATCATGAACTTCCTGATCTCCAAGGGCATGCAGGAAAAGATGAGCTTTGACATCATGGAAAGCGTCCGTAAGGGCCGCGGCCTCAAACCGGAATGGGAAGAAGCCATGATCGCCCACGACGTGCCCCAATGGGCCATCGACTCCTGCCACAAGATCAAGTACATGTTCCCTCGCGGTCACGCCGTGGCCTACGTGACCATGGGCCTGCGGGTGGCCTGGTACAAGGTCTATCGGCCCCAGGCGTACTATGCCGCCTACTTTACCATCCGCGGCGACGGCTTTGACGCGGCCAAGATGCTGCTGAGCAACCAGACCCTGCGCTCTCGTTTGGAGGAGTTCCGCAACCGGGAAGAGAAGATGACCATCAAGGACAAGCAGGAGGAAAACGCCCTGCACATGGTTTTGGAGATGCAGGAGCGGGGCATCCGCATGCTGCCCGTGGATCTGTACAAGTCGGACGCGGTGCGCTTCCTGCCCGAGGACGGCGACCTGCGCTGCCCCTTCACCGCCATCAACGGCCTGGGCGAGGCCGCCATCCAGGGCCTGCTGGAAACTCGCGACATAAGCCGCCCCTACATCAGCATTGAGGACCTGAAGACCCGGGCCCATGTGGGCGACAGCGTCATCGACATGCTGCGCCAGCAGGGCGCGCTGGAGGGCCTGCCGGAAACCAGCCAGGTAGACTTTTTCTCCCTCATGGGCGGACTGTAACAAGAAAGGTTTGATCGTCATGAAAACCGCTTTGATCACCGGCGGCAGCAGAGGCATCGGCGCGGCCTGCGTCCGGGCGTTCTCTGCCGCGGGCTATGCCGTGTGCTTCCTCTACCGCCAGGATACCGCATCGGCGGAGGCCATCGCCCGGGAGACCGGCGCACATGCCATCCGCTGCGATGTATCCAACCCGGACGCCGTCCGCGCCGCCATGGCCCAGGTGGCTGCCCACTTGCCCCACGTCGACGTACTGGTGAACAACGCGGGAATCGCCCGCCAGCAGCTATTTACGGACGTTTCCGACGCCGACTGGCAGCAGATGGTGGACGTGAACCTGAGCGGCGTGTTTTACCTCTGCCGGGCCGTCTTGCCGGGGATGATCTCCCGCCGCAGCGGCAGCATCGTGAATGTATCCAGCATCTGGGGCCAGGTAGGTGCCAGCTGCGAGGTGGCCTACAGCGCGGTGAAAGCCGGGGTCATCGGCCTGACTCAGGCCCTGGCCAAGGAGGTGGGCCCCAGCCAGGTGCGGGTCAACTGCGTGGCGCCGGGGGTCATCCGCACGGACATGCTTTCCGCCTTTTCCCAGACCGACCTGGATGCACTGGCGGACGAAACCCCCCTATGCCGTCTTGGCACCCCGGAGGACGTGGCCCGGGCGGTGCTCTGGCTTGCCGGGGACGATGCGTCCTTTGTAACGGGCCAGGTGCTTGGCGTGAACGGCGGGTTTTGCTGATTTCTTTTCTTTTTGTGTCAAAAAGAAAAGAAACAAAAGAAAAACCACAATATTCAGGACAGTTGCAGGGGCGTGGACTCCCCATGATGTCCGGCCCCATGTATCAAGCCAACAAAAGCAACAAAAAAGAAAAACCTTCGTACTTTTCTTTTGAGTCAAAAGAAAAGTACCAAAAGAAAACCGCTATTGACTGGACAGTTGTTGGGGCGTGGACTCCCCATGGTGTCCAGCCCCATGCATCAAGCCAACAAAAGTAACAAAAAGAAAAACCAGCTTTCTACCCATCAACACGGGTAGAAGCTGGTTTTCTTTTGCTTCTTTTCTTTTCACTGAAAAGAAAAGAAGGCCAATCTCCCCAATATGCAATTACGCCTCGGCGGCCACGCCGTCGTCCTTGGCGGGCACGGCCACGTTTTCCGGCTTGGGCTCGTGGAACTCGCAGCCCTCGTTGTAGCGCACAGACGCCGGGGGCAGCTCCAGCTCCTCGGGGTGGGCCAGCAGATGCTTCATTTGGGCAAAGAGGCGGGCGTACATGGCGCCGCCGCAGACGCGCTCGTCAGCGGTCATGCCGATGGGCAGCACCGCCTTGCGGTATACCTTGCCCTCCCGGTCCACCGCGTTGGAGCGGATGGGATTGCCCAGGGACATGAACAGACTGGTGTTGCCAAAGTTGTAGATGTGATGGTATACACGGGTCATGCCAATGGACGCCATGTTGGTAATGAACATGCTGGTGTGGAAGGGCAGCTCGTCAATGAGGAACTTGGGGCACAGGCCGTAGCGGTCCAGCAGCTTCACCAGGCCCACCACAAGGTTGGCCAGGCCGGGCACCTTGAGCAGGCCGGAAGCCAGCTTGATCAGGAAGCCACCGTCGGCAGGCTTGCGGTTTTCCTCGATGGCCTTCTTCACACGGGCGCTGACGTCAAAGATGGTGTCCGCGGGGTCGAAGCGGATCTTGACGGCGTTCTCTTCGATGGTGTCGTCCTTGGTGTCCAGGAGCAAAGTGAAGCTGACGGTCAGCTCCTTGCGGTTGTAGTACTGCTTGTTCATGATGAATCGGTTGGTTTCCGGCACCTGGGAGGCAGCGCGCACGTAGCAGGCAATGAGCAGCTCCATGAAGGTGATCTTGATGCCTTCCCGGCTCTTGGCGGCGATGTACTTCATCAGGGGTTCGTAGTCGGCGTCGTAGCTCAGGAATACCTGGGCGTCGCAGCGCTGGGGCATCAGGTAGGGCATGATCTGTACGATGGGGTCAAGACCCTTGACCCGCTTGCCTTCCGGTCTCAGTCCAAACATGGGGATACATCCTTTCTGTATATGGTATGAAGACGAATGAATCTATCGGAAACCGGCCATTGCCGGATGTTCCCAGGGATGATGAAAAATGAATGGTCGAATTTATTCCGCTTCCACCTTTGCCGCTCCGTCCGCCCCTTCCGATACACGAAGGAACTGGTCGGCCCGGGCGTCGGCGGCGTCCTGGCGGTCGGTGCAGGTGATGAGGGTCTGGATGCCCTGGGTGGAGCGCAAAAGCGCGCTGCGCCGCTTCACGTCCAGCTCGCTGAACACATCGTCCAGAAGGAGGGCCGGGGGCTCGCCCATCTCGTCCTGAATGAGGCGGATCTCGCCCAGCTTCATGCTGAGCACCGCGGTGCGCAGCTGGCCCTGGCTGCCCATGGCGCGCAGGTCGCGACCGTACAGCATCAGGGCGATGTCGTCCCGGTGAGGGCCGAAGGTGGTGTGCTGCCTGCGGCGGTCTTCGTCCCGGCTGCGGCGCAGCCCGTCCAGCATGCGGGCGATGGGATCGTCCGCCTTGGCTAGGGGGCCCACGTACTCCAGCGCGAAGGGCTCGCCCGGGTTTTCCGCGATGGAGGCGTACTCCTCCGCGGCGGTCTTGGACAGCTGATCCAGAAACCACCGGCGATTTTTCACCAGCGGCGCGGCGGCGGCTGCCAGCTGCTCGTCCCAGATGTCCAGCTCGGCGGAAAAGTCGCTGACCATACCCAGCTTATCCTGCTTGAGCAAGGTATTGCGGTTTTCCAGCACCGTCAGGTAGGTGCGCAGCACCTGCAGATACCCCGGCCGGATCTGGCTCAGCTGCATATCCACAAACCGCCGCCGGGCCGCGGGGCCGTCCCGCACGATGCGGATATCTTCCGGCGAAAACATGACCACCGTGGCGTGGCCCATCATATCGGCGATGCGTTGGGCGGGCTTGCCGTACAGCAGCACTTTTTTCTGGGGCTTTTCCTGCTGGAACAGCCTGACTTCAATATCGTGCTTGCCGTCTGAGCGGATGGTCTGGCCGTGGATCACCGCGCTCATTTCCCCCTGGGCGATCATCTCCCGGTCGGTGGGGGTGCGGTGGCTGCGGCCCAAAGACAGCAGGTGCATGGCTTCCAGCAGGTTGGTTTTGCCGCTGCCGTTGGGGCCGTAGAGCACCGTGATGCCCGGCGAAGGGGCCAGTTCCAGAAAGGGATAGTTCCGGAACTGCTTGACCCTGAGCATGGAAAAACGCACAGCCCCATCTGCCCCTTTCTCTGCACACATAGATAAACTGAGTATAAACAAAAAAGCGTTCCAGGGCAAGAGTTACTTTTCTTTCTGAAAAGAAAAGAAGACCCCAAACCAAAAAAGAACAATCCAGGATGCCCGGAAAAGGGCCAAAACCGCCTTCGGATATGATATACTGAGAAATCAGTATCCCTTTTGATGAAGGAGGCAGAAAGATGTCCCACCTGGATACCATTCAACTGCACGCAGGCCAGCACCCTGACCGGGAAACCCACTCCCGGGCTGTGCCCATTTACATGACCACATCCTATTGCTATGACGATGCCGCCATGGCCGCCGGCGTGTTCGACGGCAGCATGCCCGGCTATACCTATTCCCGCATCGAGAACCCCACGGTGCATACGCTGGAGGAGCGCATCACCGCCATTGAGGAGGGCGCGGCCACGGTGGCCTTTTCCAGCGGCATGGCGGCGGTGACCGCGGCGCTGTATTCCCTGTGCAGCTGTGGCGACCACATCGTGGCCATCTCCACCCTGTACGGCGGCACCCATACCCTCATGAGCGCCCGCCTGCCCCAGCTGAGCAACATCACCACCACCTTCGTGGCCCCGGACGACCTGGCTGCCATGGAAAATGCCATCCGCCCGGAAACCCGGATGCTCTACCTGGAGACCATCTGCAATCCCAATATCAACATTCCCGACTTTGACGGCATCCGCGCTTTGGCGGACAAGTACGGCCTGCCCGTAGTGCTGGATAATACCTTCGGCATGCCGCCCATCTTCCGGGCCAAGGGCTATGCCGATATCGTCATCCATAGCCTGAGCAAATACGCCGGCGGCCATGGCACGTCCATCGGCGGATGCGTGGTGGATATGGGCACCTTCGATTTCCATAACCCCCGCTTCCAGGTCATGACCACCCCCGACCCCCAGAACGGCAACGTGATCTACGCCGACCAGCCTGCCCCTGTGGCCACCCGGCTGCGCAACCAGCTGATCCGGGAGTTTGGCGCATGCATGAGCCCCTTCAACGCCTTCCTGACCCTCCAGGGCCTGGAAAGCCTGAGCCTGCGGGTGCAGCGGCATTGCGATAATGCGCTGAAAGTGGCAAAGTTTTTGGAGAGCCACCCCAACGTGGCCTATGTGCACTATCCCATGCTGGAGAAGGATCCCTACCACGACCGGGCCAAGAAGTACCTCAAGGCCGGCGCGGGCGCGGTCATGAGCTTCGGCGTGAAGGGCGGCCTGGAGGCAGGACGGAAGTTCATCGACAACCTGCATCTGTTCAGCCTGCTGGCCAACGTGGCCGACGCCAAGTCTCTGGTCATCCATCCCGCCAGCACCACCCACGGCCAGATGACCCCCGAGGAGCTCCGCAAGGCCGGCGTGCCCCCGGAACTGATCCGGCTCAGCATCGGCCTGGAGGATCCGGACGACCTCATCGCCGATCTGAAGGCGGCGCTGGAAGCATAACGAAAGGGGAACCCATTCATGCCTGTTAAGATTCCCGACGCATTGCCGGCAACGCGGATTTTGACCGAGGAAAACATCTTTGTGATGACGGAAAAGCGGTCTGCCAGCCAGGACATCCGCGCGCTGAAAATTGCCATACTGAATCTGATGCCCACCAAGGAAAAAACCGAGACCCAGCTGCTCAGGCTCATCGGCAATACGCCCCTGCAGGTGGAGATCACTTTGCTCCGCACCGGCACCTATTCCAGCCAGAACACGGACGAGGGCTACCTGCGCATGTTCTACCGCACTTTGGAGGACGTGCAGGATGAGTACTTTGACGGCCTGATCATCACCGGCGCACCGGTGGAAAAGCTGGACTTCACGGACGTGCTCTACTGGGACGAGCTCAAGCGGGTCATGGATTGGGCGGACGGACACGCCTTCTCCACCCTGTACATCTGCTGGGCGGCCCAGGCGGGCTTGTACTACCACTACGGCATCGACAAGCATCCGCTCAGCCAGAAGCTGTTCGGCGTGTTTGACTGCCAGCTCACCGACCGGCGGGATAAGCTGCTTCGCGGCTTTGACGATACCTTCACCGTGCCCATGAGCCGCCACACCCAGGTGGACGAGGAAGCCCTGCGGAACTGCCCGGAACTGGTCATCCTGGCCACCAGTCCGGAGACGGGCATGGCCCTGGCCCGCAGCGCGGACGGACGGCGGGTGTTTGCCACCGGCCACAGCGAGTACGACCGGGACACCCTGGCCCGTGAATATTTCCGGGACGTGAGCAAGGGCCTACCCATTCAGGTACCCCACAACTATTTCCCCGGGGACGACCCGGAGCGCAGCCCCAACCTGCGCTGGCACAGCCACGCCAATCTGCTTTTTGCCAACTGGCTGAACTACTTTGTCTATCAGGAGACGCCTTTTGAGCTGACCCAGCTGGCAGAACCCAAGAGGGAGGAACAAAAGCCATGATGATTTCCGAATACTATCAGCAGAATACCCCCCGCATGAGCTGCGAAATTTTCCCGCCCAAGGAGTTTGCCAAGCTGGAGGACGCCAAGGCGGTGGTGGACGGCCTGTCTGAGATCCAGCCTGCCTACATCAGCGTGACCTACGGCGCGGCGGGCAAGACCCCCCAGTTCACCCGGGAAATGAGCCAGTATGTACAGGAGAAGGGCATCCCCGCCCTGAGCCACCTGACCTGCATCAATTCCAGCATCTCCCATGTGGACGACGTGCTGGACAGCTTTGCCGCCGCCGGCGTGCGCAACGTGCTGGCCCTGCGGGGCGATATCCCCGAAGGCGGCACCTTCCCGGAAGAGGACCACTTCCAGTACGCCAATGAGCTGATCACCGCCATCAAGAAGCGGGGCGGCTTCTGCGTGGGCGCGGCCTGCTACCCGGAGGGTCACCCGGAAGCCCCCAGCCGGGACATCGACCTGGACAACCTGCGCCGCAAGCAGGACGCAGGCGCGGATTTCTTCACCACCCAGATGTTCTTTGATAACAACATCCTTTACCAGTTCCTGTACCGGGCCATGAAGAAGGGCATCACTTTGCCCATCTCCGCAGGCATCATGCCCGTGGTTCGCGCCCGGCAGATCAAGCGCTCCACAGCCATGTGCGGCGCCACTCTGCCGCCCCGGTTTGCCGCCATCATCGACCGCTTCGGCGGAGACGATCTCTCCATGGAAAAGGCGGGCATCGCCTACGCCACGGAGCAGATCATCGACCTGATTGCCAACGGGGTCAACCACATCCACCTGTACACCATGAACCGGCCCGACGTGGCCAAAGCCATCTACCGCAACCTGGAAGGCATTATTAAGTGAAAGCAATGAGAGAAGCCTGCTACCGTGACGCAGCCCGTTTCCTGGGCGCAAAATCCGCCGAGGACCGCGCCGCGCTGATGCCCATCCTGCTGAAAGCGGAGCCCATCGTGCTCTCCGCCGCCCGGGAAAAGCACATCCTGACGGAGGCCCCGGTGGCCGTTCAGGGCGACCAGTTCACCCTTGACGGCCTTCAGCCCATTTCATCCCCCGACCTGTGCCGCCTGTTTCAGGGAAGCCACCGGGCGGTGGCCGTGGCCATCACCCTTGGCGCGGAGATGGACAGCGCCATCCGCCGGTACCTGCTCAAGGATCCCGGCCTGGGGGCAGCCGTAGGCGCGCTGGCCTCCGCTTATGTGGACGATTTGCTGGACCAGCTGATGGCCCAGGAAAACGCCCGGCTGATGGAGCAGGGTTTCATCTTATCGCCCCGTTTCAGCCCCGGCTACGGCGACGTGCCCCTCTCCTGGCAGAAACCCTTTACCGCCTTCCTGCACACGGAAAAAATCGGCGTGCGGCTGACGGAACAATGCTTGATGATTCCGGAAAAGAGCATCACCGCTTTGGCGGCGGTGCGGCCTTCCGGCATGGAGGAAGAACAATGAAGACCCGCTGGGAACAATTCTTTGGTGCGGAGATCGTCGTGTTTGACGGCGGCATGGGCACCCTTTTGCAGAGCATGGGCCTCAAGGGCGGTCAGCGCCCCGAGACCTGGAACATCGCCCACCCGGAGCGGATTTTGGAGGTGCACGAAAGCTACCTGAAGGCCGGTGCGCGGGTGGTGACCGCCAATACCTTCGGCGCGGCGGAAAGCCACCTGGGCGACAAGGCCCAGGAGTGCATGGCCGCCGGTGTGAAAATTGCCAAGGAGGCCGCCCAGAAGTACGGCGCCAAGGCCGCCATCGACATGGGCAGCCTGGGCCGCCTGCCGGAGCCTTACGGCGACCTGCCCTTTGAGGAAGCGGTGCGCCAGTTCCGGGAAGCCTTTGTGGCCGGCATCAACGCCGGGGGCGACCTGATCCTCATTGAGACCATGACCGACCTGCTGGAGACCCGGGCCTGCGTCATCGCCGCCAAGGAAGCCCTGGACATTTGCGGGAAGGATCTGCCCATTCTGTGCAGCCTTACCTTTGACGAATACGGCCGCCTGCTTTCCGGCGCGGACATTCCCGCCACCGCCGCCATGCTGGAGGGCCTGGGCGTGACCGGCATGGGCCTGAACTGCGGCCACGAGCCCAAGGCCCTTCTGGATGATATTACCGACCTGCTGGAATGCACTTGCCTGCCCGTGTTCATGCAGCCCAACGCCAGCCTGCCCATCGTGAGGGACGGCGTGACCACCTTCCCCACCACCCCTGCGGAATTTGCGGAAGACATGTGGAATATTTCCCAAATGGGCCTGCACGGTGTGGGCGGCTGCTGCGGCACCACCCCGGAGCACATCCGCCTGGTGGCGGATGCCGTTCGGGGCATGAAGCCGAAGGAGCGCCCCTACCCGGTGGACGCCCTCACCGGCAAAACCTATTCCCCCTGCCGCATCAGCGGCCGCAGCGGATGCCTGAACCTGGATAAGAAGCCCTTCATCATCGGCGAAAGGCTGAACCCCACCGGCAAGAAGCGCATGAAGCAGGCCCTTCTGGAAAAAGATACGGACTACATGCTCCGGGAAGCCATCGCCCAGGTGGACGCGGGCGCGGACGTGCTGGACGTGAACGTGGGCCTGCCGGACATCGACGAAAAGGCCATGCTGAAGGTGATCTCCACCGCGGTGCAGACCGTGTGCGACTGCCCCCTCCAGCTGGATACCGGCGACGGCGCGGCCCTGGAAGCCGCCATCCGCTGCTATGCGGGCAAGCCCATCATCAACAGCGTCTGTGGCAAGCAGGCGGTGATGGACACCGTGTTTCCCATTGCGGCCCGGTACGGCGGCGTCATTGTGTGCCTGTGCCTTGATGAAAGCGGCATCCCCGACACCGTGGAGGGCCGGCTGGACATCGGCCGGAAGATCATTACCGAGGCCGCCAAGTACGGCATTCCCAAAAACGAGCTGATTTTCGACGCCCTGACCATGACCGTGGCCACCGACCCGGAGGCCGCCAACGTGACGCTGGGCACCATTTCCGCCCTCACAAAAGACCTGGGCGTGAAGACCATGCTGGGCGTGAGCAACGTCAGCTTCGGCCTGCCCCAGCGCAGCCTGCTCAACTCCGCCTTTGTGGCCATGGCCGTCCGGGAGGGCCTGACCGCCGCCATCCTCAACCCCCTGGACAACCTGATTTTGACCATGTTCAAGAGCGCCGTGGCCCTTTCCGGCAAGGACAACTCCTTTGCGGACTATCTGTCCGCTTACGGCAACGCCCCGGCCCTGAGCCTGAACAGCAACACGGCTCCCGCGGCATCCATCGTCCCCGGCGCAGCGGCCCAGGCGGCGGACGACAATGCCGACCAGCTGTACCTGGCCATCAAGCGGGGCGTCAGCGGCGATGCAGCCGCCCAGGTGAAAGCCCGCCTCGCCGCCGGCGACGAGCCTCTTTCCATCATTGACAACAGCCTGATGCCCGCCCTCAGCCATGTGGGCGACAGCTACGAGAAGGGAAAGACCTTCCTGCCCCAGCTGCTCCAGAGCGCCAACGCCGCCCAGGCCGCCTTCGAGGTCATCCGGGCCGCGCTGCCTCCCACCGCCCCCGACCCCGCCCGACTCATCGTGCTGGCCACCGTCAAGGGCGACGTGCATGACATCGGCAAGAACATCGTCAAGGTGCTGATGCAGAATTACGGCTTCACCGTCATCGACCTGGGCAAGGACGTGGCCCCGGAGGCGGTACTGAACGCAGTGCAGGAGCACGGTGCGGCCATGGTGGGCCTCAGCGCGCTGATGACCACCACCGTGGGCGCCATGAAGGACACCATTGCCCTCATCCACGAAAAGGCCCCCGGCGTGAAGGTGCTGGTGGGCGGCGCGGTGCTCAACCCGGAGTACGCCGCATCCATCCAGGCCGACGGCTACGGCAAGGACGCCATGGAGGCCGTGCGCATCTGCCAATCCTGGGCCGACGCCCGCTGATCCACCAAAGGAGGCATTCCCATGAGCGAAATGAACACCCAGCCCGAAAAAACCAACAGCCGCAAGGAAATCTGGCGTGCGGTGAAGTTCACCCTGTTTTCCATCAGCGCGGGCCTGATCCAGATTGCCAGCTTCGAGCTGCTCTCCAAGCTGGTGAAGCTGCCCTACGCGCCCAGCTATCTCATTTCCCTGGTGCTTAGCGTCCTGTGGAACTTCACCTTCAACCGCCGCTACACCTTCCGCAGCGATGGCAACGTGCCCCGGGCTATGGCCCTGGTGGCCCTGTTCTACCTGGTGTTCACCCCCCTGTCCACCTGGTGGGGCGACGCCCTGACCGGCATCGGCTGGAATGCGGATCTGGTCATGATCGGCACCATGCTGATCAATTTTGTGACGGAATTTTTGTATCAGAAGCTGGTGGTGTATCGGAATTCTACCGATACCAACGATCTGGCCAGGAAGGAAATGGCCCAGGAACAGGAAATGAAGGAAGAGTAAGGTTTTTTGGAAAAGCGGCCCATGTGCCCCGGGAGGGTGGGGCCTTCTTTTCTTTTTGAGGTGAAAAGAAAGAAGGAAAAGAAACCTATTTGAAGAGGGGCTTGGCGCTATGCGCGCGCTGTTTTGCCCGGAAGGGGCGGGTGGATGGAGCGTTTTTTGGTGCGCTGGGATTTGAGATGGCGTTTCGTGCAGTACGAAACGGGGAAAGACTTCTTCTTTTTCTTTAGGGAAAAAGAAGCAAAAACCAGAGCGACACGCTCGTTCCGGCAAATTCCCTCTTTCGCCCATTTTCGGAGCGGCCGCGCACGATCACGTGATGTTGGCTGTCATTGGGACGGGTCTCGGCCGGCGTGCGCTTTCCCGCCCCGAAAACGGGCTTCGGGATTTGCCTGCACTCCGCTACGTCGCCGGTTTGCGCTTGCCGGGGCTTGGCTGCGGGGAAGAGATGATCGCCACGTTCGATGGAATGCGTCTTGCATACCATCGGGACAGACTGAAAGTTGTCCGGGCGGTAGTACCGGCCAACCCCGTGGTCGCCGTCTACTGGAACTATTATTATAGTTACTTTCTGCTGTGGAAACGCGCACCGCATGAAGGACAACCCACGCCCCGAGGATGGGTGGTGTCCACTTCCGCCGAGGTTGGGGGACGGGGGGCCCGCAGGCCCCCAGCGCGGGAATGGGCACCGAAGGGAAGCGTGTGCCCAGTGGGCACAACGCCGTAGGCGTTAGCGACCCGCAGGTGGGGAGTGAAACGAGCAGCGGGCACGGCAGTGCCTGATGCGAAGATTGAACGACAGAGGGGTTCCCAGGGGTAGAGGGGGACCGGTGCGGGGTCCCCCGTATCCCTGGGCCATAGCGGAGCGGGCACCGCTGAGCGCTATCAGCGCTTACACCCAACCGCTCCGGAAAACATAAACCAACCCATTTTCTTCATCACTCTCTATAAAAAAAGATGTTTCTCTCACTTTCCAGGAAAGGAGCCTCCCCATGAACGAAACCCTCGCAGAAAAAATCCGCATGCTGCCGGATAGCCCCGGCTGCTACATCATGAAAAGCCAGGGTGAGATCATCTACGTGGGCAAAGCCGTCAACCTGAAAAACCGGGTGCGGCAGTACTTCCACGGCAGCCATACCCCCAAGGTGGCCGCCATGGTCAGCCGCGTGGACGACTTCGACCTGATGCTCTGCCAGACCAACTTCGAGGCCCTGACCCTGGAGTGTAACCTGATCAAGAAACATCGGCCGTTTTATAACATCCTCCTGAAGGACGATAAGCATTACCCCTATCTGCGCATCGACCCCAGGGAGAACTTCCCCCGGCTGACGCTGGCCCGGCGGATGGACCAGAAGGACGGGTGTAAGTATTTCGGGCCGTATATCGGGGCGACGGCCGTCCGCCAGGTGATGGAGGAAGTGCGAAGGTTCTTCCCGCTGCGCACCTGCAATTTGAACCTGCCGCTGAAAAAGCCCCATCGGCCCTGCATGCATTACCAGGTGGGCCAGTGCAAGGCCCCCTGCGCCGGGCTGATCTCCCCGGAGGACTACGGGGCCATCCTCAAGAAGGTGGTGGCCTTCCTCAGCGGCGATAGCCGGGAATTGGTGTTTGAGCTGCAGAAGGAGATGATCGCCGCCAGCGAGCGCATGGAGTACGAGCTGGCCGCCAGCTACCGGGATAAGCTGTACGATATCCAGGGCCTGATGGAGCAGCAGCACGCCATCCAGACCAAGGACGTGGAGCAGGATGTGCTGGCCATCGCCCAGAACGAGCAGGACGCCATGGTGCAGCTGACCCATATCCGAGCCGGGCGGATGGAGGGCGGACGGGCCATCCTCATGGAGGGCTGCGGCAGCGACGAGCCTGCCCAGATCCTGTCCCAGGTGCTGACCCAGTACTACGACGACGGCCACCTCATCCCCCGGAATATTCTGGTGGAGACCTTGCCGGAACCCGTCGAGGAGCTGGAAAAATGGCTGCGGCAGCAGAAGGGCGGCGCGGTGACCCTGACCGTGCCCCAGCGGGGCGAGAAAATGGAGCTGATCCGCCTGGCCGCCAAGAACGCCAAGAACGCGCTGGATCACCATTACCAGAGCGAGCAGGCCAAGTACATGCGCACCACCCTGGCCATGCAAGAGCTGATGAAGGCGCTGAACCTGCCCAACCTGCCCCGGCGCATCGAGGGGTACGATATTTCCAACACTCAGGGTGCGCTGAGCGTGGCGGCCATGGTGGTGTTCGAGGGCGGCGAGCCTGCCAAGAAGGAATATCGGCATTTCCGCATCAAGACCGTGGAGGGCGCCAACGACTTCGCCTCCCACGCGGAAGTCATCGGCCGACGTTTCCGCCACGGCCTGGAGGAACGCAAGCAGCGGGAGGAACAGGGCCTGCCCCTGGCCGGCGGACGGTTCTCCACCTTCCCCGACGTGATCCTCATCGACGGCGGCCCCCAGCAGCTTCGCTTTGCCCGGGAGGCTATGCTGGAGACCGGCGTGAACATTCCCATGTTCGGCCTGGCGGAACGGTTCGAGGAGGTCTACCTGCCCCATCAGAAGGAACCCATCATCCTGGACCGGCGTTCCAACGCCCTGCACCTGATCCAGCACGTCCGCGACGAGGCCCATCGCTTCGGCATCACCCATCACCGGGCATTGCGGGGCAAGGCCAGCATCCAGAGCAGCCTCAGCTCCATTCCCGGCATCGGCCCCAAGCGGCAGACCGCCCTCATCCGCCATTTCAAGTCCGTCAAGGCCATTTTTGAGGCCACGGAGGACGAGCTGTGTGAGGTGGAGGGCATCAGCCGGGAGATGGCCCGCCGGATTTTGGACAGCAAGTAAAAAACGGCGATATCGGGCGAAAAACGAAGCAATACAGCAAAAAAGAGAGGAAATGCAAATTTCCTCTCTTTTGTTTTGACCTTCTTTGACCTTAATCAACCCGCATTCCTTAAAACGCTTCTTTGACTTTCTTTGACCTTATGCTATAATCAAATCGTCCCAAGGAGGACAGCCAAAACAGCAACTTCCACATTACTCAACAACCTTTTTTTCAGGAGGAAATGCCATGTATATGATTCCCATGCACAATCGCCCCCGCCAGTCTATGATGAGCGCCTTTGACACCCCCTTCTTCCGGGAGTTTTTCGCCGAGCCCGACAAGCTGTCCATGCGTGTGGACGTGATCCGTCAGGAGGACGCCTACCAGCTTAAGGCCGACCTGCCCGGCGTATCCCGTGAAAACCTGCACTTGCAGGTGGACGGCGGCGTATTGACCATCGCCGCGGAAGTCAACGCTGCCAAGCAGGAGGAGCAGAACGGCTACGTCCTCAGCGAGCGCCGCTCCGGTCGCGTGGAGCGCAGCTTCCGCCTGGAGGACATCGACGAAGCCGCCATCACCGCCGACTACGTGGACGGCGTGCTGACCGTCACTTTGCCCCGCCTGAAGGCCGAGGACAAGCCCGGCCTGCGGGTGATTGACATCCAATAAGTCTTCTTCTTTTCTTTTCAGTGAAAAGAAAAGAAGCAAAAGAAAACCAGCTTCTACCCAGGTTTTGGGTGGGAAGCTGGTTTTTGGTTTTTGTTACTGTGTTGAACAGTTCCATGAGGGTGACGACGGCAGGCGCTTAACCCCCGGCAACCGTCCAGTCAATAGCGGTTTTCTTTTGGTACTTTTCTTTTGACTCAAGAAAGAACAATTACTCCGTTCGTCTCCGTCTGCGGGGGGCAGCGTTGGCCGGGGGCTGAGACGCCGCGGGAGGGGCAGGCGGCGGAGCGGGAGGCTCAGAGGAACGGATGGGCTTTGCACGAGTACCCTTGGTGGCCGATTTGACCCGCTTGACGCTCTTGACTGGGGCGGTCTTCTTCACCGGGCGGCCCTTCACTTTACGGGAAGCGGCAGCCTTTTCTAAGCTGTCCTTGTACTTGCCGAAGGGGCTGGCCGGCTCCTGGGAAATGAGCTGGGTGTCCAGGCTGCGGTAGCAGTTCTTGGTGAAAGCGGCCTTCAGCACAAAGCGCAGCTTGCGCAGAGGCGGCTGGGTCTTAAACAGGGCCTGGAAGGTGTCCCGGGCAGCGGAAACCTGTTGCTCCGACGCCTTGTGGCGGCTGTAATTGCTGATGGATAGGCTGCGCCACAGGGGGAACACCGGCGCGGCAAAGGCCTTCTGCTTGTCCATGCGGCGGGCAAAGCGGAGGGGCGTCTCGCCCTTCCGGGGCGACTGTCCGGCCAGGGCCATGACCACGCTGCAAGCGCTGCCGTAAGTGAACAGCTTGTCCTGGGGATCGGGCTGACGTTTGGCCACCTGATCCGGCAGATGCTGCCAGATCCACACCGCCAGCGCAGCCAGCAGAAGCAAGATCAGCAGCAGAATCCACCAGATGGGCGAGGACTTCTTGTCCTCATCCTCCGGCGGGGTGGGAGGATCGTCCTCCGGGGGAGGCGTATCTTCCTCCGGCGGCGGAGTGGGCGTATCGTCCGGCATGTCCTCCGGGGGAGGCGTGGGCGTGGGGGTCGGGGTGGGAGTCGGCGTGGGGGTGGGATCGGGCTCGTTCTGGTCGCTGCCCGCGCGCTGCAGGGGCGTGGGGTCGAAGGGCACCCAGCCGAAGCCCTTGAAATAAACCTCCGTCCAGGCGTGGGCGTTCTTCTCGGTGACGTAGGCAAAGCCGTCGTCTGCCGGGTCGGCAATGAAGCCCTCTACGTACCGGGCGGGCATGCCCGCCATGCGGCAAAGAACCGTCATAGCCGAGGCAAAATAGGTGCAGTAGCCCTTCTTGCCCACGTAGAGGAAGTGGGTCACAAAGTCCTGATCCTCCGGGTGCATCTCCGGGGTGAGGGTGTAGCCGTAGCGGCGCTGCAGGTCCCGCTGGATGGCGCAGGCCTTGTCGTAGGGGGTGGAATAGTTGCTCAGGAGCAGGTTCAGATCATCCCACATGAACTGCTGGGAGGTAACGTGCTCCGGCAGAGCGGTGTACTGGGCGTAGATGCTTTCGTAGTAGGGATCCCGCTCCGGGGCCGCGTTGACGATGGCCCCCAGGCTGTCGCCCCCGCCCTCGATGATGGGCGCAAAGACGGTATAGCCGTCGCCGGCCAGCAGGTTGCGGGTGATGAACAGCTCGCTGCTTTCGTTGAAGTAGGTGACCATGTTGCCCATGGGGTTCAGGTTACGGGCGGACACGGGCACAAACAGGGTGGACGCGGATTTGTTGGGATCCACGCTGTCAATCTGCACGGTAATGGCCTTCTGGTTGAGAAGGTCGGTGGCGGCCTGGACGGTCTCCGGCGGCATGTCCTCCTGGAACACGCTGCGGCGCAGGCTGGCCCACCGGGGGTTGATGTACAGGCAGCGGCGCTCCATGGTGGCGCCGGTCCAGCTGCGGCCGGTGTAGTTCTGCTTCACCACGCCGCGCAGCAACACCTTCTGGTCGGTCTTGACCATCATGACCGGGTTGGTGCCCGGCTCCACAGGGCCGCCCAGCTGGGCCTTGCCGTTGGGATAGTAGCCGTAGTCGTTCAGGCTGAAAATCTTACGGCTTTCAGAGAAAAACAGGTGGTCCGTAATGGTTTGCTTCAGTTCCATGGCCTTCTCGTGAAGTTTGGGCAGCACCACGTTTTCGCCGGGGGCGATGAGCATGGCGATGACCACCAGGATGGCGGCCATGGGCAGCACCTGGAACAGGTTGCTGCGCTCGTGGGAGGTCTGGGAAATGAGCAGAAGCACGGAGATCAGCGCAGGGGCGGCGTACCACATAAAGCTGTGCTGGCCCAGGCTCCACAGGCCGAACATGACCAGCGCCACCAGCAGAAGGCCGGGGATGAAGCCCATGCTGCGGCTGGTGAAGGCGTAGCTAAGCAGCGCGGCCACCACCGCCAGCATCACGCCGATCTGGGGCGCAAACAGGGCGGTGGACGCGGTCACGCCGTTTAAATACAGGGCGATGGCCTTGATGGCCTCGCCGGAGCCGGCGAAGATGCCGCCTTTTGGCACAAAGAGCAGCACGATGAACCCCAAAACGCCCAGGCCCAGAGCCAGCAGGCGCAGCTTGCCGCTGACGCCCTGAAGTACCAGCAGGCCCACCACGGCGGCGGCCACCAGCGACGCAGGGAAGATCATGTTTTCCACCTTTAGCGCCAATAGCAAAGGCCACAGCACGCCGAAGCACAGCAGCAAAGAAGTCAGCAGCCGGGAAAGCCGCTCGTTGTGGAACAGGGACATTTTCTGCATAGCTGCCGCTCCTTTCTGTCAGTTTTGGGGGAGATTTATTGCTGGACGGGCTTGACGTTGGAGGGGGACACGTAGTTGACCTCCACCCCGGCCTGCTGCAGGCGGCCCACCAGGATGTTCCGCTCCGGATGGTCGGTGCGGAAGGTGACCAGGTACAGCCGCACGTTGGGGCCCAGCCGCTTCATGCGGATGATCAGGTCCACCACCGCTGCGCTGAGCCGGGTGGTGATGATGACCACCGCGCCGATCTTGCGCAGTTCGCCCATCTGCATCATGAGGATGCGTTCAAAGCGTTCGGTTTCGTTGAAGGTGCAGCGGGCCAGCTCGTCCAGGAGGACGGGAAGGCCCATGTTGCTGTTGTATTCCATGGGGCGGTCACCCACCAAAGGCAGGCGCACCTGGTTGTCCAGGCGGATCTGGCAGCTGACCACGGAGGCCGCGGTCTCCAGCAGGGCGTCCTTGAGGTAGGCTGCGTGTTCCTCGGGCACCCCCGCGCCCAGATGGGGCGGCGAGGTGTCCAGCATCACCAGCGCGTCCGGCAAGGCAGGCTCCTCAAACTGGCGGACCATCAGCGTCTGCTTCCGGGCGCTCATCTTCCAATGGATGCGCTTTAAGGGATCGCCCACCTGATAGTTGCGGAAATCGCTGGGGCTGGAGGGATCCTCCATGGCCCGCTTCATGGTTTCCACGCCCATGTCGCCGGCGGCAAAGGTGAGGGGCTCCACCTCAAAGGGCACCGGCAGAACCAGCAGCTCCTGGCCGCTGACCTCCGGCTGGTGCTTGCGCTTGAAAAATCCGAATACGTCGCTGACTTCGTAGCTTTCCACGCCCGGGAACATGGCTCCCACGTGGTCGGCGGTGAACTTGTGGGTTACCCGCTGGCGGCGCTTGCCCAGCTGGGTCAGGTAGATGACCCCGGCGGGGGTATTGCTGGTGGCCCGCATGTGCAGCTTGATGGGCGCAATGGGGAGCAGGCCCTTGTGGCTCACTGCAATCTCCATGCTGACCATATCGCCCCGGTTCACCTTCTGGCCGCTCAGGGCATTGCCCACATTCACGGTTTTTTCCGCCATCCGCACGCTGACCAGGCCAAACACCCAGGCCAGGAAAATAATGGTAGCCAGCACAAAATACACCCTGTTCCCCATGGACAGGGCGGAAAAAAGGAAAAACCCAAACAGGATTCCCATGGTCAGGTTGGCTTTTTTCATAAGTGGCCGGCTGCTCCTTTCCTAAGCGTAGCGGGTGATCAGGACAGGCGCAGGGGCACAGGCACGTTCTCCACCACGGCAATCAGGATCCGCTCGGCGGAGATATTCTTCATCTTGGCTTCGGCGTTGGGCATGATGCGGTGAGCCAGCACCGGCAGCACCATGCGCTGCACGTCCTCGGGCAGGACGTAGTCACGCTCGTTGAGCAGGGCGCAGGCCTGGGCGCCGCGGATCAGCGCGATGGCGCCGCGGGTGGACACGCCCAGCTGCAGGCTGGGATGGGTGCGGGTCATGGCGGCGATGGAAGCCACATAATGCCGCACTTCCTTGGAGCAGTACACGGTGCCCACCATGCCCTGCAGGTCGATCACGTTCTGGGCAGAGCAAACAGGCCGGAGCTGGCTCTGGGGCTTTTCTACGCCGGAGAAGCGCTCCAGAACAGCCATTTCCTCCTCCAGGGTGGGATAACCCATGGAAATGCGGATGAAGAAACGGTCCATCTGGGCCTCAGGCAGGGGGTAGGTACCCACAAACTCCGTGGGGTTCTGGGTGGCCAGAACCATGAAGGGCTTGGGCAGCGGATGGGTCTGACCATCCACCGTCACCTGGTATTCTTCCATGACCTCCAAAAGCGCGCTCTGGGTCTTGGGGGAGGTACGGTTGATTTCGTCCGCCAGGGCGATCTGGCACATGATGGCGCCGGGATGGAACTCCATCTCGCCGGTTTTCATGTTCACCATGGTGAAGCCGGTCACGTCGGAGGGCACCACGTCCGGGGTGAACTGGATGCGGTTGAAGGTGCAGTCCAGGCTCTTGGCCATGGCGGATACCATGGTGGTCTTGCCGGTGCCGGGCACGTCCTCCAGAAGCACGTGGCCCTTGCACATCAGTGCAATCAAAAGCAGCTCGATCACTTCGTCCTTACCAACGATGACCTTGCCGATGTTCTGTTTCAGTGCTGCAATCATCTGCCGTGGGTTGAGCATGCGAAAAACGCCCCTTACTATGTTATGTTGATTGGCTAAGCAGCCATGCATATTCCTACACCGTACAGTATAACGAAGTTTTGTGTTTTTTACAAGTGTATGACAAAAGTTTTACGTACTTTTCCTGAATTTACATAAAAACATTTGTCATCCTGCCCCGGTTCATGATACAATTTACAGGACATATCCTCTGTTAACCTGAATACCGAAAGCGAGGGACCATCATGAAACGCATTGCCGCTATTGTTCTTGCCGCGCTGCTTGTGCTCTGTGCCGCCGTCGGCCTGGCCGAGGATACCCAGTGGTGCTATTACGACGCGCCTGAAGGCGTTGTGCTTTATTCCCTGAGCGAGTTCAGCACCGACCTGGCCCCCGAGGGACTGGAAGCCATGTACGCCTCCATGGCCGACGCCACGGACGACAGCTACGTGCACATTTTCCGCATGCCCAACGGCCGGGCTCTGGTCAGCGTGGCCAATTATTCCGATCCCAACCACGGAACCGTCCAGGATCTGTATGACAACTGGGATGCCCTGGCTGCCAACCTGGGCCAGGACGCCCTGTCCTTCAACCGGCACATCTCCTGCGTGAGCATTGAGGAACGCTACGGCTTTGAGGCCCTGTGCATCAACACCGAAATGGTTCCCGCCGACGCTCCCGGCCTGACCATCGTCATGGAAGGCACCGTGATCTTTGACGGCATCGACATGATGGAAACCTGGGCCGTGTACCCGGTGGAAACCAGCGCCGCCGCCATCCCCCAGCTGCAGAGCGACCTGAAGGCCCTGCGTGAGCTGCAGGCCAGCTTTGAGTTTGTGGGCGAAAAGGCCGACAGCCAAACCACCGTGGAATCCGACGATTCCTCCTGGGACGGCTGGAGCTGGGATTTTGACGATGACACCTCCTCCAACGATTCCAACTGGGCCGATGCCCTGAACGGCTTCCTGACCACCCCGGAACCCGAACAGGAAGTCCTGCCCGTGGAAAACGAGCTGGATTCCCTGGGCCTGATCTTCAGCAACGGCGAGACCCCCGAACCGGAAACCGAGGACAACTTTGACCTGGGCCTGTTCCTGCAGCTGCCCACCCCGGAACCCGAGGTCACCCAGGCCCCCAGCGGCGGCTCTCTGTTCTTTGCCCCCACCACCACCGAAGCCCCCGCATCCGATCTGCCCAGCTTTGACTCCCCCGAAATGCAGTCCGCCTGGCGGTACACCGACCCGGAGGGCTGGTACACCATCTGCCTGCCGGAGGATACCGTGGTTGTCACCCCTGCTTTCACCGACGCGGAAATCGACGCGGAACGCCAGCGCTGGCAGGACCTCTACCAGGACGGCGCAGCCCTGTTTGACCTGTTCTGCGAAGACATGGACGTTTATGATTTCCATGTGATCTCCTGCCCCAAGTACGGCCTGGCCCTCCAGATCTCCCACGACGACAGCAGCTATTTCTCCACCTTCACCGTCCAGGACTACATGAACCTGCGTGAAGCCGTCTGCGACAACCTGGCCGAGACCTTCGGCTTTGCGGACCTGCTGGACGCCACCGGCGTGGAGAACATCGCCGGCGTTGACCACGCCGCCATGGCCTACTACGTCCGCCACGAGGATCATCCCATGATGGCTGCCATCTACGCCGCCACCGACAACAACGGTGTCATGCGGGAACTTGACCTATTCATGGTCTCCGGCGACGACGGCCTCATCAACAACGCCTACTCCGTCATGCTGGAAGAAATTCTGGACACCTTGGAGTATTTGAAGTAACGCTTCTACTTTTCTTTTCAGTGAAAAGAAAAGTAGCAAAAGAAAACCAGCTTCTACCCAGGTTTATGGGTGGAAAGCTGGTTTTTCTTTTTTTGTTGCTTTTGTTGGCTTGAGGCATGGGGCTGGACATCATTGGGAGTCCACGCCCCATCAACCGTCCAGTAAATAGTGGTTTTTCTTTGGTTCTTTCTTTTTGACACAAAAAGAAAGAACGAAGGTTTGCTTACTGAAGAATGATTTCCTGCGCCTGCGCCAGCGTGGTCACCGCATACGTAGCGGGATGCTGCGCAGGAAGGTCGCCTTCGTGGCGGATGAGGATGCTGTCCACGCCGGCGCTGCGGGCGGCGGGAATGTCGGCGGAGAGGCTGTCGCCCAGGAGGACGGCCTCGGCGGGGGCCTTGCCGGAAAGGCGCAGGGCCTCGTAGACCATGGCGGGGTCGGGCTTGGCAACGCCGATCTCCTCGCTGATGATCAGCCCCGCAATGTAGGGCGCCAGGACGGATTTTTCGAACCGGGCCCGCTGGATCTGGGCCACGCCGTTGGTGACCAGGTAGATGGGCATGACCTGGTTCACCGCCTGGCAGAACTCCAGCGCGCCGGGCAGAAGAATCTGCTGCAGGCCCAGCTGGGTCGCGTAAAAATTGCCAAGCTCATGGGGATCGCCGGTGAGGTTTGCCCGCTCCATGAACACCTGGAAACGCTCCCAGCGCAGACGCTGTTGCGTCGTCTCGCCCCGCTCCAGACGCTTCCATTGCTCGTCGTTGGCGTGGTGGTAGCAAAGGACGTTTTCTTCTGTGACAGGAAAACCGAAATGCTCAAACGTGCGGCGGATGGCGTTGCGCTCGCCGGCCTTGAAATCGAACAGGGTGCCGTCGGCGTCGGACAGGAGGACAGAGTACTTGCTCATTTCTTCATCCCCCGGCGTTCAAGGGCTTCCTCGGAGGCCACGGAGTAGCCGAAGAATCCCTGGAAATCACCCACGGTGTGGTACTTGCCGTGAACGTAGCTGATCAGCTCCATGTCCTCCTCCCGGATGGAGCCGGTTTCGGTGAAGAAGCGGTCGGCCACGTGGGTCTGAAGCACCTCGGCGATGAACAGATCATGGCTGCCCAGCTCCAGCACCTTTACCACCTTGCAGCTGAGGAAGGCAGGGGCCTGGGCCACGGCGGGGGCGATGGAAAGGGGATCGGCCTGGATGGGGGTCAGGCCCAGCTCGGCGAATTTGTCCACCTCCCGGCCGCTTTTCACGCCGCAGTAGTCCATTTTTTCGCACAGCTCCCGGCCGATCAGGTTCAGGGTGAACTCGCCGGTGCCCAAGATGATCTCGTGGCTCAGGCGGCTTTTGCGGATGCTGACGGAAATCATGGGCGGCTTGGAGTTGACCACGCCCGCCCAGGCGATGGTGATCAGGTTGGGCCTGTGACCGCGCTGCGGATCGGCGCAGCCCAGAAGCACCGTGGGAATGGGCGAAAGGTAGGTGGTGGGGCCGATTTGGCGGAAAGTATTCTGCTTGGCGTCCATTTTATGTCCTCCCCTTGTTTCATGCTATGGAAAAGTGTACAATGAAAGCTGCCAACTGTCAATGAACGAAAGGTGGATGCCCCGCATGTCCATGCCCACTTACCGGCGCAGAAGAATGGATAAACGCCGCCGCGCCTTCCGCTTTCCCATCAAGTTTGTTTTGCTGCTGCTCCTGCTGGCCGCCATGCTGGCCTATCCCTTTGTGGAGGCCCGGCTGACCCCCAAGGTGGACCGGCACAATGTGCTGATCTCCAATCTGGACCCCAACCTGAAGAACCTGAAAATTGCCTATGTGACGGATATCCACCAGAGCATGTGGTTTTCTCAGGCCCGGGTGAATGACCTGATCCGGCAGCTGAACGGCCTCAGCGCGGACATCGTCATCCTGGGGGGCGATTATGCCACCGACAGCTATACCGCCATCCGCTTCTTTGAGAACCTGCCGCCCATCAACGCCCGCATCGGCACCTTTGCGGTGTTTGGCTCCAGCGACCGGGACGGCCCGGATACCAACCTTTCCCGGCTCATGGGCATCATGAACGGCAAGGGCATCACCCCGCTGGTGAACAATACCTACACCGTCAAGCGGGGCAAGGCGTACCTGACCATTGCCGGGGCGGACGATATGAAAAACGGCGATGCGGATCTTGACGCCGTGGCCGCGGAGGTCAAGGAAAGCGACTATGTGATCTTTGTGGGCCACAGCCCGGATCTGCTCACCGAGATGCGCAAGGCCCGGGGCAGCGACGGCAGCAACCACTGGTTTGACGTGGCGCTGTTCGGCTCCACCCATGGCGGGCAGATCAACGTGTTTGGCAAGACGCCCTTTGCCCAGCTGCGGCCCCGCCTGGGCAACCGGTACACAGCGGGCTGGCTGGAGGAAAACCGGGCCAGCATCCTGGTCAGCCGGGGCGTCGGCACCAGCTTCCTGCCGGCGCGGCTGTTTGCCCGGCCGGAAATTCATTTCATTACCCTCAAAAGCCGCTGAGGGAGGAATTTTTCCAACGGGCCAAAAGAATGCTTGCATTTTTTTGGTTTCGGTGCTATCATAATATGTACATCTGCTAAGGAGGGACCCCCAATGAGCGTAGTTATTGGCATTCTGCTTATCATAGCTGCCCTGATTATGGTTGTTACCGTTCTGCTGCAGAGCAGCGAGAAAGCCGGCATTGGCGCTGTCAGCGGCGCTGCCGAGACCTTCTTCAGCAAGAACAAGGCCAGCGGCATGGAAGCAAAGCTCGCCCTGATCACCAAGATCAGCGCTGCTCTGTTTGTGATTCTGTGCATCGTGATGATGTTTGTTGGCTGATTGCTCAGCGCAGAAAACAGAAGGACGTCCGGATGGGACGTCCTTTTGTTTTCCGGTCATTTGCCTTTTCCTCCCCCGGGGAGTATAATCAAAGAAGCCTTTTTGAGGCTTTTTTCCTCTGTTGCTTTTTGTGTTCCTTTTTGACCCCTGAAACGAGGTGAACCCATGCGTATTTTCGGACGGCTGGAAAGTTACTTCCAGCTTCTGACCAGCGATCCTCTGGGCTTTGTGCTGCTTGTACTCTACACCGCCGCTGCCATTTTGCCTGCGCTGATTTTGCACGAATGCGCCCACGGCTACGTGGCCTACCGCTGCGGCGACCCCACCGCCAAGATGCTGGGCCGCCTGAGCCTGAACCCGGCCAAGCACCTGGATCCCATCGGTACCATCTGCATGGTGCTGCTGGGCTTTGGCTGGGCCAAGCCGGTGCCGGTGAACCCCCGCAATTTTCGCAATTACCGCCGGGACGACCTGCTGGTCAGCATCGCCGGCATTGTGACCAATTTCTGCCTGTTTCTGCTTTCCTGCGCGCTGGCGGTGGGCCTGAACGGGCTGATGTGGCGCCCTCAGGTCATGGACGCAAACGGCGGAAAGTTTATGTATCAGTTTGTCAGCGCCACTTTCCTCAGCCGGGATGCCATCGCGGAAAACAGCGTCCTGATGCGGGCCCCCTGGCTGATGTACGTCCAGTGGTTCCTCACCATGTTCGCGTCCATCAACCTGAGCCTGGCGGTGTTCAACCTGCTGCCCATCCCGCCTCTGGACGGCTCTCATCTTTTGGATAACCTGGTGCTGAAGGGCCAATTGTACCGAAACCAGAAGGTGCTGGAAATTGCCCGGTTTGTGCTGCTGGTTCTGTGCATGAGCGGCCTTTTGGGCCGGGTGCTTTCCTGCGTTACCGGCTGGCTGGAAAACGCCTTCGTGGGCCTGTTTACCATGATGGCAGGGCAGGTGTAACATGGCGGTACACATTCGTCTGAAAGAATTTGACGGCCCGCTGGATCTGCTGCTGCATCTGATCGGCAAGGCAAAGATCGACCTCAGGCAGATCTTCGTCAGCCAGATCACGGAGCAGTACTTTGAGGTGCTGCGCAACGCCCCGGACTTTGACATGGACGAGGCCAGCGAGTTTGTGACCATGGCCGCGCTGCTGCTTGAAATCAAGAGCCGCAGCCTGCTTCCCAAGCCTCCCAAGGAAGAGGAGGAAGACCCGGAGCAGATGCTGATCCAGCGCCTGGTGGCCTACAAGCAGTTCAAGGAAACCGCCGCCCGGATGGCGGAGCTGGAGAAAAACGCCCGGGAGGCCTACGGCAAGCTGCCGGAGGAGTATCCCCTGCCGCCGCCCGTCTATGAGCTGGACGGCCTGACCGTGGAGGCCCTCTGGGAGGCCCTTCTGCGCGTGCAGGAGCGCAAGCCCCGGGAGCCGGAAGAAGCCGTGTTCCGTTTGCGGGACATCCGCCGGGACAGCTTCACCGTGGAGGGCTGCATGGAAGCCATCGAAAGCCGCCTCAGCGTGGGCAGGCTGCGCTTTACCCAGCTTTTCAGCGACCGCCCCGGCCGGGAAGAGGTGGTCACCCTGTTCATCGCCCTGCTGGAATTGCTCAAGCTGGGCAAGGCCCATGTGGTGCAGGAACAAAGCCTGGGCGATATGACCCTGCTGCCTGGAAGGAGAGAAGAAACCCTTGGAGAGGAATGAAGCGGCCCACATTATTGAGGCCATCCTGTTTGTGGCCGGCGAGCCCCTTGCCATTGCGGACATCGCCGCGGCCCTCAGCCTGACGGAAATGGAGACCATGAACGCCGTGGAGGAGCTGCAGCGGGACTTTGAGGAAAACCAGCGGGGAATTACCCTCCGGCGCTACGGCGACCACCTGCGCCTGGAGACCCGCCCGGAGTACGCGGAATACGTGGAACGGCTTTTGCAGCCGGTGCAGCGGCAAAGCCTGACCCAGACAGCCCTGGAGACCCTGGCGGTGATCGCCTACCGGCAGCCCGCCACCAAGGGCGAGGTGGAGCAGGTCCGCGGCGTGAAGTGCGACTACTCCATCCAGACCCTGCTGGCCAAGGACCTGATCAAGGAAGCGGGCCGCAAGGAGACGTTGGGTCGGCCCATTCTGTACGTGACCACGGACAAGTTCCTGGAGCATTTCGGCTTCAGCGACATCCGGGAGCTGCCCCCCCTGCCCGACCCGGAGCCCATCGACCACGACTCCACCCCCCTGACCCCGTAAGAATATTTTCCCTGCGTCCGGTGCATCCTGATGGGTGCAGCGGGCGTTTTTCATTGGCGCCCCAAGAACGGAGGGAGAATATGAACCGTATCACAGCCATTATGATCGCCTTTCTGGTGGTGCTGCTCCTGGCCACCGGCTTCATGGCGGCGGACAATATCCGGCTCAGCGGCGAGCGGGCGGCCATTGCCGCTGAGCTGAACCAGCAAACCTACGACCAGGCTATCCTGACCCGGCAGCTGGAAAACCAGCAGGCGGCCCTGGAGGCCCTGACCCTGGAGCGGGACGAGCTGCTCCTGCAGCTGCAGGATTATCAGCCTTCTCCCGCCCCCACGGCCCACCAGCCCGCCGACGACCTGCCCCTTGTCCAGTCCATCCGGGAGACCGCCAGCGCCCTGCCCGATGTGCCGTCCACCCCTGCCCCATCGCCCCGCCCCACGGACACCGCCGCGCCTTTGCCCCAGGCCGACGCCGTCACCGAGGACATCTTCGCCCTGGCCACCCCTGCGCCCACGTCGGCCCCGGCCTTCCAGAGCGCCGCCGGCAGCCTGTCCGCCGGGCAGATGTCCCTGCTCATTGCCGACATGGCCCGGCTCCGGCAGCGGGTGGATCAGCTGGAAGCCCGGCTGGATTTGATCCTGGCGGTGCAGGACGGGCAGAACGTTCTGGCCAGCCCCGCGCCGATTTCTTTCGCCCCGGGGGAGGTTTTGCAGAGAGTCAAAGAAAACTTGGTTTTGTTTATGAAGAACAGAGGAAAGTGAAGAGTCTTCTTTTCTTTTTTAGTAAAAAAGAAAAGAAGCAAAAGAAAAACCTTCGTACTTTCTTTTTCAGTGAAAAAGAAAGTACCAAAGAAAAACCAGCTTCTACCCGGGTTGGGTGTGGAAAGCTGGTTTTCTTTTTTTTGCAATTATCGAGCTGTACCATGGGGTTGGACATCATTGGGAGCCCAACCCCCAACAACCGTCCAGCAAATAGTGGTTTTTCTTTGGTTCTTTCTTTTTGACACAAAAAGAAAGAACTAAAGCTCCACGCGCTCGTCCACCACGTTGTCCAAAAACACCCGGTCGTGTTCCACCAGGAGCATGGTGGGGGAGGCGGAGAGGATCAGCTCCTCGATCTGGCGGCGGCTGAGAACGTCGATGTAGTTCAGGGGCTCGTCCCAGAGGTAGAGGTGGGCGGGGGTGGCCAGGCTGGCGGCCAGGAGGACTTTCTTTTTCTGGCCGTCGCTGAAGCCCTCCAGGGGCAGGTCGAACTGCTCCCTGCTCAGGCCCAGGTTGCGGAGGATGGCCTTGACAAGGGTCTCGTTTAGGCTGTTTTGGGAGATGTATTCCCGGAGGGTGCCGTGGAGGTGGTCGGTCTCCTGGGGCACGTAGGAAAGAGTGAGACCGGTGGCGGTACGGACGGTGCCCTGAAGCGCGTCCGATACCCCTGCCAGGCTTTTGATAATGCTGCTTTTGCCGCAGCCGTTGCTGCCGGTCAGGGCAATGCGCTGCCCCTGGCGGACGGTGAGGTGGATGTTTTCCTTGAGCAGCAGATCGCCGTAGCGGATGGCGGCGTTTTCCACCACCACCAAGTCCTGCTTGGGATGCTGGAGGGTGGTGATCTTGAGGCCGCCGGTCATTTCCACGTCGTGGAGCAAGGTTTTCTTTTCCTCCAGGGCCCGCTCCCGGCGGCGCAGGGTGTTCTTGGCCCGCTTCATCATGGCGGCGCTCCGCGCGCCCACGTAGCCCCGATCCACCGCCGCCACTTCGCTTTCCGCCACGTGGAACTTGCCGGTTTCCGTCTTGGCGGCAAAGGCGGCGGCCTGCCGGGCGCTGTCCGTCAGCTTGGCGATGTCCTGCTTCAGCTCGCTGTTGCGGCGCTGCTCGTAGGCGTTGCGACGGTCGAACTGCTCCTGCCAGGCGTCGTAATCGCCCTGGATAACCTCAAAGCCGGTGCGGTTGATGCTCAGCACATGGTCGATGCACTCATTGAGGAAGGCCCGGTCGTGGCTGACCAGCAGGAAGCCGTCCTTCCGCCGCAGATACCGTGCCACCGCCTGCCGGCCCAGCATATCCAGGTGGTTGGTGGGCTCGTCGATGAGGGGATAGACATCGTCCCGGGTGAACAGGGCGCAGAGCAGCACCTTGGTCATCTCGCCCCGGCTCAGGGTGCAGAAGGGCCGGTACAGCACATCTTCCCGCACGTCCAGCTGTTTCAGCTCCCGCATCAGCTTCCATTGGGGCTCGCCCCCGGAGGCTTCCTCCAGTACCTGGATGGTCAGGTCGTTGGGATCGGCCACGGGATAGGGGAAATACACCGGGGTCAGGGGCATCAGGATCTTGCCCTGGTAGGAATGTTTGCCGGAAAGCAGACGGAGCAGCGTGGTCTTGCCCCGGCCGTTGCGGCCCGTCAGCCCCAGCCGCCAGCTGGTGTCCAGCTCCACGCTCCAGCCGGGAAACACCGGATCCGGGCTGCCGTCATAGGTGAAAGAAAGATTCTGGATAGAAAGTCGCATAAAAAATACCTCCTTCGTCAGGGGAAGAGGCAGGCAGGGGGATGCATCCACCAAAAACGACAGGATTCCGCCCATGCGGACTCCTGCCGTCTCAGATCAGTATATCTACCGAACCGACGGAACGCGCCAAAACTGCCACACCAAAACAGACCCTCCTCATGGAAGGTTTCTGCCTGTTGCCTTTCCCGGTCATGGGATCATGGCAGTGTTACTTGCGCATCCTGTCACTCCGTTTCTCAATCAAATCAGGGGATGGTCTTTACCATCCCCTGCATTATAGCAATATGCGGTTTTTCTGTCAACGGGTCAAGGCAGGATGACCACCTTCACCGCCTCCAGGGGCAGATCCTCCATCTGGCCGCGATAGTACACGGTCACCAGGTCGCCCTCGGTCAGGTACTCAGGCGCGCGGTTGACGGTGGGATCTTCGTCGGCGGTAGCTTCCTCAGCCAGGGCAGCTTCGGCCAGCTCTTCTTCGGAGGCCTCGGCGGATTCTTCCTCAGGCATGAAAACGGGCCGATCCAGGATCTCCTCGGCAGGAACCTCTTCCTCCGCTTCCACCTCGGGAGCGAAGAGCACTTCTTCCCCGGTGACGGTCAGGGTTTCCTCGCCCTCGGTCACTTCGGTTTCGGTGAGGCGGCTGAAGTGGGTCAGGCCATCCACCGCGATCTCCACGGTCAGGTCCTCATTCACATTCAGCATAAAGCCGGTTTCGGTCATCTGGGTAACGGTGCCGGTCATTTCCGCAATCTCCAGGGCCCGGGCAGCCACCTGGGGCGGCAGGCTCAGGGCCATGATGCCGTCGTAGTACACGGTCACGTTCATCCCGGGCACCATCACAGCGGGCACTTCCTCCACGTACACCCAGACTTCGCCGTTGGTTTCCGTGTTCACGGCCAGGGTGTGTTCGTCCATGATCTCCAGCACCTGGCCATGAAGCTGGTAGCTGGTCACCCGGTCGGCGTGGGCCTGGGGCGGGATGCTCCGGGTCAGGCGGCCGCTATAGTCCACAATCAGGTACTGGCCGGCCTGCACGCCTTCCTCGGCAACCACGCCTTCCAGGATGGTAGCGTCGCTCATATTGCAGATGACGGTGCCCAGGTTCTTATCTTCCAGCAGGAAGCCGCCGTCCACCAGCTCGGTCACGAAGCCTTCCATCTGGTAGAATTCTTCTTCCACATCGGTCTCGGCCATAGCGGAAAGGGGCAGGGCCATGGCGGTCACCAGCGCAAGCAGCAGGCAAAAGATATTTTTCACATTCATGGGTATGTCCTCCTTCATTTTGGGGGTTTCGTAATAACAGACGAGACAGCCGCGGGTTTTGTTCCAGTACTTTTCTTTTTGTGTCAAAAAGAAAAGTACCAAAAGAAAAACCGCTATTGATTGGACGGGGGATGGGGGGAGTGATAGAGTTGCTTGGGCTTTCATGTGGGTATTTGGGTGTTGGGAAAGTTGCGGGCGCAACGCGGAACAGGTTGAGCTTGTTTATGTTTTCCGGGGCACTTTATGTTTACCGTTGCTGGCCAGCGGAGCGGCCCGCTCCGCTATGGCCCAGGGATATGGGGGACCCCGCACCGGTCCCCCTCTACCCCTGGGAACCCCTAACCCCCTTCCCGCGCTGGGGGCCTGCGGGCCCCCCGTCCCCCGACCTCGGCGGGAGTGGACACCGCCCATCCCCGGGGCTTGGGCCGTCCTTCCATCGGTGCGCGTTTCCGCAGCAGAAAGTAACTATAATAATAGTTCCAGTAGACGGCGACCACGGGGTTGGCAGTAGCCACCGCACGGACAACTTTCAGCCTGTCCCGGTGGTATGCAGCTGATTTCCGCAGTCGCGTGACAATCATCCCTTCCCCGCAGCCAAGCCCCGGCAAGCGCAGACCGGCGACGTAGCGGAGTGCAGGCAAATCCCGAAGCCCATTTTTTGCGGCCCAAACCCGTCCTTTGGCCGGGTTTGGACTTCGGTGCTGTGGAGCCCTTCGGGCTGTCCTCGCACCTCGGTTCACTTCGTTCACCCTTCCGGAGCGGGAAAGCGCACGCCGGCCGAGACCCGTCCCCAAAACAGCCAACATCACGAGATCGTGCGCGGCCGCTCCGAAAATGTGGCGATTCACGGGATTTGCTGGAACGAGCGTGTCGCTCTGGTTTTTGCTTCTTTTTCCCTAAAGAAAAAGAAGAAGTCTTTCCTCGTAAAAAACTGCACTTATCGCCACCCCAAATCCCAGCGCACCAAAAAACGAAGCATCCATCCTCCCACCCCTTCTGGGCAAACCAGGCGCACGCCGAACCCTCAGCAACTCCATAAATCGTTTTCTGTTGTTTCTCCATGCATTGCATCGCCCAGCCAAATTCATCCCCCAAATCTCCCCAACAACCATAAACTTGTATACAATTGGAAACTGTCCAAATCCCTTGAAAAAGCCGCTGGGTGATGCTATACTGTCTGTACAAGATTCCTTGCTATCAAGGGACAAAATAAAGGAGGAAACATCCCCATGAAAAAGCTGCTTGCTCTCGTGCTTGCTCTGATGATGGCTCTGTCTGTTGTTTCTTTCGCTTCTGCTGAAGAAACCTACAAAGTCGCTATGATCACCGACTACGGCGATATCACCGACCAGTCCTTCAACCAGACTACCTGGGAAGCTGTTGTGAAGTTCTGCACCGAAAACAACGTGGAATATCAGTACTTCAAGCCCGACACCAACGATACCGCTGGCCGCGTTGCCAAGGTTGAGCTGGCCATCGCTGACGGCTTCAACGTCATCGTGATGCCCGGTTACGCTTTCGGCGGCACCATCGCTGAAATCTCCGGCGAATATCCCGAAGTGAAGTTCATCGTTCTGGACGTTGCCAAGGGCGACCTGCTGGAAGGCGGCGTTCCGCTGAAGGGCGAAAGCTATGACTACAACCCCGACAACTGGAACCTGACCGATTACGTGTACATGGACAACGTGTACTGCGCCATCTATCAGGAAGAACTGTGCGGCTACATGGCCGGTTACGCTGCTGTGAAGCTGGGCTACACCAAGCTGGGCTTCCTGGGCGGCATGGCTGTTCCCGCTGTTATGCGCTATGGCTACGGCTTCGTGCAGGGCGCTGACGCTGCCGCTGCTGAGCTGGGCATCACTGTGGAAATGAAGTACGTGTACGGCAACCAGTTCTTCGGCGATGCTGACATCACCGCTTACATGGACAACTGGTACCAGAACGGCACCGAAGTGGTCTTCGCCTGCGGCGGCGGCATCTACACCTCCGCTGTTGACGCTGCCAAGAAGGTGGAAGGCGCCAAGGTTATCGGCGTTGACGTTGACCAGGCTGCCGTCATCACCGCTTACGCTGCCGGTGAAGGCGCTTCCGAGGACGAGACCGCTAAGTGGGCTGACCTGACCGTCACCTCCGCTATGAAGGGTCTGGCCCCCGCCACCATCGACACCCTGACCGACGTTGTCATCAACGGCAACTGGGCCAACTACGCTGGCAAGATCGAGACCCTGGGTCTGGTCTCCGGCGATGACGCTTCCCTGAACTACGTGCAGATCGCTGGCAGCACCCAGTTCGTGGATGGCAAGTTCACCGCTGACGATTACGCTGCCCTGGTGAAGGATCTGTTCGAAGGCAAGATCGTCGTCTCCAACGACATCACCGCCATGCCCGCTGTGACCAACGTGACCGTTGAGGAACTGGGCAACATCAAGTAATCTTGATTCCCTTACAGGACGGACTTCGGTCCGTCCTTTTCTTTTTGTGTCAAAAAGAAAAGGACCAAAAGAAAAACCTCTCTTCTTTTCTTTTGTGTCAAAAGAAAAGAAGCAAAAGAAAACCGCTTTATACTGGACGGCTGCTGGGGCGTGAACTCCCATTTGTGTCCAACCTCCATGGGGTTCTCCAGCAAAAGCGACAAAAGAAGACCAGCTTCTACCCAGGTTGGGTAAGGAAAGCTGGTTTTATGTTATTTGTGAGGGGTGCAGGGGGGATCATGGCCCGCAACCTCAGTCGGCGCGCAGTCTACTTCCGTAGCCTGCGCTTGCTTCGGTTGTCGACTGCGGGTCGCTAACGCCTTCGGCGTTGTGTCCACCGGACACACGCTTCCCTCCGTCCCCCCTGCCTCGGGTTTCAGGGGCGCGTAGCCCCCCAAACCCGATCACTCTTCCAGAAACGCCCATGCTGCCTCTTTGTTCCGCTTGAGGTCGGGCACCAGAACCTGCATGCCGTCGATGGTGTCGTTTTTGTACATGCCGTCGAAGGGGACGCGGGCGGTCTGGATGGTCACGTCGTCCCGGGAGGCCAGGGGCAGCAGGGCGTTGATGTCGCGAAGGCCCATGTCCGTCTCCACCTGGCTGATGCACCGGTAGGCGATCCGCGCCAGGGTGAGGAAATTCATGTCCTGGAGCCGTTCCAGCATGGCCCGGATCACGGTCTGCTGGCGGCCCACCCGCTGGAAGTCGCTGTCGATGGAGCGGATGCGGCTGTAGCTGAGGGCCTGGGTGCCGGTGAGCAGCTGCAAGCCGGACTGGGCCACCAAGTCCTGATCCCAGGGCAGGCCGGACTGGACGTTGTAGGAGGAGAGCAGATCGTTGAGGGGCTTGAGTTCGTTGGGCTGGATATCAATGCTGACGCCGCCCATCAGGTCGATGACCTGGGCCAGGAGCTGGAAGCTGACGGTGACCGTGTGGTCGATCTCGATGCCGAAGTTGTTCCGGATGGCGGTTTTCAGCAGCTCCTCGCCGCCAAAATAGTAGGCCGCGTTGAGCCGGGTCTTGCCGCAGCCGGGAATGGGCAAGTACAGATCCCGCATGAAGGACAGGGCCTTCACCTGGCCGCTGTCCGGCAGGATGCGGAGCAGCAGCATGGTGTCGCTGCGGGCGGGTTTGTCCAAATCCCGGCTGTCCACCCCAATGAGCAGGATGTTGACCGGGCCGTTTTTGTCCGCCGCATGGGCCGGGGGCAGAAAGGTGAACAGGAGAAGAAACAGGGCAAGGAACATCGCCCCTTTGCGAAGGCCAGAGCCGTGGCCGGAAACAGTCATCAAAAAAACCTCCCGCTATGTTTACTACATACAGTAAACGCAGCGGGAGGGAAAAACATTCCCCCAACGGGGGTGGAAAAATCAGGTGAAGTCCGTATCGTACTGGATCACCAGCCGGTAGCGGGGATCCAGGCTCAGGGCGTGGGCGGTGAGGGCGCTGTGGAGTTCCTCTTTGGCTTTGTAGCTGGCGGGCAGCACCACGTCAAAAATCAGGTTGATCTGCTCCTGGCCCATCACCATGCGGAAATCGTGCAGGCTCAGGCAGGGGTCGTACTGGGTAAGAAAAGCAATCATCTGCTGGCGCACCCGGGCGACGTTCTCGTCCCCGGTGGCAATGGGATCCATGTGGATGCAGATGGGCATGCGCATCTTCTGGCCGATTTCCCGCTCCGCCTGGTCGATGACCTCGTGGATGGCCACGATATCGCACTGGTCGCTGACCTCCGCGTGGACGGAGGCGAAGCAGCGGCCGGGGCCGTAGTCGTGGATGATCAGGTCGTGAACGCCCAGGACGCCGTCGTATTCCATGAGCAGCTCCTGCAGCTGGGCGGACTTTTCCGGGTCGGGCTTGCCGCCCAGCAGCTGGTCGATGGTGTCCTTGCAGACCTCGTAGCCCGCCTTGAGCACGATCAGGGCCACGATCACGCCCATCCAGCCGTCAATTTTCAGGCCGGTCAGCGCGCCCACGATGGTGGAGATCAGCACCGCGCCGGTGGACAGCACGTCGCTGAGGCTGTCCTTGGAAGCGGCTTCCATGGTGCCGCTGGAAATGGTCTTGCCGATTTTTTTGTAAAACAGATGCAGCCACAGCTTGGCCAGGATGGACAAAACCAGCGTGGCGATCACCCAGGGGCTGACGGACAGCTCCTGGGGATTCAGGATGCCCTGGATGCCCTCTTTCAGCAGGCTGAAGGCCATCAGGATGATGAGCAGCCCCACTCCCAGGGAGCCCAGGTATTCCATGCGGCCGTGCCCGAAGGGGTGTTCCTCGTCCACGGGGCGCTGGGCGGCCCGGGTGGAGACCAGCGCCACGATGCTGCCGGCTGCGTCGCTCAGGTTGTTGGCGGCGTCGGCGGTGATGGCCAGGGATTTGCTGATCAGGCCCATCAGGAACTTTCCTGCGGCCAAAAGCAGATTCACCAGGATGCCCACGCCTGCGCCCAGGCTGGCATAGGCAGCCCGGACCGCGTTGTCCTGGGTGTTATCGGGGTTTTTCACAAACAGCCGGATCAGCCATTGGGTCATGGATATCATTTCCTTCCAGATAGGTTGAGAGAAACGGGCCGGTCAAGGCCGTACAAGGTATTGTATCATCCGTGGAAGAAAAAGGGAACAGCAGATTTTTGCAAATTTCGTTTTGTAAAAATGCAATTTTCTGGAATAAATACAGCAAGAATACCGTAGTTTTCTTTACGGCCGCCGGGCGGATGTGCTATACTCCCAGTAATCCGCACCCCGGGAGGCATTGGCCTCTGCGGCGCGGAAAAAACGCAGGATTGAAAATGCAAACTTGCATTTTTGCGGCATAGCATATTTCAGGGAGGAACTTCTTATGCCACTGACCATTTCCGAAAAAGCCCGTAAAATTGCCCCTTCTGCCACTCTGGCCATGGACGCCAGGGCCAAGGCTCTCATGGCGGAAGGCGTCAGCGTTGTCAGCTTTGCTGCAGGCGAGCCGGATTTCAACACCCCGGACATCGTCAAGGACGCCATGCGGGAGGCTATGGAAAAGAACCTGACCCGCTATGCCCCCACCAGCGGCACCAAGGAACTGAAGGACGCCATTATCTATCGGCTGAAGCAGGACTATAACCTGAAGTACACCCCTGAGGAAATCTGCGTTTCCAGCGGCGCCAAGCATTCCCTGTACAACGTGTTCCAGACCTTGCTTGACCCGGGCGATGAGGTGATCATCGACAATCCCTGCTGGGTCAGCTACCCGGAAATGGTGCGCATGGCAGGCGGCACCCCCGTGTTCCTCTACTGCCCGGAAACCCAGGGTTTCCTGCCGGATATGGAAGACCTGGAAAAGCTGGTCACCCCCCGCACCAAGGCCTTCGTGCTGAACAATCCCTCCAACCCCAACGGCTGCATCTGGAACCGGCAGCAGCTGGAAAAGCTGGCCAAGATGGCCATCAAGCACGATTTCTTCATCATCGCCGACGAGATCTACGACAAGCTGGTCTACGACGGCCGCAAGCACGTCAGCATCGCCTCCCTGGGCGCTGAGATCAAAAAGCGGACCATCCTCATCAACGGCGTCAGCAAGTCCTACGCCATGACCGGCTTCCGCATCGGCTACGCCGCAGGCCCCAAGGACGTGATCAAGGCCATGACCACCTACCAGAGCCAGGCCACCAGTAACGCCTCCACCCCCGCCCAGCACGCCGCCGCCGTGGCCCTGACCATGCCCCAGGACTGCGTGGAGGAAATGCGCTACAACTTCCAGAAGCGCCGGGACAAGATGGTCAGCATGCTGAACTCCACCCCCGGCCTGGGCTGCAACATGCCCCACGGCGCTTTCTACGTGATGATGAACATCACGGAGCTGTTCGGCAAGAAGTTTGGGGACAAGGTCATCAACAACAGCGACGATTTTGCCATGCTGCTTCTGGAAAACGCCCACGTGGCCGCCGTGCCCGGCAGCGCCTTCATGGCCGAGGGCTTCTGCCGCCTGAGCTACGCCACCAGCATGGAAAATGTGATTGAGGGCATGACCCGCATCGCCAATTTTGTAAAGGAGTTGAAGTAATGCTCGAATTCAGCAAAAAGTTTAACCTGCTCATGCAGGCCAAGTACAAGTACGAACTGCAGGATGTGGAAGAGCCCAACCTGTACCGGGAATTGTTTGACTACGAGTCCATCCCGAAGGTTGCCTTCAACAACCGCGTGGTGCCCATCAACATGCCGGAAGAAATCTGGATGACGGACACCACCTTCCGCGACGGCCAGCAGAGTGTCAGCCCCTTTACGCCCAAGCAGATCGCCCATTTGTTCAAGCTGGAGTCCCGGCTGGGCGGCCCCAAGGGACTGGTGCGGCAGAGCGAGTTTTTCCTCTACACCCCCAAGGACCGGGAAGCCCTGGAAATGTGCCAGGACCTGGGCCTGGAGTTCCCTCAGATCACCACCTGGATCCGGGCCAACGAGAAGGACTTTGAGCTGGTCAAGGCGTCCGGCGTGAAGGAGACCGGCATTCTGGTTTCCTGCAGCGACTACCACATCTTCAAGAAGATGCACCTGACCCGCGCCGAGGCCCTGGACAAGTACCTGGGCATCGTGAAGGCGGCTCTGGCCAAGGACATCATCCCCCGCTGCCATTTTGAGGACATCACCCGGGCCGACTTCTACGGCTTCGTGCTGCCCTTTGCGGAGCGGCTCCGTGACCTGAGCCTGGAAACCGGCATTCCCATCAAGATCCGCGCCTGCGATACCATGGGCTACGGCGTCAACTACCCCGGCGCAGCCCTGCCCCGCAGCGTTCCCGGCATCATCTACGGCCTGAACCACTACGCCCAGGTGCCCTCCGCTCAGCTGGAATGGCACGGCCACAACGACTTCTACAAGGTGGTGGCCAACGCCGGCGCCGCCTGGCTCTACGGCTGCGCCAGCATCAACTGCTCGCTGCTGGGCATTGGCGAGCGCACCGGCAACTGCCCCCTGGAAGCCATGGCCATCGAGTACGCCAGCCTCCGCGGCACCACCGACGGCATGGATCTGACCGCCATCACCGAGATTGCCGAGTTCATGGAGCAGGAGATCGGCATTGAGATCAGCCCCCGTCAGCCCTTCGTGGGCCGTCACTTCAACGTGACCCGGGCCGGCATCCACGCCGACGGCATGCTCAAGAACGAGGAGATCTACAACATCTTCAACACCTCCAAGATCCTCAACCGCCCCGCCACCGTGGCCGTGGACAGCCACAGCGGCCTGGCCGGCATCGCCCACTGGATCAATAGCTACTTCCGCCTCAAGGGCGACCATGTGGTGGACAAGAAGGATCCGCTGGTTGCCGCCGTCAAGGACAAGGTGGACGAGCAGTTCGCCGGCGGCCGCAACACCGTCATGGGCGACGAAGAGCTGGAAATCATGGTCATGCAGTCCGACCACGACCGCTACGAGCGTCTGCTGTTCCACAAGAGTCATTAACTTCTCTTCTTTTCTTTTGAGTCAAAAGAAAAGAAGCAAAAGAAAACCGGCTTTTGCCCGCCTTGGGTATAAAAGCCGGTTTTTCCTTTTGTGGGGCGGATGTGAAGAATTTTTTATCGGATTGAAAAAAAGTGCTTGACAAGTTTTTGCCTCTGGGATATAATAGCTCCTGCATCAAATGCATTGGGGAATTGTGTAACGGCAGCACCTACGACTCTGACTCGTATTGTCTAGGTTCGAATCCTAGTTCCCCAGCCATATGGCTCCATGGTCAAGCGGTTAAGACGTCGCCCTCTCAAGGCGAAATCAGGGGTTCGATTCCCCTTGGAGCTGCCACTTGAGTCACCTGTGTTTTGTTAGCAAGGCATGGATGATTCTTTTTTTGCACAAAAAGGGCGGGCAGCTGCTTTCTGGAAAAGCGGCTGCCCATTTTGGTTATTCAATCGGACGTTTTTCAAGGAGGCGGCCCTGCATATCGGTGATGAGCCTTACGCCGCAGGCGCTGCGCAGGGTTTCCACGCCGTCAAAGAACACGGCGGCTTCCCGGCCATTGCTCTCGATGCGGTACCGGTGACCGTTCCATTCCTGCTCATAGGTATAGGTATGGCCGCTGCCCAGGCTGAACCAGAGCCGATCCCGGTGCAGGGTGACGCCCCAGATATGGGCCATGTATTCCAGCACCGCCAGCAGCGTGGGCCCGTAGGCGTCCTGGCAGGGCTCGTGGGAATCCGGAGGCAGGGGGCATTTGGTGACCGGGGAGACCCGGCTGGGCTCACCGGTAAAGGGGTCAAACTGCTGGGTGAACACATAGCCGCCCTGGATCACCGCCTCAAAAAGGCGATGCCCCAGCCGGGTCACCAGGGGTTCATAGCCGTAGCGTTCCAGGGCCAGGATGGCCCGCTGGTAAGTAAGGCCCTCGCATTGGCCGCTCCAGTTGTTTTCCGGCGCGTTGCGGAAGGCGGGATCGCTGACGGACACGGAGGGTAGGGGCAGGGGCGTCCAAAATTCCTTGGGGTTGAGCAGATGCTCCTGCACAAAGCGGTCGGCCATTTCCTGGGAAAAGGAGCCCCAGTACATGCAGCGCAGGTTGTTGTGCACCAGCACAGGAAGCACATTGCCGTTTTTATCCCGGTCATAGCAGGCGCCCTTGTCCTCCTGCCAGAGGCGCTCCTTCATGGCGGCGGCCACGTCCTGGGCCGCTTTTTGCCAGCGGGCGTGCTGGCCGTCGCCCCGGATCAGGCTGATCTCCGCCAGGGTGTCCCGGCAGGCATAGGAAAAGGACATCACGTCCATGGAGGCCATGGGAACCACGGCATATCCCTCCGGCGGCACGTCCTCCGTGCAGTACACGGGCGCGTCCCCGTAGCGGAGGGCGTTGTCCTCGCCTGTGTCATACACGCACCAGGATTCCAGGCAGCCGTCGCCGTCGGAGTCCCGCACCCGCCAGAGGTACGCGTCAAACCCCTCCAACGTCCGGGCCAACTGGTCCAGATAGACCGGGTCCTTACCCAGCCAGTAGTACATGTTCAGCCCCGACCAGGGAAAGCAGAACCCCTGGAATTTATTGAACTGGGCTTCGATACCGCCGTCCTCCATGCACTGGATGGAGCCTGCCAGGCGGCCGTCCTCCCGCTGGGTACGCATAAAAAGCAGATGGTTGTTGAGGGCGGCTTCCATATGGCGTTTGGCGTACATTTCGCCGCCCATGGGCTGGGTTTCCAGCCAGATCTTCTCATAGCCGCCGCCTTCCACCAGCACGGTGTCCTTGCCGAAAAGCTGCAGGTTGTGCAGGCATTTTTCTGAGGCGGCGTCATACAGTTTTTGAAGCGCGGGATCGTCCACGGTAAAGGAAACGCTGGTTTTGGGAAGCATGGGCGCACCTCCAAAATGGGTGTGGTTTTGCTGCTTCCTATTGTATCGCAAAAATGGGTTTCTGCAAAGAAAGAAAAAAGCCGTAATCTATTGCATTGTTTTCCATATTCATGTATGCTATGCCTTGCGTTGCAAGCAAAAATTGTCACTCTGTTACCCCAAGAACTTAACCCAGAAAGAGAGAGTACCCATGGAATCCCAAACTGCGCCGAAAAAACCCGCTGCCGGAAAGGCTGCGCTGCTTTGGCGCTTCCTGAAAGGCAGCAAACGCTTCTACATCGGGGCCATCCTGTGCGCCGTGGCCATCACGTTCCTGGATATGCTGACCCCGCAGATCATCCGCGTGACGGTGGATAACGTGCTGGACACCAAGCCCCTGAACCTGCCCCAGTTCCTCCAGCCCCTGCTGAACCTGGTGGGCGGCGTGGAAGGCCTGAAGCAAAACCTGTGGATGATCGCTGTGGCGGTGGTGGCGGTGGCGCTGGTCATCGCGCTGTTCCGCTTTGGCAACATGACCCTCACTGCCAAGGCATCCGAAACCCTGGTGCAGAGCATGCGCAACCAGCTGTTTTCCCACATCCAGCGCCTGCCCTTCTCCTGGCACATGAAAAACCAGACCGGCGATATCATCCAGCGCTGTACCTCTGACGTGGAAATGATCCGCAACTTTGTGACGGATCAGCTGATGCAGGTATTGCGGGTTGTGGTGCTGCTGACGTTGAGCCTCAGCTTCATGATCTCCATGAACCTGAAACTGTCCGTGGTGGCGATGGTGTCCATCCCCATCGTGGTCAGCTATTCCGTGTTCTTCCATCAGCGCATCGGCAAGCGGTTCACCGAATGCGACGAAAACGAAGGCATCCTGTCCACCATCGCCCAGGAAAACCTGACCGGCGTTAGGGTGGTGCGGGCCTTTGGCCGGGAAAAGTACGAAAAAGACCGCTTCGACAAGCAAAACGAACATTACACCAACCTGTGGGTCAAGCTGTGCCGCACCCTGAGCTACTTCTGGGGCCTGGGCGACGGCGTGAGCATGCTGCAGGTGATGCTGGTGATTGTGCTGGGCAGCAGCCTTTGCGTCAAGGGAGAAATGACCTCCGGCGAGCTGATCTCCTTCATCTCCTACAACGCCATGCTGACCTGGCCCGTCCGTTCCCTGGGCCGCATGATCTCCGAGATGAGCAAGGCCGGCGTGAGCATCGACCGTCTTTCCTACATCATGGCCTCCGAGGCCGAGAAGGATAAGCCCGATGCCACCACCCCGCCCCTTGACGGCGAGATCCGCTACGAGAACGTTTCCTTCTCCTATGACGAGGAACATCCCATTCTGGAGAACGTCAGCTTCACCATTCCCGCGGGAAGCACCTTTGCCATTCTGGGCTCCACCGGCAGCGGCAAGTCCACCCTGATGCACCTGCTCAACCGCCTGTACGATCTTCCCGCCGAAAACGGCAGGATCACCATCGGCGGGGTGGACGTGGCCGATATGAAGGCTGCCTGGCTGCGCGAGCACGTGGGCATGGTGCTCCAGGAGCCGTTCCTGTTCTCCCGCACCATTGGCGAGAACATCGGCATCACCCGCCGGGACATGACCCTCAGCGACATCCGCCAGGCCGCGGAAATCGCCTGCATTGCCGATACGGTGGACGAGCTCACCAAGGGCTATGATACCATCGTGGGCGAGCGGGGCGTGACCCTGTCCGGCGGCCAGAAGCAGCGTACGGCCATCGCCCGGATGCTGACCCAGAAGACCCCCATCATGGTTTTTGACGATTCCCTGTCCGCCGTGGACGCCCAGACCGACCTGCTCATCCGCACCCGGCTCAAGGAGCGCATGAAGGACGCCACCGTCATTCTGATCTCCCACCGGGTCACCACCCTGATGCAGGCCGACCAGATCCTTGTGCTGGACAAGGGCCGGGCGGTGCAGCTGGGCAGCCATGAGGAACTTGTTCAGCAGGAGGGCATCTACAAGCAGATCTATGAACTGCAGATGTCCCGCCAGGAAGAGGAGGTGGGCGCATGAGCGATCAGCAGAACAAAAGCCAGAAAAAACTTCCCTTCTTCGGCATTCCCGCCATCCTGCCCTACCTGAAACGGCACCGCGTGCTGCTGTTCATGATGCTGGGCGGCATTTTCCTCAACGGCATTATCGACATCATCACCCCCCTGTTCCAGCGCTACGCCATCAACAACTTTGTGCTGGGGCAGACCATGCAGGGCATCTGGCCCTTTGTGATCACCTATGTGCTGGTCATCGGCCTGCAGGTGTTCTTCGCCTTGAGTTCCAGCTACCGGGCCTGCGTGCTGGAAATGAACCTGGGCCGGGACCTGAAAAAGGACGCCTTTGAACACCTCCAGACCCTGTCCTTCAGCTACTACAACCAGAACAGCGTGGGCTACATCCACTCCCGGGTCATGAGCGATACTGGCCGCATCGGCGGTATTCTGGCCTGGAACCTGTTTGACGGCGTGTGGAACATCACCTACCTGGTGGGCGTGGTTGTATCCATGTTCCTGCTCAACGCCAAGCTGGCGCTGATGGTGGTGGTCATCGTGCCCTTTGTGGCGCTGATCTCCGCCTTCTTTCAGAAGCGGCTGGTGGAGGGCAACCGGAAGATCCGCGAGATCAACTCCAAGATCACCGGCAATTTCAACGAAGGCATCACCGGCGCAAAGACCACCAAGACGCTGGTGATTGAAGAGCGCATGGACGAGGACTTCCGCCAAACCACCGCGGAGATGCGCATGGAGTCCGTCCGCACCGCCAAGATCCGCGCCACCTTCTTCTCCCTGGTCATCTTCGCCTCCGCCCTGGCCCTGGCCATCGTGCTGTGGCAGGGCGGCGAAATGGTCAAGGCCGCGCCCCTGATCATGCAGATCGGCACCCTGAGCGTGTTCATGAACTACGCCATGGGCATGATGGAGCCGGTGCAGTGGCTGGCCCGCATCATCTCCGAGCTGATTTTCATGCAGGTGAACATTGAGCGTGTGACCAACCTGCTCAATACCACCTCCGGCGTGGTGGATACCCCCGAAGTGGTGGAAAAGTACGGCGACTGCTTCCATCCCAAGAAGGAAAACTGGGAGCCCCTCATCGGTTCCGTGACCTTTGAGGACGTGACCTTCCGCTACCCCGACGGCGACGTGAACGTGCTGGAGCACTTCAACCTGGACGTGCCCCAGGGCACCAACGTGGCCATCGTGGGCGAGACCGGCGCAGGCAAGTCCACCTTGGTCAACCTGGTGTGCCGCTTCTTTGAGCCCACCGAGGGCCGCATCCTCATCGACGGCCGGGACGCCAAGGAGCGCAGCCAGCTGTGGCTGCACCAGAACATCGGCTATGTGCTGCAAACGCCCCATCTGTTCTCCGGCACCATCCTGGAAAACCTGCGCTACGGCAAGCCCGACGCCACCATGGAGGAAATTGAGGCGGCGGTGAAGGCTGTCCGGGCCGACCAGGTCATCGCCAAGCTGGAAAAGGGCTACGACACCGACGTTGGCGAGGGCGGCGACCTGCTCTCCACCGGCGAGAAGCAGCTGATCTCCTTTGCCCGGGCCATCCTGTGCGATCCCCGCATCGCCATCCTGGACGAGGCCACTTCCTCCATCGACACCCTGACGGAGAAGAACATCCAGGACGCCATCGACAAGCTGATGGAAGGCCGCACATCCTTTGTGATCGCCCACCGCCTTTCCACCATCCGCAAGGCAGACGTGATCCTTGTGGTGGACGACGGCAAGATTGTGGAGCGTGGCACCCACAGCGAGCTGATGCGCAAGAAGGGCGTATACTACGGCCTGTATACACGGCAGTTTGAACAGGAAGCCGTGCGGCAGGTCATGGGAGACTGACTATGAAGCTGTATACACCGGACTTTTACCCTGAATTTCATTGCATTTCCAGCCGGTGCAGGCATTCCTGCTGCGTCGGCTGGGAGATAGACCTGGACAAGGACACGCTGGCCAAATACGCCGGCGTGTCCGGTTCTTTGGGCCGGGAATTGGAAAGGAACATCGCCCGGGAGGCGGACGGAACGGCCCACTTCATTCTGCAGGGCCGGGAAGAGCGCTGCCCCTTCCTCCGGGAGGACGGCCTTTGCCGGCTGATCCTGGAACTGGGCGAAGAAAGCCTCAGCCAGATCTGCACCGACCATCCCCGGTTCCGGAATTTTTTCTCCGGCCGGGTGGAGATGGGCCTGGGCCTCTGCTGCGAGGAAGCGGCCCGGCTGGTTGTATCCAGGCAGGAACCTTTCCGGCTCATCCTTCATGAGGGCGACGGCGCGCCGGAAACCATGACCGACCAGGAGCAGACCTTCTTCCCCTGGCGGCAGCGGCTGCTGGATACCGCCCAGGACAGAAATCAGCCGTTTTTGGACCGGCTGGCAGAGCTGGCCCCGGTGGAGCTGCTGACCCCGGCCCGGTGGCTGGATACATTCCGGCAGCTGGAAGTGCTGGACGATAGCTGGCTCCGCCTGTTGGAGAAAATGGAAGCCTGGGCCGTCCCCCTCAGCGAGGAATGCGCTTTGCCGCTGGAACAGCTGCTTTGCTGCTTCCTCTACCGGCACCTGGCCGGGGCGTTGGAGGACGGCTGCCTCATGGAGCGGGCTGCCTTTTCCGTGCTGAGCGTCGGCATGATTTTCACCGCCGCCTGCGCTTTGGAAAACAGCCCCGTGCCCGGTCTTGCCGCCCTGGCGGAAGCCGCCCGGATGTATTCCTCGGAAATTGAATACAGCGACCAGAACGTCCAGGCACTGCTGGAGTTCCTGGAAGAAATGGAATGAACGTCGGGCCCGGAGGTGCATTTTCCTCCGGGCCTGATTGACATGGCGCTTTATCCTTTGTTACAATGATAAATACGGAAAAATCCTCCTGAAGGAAAGGAAGCTCATCATGGATAAGCGTTTTTTGGCCCTGCTTCTGGCCGTGGTGCTGCTGGCAGCCGCCCTGCCCATGGGGGCCCTGGCCGCCCAGAAGAAGCGTGCCTACATCATCCCGGACAGCGATACCCGCCTCCTCACCTACGAGGAGCTGTGGCAGTGGGACTATGAGTCCATCGGCTATATTTTCAACGAAATCTTTGCCCGGCATGGATACAATTTTATTCCCGGCAACCAGTATGACAACTACTTCCGCACCCGGCCCTGGTACACCCCCAACGCCGACCCGGACAACTCCGCCGCCTGCTATTCCCAGCTCAGCGACGTGGAATGGGCCAACGAGCGGCTGTGCAAGGACGTGCGCACGGAAATGCGCAGCCTGGGCACCTCCAACCCGGAGGGCATGCACTTTATGGATTACGTGGAATCCGGCTACATGGACGTGCTGTCCGGGTTTGAACTGATCCATTTGGAGCCGGGCCAGAAGCTGGCGGTCTACTCCGCCCCCAGCGAAAACAGCTGGCGGGGCGCAGGCGGCAAGGCCAAGGTCAGCACCAACGGCTCTGTATACGCGGCGGGCTGGGTCAACGGCTGGCTGCTGATGATGTACGAAACCAACAGCGGCGCCGTCCGTGTGGGATACATCCACAACATCAAGGGCACCGTGGATGCGGATATGCTGTTTCTGATGGGATCGCCCCGGACGGTGCTCAAGGACTGCACCCTCACCGACGACCCCGCCACAAACTCCACCTCCATCCGCCGCTTTTTTGCAGGAGAGCAGATCACCTACCTGACCGGCTTCCAGAACGGCATGGGCTCCTGGGCCTATGTGGAAACCACGGTGGAGGGAACGCTGGTCCGGGGCTTTGTGCCCATGTACGTGCTCAGCGCAGGACCGGAGGAAGACCCCAGCTGATTGATTGATGTCGTAAGAAGAATGACGGAGGGAAAGGCAATGATGAAACGACTTTTGGTATGGCTGCTCATTTTCGCTTTGATGCTGCCTATGGTGGGCTCTGCTGAGGAAGAAACGGTGACGGAAGCCCCTCTACTGGATTTCTGGACAGAGGTCACCTACGGCCATTATGAGCAGGACGAAAATCTGGATAACGGCCAAGAGCCGATTGAATGGCATGTGCTGGAAGTGAAGGGCAACTATGTATTTCTGCTGAGCAAATACTGCCTGGAAACTCGTATCTTTAATGAAAACCCCAATCACGATCCCTGCTATTGGGGCAAAAGCAAAATTCGGAAATGGATGAATGAGGATTTTCTGAATGCTGCATTTACTCCGGAAGAGCAAGAGATGATCCGCCTCACCACCGTGGATAACCACAACCCCCACGGCATGAAGGGCGGCGGCGACGATACCTATGATAAGATTTACTTCCTCAGCCGGGTGGAATGCCTAAAATATATGCCGGAAATGGAAGACCGGATTGCGTATCCCACCCAGCATGCCATTGCCACGGGCTGTGAAGTGAATGAGAAGAACGGCGCATGCTACTGGTGGTTGCGTACTCCCGGCGACCGCAATGTGGATATTCAGGGTGTGCGTCCCACTGGAAAAATAGCCCATTATGGCAAGCAGGACGTGTGGTGGAAAACCAACACCGTCCGCCCCTGCATGTGGGTACATCTGGAGGCCTTCCGGGATTTGCTTCCTGCCGATTGGGAACCGTTGCCTGAGGAACCTGCCCCTGTGATTGAAGCCGAGGTGGAGGAGGAAACTCCTCCACCCTTTCCAGAATTTGGGAGTATTGTCACCTATGGTCAATACGAACAGGACGAGGATCTGGAAAACGGTCAGGAACCCATCGAATGGTTGGTTTTGGAAACCAAAGGAGAGAAAGTTCTTCTGCTAAGCAAGTACTGCCTGGAAACCCTTGTATTTAGCGATGATCCCAACCGTTTGGCATGCCCCTGGGGTAAAAGTTCCATCCGCACATGGATGAACCAGGACTTTGTTAAGGCTGCTTTCAGCGAAGCGGAAAAAGACCAGATTCTTGAGACGACCGTGAAGAACCACAACCCTCACGGCGTGAAAGGCGGAGGGGACGATACCCTTGACCTTCTTTTTTTGCTCAGCCGTGAGGAAGCCATCCACTACATGCCGGAGATGAAGGACCGTATCGCATATCCTACCCGGCATGCCATTGCTGCGGGATGCGAGGTGGGGAAAAAAAACAGCGCAGGTTACTGGTGGCTGCGTACCCCTGGCGCAAGCGATCTGGATGTGCAGGTAGTGCGTCCTACGGGACAAATTGGCACGCATGGAAAGCAAAGGGTATGGTCAAAAATCAACACGGTGCGTCCCTGCATGTGGGTCAGCATGGATGCGTTCCGGGAACTTCTGCCCGAGGGCTGGGAGCCCATTCCAGAGGAAATTCCTGTGGTAGAGGAGCCTGACCGGGTCAGCCAGTTCTACACCTTCGATATGCTCGCCGCGGATTTTGAAAAATGGGGCCAGCTGGAACATGACTGGCTGAAAACCGAGGTCATTGGCCAGACGGTGGAGGATCGGCCCATGTATGCGCTGACCATCGGCACCGGCGACGTGTACGCGCTGGTGTTTGCAGGGATCCACGGCAATGAGATTGCCAATACGCCTATTATGATGGATGCGCTGGAAAACCTGATCGAGGGTATGGAAAATGGCGACGAAGTCATTAAGGAAACCCTGTCCCGGGTGACGCTGGTGGTGGTACCCTGCGCCAATCCGGATGGCTACGATTATTGCGTAGGTTACGCCCGCCGGGGCATGGTTGCCGGACGAAAGGTAAACCATAACAGCGTCAACCTGAACCGTAACTTTCCTACCCCGCATTGGGGGAATGAATTCAAAATGGGAGAGGCCGACTATCCTGGCCCCGAAGGCGGCAGCGAGCCCGAAACCCAAGCCTTAGTCAAACTGGCGGAACGCTATCCCTACAGCGCCATGGTGGACTTTCACTCCAAGGGCAGGGACGTTTACTATGGTAAGGGCGGATTTGAGCAGCCGGATATCCTGGTGGATATTCCCGTGGATGACCTGAACGCCATGACCCTGCGCCTGGCAGAAGCCATACAGCCCAATCGGTATGGCCTTCGTTTGATGAAGGATTCAGAAAAGGGCGAGGGCTTCGGAGGCTCCACGGACTATCTGTTCCACCTAGGCGTGCCTGCGGTCACCGTGGAAACGGTGGATTTCGAGATTAAGACCTATACGGTCGATGTTTTTCAGCAGGAAGCCAAACAGCTGCAAATGCCCGATCTTCTCATGAAGCTGTGTGATATCGCCTGCGAATTTGACAAGGAGCTGCATCCCGCCGGGAAGTAATATGTTTTATGCCACTTTTGTTGTCTGATCAGCTGTTCGCACCCCAAGGCACCAGCTGCCACGGCTGCGAACGGCTTCTTCTCCCCTCGGAGAGCCTGCTTTGCCACAATTGCCAAACGGACCTGTTCCGCAGCCGCATTCCCCGGCCGGAACGGATCGTCAGGCTGGACGATGACCGCGTTCCGGCCTTTTCCGCCTACTGGTATGAGGGCATGGCCCGGCAGATGGTGTTGGGCCTGAAATACCGCCACGATGTACCTGCGGCGGCCCTGCTTTCCGGGGCGATATGCACCGTGTTCCAGGAGACCAGGCCGGAGGGCCGCTGGCTGGCCACCGCTGTGCCGGCCCACCCCATCCGGCTTTTGGAGCGCGGCTACAACCAGGCCCAGCTGCTGGCCATGGGCTTCTGCCGCATGATGGACATTCCCCTGGAAGCCGACCTCCTGCGCCGCATCCGCTTTGAGGACTCCCAGGTGCATCGCGACCGGAAGCAGCGCTACCGGGCCATGCAGGGCGCCTTTGCATCCACCCGGCCCCTCCACGGCGAAAACATCCTCCTCATTGACGATGTTCTCACCACCGGTGCAACCGTCACCGCCTGCGCCCGGGAACTGCGCAAATCCGGCGCCGGGGAGATCCTGGTGCTGACCGTCTGCCGGGCGGAGAAGTGGTAACCGGAAAGGAGAAACCCTATGAAGAGAAACCCCACCATCGGAGAAAAGCTGTTCGTGTGCGGCTGCTTTGCTGCGGTGCTTACCACGCTTTACGCTTTATTCCTCACGCCCTTCGCCCTCTTCCCGGGTGACCCTGCTGAGGACAAATACGCCTATTGGTTCGGCCAGGAAATGACCCGGGACATGCTGCTGATCGTTGCGGCGGCGGTGGTTTCCATCGTGGGCGCGTTTTGGAAAAAACATGGGCACTGGGCCATGTTGGCAGCCTTCCTGCTGCTGGTTGTATACATCATCCCCCGGCCCTATGAATGGCCGCTGGTGATTGTGGAAATGGTGCTGTTCTTTCTGGCGTTTCTGGGCGGGGTAGTCAAACGCTGGAAGTGAAAGCCGTTGGTTGACAGCCCTTCCGCCCTGTGCTATACTCTGTATACAGCATCAGATGAAACAGGCGACTGTTTTCTCTGATGCCATTTTTATTTAGGAGGCGCTTACCATGAAGATCACAATGCTGCTTACTCTCGCACAAAGGAGGATTCAGCTGCCCTGATTCCTCCGCATAGGATTGGAGGAACTTTCCACTTGGAAGAACAACAGAAAAAGATTCTTTCCCATTGGTCTGCGTATATCTATGAGCAGCAGGAGGACGAAGAAGACATCGTCCGGTGCATGCGCCGCCTGATTGGCGATGAGCCCCGGAACATTCTGGAGGTTGCCTGCGGCGGCGGAAAACTGTGCCTGCCCCTGGCCCGGGCGGGCCACCATGTGACCGGCATGGATCACGACCCGGCCATGCTTCACTATGCCCAAAAGAAAGGGGCCGACCTGCCGGGCCTGCGCCTCATCCTGGGCGATATGCTGACCGTTCCCTGGCATGGCGGCTATGACGTGGTCATCCTGGGGACGAACCTGCTGCTGAACATCGAAACGGACTGGGATTACCGCCAGGCCCAGAAACAGCTGATCCAGCGGGCGGCGGACGCCCTCAAGCCCGGCGGCATGCTGATTTTGGACTTTGACTGCCCGGACGATCTGTCCCCCTACGCCGGGGACGTGGAGTGGCTTTGCTTCGAAGGCATGGACGATCAAGGCACCTTCGGGCGATACTTTGTGTGCGGCGGGAGCGTGAACCCTCGCAGCCGCACCGTGAAAAGCCTTCGCCGGTATGAAATCACCCCCAAGGAGGGTCAGCCCTTTACCGTGACCCGGCAGTCCGTCAAGCACTTCCCCCTGCTGGAGGAAGTCTGCGGCTGGCTGTACCGGGCAGGATTCGTCGTCCAGTCCCTGGGCGGCGGGCATCACAATCAGCCCTTTGATGAACAGCATCGCCGGGCCGTGATCTGCGCCCGGAAGGACTAAAATGGGAAAAATCGACCCAAGAAAAACCCCCGGAGGACGTTTGTCCTTTGGGGGTTAATATGTGGAGGAGCAGGAGGCACTGACCCGCAACCTCAGTCGGCGTTCTGGGCACTACCCGTGCCCAGCCCTTGCTTCGGTTGACGACTGCGGGTCGCTTTTCGCTACGCGAAAGTGCCCACTGTGCACGCGCTTCCCTCCGTCCCCCCTGCCGGGTGTGGGCAGCGCCCACAAACCTTTTTCTCGGACGTTTTTGTTTTCATTTACAGTTCCTCGGCCAGGGTTTTTCGCTTTTCCCATTTGCCGCTCAGGAAGTAGATCATGCCCGGGATGGCGCAGCCGTAGGGGGCCAGGCCGTAGCCCAGCACAAAGCCGAAGAAGCCCATGCCCAGCACGATGCCAAACAGATAGCTCAGGCCGATGCGCAGGATGACGCCGTCCAGCAGGGCCAGCACCATGCCCAGCTTGGCATTGCCGATGCCGGTGATGAATCCGCCGGTGCCCCGCATGATGGCAAAGGCGGGGAACATCCAGATGATGGCGGCAATAAAGGTGGAGGACAGCTCCAGCACGCTCTGGTCGTCCGTGAAAAGGCTGAACAGCTGGCGGCCAAAGCAGAGATAGGCCACCAGGAACAGGGCGGTGAAGGCGAAGGAATACAACCAGGTGTACCAGACCACCTTTTTGGCCCGCTCCTTCTGCCCGGCGGCAATGTTCTGGCCGATCATGGGCGATGCCGCAAACTGCAGGCCCTGGGAGACCTTGTTGCACAGGTCGTCGATGCGCATGCCCACGCCGAAGGTGGCGGAGGAGATGTAGCCCAGGTCGTTAACCAAAGCGTTGACGAAGAGCAGGGACAGGTTGATAAAGCCGGACTGGATGGCCATGGGGGTGCCCAGGGAGCCGATCAATTTGGCGTATCGGCCCTCGATTTTGAAGCTCTCCCGGCTGAAATCAAAGCCGAAGCCCTCCCGGTGTTTGTAGAGGTAAATGATGGAGAACAGGAAGGAGATGGCCTGGCCCAGAATGGTGGCGGCGGCAGCGCCGGCCACGCCCCAGCCCAGCATGCCGGTGAACAGGATGTCCAAAACCAGGTTCACCACCGACGCAATGGCAATGAACAGGAAGGGCCGCTTGGAATCGCCCATGCCGCGGAGCACGGCGGAGACCATGTTGTATCCGGCGGTAAAGATGAGGCCTGCGCCGCAGATGATCAGGTACTCCATGGCCATGTCCCAGCTCTCCTGGGGGATGTTCATCACCTGCATGATGGGGGTGCGGAAGGCCAGGATCAAAACGGACAGCACACCGCCCAAAAGCAAAATCAGGATGAACAGGGTGCCCATGATGCGGCTCAGCTCTTTTTTCTTGCCGGCGCCCAGGGCCTGGGAGATCAGCACCTGGCCCGCGTTGGAAAAGCCCAGGCAAAGCATGGTCACAAAGCTGAGGATCTGGCTGGACTGGCTGACCGCGGCCAGGCCGTCCGGGCCCACGTATTTGCCTACGATCATCATGTCGATGGCGGAATACAGCACCTGCATGGCGTTGGAGGCCATGAAGGGCAGGGTGAAGCGGATCAGTTGCTTGGGAATGTTGCCCTGGGTAAAATCACGGGAAAGTGCGCTGGAACTCATGTGCTATCTTCTTTCTTACAGTCGTTGGAGGGTCAGGCTTCGGGCAGCTTGCAAACGTCCACCCAGCCAAGGGGCGCGGCGCAGGCCTCCAGCTCCGGAATGGTCAGCTGGATGGCGCTGGAGGCGCTTCCGCAGGCGGGGTACACCGTCTCAAACCGGCGGAGGGACTGATCCAGGTACACCTGCACGCCCTCCTTCAGGGCAAAGGGACACACCCCGCCCACCGCGTGGCCGATCAGCTCCACCACCTGCTCCGGGGTCAACATCCGGGCCTTGGCCTGGAAGGTGGCCTTGAACTTGGCGTTGTGGATCCGGGCATCCCCTGCGGCTACGATCATCACCGGCTTGTCCTCCACCAGAAAGGTCAGGGACTTGGCGATGCGGGCGGGATCGCAGCTGAGGGCCTGGGCGGCCAGCTCCACCGTGGCGCTGGAAACGGTAAACTCCTGTACCCTCTCTTCCATGCCCAGGCGGCGGAAAAAATCTCTGACCCGCTGAATAGACATAAGCCAAAATCCTCCTTCAGGCCCGAAAATCTGTACGGACAAGTGCATGTTTATACGCCGTTATGATTGTATATCCAATTTAGGAAAAAAGCAACACCGGCCGCCGCCAAGTACGAAAAAAAGCCGAAACAAGCCTTGTTTTCTGTTTTGTAATGAAGTATAATAAGGTTGTTTAAAAACCTCGTTCCCATAAAATTCCATAAAAGGCGGTATGATTTATGCAAGCATTCAATCCCTATATGCCCAGCTGGGAATACGTCCCGGACGGTGAACCCCATGTATTCGGTGACCGCGTGTACGTCTATGGCTCCCACGACCGTTTCAACGGCTATGTGTTCTGCATGGGCGACTATGTGTGCTACTCTGCCCCGGTGGACAATCTGGCGGACTGGCGCTATGAAGGCGTCATCTACGGCCGCACCGACGATCCGCTCAATTCCAGCGGCTTTGCCTGCCTCTACGCCCCGGACGTGACCCAGGGCCCCGACGGCCGCTACTACCTGTACTACGTGCTGGACAAGTTTGGCTGCGTGTCCGTTGCCGTGTGCGACGAACCTGCCGGCCGCTACCAGTTCTACGGCTACGTCCATGACAGCCAGGGCCGGAAGCTGGGCGACCGCGAGGGCGACGAGCCGCAGTTCGACCCCGGCGTTCTCACCGAGGGCGACGTGACCTACATGTACACCGGTTTTGCCGGCTTTGACGACAAGAGCCGCCACGGCTCCATGATGACGGTGCTGGACAAGGACATGCTCACCATCCTGGAGGAGCCTGTGTACGTGGTGCCCAGCCGTCCCTACGCGCAGGGCAGCGGCTTTGAGGGCCACGAGTTCTTCGAGGCTTCCTCCATCCGCAAGTTTGGCGATACCTACTACTTTGTGTATTCCTCCATCGTGATGCACGAGCTGTGCTACGCCACCAGCAAGCACCCCGGCAAGGACTTCGTCTTCGGCGGCGTCATCGTCAGCAATGCGGACATGCATATCGATACCTACAAGCCCGCAAACAAGCCCATGTACTACGGCGCCAACAACCACGGCGGCCTGGAAAAGATCGGCGATGATTACTACATCTTCTACCACCGCCACACCAACGGCACCGTGTTCAGCCGCCAGGGCATGGCCGAGAAGGTACAGATCCTGCCCGACGGCTCCATCCCCCAGGTGGAAATGACCAGCTGCGGCCTCAACGGCGGCCCCCTGAAGGGCGAGGGTTACTACCCCGCATACATCGCCTGCAACCTGTTCCATGACAAGGAAAGCCTCTACGGCGGCGGCGCAGGCGGCAATCACTTCTGGGCGGACAGCGCGCTGCCCCGCATCACCCAGGACGGCCGGGACGGCGACGAAGAGCAGGGCTTCATCATGAACATGGAAGAAAGCGCCACCTGCGGCTTCAAGTATTTCGATTTCCAGGGCGTGAAGGAAATCGGCATTGAGATCCGGGGTTACTGCCATGGCAGGATCCAGGTCAAAACTGCCTGGGACGGCCCCGTCCTGGCGGAAATCCCCCTGGAATCCTACAACATCTGGCACGAGTTCCGCACCCCTGTCGCCATCCCTGATGGCGTGCACGCCCTCTACTTCACCTACCGCGGCCCCGGCGCAGCGTCGCTGAAGGGCTTCACCCTGTATTGCTGAGGAGGAAACATCATGAACAGACAGTGGCCTTTGGATACCACCGTGGCCTTTGACCCGGTGATCGGCGAACCCAACCGCGACGGCATTCAGGGCGTGGAAATCCTGCCCGACGGCAAGGTGCATTTCCGCATGGAAGCCAAGGAAGCGCAAAAGGTGGAGCTGGACCAGTTTGGCAACATCACCCCCTTTGAAAAGATGGAGGACGGCGCCTGGGAACTGACCCTGGACATGGGCGTGGGCTTCAAGTACTTCTTCCTTAAGGTGGACGGCGCGGACGTGCTCAACCCCTATTTCCCCATCGGCTTTGGATGCTGCCGCCCCATGAACTTTGTGGATATTCCCGTTCCCGGCGAGGACTTCAACAAGCTGGAGAACATCCCACACGGCGCGGTCACCCGCCGCTATTTCCACTCCACGGAAACCGGCAAAATGGAGATCTGCATGATCTACACCCCGCCGGCCTACACCGAAAGCAAGAAATACCCCGTTCTCTACCTGCAGCACGGCTACGGCGAGAACGAGACCGGCTGGACCCATCAGGGGCACGTCAGCCGCATTGCGGACAACCTGATCCACGAAGGCCGCATGGAAGAGATGATCATCGTCATGGCCAACGGCATGACCCAGAAGGACGGCGAGGCCGAGCGGGGCCTGCTGCCCCGGATGCTGGTCACTGACCTGATCCCCTTCATTGAGAGCCACTACCCGGTGAAGACGGACAAGTGGAGCCGCGCCATGGCCGGACTGAGCATGGGCAGCTACCACACCAGCATCACCACCCTGTCCAACCCCGATCTTTTCGGCTATGCAGGTCTGTTCAGCGGTTTCCTCCGTGCTCCCTGGGCCGGCGGCACCGACGAGCCTCATCTGAAGCTGATCTACGATGCAGACAAGTTCAAGGAGACCTTCCGGGTGTTCTACCGGGCCATGGGCACCGAGGACACCTTCTGGGAAGCCTTCGCCAAGGACGACGAGTTCCTCAGCGACAAGAACCTGCCCATCCTCCGCAGCACCTTCAGCGGCGGCCACGACTGGACCGTGTGGCGGCGCTGCATCCATGAATTCCTGCCCCTCTTGTTCCGCTGACAGGAAGGAGAACCGTCATGAAGAAAGCCAAACTGACTTTGCATCCCTCCTACAAAATCGGCGAGATCTCTCCCCGGCTGTTCGGCGCGTTCCTGGAGCCCATCGGTTCCATGGTCAACGGCAGCATGTACAATCCCAAGCATCCCACCGCGGATGACCAGGGCATGCGGGGAGACTTCATCGCCGGGCTGAAGGAAGCCGGTCTGCCCTGCGTGCGCCTGCCTGGCGGCAACTTTGTTTCCGGCTGGGACTGGAAGCAGTCCATCGGCCCCAAGGAGCAGCGCAAAACCGCCCTGGACATGGCCTGGTTCCAGTTCGTGCCCAACGACGTGGGCCACGACGAGTACCTCCAGTGGGCCGAGAAAATCGGCGCGGAGGCCATGTACACCGTCAACCTGGGCACCGGTACCCTGAAGGATGCTGCCGACATCGTGGAATACACCAACTTCGAGGGCGGCTCCTACTGGTCCGACCTGCGTATCAAGAACGGCCACAAGGCCCCCTACGGCGTCAAGACCTGGTACCTGGGCAACGAGCCCGACGGCCCCTGGCAGATCGCCTCCTGGGACAAGGATCCCCGGGGCTACGGCATCCTGGCCCACGAGACCTCCAAGGCCATGAAGTGGATCGACCCCACCATTGAGACCATCGCCGCAGTGTCCAGCTCCCCCTTCCTGAACCACTATCCGGACTGGGACATGCAGGCCCTGCAGGAGTGCTACGAAACCGTGGACTACATTTCCCTGCACCATTACCACTCCGCGCCCATCGGCAATCTGCCCGGGCTGCTGGCCGGCTACCAGGCCTTTGAGGACTACATCCGCACGGAAATCGCCCTGTGCGACTACCTCCGCACCAAGACCCGCACCAAGAAGACCATGATGCTCTCCCTGGACGAGTACGCGGCTTCCTATCGGCCTGCGGGCAAGCCCCACTACGGCATGGGCGGACGGCAGCCCGCCATGGGCTTCCTGGGCCTGGATCCCAACCGCAAGTACGTCCGCCACGACCCGGACGACTGGTCCACCCGCCGCATGCCCCCCATGAGCGGCGAGATGCCCCGCACCATCGCCAGCATGAGCATTATGCTGACCATGCTGCGCCACGCCGACCGCATCAAGATCGGCTGCGCCACCGGCGGCCTGGGCGACCTGTGCCGCACCAGCCGGGAGGATGCCTGGAAGGGCGCCAGCCACTATCCCTTCACCCAGCTGATCCGCTACGCCAAGGGCGTGTCCCTCTTGCCCGAGGTGGAGTGCGACACCTACCATGTGGACGGCTACGTCATCGACGACATGAACCAGTACGGCGACTTTGACAACGTGGCCTACGTCCACGCCGCCGCTGCCCTGAACGAGGAAGCCGGCGAGCTGAGCGTGTTCGTCATCAACGCGGACTGGGAGGACGAGCAGGATTTCACCATGGATCTGCGCGGCTTTGGCGACCTCCAGCTTCTGGAGCACAGCGTCCTCCACACGGATGACCTGGACGCCATGAACACCGCCCAGAACCCGGGCGCCATCCTGCCCACCCAGGGCAGCGCCACCCTGGACAAGGGCGTGGTCAGCGCTACTTTGCCCAAGCTGAGCTGGAATCTTTTCCGCTTCAAGAAGTGACCCATGCCCGGGCGGGGGCTTGCATTCCCCTGCCCGAGGTGATATACTGAAACCCGGCCTCCCACCGCGGGAAGCCGGGTTTTGGTTTCCACAACCCACATGGAGATGTATCGAAGTGGTCATAACGGGGCGCACTCGAAACCACCTTGATCAAATGGAAGGCTCTTGCCCCGTAACCCTTGATTTTACTAACCTTTTCAGCAACCCGGGATTCATGCATTCCCTTTTTGCTCTCCAGTTTGCTCTCCAACTGTAGGAGGCGTTTTCTGGAGAATTTTGATGGAGACGTATCGAAGCGGTCATAACGATCTCGACTCGAAATCGAGCAAGCCCTTTACCGGGCCCGTGGGTTCGAATCCCACCGTCTCCGCCACACGCCTTGCAGCACAACGGCTGCAAGGCTTTTTCGTTGTGAAAAGGTGTGTTATAGGCAAGATGATTAGCTCCCCATTCCCAAGCCAGCGAGCATTGCTTCGGCAGAGGAAACCTTGGACTGGTAATCCAAGTGGGCGTAGATGTTTGCAGTGGTAGAGAAGTCGCTGTGTCCAAGCCATTCCTGGATCTGCTTCATCGGCACACCATTCGCCAGCAGAAGTGAAGCACAGCTGTGACGAAGATCATGCAGGCGAATATCGCGCAGGCCAGCCTTCTTCAGCATTCGCTTGAAGCCAGCGGAAAGCGTATTCGGCTTCAAACGCTGTCCCATTTCGTTGACACAGATATAGTCAAGATACTGTGTGCAGTAGGAGCGGCCACAGAGCTTGCGGTAACGCTGCTGTTCGGCCTTCTTCCGCAGAAGAAGCTCACGGAAGTCAGGAACCAGAGGAAGCGTTCTCAAGCTCGATTTTGTCTTGGTGGTATCGCCAACAACCTCGACATGCTTACCATCCAGGTTACAAGCCGTAACGGTATGACGGATGGTGATCGTGTTGTTATCGAAGTCGATTGCGTCCCACTTCAGACCAAGGATTTCGCTGCGCCGTAGTCCGTAGAAAGCTCCAATCTTGATTGGGACTTCCAGCGTATCTCCTTCGATCTGTGCAAAGAGCTTGTTGATCTCCTTGCTGTCAAAGAAGCTGCCGACGAACTTGTCCTTCTTAGGTCGTTCCACCTTATCTGCAGGATTGCCAGTGATCATATCCATCTTCACTGCGTATTTCAATGCGCGATGGATAATGGCGTGATAGTGAATCACGGTGTTGGCGCTTACACGATCCAGCTGGATGGTGTAGTAATCCTGAAGGTTTTTTGCTGTCAGATTCTTGAGCAGATATCCCTTTTCAGCGAAGTAGGGCAAGATGCTGCTTTTCATGAGTCCTGCGTAGGACGCATATGTAGTCAACCGGATTGTACTCTTGGCGACCAGCAGCCATTGCTGAAGGAAATCGCTGAACAGAAGGTCGTCGATTTCACCCTTCGGTTCATCTTCTGGCTCATCCATTGGAGGGACATAGGATTTACGCATTTCCAGAAGCATCGCTTCTGCACGCTTTTTGTTATTCCTTACAGGAAGGTCAGTGGAGAACCATGGCGTATGCCGCTTCCCCGCACTATCCTTGTAGCTCAGAACAATGTAGTAGATACCGTGTTTTTCTTGCAGGTGGCCTGCGATCATTGTAAACGCTCCTTTCTGTTGGTCGTCCACCTGCTGTTACCGTCTCTATTCTAACACACTCAGCAGGGAAAACGCCATGATGCGAGCTTACGCAGTTTGAACTTGGCTGACGATTTTCAGATAGGCAAGCACATGAACCTTGGGAATCCGATAAGTACGACCAACCTTGATTGCATTGATTTTGCCTTCCTGCAACAGTTTGTAGCCGGTCTTTGTACTCACGCTCAGTGCCTTGCACATATCATTGATGTTCATAATATCGGGAAACTCCCGAAGCATAAGATAATATGCTTCTTTGCCGCTAATTTTCAAAACACATTCCTTCTTTGCAAGATATTTGTTTATAGTGCTGCGAGCTGCGGTTAGCTTCACCGCATCATAGCCCCATCTGTACCGCCGTCCCCCGGACAAGCGCATACCACAGGGTCTCCCTCTCCAGTCTGTGGAGGGCCGTGTGGAAGTATCATTATCCCCATAAAGCCTCAATGCGCCGTGGCTGCCACACCACGGTCTATGGATCACGTTGATCGCTCTGGCAGTGCCGTCGTCGCGCCGCTCCATAACCTACTCCGCCTCATGGTTTCGTACTCGCAACACTGGTATGTAGTTGTCAAGGTTCAGTGAAGAGAAAAAACTCTCTTCACTAACCGTGACAAAAATGAGTTGTTATTGGACATTTTCGACAAAGGTAGTGTCTTTTTTCAATAAATCGAGTCCTCTATCGATGCTCTTACGGACGCAGGCAGGTTTCACATCTTCCCGCCGAGCAATATCATCGACTGTCATACCAAGGAAAAAGTGAGCGTAGATTCTCTCCCTCATTTTCCACGGCAATCTATGCAGGGCTTTGTGTATTTCAAGATTTCGCTCCTTCTGCAGGTATAATTCTTCCGGAGAAGGCACGTGGCATACAGCCTCCGTCTCAATGCCATCGTTGCAATCCAGAGAAAACTGAGCCTTATACCGGTATATCTTTCTCTCTTGTGCCTTCACTTTCCGATCAAGCTTCTGTAGAGCGTTTCTCTGTTTTGCAGAAAGGGGTACGAAGCAATCCTTGGTAATATGGGGATACATCCCCTTGATATTGATTTCTTTCATGGTATTCCTCCGTTATTCTTATTTTGATGACGAACAACGAAGGAACCAGGTGGCGAACGACACCGAATCAGTCGATAATCGCTAATATCTTGTCGAATAGAAAAAGAGAAGGCTCCCAGGATCGTGAAATCCTGAGAGCCTTTGATATTCTCACTATCTACCCTTTGCCTATCCGTGTGTACCTCGCTTTCTGCTGTAGCTGGTCATGCGAGTATTGCTGTAAGCTTACGTTGATCTGTACAAACAAGTGTGGAGTGCAGCCCTTTACCGCGATAGTTTGATAAAGCGTAATGACTGCCATTAACTAATATATGATTCACTATGCCGAGAAATGCCAACACCTTGTCAGGAAACGTTCGACACATTACGACTGGAATATATTTGCAGTTGACAAGACAACTCATTCGGGTGTATATTACATACGAACATATGTTCTTAATAAAGGAGAAAGGAAATGGCACGAGTAATCCTGCACTCAGACGCCAACTCTTTTTATGCGTCCGTAGAGTGCCTACACAGGCCAGATGTGAGAGATCATCCCTTGTCTGTATGCGGCGATCCTGAGATGCGGCATGGTATCGTGCTGGCAAGCAACCAGCAAGCAAAACGCTGGGGTGTCAAGACAGGGATGGCTGTATGGCAAGCAAAGCAGACTTGCCCAGGTCTGGTCGTTGTTCCCCCCGACTATTCCCTGTACAAGCATTTCTCCCATATGCTCAGAGACATATACGAGTGCTATTCAGACCGAGTAGAGAGCTTTGGCCTGGATGAGTGTTGGGTCGATCTCTCTAATCCGGGTTTCACCATCGAAGACGGAGAACAGAAAGCGCATGAGATTCGCCTGCGGGTGAAGAATGAACTTGGTATCACCGTGTCCGTTGGCGTCAGTGATAACAAGATCTTTGCGAAACTTGGAAGCGACCTCAAGAAGCCGGATGCTGTGTCTGTTGTTCCGCCCGACCGCTTTCGGGAAACGATCTGGCACTTACCCGCTTCCGATCTGCTGTATGTCGGCCCCAAGACAACAAAGAAGCTACGGGACTGCAATATCCTCACCATCGGTGATCTGGCGAAAGCCCCTTCAGATCTTCTCAAATACAAGCTGGGTAAGAACGGTCTGATGCTGCAGGCCTACGCCAACGGCTGGGATCGTTCGCCGGTCAGGCCGACAACCCTTGAAGAAGCCATTGGCAGCGTAGGAAACAGCATTACGCCACCCCACGACATACGAAGCCTTGAAGATGCCCGGTGCATCTATTTTTTGCTCGCTGAGAGCGTGGGCGCAAGGCTGCGTGAAAGCAATCTGCAAAGCAAGTGTGTCAGTATCTCTGTGCGAACGACTGATCTGATCTCTTACTCATGCCAGAGGACGCTTTCTTCCCCCACCAACATCACCGGCGAGATCGCCTCGATAGCATGTCAGCTCTTTTCAGAGCGCTATGTCCGTTTTCTGCCCCTTCGTAGTGTGGGCGTCAGCTGCTCAGCTCTGAGCATGGAGGGTGCGCCTGTTCAGCTTGATCTGTTCGGCAATCAGCTTCACAGAGAAAAGATGCACCAGCTTGATTGTGCGCTGGATGGAATCCGGCGTCGCTTTGGCAATCAGGTTATTGTTCGCGGGATTGTTCTGGCAGAGCCAGCCTTTGCTCAGATTGATCCGAAGGATGATCATACCATTCATCCGCAGCCTTTTTTCACGGGATAAAGGAGGATTTTCATGCAGTGCGCCGAAATGCGTCCCAATAAGGATAAACAGTATGTTGATGTCCTTGCGCACCACCGTCTGGATGGACAAACCATCCCGATCCGCTTCAAAGCGGAAGACCTTCCTGCGCAGCGCATCGTAAAAGTGCTGGATATCCGTCCCGGCTATTCGCTGAAGGCTGGCGGACAGGGACTGCGGTATACCTGTGTATTGGAAGATGGATCAACGATCTATCTGTTCCACGACCGGAATCTTTGGTTCTACCCGAAATAAGGAGTATTCTCATGTGTGGAAGGTTCTATATTCCAGAGGATGATTCGTCTGAGGAGCTGCAGCGGATCATTGACCACCTGAACCGGAAGAAGGCTACGCCAGTAAAAACCGGTGAAGTGCGCCCCACGGATGTGGCTGCTGTTATTGCGAATAGCAAATCCCTTCAGCCGACGCCCTTTGCGATGAAGTGGGGATACTCGCTGGCGGATCGTCGGCCTCTGATTAACGCCCGAAGTGAAACCGCAGAAACCAAGCCCCTTTTCCGGGATGGTATGCAACAGCGGCGTTGTCTGATACCGGCGTCACATTACTTTGAGTGGCAGCAGCTTGCCAACAAGAAGATCAAGAACGCCATCAAGCCTGTGAACAGCACTACCATGTACATGGCTGGTTTGTACAGGTTTCAGAATGGCGTTCCTGAGTTTATCATACTAACAAGGGAACCCGGCGACAGCATCAGGCACATTCACGATCGGATGCCGGTCATTCTCCCGCGTGAAGCCCTGAAGGACTGGATGAATCTGAACTACAACGCAGCAGAGGTTATGCGTTCCGCTATGCTTGACATGGCATTTGAAGCTGAGATACCTTCGTTCGCATAACACGGCAGAAATATGGAGGAAGAAAGTATGGCTTGTCATATCACGGTCACTGGTGGAGAGCTGGAGCAGGCTGAGATCAATGCCTATATCCAGAGAGCGAAAGAGAAGTATGGGCGCGAGCCGATTGGTATCGACATCAAGGTAGATGGCGATTATGTAGAGCTGTCCTATGACTTCGGTCATCAGCCTTTTCAGCGGATTCGCAGGATTACCGGCTATCTGGTTGGAACACTGGAGCGATTTAACGACGGGAAACGCGCCGAGGAACACGACCGGGTGAAGCATACTGTCTCCTAACAATCTGTGAGTATTGAAATTGCCGAGAGCGACCATGCGGTTGCTCTCGGCAATTCCTTTTATTTTTCCACGCTCATCCAGCAGCCTTCTGCTCCGATCCCGTCTTCGGGAGGTGTTAGCATGCCTTTATCAATAAGGCATTCAATCACTGCATCGTAAATGGGCAGATTGGCAAGTTGGTTGGCAAATCTCCATTCTCCAAGAAGATGATCCGGCACAGCCTTCTTGATAAGTGCAGCAAGCTTGCTTGCAACAATTTCTGCATCGTCATCGAAATAACCGGTTTGCAAAGCGTTGCTGATGTCAAATAGTCTGCTACAATCAGAAAGCGTGTTCACAAGAATCTTTGTATAGAGCATATTGCCTTCACGCAGCAGATATCCACACTCAATAGCTTTCGCTGCCTGTTCTTTTTCCCTTTCGGACAAACAAGCAATATCAAGCCCATCTATCGCCTGGAGTGCGAGCTGAATCTGAGGATCGTTAGACACATTGAGTCCACAGTGAAAATGCTTCTTGATGCGGTTGACATAAATATTCTCAAGATGAACACTGGCAAAACCACAAACGTTCTGTGCATCTACTCCATCCCGACCGGCACCATAGTCCTTCCCATTGTCTACATATCCGAAGATGCTGAACGGGCGCTGGGGTTCTGCTACATTCGAAAAATGATTTCTTGCCATCGCTCGCCGAACACAATACGCGAAAGCATCAGCTATGTTGAATACCTGCTGCCAGAGGATCAGATTCATATCCACATGCCTGTTAAGGTAAGGGAATGCAAGATACTCAGTCTTATGGTCTTCAATATACTTCGATATGATATCGCAGATTTTGGGCAACTGTTCCATATAAAGCGCATTTGCTTTTTCAAACACATCCTTGTCAAGCAGAACGAAATTGAGCACATATTTGCCGTTGTCCATGAGGCGAAGTAATCCATATTCGCCATTCCCACCTCTGCAGAGAATTTCAAGCTCTTCTTCCACATAGACCGCAGGAACATTCAGCGCTTCAGCAATTTCTGATACACTCATCGCTTTTCTGTGACAAAGCCAGATAATGTGCTTTGAAAACATCCGGGTACATACGCTTCGCGGGTCCCCCCAAGCAGGATTTCCTGTTCCCCAAATCACAAAATTGATCTTATCAAGCGCAACAGGTCTTTGGGTTGCCTCCGACATTTCTTCTACCTCCTTCTTTAGCTTGCGTCTTGCTGAAAACAGTCTTTGACGAACAGTTCCTTCGTTGATACCTTGCTCCTTTGCGATCTGTGCGGTAGAAAGACCATCTATGTAGAACATAATCATGACTTCACGATACGCCTTTGTTAAGTAAGCGATTCTTCGGTACACAGAAGTTAACTGCTCGGCAGCATTATCCAGAGTTTCCTCTTGTGACATGCTGCGTATGATTTCCTCAGAATCGCCCTCATAGAACATCTCTGCGCGTTTTCTTCGTTTGCTCGCAAAGTCAGCATAAACATTGTGTGCGACTCTCCAAATAAACGAATATACGCTTTCTATCTCGCCCTCACGATATGCAGCCCTTACGAGTGCATAAATGATGTCGGAACAAAGCTCCTCTGCTTCGTAACTGTCCTTTGTCCTTGCATAACTAAAGCCAAAAAGCTTGTCAAGCAAGTCATCGTCAAAACACTTAAGCAAGTCGTGTCTCTTCATTTCTGTTCTCCAAGCGATTGATCAATGCTTTCACCTATATAGTCTTTGCATTGAGGAAAATGTTAGGCCCAATTAGAAAAGAAGTAGAATGATTTGTGTATGTCTTTCAGGGAATAAATAAAGTCAGTGAAATGTCTCCCAAGTCAAGATGGTCGGAACTCTCCGTCGATTCTTCTGGGAATCCACGTAATCAATCAGATCGCCCTGTTGTGCCTCAAAAACAATCTCCCGTCGTTCGATGCCATCGTCTGCAATACTGCCATCAACATCATAGAAGGGGGTAAACTC
>JAGBDE010000042.1 GCA_017937655.1 Clostridia bacterium | reverse complement strand
TACTCAGTCGGTTTTCCAGTGTTGCGTAATATAGATCAGCAGGACGCGCGTTATTGGAGCGTCCTGCTGATTTCACTATATTCTCTGATTTTCTATGCTTTGAGCGAAAAGGTGAAAACACCCTTGACAAAACAGCTCGAATCGTTAGCGTACTGTTTGGCATTCCACCAACGCCTGCTTGTGCAACGTTAGCGTTTTCTATTCTGATTTCCCCGCCCCACATATTCAGTTCGCTATTTTGGCCACCGCCGACACCGATATTAAATGCTCCTGATGCACAAATTATTCCACCATAGATATTTAACACACCATTATCACCACAGCATAGTCCCATTTGACCTGATGGTGTGCCAACAGCTATACTCATATTAATTTGTCCACCATATATTGCAATGTTTCCATCATGATCAGCACCAATTTTGTGCGTTGAATTTATTACACCGCCATTTATTTCCAAACCTTGAATAGTTTCTCCACCAATGGCATATGAATAATTATGTCCGCTGACATTTATTACACCGCTATTAATGATAATCTTTCCGCAATCATAAACTTTTCCAGACGCACAATCATTGGAACCAATACCAGATGTAAACCACCCTCCAATAACTCCGTAATTGGGAGATTTTGCAGTAAGACTGCCGTCGCCTTCAATAATCAATGTGGAACCGTAAGGCACCCCTATGCCTTCGTTGAAATAATTATCGCCCTTAAGAATCATTCTTAAGGTTTTTCCTTCATCAACTTTAAGTCTGGTATCCATTGTAACATTCTCATAAACAATTGTACCGGAAGCTGCATACGCACAAGAATAAAAAAGAAGCGTGAATAAAAATGTCAATACAAACAAAACACCCAATCTCAGTATTTTGCAAATGCTTTTATTAGAACATCTTCCATTCTGGTAGGTTTGCAGCGTTTTCATTGTTTCCATCCCCCAAGATTATATTGGTGCGCTATTTTGCTTGATATAGTCACAGATTTACATGGTTCTCGATGAATTATAGCAAATTATTTCCATCATATCAACAAAATAGTTGAATGCATTTAGATTTTTATATACTTATTCCTTGATGAGAATAAGCATGTCATGTGCATCGATTGCTATACGTGCAAATTCTATATTATTTTTCAACGGTAATAAATCATCAGTGCCTATTATATTTGAAAGCACAAGTGACCATTCTTCGAGTCACTTGTGCCAACGTTTTGTGAGATATGGAATTGCGTAATTTTCTTGATAAGTTCTAACCACAGGTTGAATTTTGATAGATGGTTCACTCCATCAACCATCCATTTCGTCAATATAAAGAAGAAATCCGAACCCGTCCCCTACAGGAATCAAGTTCGGATTTCTCCGGTATGGTGGTGCTTACTGGACTCGAACCAGTGACCCCATCGATGTGAACGATGTGCTCTACCAACTGAGCCAAAGCACCGTGCACCTTTCGGCGACTTTGCTATATTAGCACATCTTTCCCGGTCTGTCAAGCATGAAATGTGAAGTATCTTGAATTTTTCTCCCGGGCGTGCTATGATACTGCCTGCGGGGCGGCCAGGCGATCGCGTGGTCAACCGTGCCATGAGGAAAGTCCGAGCATCAAAGGGCAGGATGCCGGCTAACGGCCGGTGGAGGCAACTCCAAGGAAAGTGCAACAGAGATATACCGCCGTCGGGTTCGTCCCGGCGGTAAGGCTGGAAAGGCGAGGTAAGAGCTCACCCAAGCTTATGGTAACATAGGCTTGCTGTAAACCCCATCCGATGCAAGATCCGACCAGAAGCTATACGGCGGCCCGTCGTGCTTCTAAAGAGATCGCTAGAGCCGTGCGGCAACGCACGGAGTAGATAGATGATCGTCCAACGACAGAACTCGGCTTACGACCGCACCCGCATCAAAAACCCGCCGGAGAGGAACGGTTTCCGTTTTTCCCCGGCGGGTTTTTCGCGTTTGCATATCCCGCCGCCCGCTGCGCACACTACCCTGCGGAAGGATGGGGATCATATGCGTGGTTTTCGTACAGACCTGGCAATGGAGCGCGTGGGGCAGGAAAATGGCCGACTGGACGGGGTGGACGTGAGCACCCACGAAATGGGCGGCGTGAAGCGTACCCGCATCGTGATCGAGACCGCCCGGGCGGCCCGACTGCTGGGCAGGCCCCGGGGCGAATACATCACCCTGGAATGTGGGCAGCTGGCCCATTGCGGCCCGGATACCCGGCAGCTGCTGATCCGGCTCATTGCCCAGGCGGTGCGGGTGATGCTGCCCCGGGAGGGGGAGATTCTGCTGGTGGGCCTGGGCAACCGGAACGTGACCGCCGACGCCCTGGGCACCCGGGTGGTGGAACGGGCCCTGGTGACCCGGCACCTGAAGGAGACCCTGGCCGGGGAGATGCAGGGCAAGCTGCGGGGCGTGTGCGCCGTGGCCCCGGGGGTGCTGGGCCTGACCGGCATCGAGACCGCGGAGATGTGCCGTGGCCTGGTGGAGCGCATCCGCCCGGCGGCGGTCATCGCGGTGGATGCTCTGGCCGCCTTCGAAAGCCAGCGCATCTGCACCACCATCCAGATCGCCGATACGGGCATCGAGCCGGGCAGCGGTGTGGGCAACCATCGGCTGGGACTGACGGAGGACACCCTGGGGGTGAAGGTCATCGCCGTGGGGGTGCCCATGGTGGTGTATGCCTCCACCATCGCCCGGGACGCCATGGCCCGCCTCATGGAGGAATACGGCGTGCTGGACGGCCCGTCCTCCCCTGCGGCCGACCGGCTGCTCAGCCAGGTGGCGGAAGGGGTGCTGGGCAACATGGTGGTTACGCCCCGGGAAATTGACGAATTGGTACTTTCCGTGGCCGATCTTTTGGGCGAGGGCCTGAACCTGGCGCTGCACCCCTCCCTGGATGCAGAAATCCTGCATACTTTCCTGCACAGTTAGCATATGGTGAGGGGAATGAACTTGCAGAGGCGGTGGATGCATTGGAGAAGATCAGACGAAAGCAATATGCGGTGCTGCTTCTTTTAATGTTTGTGCTGGGGGTGTTTGTGGGGCTGCTGCTTCCCAAAAACAGCGGCTTTTCGCCCGACCCCACGGCGGTAGCCGCTTTTTCTGCATCGATGGCGGATGAGGGGGACGGTTTCTCCCTGGTGGCGGTGACGGATCCGCCCGTGGCCACGCCGCCTCCCGGGGATGGGTTCACCCTGGAGGTCATCGCCCAGGGAGAGGCGGAAAAGAAGCGGATCCTGATCTACCACACCCACACCTATGAGGCCTACGCCCAGGAGGCGGACAGGCCCTATGCGGAGACCTCCCAGTGGCGCACCGCCGACCCGGACTGCAACATGATCCGGGTGGGGGCGGAGCTGGCCGGGCTGCTCCGGAGCCTGGGCTTTGAGGTGGTGCACGACACCACCGCCTTTGAGCCGCCCAACCTGGACGCGGCCTATACCCGTTCCCTCAGCATGCTGGAAAGCCGCAAAAACGCCGGCGAAACCTATGATTTGTGGATCGACCTGCACCGGGATGCCTACGTGCAGGGGCAGTCCTCGTCCAACACGGTCCCCTTCGGCGGGCAGGAACTGGCCCGGCTGATGGTACTCATCGGCAAGGGAGAGGGCTACACCGGCCAGGGCTACGACGAAAAGCCGGACTGGGAAAAGAACCTGGCCTATGCGCAGAGCATCACCGATGAACTGAACCGCCAGATCCCCGGACTGTGCAAGGACGTGCTGCTCAAGCCCGGCAGGTTCAACCAGCATGTGTCCCTGGGCTGCCTGCTCATTGAGGTGGGCAACAACCGCAACAGCCTGCAGGAAGCCCTCCGCTCCATGCCTTACCTGGCTGACGCCATCCATCAGGCCCTTTTGGGGGAATAAGGCTTGAAAAATCGGTCTTTTCCGGGTATAATCGTTTGGAGAATGGTTCCAGACTGTTCATTCCAAGCGGAGGGATTTTCGGTGGATCAGCGTCCCATCGGTTTTCTGGACAGCGGGCTGGGCGGCATCAGCGTGCTGGGCGAGGCCCTGCGCCAGCTTCCGGAGGAAAACTACGTTTATTTCGGCGATACGGCCAACGCCCCCTATGGGGACAAGGACCCGGAAACGGTGTGCCAGCTCACCCATCAGGCGGTGGACAAGCTGATGGCCCTTGACTGCAAGGCCATTGTCATCGCCTGCAATACCGCCACCAGCTGCGCCGGCGGACAGCTCCGGCAGGAGCTGCATTTGCCCATCATCGGGCTGGAGCCGGCCCTGAAGCCCGCTTCCCTTTTGCCCGGCGACGGCAAGATCCTGGTGCTGGCCACCAGCGTCACGTTGGCGCTGCCCAAGTTTCAGGCCCTGATGGCCCTTTACGGCAAGGATGCCTTGCCCGTGCCATGCCCCGGCCTGATGGAATGCGTGGAGCAGGGCCACCTGGACGACGATCACGTCCGCGGCCTGCTGAAAACCATCCTGTCGCCCTGGCTTGACCAGCCCATCAAGGCCGTTGTGCTGGGCTGCACCCACTACCCCTTCCTGCGCAAGGCCATCGCCCCGTTTTTCCCGGCCGATGTGCCCCTCATTGACGGCAACGCAGGCGCCATCCGCCAGCTGAAGCGCCGCCTCACCGAGGAAAACCTGCTGAACAGCGCGGGCAGCGGCAGCATCACGTTCCTGTCCTCCAGCGAGGACGAAAGCACCCTTCGCCGCATGCAGAAAATGCTTGCCCTTTGCCAATGAAAACAGCCTTCATCCCGAAGTTTCCATACGATGGAGAATAGAGGTACAGCCATGAAAAAGGTTATGCTCATCTTTGGTACCCGCCCGGAAGCGATCAAAATGTGTCCTTTGGTTCTGGAAATGTGCAAGCGGCCTCAGTTTGAGACCGTGGTCTGCGTCACCGGCCAGCACCGGCAGATGCTGGATCAGATCCTGACCTGCTTCCACGTGGAGCCCAAGTACGATCTTTGCATCATGCAGGAAAAGCAGACCCTGTTTGACGTGACCATCAATATCCTGGGCAAGCTCAAGGAGATCCTCGCCGCAGAGAAGCCGGACGTGGTTCTGGTTCACGGCGATACCTCCACCGCCTTCGTCACCGCCCTGGCCTGCTTCTACATGCAGATTCCCGTGGGCCACGTGGAGGCGGGCCTGCGCACCTACAACCTCTACTCCCCCTTCCCCGAGGAGTTCAACCGCCAGGCAGTGGACCTGATTTCCGATTTCTACTTCGCTCCCACGGAGATGAGCCGCCAGAACCTGCTCAAGGAAGGCAAGCCGGACGAGAAGATCTTCGTCACCGGCAACACCGTCATCGACGCGCTGGACACCACCGTCCGGGAGGACTATCAGCATCCGGAGATCGAGTGGGCCAAGGGCAGCCGCCTGCTGCTTCTGACCGCCCATCGCCGGGAAAACCTGGGCGAACCCATGCGGGAGATGTTCACCGCCATCCGCCGCATTGCGGACGAGTTTGAGAACGTGAAGGTGCTCTACCCCATGCACCTGAACCCTGCCGTCCGGGAGATGGCCCGGGCCTGCTTTGACGGCCAGGAGCGCATCCACATGATCGAGCCTCTGGACGTGCTGGATTTCCACAATCTGATGGCCCGTTCTCATCTGATCCTGACGGACAGCGGCGGAATCCAGGAGGAGGCCCCCGCGCTGGGCAAGCCGGTGCTGGTCATGCGAGACACCACCGAGCGTCCCGAGGGCGTCATGGCCGGTACCCTGCGCCTTGTGGGCACCGACGAGCAGGACATCTACGCCGCCGTCAAGGAGCTGCTCACCGACCCCGCCGCCTACCACCAGATGGAGCATGCCACCAATCCTTATGGCGACGGCAAGGCCAGCCAGTATATCTGCAATATTCTGGAAGAGAAGCTATGCTGAGTTTGATATGCAACCCCACCCCTGCATGATTTTGTGTTGTGCAGGGGTGGGGTTTTGTTTTTGGGGTGGATGGAATAACCCGCTGATAGCGCTCGGCGCGGCTTGCTCCGGCCCCTGCGGCTTACGCTAAGGCTCTACGTGGTGGCTTTTCAGATGTATGATTTTGTTTGTGCTGGTGCGAGGAACTGGTTGAGTTTTTTATGTTTTCCGGGGCACTTTATGTTTTTCGCCGCTGGCCAACGGAGCGGCCCGCTCCGCTATGGCCCAGGGATACGGGGGACCCCGCACCGGTCCCCCTCTACCCCTGGGAACCCCTAACCCCCTTCCCGCGCTGGGGGCCTGCGGGCCCCCCGTCCCCCGACCTCGGAGAGAGTGGACACCGCCCATCCTCGCGGCTTGGATTGTCCTTCCATCGATGCGCCTTTCCGCAGCAGAAAGCAACTATAATAATAGTTTCAGTAGACGGCGACCACGGGGTTGGCTGGTACTACCGCCCGGACAACTTTCAGCCTGTCCCGATGGTATGCAAGATGGTTTCCATCGCCAAGTGGCGATCATCCCTTCCCCGCAGCCAAGATCCGGCGAGCGCAGACCGGCGACGTAGCGGAGTGCAGGCAAATCCCGAAGCCCGTTTCAGGGGCGGGGAAAGCGCACGCCGGCCGTGACCAGTTCCAATAACAGCCAACATCACGTGATCGTGCGCGGCCGCCCCGGAACACGGGCGAATGAGGGGATTTGCCGGAACGAGCGTGTCGCTCTGGTTTTTCGGTTCCTTTTTGCCTAAACAAAAAGGAACGAAAGTACCCCGCGCCCGAAGGCGCGCGCCAAAACCCAAGCAACTCTTCAAATGGTTTTCTTTTGCTTCTTTTCTTTTGACACAAAAGAAAAGACGATGCCCCTGCCGCTTACCCGCGCCGCCCATTCATCATCCTCATCCCACCCAGAACAATCCCGCTCAGCCCGCACCAGGCCAGCGCAAACGCCGGGCAGATCTGCCCCTGCAGGTTCATCCATCGCTTGCGGTAATCCCAGATCCGGTGCCGCCGGTTCAGCGTCACCCCGATCAAATACTCCAGCCCCGTGATGCTTGCGCCGCCAAGCAGCGCCACCAGCCACAAAGGCGCGTCCTCCAGCTGGCGGTTCAGCCGCCGCAGGATGCACAGGCTCAGGCCGCCGGCCATCGCCATGGACGGATGGGTCCGCCCCCTCCAGAGAAGCTCAATGGCTGGATAGCCCAGCGCACCCAGCAAAAATGTTTTCATTTTCTCCACTCCCTTCCCCGGAAGTTTCCCGCAGAAATACCGCTTTCATGCATCACAAACGTTTGACGAAACGCCCTTTGTGCGGTATGATGGATGTACACCAATGAGCGAAGGGAGTTTTTGCCTGTGACCCGCAACGCTTTTCATCGTATTCTCGCCCTGGTGCTGTGCCTGGTGCTGCTCGTCGGCTTTGTGCCGGAAGTGGAAGCCGCCAAGAAAAAGCAGCTGACCGTCAGCTTTACCGTCACCACCTACCAGAACCGGGTGCGTGAACTGGTTAAGAAAATCAACACCTACCGCAAGCAGAACGGCGTTCCCCCGCTGGTGATGGCCGACGAACTGGAAGACGCTGCCATCCAGCGCTCCGCGGAGCTGTTCGTGCTTTACGACCACGTCCGCCCCAATATGACCGACTTTGACACCGTGATCCAGGACTATCCCAAGCTGGATAACGGCGGCGCTATCTCCGAGCTGGCGGCCACCGACTTCACCAAGGCCGAGGACGTGTTCCTCAGCTGGGAAGAGGATTTTTCCGACTACCTGCTGGACAGCGAGTACACCCACGTGGGCATTGGCTGCATTTATCTGAAGGACAGCAACAATGAGTACTACTGGGTCATGATCCTGCAGCAGCAGCCCGAGGATTTTAAGGGCAAGGAAGCTGCCGCCACCGTCAAGGCGGGCAAGACCAAGACCGTGTCCGTGGTCATCGATGACGAAATGTACGCCCACGCCGACCAGACCCATTCCCGGTTTGAACTGCAGGTCAACGACCTGAACCTGAAGGGCAAGTCCACCGGCCAGCCCACTGTGTACCTCTACGATAAGTACGATGTGAAGATCGGCAAGTGCGACCTTTCCACCCTCAGCTTCAAGAGCAGCAACACCTCCGTGTTCACCGTGGACGCCACCGGCACCGTGAAGAAAAAGAAGAACGGCACCGGCACCCTGACCGTGTCCTCCAAGGGCCTGGAGAACGCCACCTGCACCGTTACTATTAGCGGCAGCGGCTCCTCCAGCTCTTCCTCTTCCAGCTCCTCCGCCACCGTGACTGCTGCCACCATCGGCGATGCCACCCCCGAGCTGACCCTGAAGGAGTACTCCAAGCACAAGGTGCTGTCCGTCAACCTGAAGGGGTCGTCCGGCTATGTGCTCTATCGCTCCACCAGCAAAACCGGCACTTATACCAAGTGCGACGAGCAGGCTACCACCAAACGCTGGGACATCCGCATTGAGAACGAGGACGTGACCAAGACCTATTACTACAAGGTCCGGGCCTACAAGAACTCCGGCGGCAAGCGGGTTTACAGCGAATACAGCGACCCCGTGAAGGTTGCCCCGTAAAACATTTCCCCGGCGCGGCAAAGGCTGCGCCGGGTTTCTTTTTGCCCTCCGGGGTGGTATAATGAGTTGCCATCTACGCAAAGGAGAACCACATATGAAACGCATCATCACCCGCATTTTGACCCTTGTCCTTGCCGGAAGCCTGCTGCTTTCCTGCGCCGCCGCAGAGGAATCCCCCTTCACCCAGACCATGGTGGAGCGTTCCCTGTTTTCCGTGGGCAATACCCAGCGGTTTCATCGGGCGATCGAGAAGGCCCGGGCCGGGGAAGAGGTTTCCATCGTGTATCTGGGCGGCTCCATCACCGAGGGTGCACAGGCTCAGCCCCAGCAGAGCCATTGCTATGCGGCCATGTCCGCCCAGATGTTTGTGAACAAATTCATGGAAAGCCGCAGCCAGCTGAAGTACCACAACGCCGGCATCTCCGGCACGCCGTCCCTGCTGGGCATCACACGGGTTGAGAAGGACGTGCTGGCCCATCAGCCGGACATCGTGTTTGTGGAATTTGCGGTCAATGACGGCGGCGACCCCCTCAGCCAGATCCAGTACGAATCCCTGGTGGCCAGGCTGCTGAATAGTGAAACCCAGCCCGCGGTGATCCTCATCTTCACTTTGGGCAACACCGGCTACTCCGGCCACGTCCACATGAAGCAGGTGGGCAAGCACTATGACCTGGGCATGATTTCCGTGTACGACGCCATCTGGCCGGAAATGCTGATGAAAAACATGGAGTGGAGCGATTACTCCAACGACACCGTCCACCCCCACACCGCCGGTCACGCCTTTATCGCCAAGCTCATCGGCCATTATTATGACGTGGCCGTGGCCACTCCCCCCACCGACTACGTTCTGCCCGAGGACGCCCGCTACGGACGGGATCTGGAGGATCTGCGCAATCTCCGGCCCGGCGACCCGGAAATTCTCAGCGAGGGCGGCTTCCCCTACGGCAACGCCACCTGCTATTCCTACCTGTACGGCTGGCGGCGCATGGGCGCGGAAGGCGGCGAGCCCCTGGCCCTGCAGCTGAACGCCAAGCACTTGACCATCGCGTTCAAGCAGGAGAACAACGCTTCCTGCGGCACCGCCGAGGTCTGGGTGGACGGCAAACTGGCGGAGACTTTGGTGGGCAACAGCCCCAGCGCCTGGGGCAACATCGTCACCAAGCACATCCGCCTGGGTGAGGGCGGCCCCCACACCGTGGAGATCAAGATGGCGGAAGGGCACATCGCTAAGAAATTCACCCTGCTGGATTTGGCCGTTGCAGGCGAATAAAGGCCTCTTGTGTTTCCAAATTGTTACGTATACATCCTGTTGTGGTACAATTTCTTGTAGTTTTTACAACAAAGTGCCACAATATGCAAATTTCTTGTGTTTTTCTATTGCACCTTTATACGATATATAGTATAATCCCTCATATGTTCGAGGGAAAGAGTGATATCCATGGGTCGGCTTTTTGCCATTCTTGCTGCGACGGTCGTTCTGATCATCCTGCTTGTACATCTGATCAAGCAATACCGCTACGCCCGCATGGTACAGCTGCGGGTGCGAAAGCTGTATGCATCGCCTGTGTATGAGGCCATGCAGCCCCTGCTCAAGGCGGCCCAGCACCGCCAGCTGGAACGGCTTTCCATTGACAAGACTGGCGTTCTGTTCCAGTACCTGATCCCCAGCGGCAGCCGCAGCGCTTTCCTGATGAAAAACCATGGTTTCGCCTACCTGACCCCCGAGCAGCAGGACGCCATGCGTGCATTGCTGGAGCAGTGCCTGCCCAAGCTCCGGGATCACACCCGCTATCAACTGAGCAAGAAAAAACACCGCCTGTTGAATGGCGATGTTGAATATTCTTATTCCTATGTGATGGCCAACAGCTACAAGATCACCCTGACCCGGGCCACCTACTACGACCCCAAGCTCCAGGCCCGTTTACGGTAACAGTTTGCTGGCCTTGACCCTCACGTCCAACCGGCTTTCCACAAAGCGGCGAAGCAGCTCAAACAGCGCGCTTCCGTCGCTTTTTTCTTTGGGCAGAAGGCCGGATTTCAGGGTGGACTTCATCCAGTCAATCTGCTGGCGGGACACGGCAAAGGTGCTGCGGGAGGTACAGTCCGGGCAGCAAAGGCCGCCGGCCTCGATGTCAAAGCTGCCGTTTTGTTCCGGATCCAGGGGCGTGCGGCAGTGCGCGCAGCGGGTCAGCCTGGGGCGATAACCCGTGGCAGAAGCAAACAGCAACAGGAACGCAGAGGTGGTTTCCAGGGCGTCGGCGTTATCGTCGTAACTGAGGAAGTACAGGCCCTTGAGCAACAGGGCGTACAGCTCCGCCGCATCCTGGCCCGGCTGCACCGCCGCGGCGCACAGGCCCGCCATGTAGCTGGCGCAGGTCAGCCGATAGGGCTCCAGCCGCAGCGGATAAAAGGAATCCCGCAAAGTGGCAGAGGTGAGGGTGAAGTGCTCGTGGGCCTGATAGAGCACAAACTCCCCGGAGACGAACAGCTCGCTGACGGGCATCAGGCTGCTCTTGGGCTTGCGGCAGCCCCGGGACAGCGCGTCGATGCGGCCGTATTGTGGGCTCAAAATGGTCAGCATGCGGTCATGCTCCCGGTAGTTGGCAAAGCGCAGCACCACGCCCTGGGTCACAATGGACGGCAAGTCCTCCACCTCCTTTGCAGCGATTGGAAAAACCCCCTCATGCGCAATGCACACAAGGGGGTCATGCAAGGCGTTCGCTTAGCCCCGGACGGTTTCCACCAGCTTGGTGAAAGCGGCGGGATCGTTCACGGCGATATCAGCCAGCATCTTGCGGTTGATCTGGATGTTGTTCTTCTTCAGGCCGTTCATCAGAACGCTGTAGCTCATGTTGTTCAGGCGAGCGGCGGCGTTGATACGGGTGATCCAGAGGCGACGGAAGTCGCGCTTACGCAGCTTACGGCCAACGTATGCATAACGGAGGCTGCGGGCCACCTGTTCGCTGGCGGCGCGGTACTGCTTGGACTTTGCGCCAAAGTAGCCCTTTGCAAGCTTGAACACTTTACGGCGCTTCTTATGGGCGTTAACGGCTGCTTTAATACGTGCCATGGTTTAATCCTCCTTGAATCGTTAGCAAAGCTTATTTGTAGGGCAGCAGCTTGTGGATGGTACGGGCTTCGGCCGCATTGTCCACAACGCCGTCTGCGCGCAGGTGACGGGTGCGCTTGGTGGTCTTCAAATGCACCTGATGGTTGGCGTTCATCTGCTTATGCTGCACTTTGCCGTTCTTCGAGAAGAAAAAACGCTTGGCTGCTCCACGATGAGATTTCTGCTTGGGCATAGGGGTTTTCCTCCTTCCGTGTGCTATCCATGAACTGCCGGGGTATCCCCGGCGAGGGATGGCCTGTGAGTTCAGGTCAGATCATGTTTTCGCTTTCGCGTCTGACCTTTTTCTTGGGCTGGGGCTTGGGTTCGGCCTTGGGGGCTTCGTTCTGCTCTGCCTGCTTGGAGGCGTTCTTTTCCTTGCGCTCCTTGCTCTTTTCAGCAAAGCTCTTCTTTTCAGCCTTGGGGCCAAGGATCATGATCATGTGGCGGCCTTCCAAGGAGGGGCGGCGTTCTACAATGCCGTATTCCTCAATGCGGCTGGCGAAGTCTTCCATGATCTTCATGCCGATGTCCGCGTGGGCGATCTGCCGTCCACGGAAGCGGATGCTGACCTTTACCTTGTCGCCGTCCTGCAGGAATTTCACGGCGTTGCGGAACTTGGTCTGTACGTCGTTTTCCTCGATGGTGGCGGAAAGCTGCACTTCTTTGAGGGTCACGATGCGCTGATTTTTGCGCAGGTCGCGCTCGCGCTTGGACTGCTCGTAGCGGTGCTTGTCATAGTCCATCAGCTTGCAGACAGGGGGCTGTGCGTTGGCCACAATTTTGACCAGGTCCAGGCCGGCTTCCTCAGCCATTTCCAGGGCCTGCTTGGTGGGCATGACGCCAAGCTGATTGCCTTCGGAGTCAATCAGGCGTACCTCTCTGTCGCGGATTTCTTCGTTGATCATCGGCTCGTTGATATCCATACACCTCTCTTTGATGGGACGGGCGGTTTTTCGCAAAGAAAAAACGCCGGGCAAACTACCCGCCGTACACACACCTACATGGACTTATGTGCCACGACCGACGCAAGATGTTCGCGCGGTGAGAAGCGGGCAGCTTCTACTTACAGAGCAGAGTATAACACCCCACCCGGGGCAATGTCAAGGCTTTTTTCGTTGTTTTCTCCATTTTCTTCATCGCAGTTTCTCCGGAAGCAAGCCGCCCCGGAGGTGGTAGACGCTGTCCAGATCCACGGTGCGGCCGTCGGCAAAAACCAGCAGCCGCTGCACCGCGTCCACCCGCCGGAGGGTTCCGGTCATGGTCACGTAGGCGCCGCCTGCCTTTCGATGGTCCGGCTGGAAGTACGTGACCGTCACCTCCGGCCGCTGGCGGATGTTCTTTTCCAGAAGGTTCAGGCATGCGTCCAGCCACTCCCGCCGCTCCTCGGTGATCTCCGCCTGGGCGTCCGTCAGGCGGGCGGTCTCCTCCACCGCGTCCTCGTAGCCGGTCAGGGCCGCAAAGGGCGCAAACTGGGCCGCCCGGTTCTCCCGGCTCATGTGCCGGTACTTGCCGGACACATGGTGGGGCAGATCCATGATGTCGTCGTACTTTCCCTTCATGCCCTGTGACCTCCAATCTGCCGGTTTCTGTCCCTGCCGGTGGCCCCCTCCAGGAAGTTGGTGCCCCGCAAAATGGCGTTCTTCCCAAACCTCTGGCGTATTTCCAGCATGGCCCGCTGCATGTGCTTCTCCCGGCGCATTTCCTCGTTTTCCCTGCGGCGGCGTTCCTCTTCTGCCAGAAAGTCCGTGAACATATCCAGCTGCCGATGTTCCGCCATCCGCTCCACCCGCTTTTCGTCCATGACGCAGGCCGCCGCCAGGTTGATGCGCCTGACCAGCAGATTGGGGTCCACGATCCGGTCAAACAGCTCCATCATGGCCAGAATGATCTGCCGGGTGGAGGAAGTGAACCGGCCCAGGCGGGTGCTGCCCTGGGCGGCCTTGGGGGTGGGACGGCCATAATGATCCATCACCACCGGGCCGTGGTAGTGAGCCTTCCTGTCCGGATTCTGTAAATTCTCCACGTCGTAGCCGATGACCAGTACCATCTGATCCGTCATCTGGCCCTTTTCCACCATATCCAGCACCAGGGATTCCGTCATTTCCCGGACCACCACCCGGGTTTTCTCGAAGGTGTAGGGATCCTGCAGCACCTGGCCCACGCTCATGCTGTGGCTCTGGGGGCGATAGGCCTTGATGTCCGCCATCAGGCAGGGTTCCCAGCCCCAGGCATGGTCGATGAGTAGCTCCGCGTTCACGCCGAAAAGCCGGTACAGCAGGCTTTCGTCGTAGACGGAACGCCAGGCCACGTCGCCCATGGTGTACATGCCGTATTTTTCCAGCTTGCGCCGGTATCCCGGGCCGATACGCCAGAAATCCGTCAGGGGCTGATGTTCCCACAGCTTTTCCCGGTAAGTTCTTTCGTTCAGCTCCGCGATGCGCACGCCGTCCGCGTCCGCCGGGATCTTCTTGGCCACGATGTCCATGGCGATCTTGCACAGGTACAGATTGGTGCCGATGCCCGCGGTGGCGGTGATGCCGGTGGCCGCCAGTACTTCCCGGATCATCCGCATGGCCAGCTGCCGGGGCGTCAGGCGATAGGTGCGCAGGTAGCCGGTTACGTCCATGAACACCTCGTCAATGGAGTAGACGTGAATATCCTCCGGGGCGATGTGCCGGGTGTAAATGCTGTATATTTTGGTGCTGTAATCCACGTACAGGCCCATCCGGGGCGGGGCCACGTGGTAGTCCAGCTTCAGTTCCGGATGCTGCCGCAGTTCCTCTGCGTCGCAGGAGGAGCCGGTAAACTTCCGGCCCGGGGCATTGCGCAGCCGCATGCGGTTGATCTCCTCCACCTTCTGCACCACCTCAAACAGCCGGGGACGGCCGGGAATGCCGAAGGCTTTCAGCGCAGGGGTCACCGCCAGGCAGATGGTCTTGTCCGTCCGCCGCTGGTCCGCCACCACCAGGTTTGTGGTCAGGGGATCCAGGCCCCGCTCCACACACTCCACGGATGCATAGAAAGACTTCAGATCGATGGCCACATAAGCTTTTTCCATGCTGGTCCCTCCTTTTTTCACGCAGGCCCATTATAGCAGAATGCGAACATATATTCGAGTGAAAACTTTTTCATGTTCTGGCAAAACCCGCCATTTGCAAGGGTTTTCGCCAGTCCATATATTTAACATCCTTTTCTTTTCCCAGGCCCTTGCTTTCTTACCACAAAGCAAGTAAAATGTTCCAGACAATTCTTTGCCATACAAAGGAGAATGACCATGGGTTTCAAGAAGAATTTTATCTGGGGCGCCGCCACCGCCTCTTTCCAGATTGAGGGCGCTGCGGACAAGCGGGGCGACAGCATCTGGGACGTTTTCTGCCGCCAGGAAGGCAATGTTTTCCAGGGCCATGACGGCACCGTCGCCTGCGACCATGTGAACCGCTTCCGGGAGGACGTGGCGCTGATGAAGGAGCTGGGCATTCGCAACTATCGCTTTTCCATCAGCTGGCCCCGGGTGCTTCCCGAGGGCGTCGGCCAGGTGAATGAAGAGGGCCTGCAGTTTTACAGCAACCTGGTGGACTGCCTGCTGGCCAACGGCATCCAGCCCTATGTGACCCTGTACCACTGGGATCTGCCCCAGGCCCTGATGGCCAAGGGCGGCTTCATGAACCCGGATTTCCCCCTCTGGTTTGAGAACTACACCGAGGTTGTGGCCAAAAAGCTGGGCGACCGGGTGAAACATTTCTTCACCTTCAACGAGCCCCAGTGCTGCGTGGGTCTGGGCTACTTTGTGGGCGTTCACGCGCCCGGCATCAAAAATCTGCCCCTGGACACCATGGTGCCCCTGGTGCATCGCTTCCTGAAGGCCCACGGCCTGGCTGTGCAGAAGCTGCGGCAGGTGGTCCCCGGGGTGAAGATCAGCATCGTCCCCTGCGGAGCCGCCGCCGTGCCCGCCACCGCCGATCCCGCTGACCGCAAGGCCGCCTACGATCACTACTTCTCCTGCGGCAAGAACAACTATTTCAGCGTGTCCCTGTACATGGATCCGGTGGTGCTGGGCAAATACCCGGACGAGTACCTGGCCTACGCAGAGAAATACCTGCCCACCGGCTGGCAGGAGGACATGGCCCTCATTTCCCAGCCCATTGACTTTGTCAGCGTGAACCTGTACTACGGCGACCGCATCCGCCAAGGCGCCGACGGCAAGCCGGAAGTGCTGCCTCACGCCGTGGGAGAGCCCCGCACCGACATCGGCTGGGGCATCGAGCCCGAGGCCCTCTACTGGGCTTCCACCATGCTCTATCAGCGCTACCAGCTGCCCATCGTCATTGCGGAAAACGGCATGAGCTGCCACGACGTGGTCTCCCTGGACGGCAAGGTGCACGACCCCAACCGTATCGACTACCTGAACCGCTACCTGCTGGGCCTGCGCCGGGCCGCAGAGGAGGGCGTGGACGTGATGGGCTACTTCCAGTGGTCCCTGATGGACAACTTTGAGTGGGGCCACGGCTATTCCCAGCGTTTTGGCCTCATCCACGTGGACTACCAGACCCAGAAGCGCACCCCCAAGGATTCCGCTTACTGGTACGGCCAGATCATCGCCACCAACGGCGAGAGCCTGTAACGGCATAAAACCCCCACCCCGCCGGGCTACAAAAGCCGGCTGGGGTGGGGGTTGTTATTGGTGGATCGGTTGTGAAATTTGACAAAATGAAACTTGGCACTCAATACTCAAAAACCAGTGCTTTTTGTCCAGTAGTAAATGCATTCTTTCGTGGCTTAATCGTTATTTTCTTTGTGCTGATTTGAATTTCCCCAATATAGTCCAGCACGAGAGTTTCCGGCAAATCTTTTTCAAACAATAGATTCTCCTCTGTATCATATACCCGCAAGAGAGGATAAAATCTGCATGTATCAAGATAGCGCAAAAAGATGACTGCCTTACGTTTTGTGCTGACCTTTTCCTTAAATTTCATCAGCATATTTTCCCCTTCTTCAACGGCCTGATGAATACAGGAGAGAATCTTCGATTTGTCAAAATCTTCCGTGGCAAAATAAGCAATAAGAACGGCACTTATACTGTGAATAATCTCACCATAGGATTCAACTGAACCGAGTTCATCATAACGATGCTTTTCTACGTGCACATCGCAATATCTGTACCAAGGGTGATATCTATCCACTTTCTCCGACAAACTCATTTTTTCGGACATGTCACACGTCGTAAAATTGATATACAGATGGTCAAATTCTCCAAGAGAGAAATTGTTTTCGCGTAGTTTCATAACAATTCTTTGGGTAATGGCATTTAATTTTTTGTCAGCAAAAGGGATGATTGTATCATTGCCAGATTCATTCTGTAATTCACTCTTATATAGGCGAATATCTTTGATTATTTTCTTATTCAAAAAAACTACTCCTTTGCTAACTACAAGTTGATCTTCCCCGCCATCATAACACGCCGGCCATCCCCTGTAAAGCAAAACCCCGCCGCCATTTGCAGGCGACGGGGGGCTTTTATGTTGCTTAGAAGTTTTCCACCAGGTCGATATCGGTGTAGCGCTTCATGCCGGTACCGGCGGGAATCAGCTTGCCGATGATGACGTTTTCCTTCAGGCCCAGCAGCGGGTCCACCTTGCCCTTGATGGCGGCGTCGGTGAGGACGCGGGTGGTCTCCTGGAAGGAGGCGGCGGACAGGAAGCTCTCGGTGGCCAGAGAAGCCTTGGTAATGCCCAGCAGCACGCGCTTTGCGATGGCGGGACGGCCGTCGGCCTCGATGGCGATGCGGTTGGCTTCCTCGAAGCGGTAGATGTCCACCAGAGAACCGGGCAGCAGGTTGGTGTCGCCGCTGTCCTCAATGCGGACCTTGCGGAGCATCTGCTTCACAATCACTTCGATGTGCTTGTCGCTGATGTTAACGCCCTGCTGACGGTACACGCTGAGAACCTCGCGCAGCAGGTAGTCCTGCACGGCCTTCACGCCCAGGATGCGCAGCAGATCGTGGGGGTTGATGGAGCCTTCGATCAGCTCGTCGCCCGCCTTGATCATCTGGCCGTCCTGCACCTTCAGGCGGCTGCCATAGTTGATGGCGTAGGTCTTCTGCTCGTTCACGTCTTCCGTGCTGGTAACGGTCACTTCGCGCTTCTTCTTGTTTTCGCCCAGGCTCACGCGGCCGCTGATCTCGCTGAGGATGGCGTCGCGCTTGGGCTTGCGGGCCTCGAACAGTTCTTCCACGCGGGGAAGACCCTGGGTGATGTCCTCGCCGCTGGCGATACCGCCGGTATGGAAGGTACGCATGGTCAGCTGGGTACCGGGTTCACCGATGGCCTGTGCGGCGATGATGCCCACGGCCTCGCCCACGTCCACAGCGCCGCCGGTGGCCAGGTTCATGCCGTAGCAGCGGGCGCAGACGCCGGTTTCATTGCGGCAGGTCAGCACGCTGCGAACCTGCACCTTGGTGATGCCGGCCTTGACCACAGCCTTGGCCTTGGCGTTGGAAATGGTCTCGTTGAGAGCCACCAGGATCTCGCCGGTTTCGGGATGGAACACATCCTCGGCGGCCACACGGCCAACCAGACGGTCCTCCAGGCTTTCGATGACCTGATTGTTGATGGAAATTTCCTGGATGGTGATGCCGCGCACCTTTTCGCCGCGGGTCTCGAAGCAATCCTGCTCCCGGACGATGACTTCCTGAGAAACGTCCACCAGACGGCGGGTCAGGTAACCAGAGTCAGCGGTACGCAGAGCGGTATCGGCCAGGGACTTACGGCTGCCGTGAGAGGACAGGAAGAACTCAAGCACTTTCAGACCTTCGCGGAAGTTTGCACGAATGGGCAGTTCCAGGGTACGGCCGGAGGGAGAAGCCATCAGACCGCGCATACCAGCCAGCTGGGAGACCTGAGCGGCGCTACCACGAGCACCGGAGTCGGTCATCATGCGGATGGGGTTGAACTTGTCCAGGCCGGGCAGAATCATGCCGCGGAGGGTGGCGGTGGTCTTGTTCCAGATGTCCACAACGGTGGTGTACCGCTCGTCCTCGCTCATGAAGCCCATCATGTACTGGTTGTTGATCATGTTGACCTGAGCGTCTGCCTTTTCCAGGATCTCGGCCTTTTCCTTGGGCACGATGATGTCGGAAACGGAAACGGTGACGGCGCCGCGGGTGGAGTACTTGAAGCCCAGGTTCTTGATGTTGTCCAGCACCTGAGCGGTCTCGTGGATGCCGTGCTTCTGGTACACTTCGTCAACGATCTTGCCCAGTTCCTTCTTGCCGCACAGGCAGTCGATTTCCAGGGGGAACATTTCCTCCAGGCAGGTACGGGGCTTGCGGCCGATGTCCTGAGGAATGACCTCGTTGAACAGGAGGCGGCCCAGCGTGCAGTCGATGACCTTGCTGCCCTTCTCGCCGTTGAACTCGCGCTCCACGCGGACGTGGATGGGAGCCTGCAGGCTGAGCTGGCCGGTCTGATAGGCCATCATGGCTTCGTCGGGGCTGATGAAATAGCGGCCGGCGCCCAGGCCGTCCTCACGGTCGATGGTCAGGTAATAGCAGCCGATGACCATGTCCTGAGAGGGGCTCATGACGGGCTTACCATCCTGAGGCTTCAGGATGTTGTTGTGGGCCAGCATGAGGAAACGGGCTTCCGCCTGGGCTTCCATGCTCAGGGGAACGTGGATAGCCATCTGGTCGCCGTCAAAATCGGCGTTGTAAGCGGTACATACCAGGGGATGCAGCTTCAGGGCCTTGCCTTCCACCAGCATGGGCTCGAAGGCCTGGATACCCAGACGGTGCAGGGTGGGAGCACGGTTCAGAAGCACAGGATGCTCCTTGATGACCTCTTCCAGAATGTCCCAAACCTCGGGACGGCCCTTGTCCACCATACGCTTGGCGTTCTTGCCGTGGACGGCTTTTTTGAGGGTCACCAGACGCTCAATGACGAAGGGCTTAAACAGCTCCAGCGCCATTTCCTTGGGCACGCCGCACTGGTACAGCTTCAGCTCGGGGCCGACCACGATAACGGAACGGCCGGAGTAGTCAACGCGCTTACCCAGCAGGTTCTGGCGGAAACGGCCCTGCTTACCGCGAAGCAGGTCGCTGAGGCTCTTGAGGGCGCGGTTGCCGGGGCCGGTGACCGCACGGCCGCGGCGGCCGTTGTCGATCAGGGCGTCCACGGCTTCCTGCAGCATGCGCTTTTCGTTGCGGACGATGATGTCCGGAGCGCCCAGCTCAAGAAGTCTCTTCAGACGGTTGTTACGGTTGATGACGCGACGGTACAGGTCGTTGAGGTCACTGGTGGCAAAACGGCCGCCGTCCAGCTGCACCATGGGGCGCAGATCCGGGGGGATGACGGGCACAACGTCCAGGATCATCCACTCGGGCTTATTGTTGCTCATGCGGAAGGCTTCAACCACTTCCAGGCGCTTCACGGTACGTGCGCGCTTCTGGCCTTCGGTCTCGCGGTCGCGTTCCTTTTCGGTCAGCTCCGCAACTTCCTTCTTCAGCTTCTCGCTCAGGGCTTCCAGATCCAGCTCCTGCAGCATTTCCTTCACAGCCTCGGCGCCCATGCCGGCACGGAAGCTGCCCTTGCCGCACTTGGCTTCAATCTCGCGGTACTGGGCATCGTTGATCAGCTGATACTTCTTCAGGCCGGTCTCAGCGCTGTCGCCGGGATCCAGCACGATGAAGCTGGCAAAGTACAGAACCTTCTCCAGGGACTTGGGGCTGATGTCCAGCAGCATGCCCATCCGGCTGGGGATGCCCTTGAAATACCAGATGTGGCTTACAGGGGCGGCCAGCTGGATGTGGCCCATGCGCTCACGGCGAACCTTGGCCTTGGTGACCTGCACGCCGCACTTGTCGCAGACCTTGTTCTTATCTTTGTACTTTACACGCTTGTATTTTCCGCAGCCGCATTCCCAGTCCTTGGTGGGTCCAAAAATGCGCTCGCAGAACAGACCGTCCCGCTCGGGCTTGAGGGTACGGTAGTTGATGGTTTCAGGCTTGGAAACCTCGCCAAAGCTCCATTCCAGAATCTGCTCAGGCGACGCCATTCCGATTTGGATGGAATCCAGATTGGTCAGTTCAAACAAAACACGGCACTCCCTTTCGGTCAATGAGCTAAGGGTTATTCGTTATCGAAGTCAGTGTCGGTCATGCCCAGGTCATCGCCGGACAGATCGTCGCCGAGGCCAAGGTCGAATTCGTCCAGATCATCGTCCAGAGTGAAGTCGACTTCCACATCCTCGTCGATCACGGCTTCCTCAACAGAGGATTCTACTTCGGCTTCTGCCTCGTCCTCAACGAAGCGGGTATCGGTGGGTGCATCCATGTCGTCGTCATCCAGCTCGCGGATGATGATCTGCTCCTTGTTTGCATCCAGCACGCGGATATCCAGCGCCAGGGACTGCAGTTCCTTGATGAGCACCTTGAAGCTTTCCGGCACGCCGGGAGCGGGGATGTTGGTGCCCTTGACGATGGCTTCGTAGGTCTTGACGCGGCCCACGATGTCGTCGCTCTTCACGGTCAGGATCTCCTGGAGGGCATTGGCTGCGCCGTAAGCTTCCAGGGCCCAGACTTCCATCTCGCCGAAGCGCTGGCCGCCGAACTGGGCCTTGCCGCCCAGGGGCTGCTGGGTGACCAGAGAGTACGGACCCACGGAACGGGCGTGCATCTTG
>JAGBDE010000041.1 GCA_017937655.1 Clostridia bacterium | reverse complement strand
GGGGGCCTGCGGGCCCCCCGTCCCCCGACCTCGGCGGGGGTGGACTCCGCCCATCCCCGGAGCTTAGGTTGCCCTTCCTACGGTGCGCGTTTCCGCAGCAGAAAGGAACTATGATAATAGTTCCAGTAGACGGCGACCACGGGGTTGGCTGGTACTACCGCCCGGACAACTTTCAGCCTGTCCCGATGGTATGCAGCTGATTTCCACAGCCACACGGCAATCATCCCTTCCCCGCAGCCAAGATCCGGCAAACGCAGACCGGCGACGTAGCGGAGTGCAGGCAAATCCCGAAGCCCGTTTTCGGGGCGGGGAAGCGCACGCCGGCCGAGACCCGTCCCAACGACAGCCAACATCACGAGATCGTGCGCGGCCGCTCCGAAAATGTGGCGACTCACGGGATTTGCCGGAACGAGCGTGTCGCTCTGGTTTTTCGGTTCCTTTTTGCCTAAACAAAAAGGAACGAAAGTCTCCCCGGTCGTTCAATCGTCGCCAGCGGCACTGCCGTGCCACCGGCTCGTTTCACTCCCCACCTGCGGGTCGCTAACGCCTACGGCGTTGTGCCCACTGGGCACCCGCTTCCCTCCGGTGCCGCGCCGCAGCGCGCGCCGAGCGCCAAGCAACTCTACAATCGGTTTTCTTTTGCTTCTTTTCTTTTGACACAAAAGAAAAGAAGATCACCCCACACAATCAACCAATCCAAGAAAGGACTGACCCATATGAACCACCTTCTCAAACTCTCCGACCTGACCAAAGCCGAAATCACCGACATCCTCGACCTGGCGGACGAACTGAAAAAGAACCACAAGGCCGGCAACGACGAACCCCTCCTCAAGGGCAAGACCCTGGGCATGATCTTCCAGAAAAGCTCCACCCGCACCCGGGTCAGCTTCGAGACCGGCATGTACCAGCTGGGCGGAAACGCTCTGTTTTTGTCCAGCCGGGATCTACAGATCGGCCGGGGCGAGCCCGTGCAGGACACCGCCCGTGTGCTGAGCCGCTACCTGGACGGCATCATGATCCGCACCTTCGCCCAGCAGGAAGTGGAAGACTTGGCCAAGTACGGCTCCATCCCGATCATCAACGGCCTGACCGACTACGCCCACCCCTGCCAGGTGCTGGCCGATTTGCAGACCATCCGCGAGAAGAAGGGCACCCTGGAGGGCCTGAAGCTGTGCTTCGTGGGCGACGGCAATAACATGGCCAACAGCCTCATCGCCGGCTGCATCAAGATGGGCATGAAGGTGGCCATCGCCTGCCCCGACGCCTACCAGCCCGACGCCGACCTGATGGCCTGGGCCGCTGCCAACGGCGACTTCGCCTGCTCTTCCGATATCGACGCCATGGTCAAGGATTCCGACGTGGTCTACACCGACGTCTGGGCCAGCATGGGGCAGGAAGAAGAAGCCAAGGAGCGCCAGAAGGTGTTTGCTGACTACCAGGTCAACGCCGCCCGCATGGCCCTGACCCACGAGGGCTGCATGGTGCTGCACTGCCTACCCGCCCATCGCGGCGAGGAAATCACCGAGGACGTGCTGGAAGCCCACGCCGACGAGATCTTCGAGGAAGCGGAGAACCGCCTCCACGCCCAGAAGGCCGTGCTGGTCAAGCTGATGAAGTAACTTACTTTTCTTTTTGAGTCAAAAAGAAAAGTAAGCAAAAGAAAAGAACCAAAAGAAAACCGCTATTTACTGGACGGTTGATGGGGGTGGACTCCCAATGATGTCCAGCCCCATGAAACCAGCCAACAAAAGCAACAAAAAACGAAAACCAGCTTTCCACCCATAAACCCGGGTAGAAGCTGGTTTTACTTTGGTACTTTCTTTTTCACTGAAAAAGAAAGTACTACAGTTGCCGGTTCATAATGGACAAAATCAAATTCCCGTGGGCGAAGGTTTTGGCAAGAATGCTGGAGTCCACGGCTTCCCGGAAACCCTCGATGGGCAGGACGCTTTCCAAAAGGGGCAGCACGGTGAAAGCCACGTAGCAGAGCAGAATGCCTGTCAGGAAACCGAAAATGCCGCCGGCCAGGGCATCCATGTGCTTGAGAACAGGGAAGCGGAACACGGACTTGAGCAGGTTGATCAAAATGGTCACTACAATAAAGCAGGCCAGGAAACAAAGCAGGAAACATATCACATTGATGGATACGCTGATAATGGTCTGGTTGACGTAGTCGCCCACATTTGTGACCATGTTGCCCAGAGGCTTGAAAACTTGGCTTTGCAGGTTGTGGGTAAGGATGGCATCGATGGGCACAGGCACATTGGCCTTTTCCACAATCTGGGTGACGGCTTCCGGACTGATCCCGCTGACCGCCTGGCTGCTCAGATCCAGGTCACCCAGAAGAGACTGGGAATCCGTGAAAGATGAGATGAGGCGGGTAATATCCACGTTTTTGCTGATGGTATCCGCTGCATGGGGATAGAGCAGGAAGGAACCCACCAACGCCAGAATGCCTCCGCCCAGGTTGAGCACGGACTGGATGAAGCCCCGGTAGAGGCCGAAGATTACGCAAATGGCCAGAATGACCAAAGCAATCACATCAATAGGATTCACGCAGGGGCCTCCTTTCCTCAGTTCACGGCGATGGGCCGGGGAAGAGTTACGGTGAAGACCTCGTTATCGCAGGCTACGATGATCCGTCCATCGTCCAAAGTGCCAAGGACTTCCGTGACCTCCTTTTCCAGAGGGAGATCATAGGTGGTAAAGCGGCTGTCGCCGAGGGCGGCGCGGAACAGCTGGGTTCCGGATACTGCATATACGTTCTTGTTCCAGACGGTGGCGCCCACACAGGTGGCGGGCAGGCTGTAACGGCGGTCTGTACCTCCGCCCATCAAAAGGCGCAGTTCCCGGATATCATAACTGTTCGCGGACTGGGCTGTGGGCGCAAACAGCAGCATGGCATTGCCTTTTTCAGGCTGATCGTAATCCAGCAGCTGCCAGCCGTATACCAACGCTGCCTGGGATGTGTCCTCATTGCCCCGGTAGTCGAAGGCCAGCATCTTTCGGGTGCTGACAATCCGCAGGACCCCATTGTCATACAGGACCTCATAGGTGATATTCTCGCCCAGAGAAACCTGACCGATGTTCATCTTGCCCACCTCAAAGGTGTGAAGCACGGAGTTTGCCGCAGTGCTGAAAACATCCAGAGCCAAGGTCCACATGTATTCGCCGTTCAGGCCATAAAAGCCCAGATCCAGAATGATCAGGTTGGCGTATGCGTCAACTTCCTCGTCCATATGGGCGCCGGTGTGATCCTTTACCACCAGTCGAGAGGAGGTTACGTCGCCCACCACAGCGCCAACATACTGCTTGCCGATACGGGCAAACTGGATTTCCTCGCCCAGGCTGTCGTTGTAAGTGGAATTACCGTTGCGGTCAATCACATAGATGGTGCTGCCAGACCAGGCGGCAATGTGCTCGCTGTCGCAGTCAAAGCCTGCGTTGTTGCCCAGGGAAAAGGACCAGCGCACGGATCCATTGCCGTTCATGCAATGAAGGCTCATGCCATCGTAATAAAGCACATTGTTGCCAAAGGAGCGGATGTTCTGGTCATAGGGGCAGGGCAGCTGATGAACGCTGATGCCAGTCGCATTCTTTTTGCCAAAGATGGCGGAGATTCCCACCACAATCAGCGCGATGACTGCGATCACCGCCAGCAGAATCAGGATGGCCTTACCGCGGCTCATTTTCTTTTTCACTCTCTGCATGGGCTCCACCTTTCTGAAACGCCGGGACTTCCGGCGGGATACAGCTTGCTACTTATGGGCAACTATTGATTATACCCGCATCCCGTCGGGGATGCAAGTATTGCCTCAGTCTCCATCCAGGGCCCTTTTGCCCAGCAAATAACTGCCGATGAGACCGCTTAATGGATATAGCATAGGCGGGACAATGTATTCCTCCATGTGGTTGATTACCCTGTCCACCTGTATGTAGCCGCCCAGCAGTTCCAGGGTTTTCTGCCGCACCATGGGGAAAAGACTTTTCCGGTTCATGACCCCGCCCCCCAGAATGATTTTTTCTGGGCTAAATGTTAAGGTCAGGTTCATGCACATCTGGGCCAAATAGTAGGCCTCTATTTCAAAGGTAGGATGGTCATCCGGCAGAAGGGAGGCGTCTCCGCCGATGCGTGCGCCGATGGCAGGACCGGCAGCCAGGCCCTCCAGGCAGCCTGCATGATAGGGACATACTCCCCGGGGATTGGGGTCCTCCGGATGGGGCTGCAACAGGATATGCCCCGCCTCCGGGTGGAGCAGACCATGAACGGTTTTGCCATGGACAGCCACGCCCCCGCCAATTCCCGTGCCGATGGTCATATATACGGCGTTCTCACAGCCACGGGCCACACCCAGCTCCATCTCCGCAATGACCGCGGCGTTCACGTCCGTATCAATGGCCGCGGGGATATTTCGGCCAGCAAGCAGTTCCCTGAGCAGGGGATAATCTCTCCACTTCAGCTTGGGGGTGGAGGTGATGTTTCCATAGGTGGGAGAAGCAGGATTCAGATCAAGCGGGCCGAAACTTCCCACGCCCAATGCATCCACCTGATGACCGTCAAAATACGCCTTCATCTTCGGCACGGTCACAGAGGGATCCTCCGTAGGCAGGGAGATCCTGTCCAGCTCGTTCATGGTTTCGTCGTACACCGCCAGAACCATCTTGGTGCCGCCGGCCTCCAGGGCGCCTATCTTCTTCACAGCCATTCCCTCCTGATGGAAAGTATCCTCTGTACCCAGCATAACCATCCTCCGGCCCGCCGTCAAGGGCTTCCCGGGGCGAAAAAAAGAAAGTATGTAAATTCTTCCGTGCCTTTGCTCTTTTCATCCCTTCTGTGCTATAATGGGTAACTGGATAAACTTCTATATAGGGAAGGAATATTGTCATGAAGAACCTGAACCGAATCCTGGCGCTGCTTCTGTGCCTGCTTCTGTGCCTGACCGCCATCCCCACCTTTGCGGAGGAGACCGCTGACGAGACCATTGAGGAGGAAACGCTTCCCACAGAGGACATCGAGGTGGAAGGCGTCACCGATGGCGACGGCGAAAGCGATGACACCGTCTTTACCCCTTCCTTCGAGGAAGGCAAAGCCAGCATCGAGGGCATGAAACCCCTGTACAAGGCCGTGATCAAACCCTTTTCCACTGGCAGCTCTATCCGTATGCGTGCTGAGCAAAACAGCGAAAGCGATGTGGTCACCTCCATTTCTAAAGGAAGCGTGATCACCATTTACGCCGTATATCCCACCTATGTGCTGGCGGAATATAATGGACATGTTGGATATGTGATCCGCACTTGGGTCAACGAAAACATGACCACCATTGACCCCAGCACTACCCCGCCCTACGGCACCACCCTCTCTCAGTATGTGGCCACCACCACTGAGCCCTGTCCGGTGTACAGCATTCCTTCCACCAGCGGCGATGTAGGCCACATCGTCATTGGCGAAGGCAGCCGCATTGCGGTTTTGGAGTTTGTGGACGGCTTTGCTAAGATTCTCTACTGGCGCAACTACGGCTACGTGGATGCCTCCAAACTGACTGACCTGGTGGTGGTATCCTCCACCGATCATCCCAACAGCCCTGATACCCCCATCGCTGCCTTTGCCAGCTATTTTGAGTACAACACCGGAAAGGAAGGCAATGCTGGCCGTTGCCTGAACATCGTCCGCAGCTGCGAGCTCATGTCCCGTGTCATGCAGCCTGGCGAAGTGCTTGACTTCAACGCTAACATCGGCCCCTACAAAAAGAGCAACGGTTATCATGCTGCGCCCGTGCTGATTGACGGCGGCAGCCAGCTTGGCTACGGCGGCGGCACCTGTCAGTCCTCCAGCACCCTGTACAACACCATCCGCCAGCTGAGCGGCATTACCGTTCTTTTCCGCCGTCCTCACGGCCCGGGTTGTGCCAAATATTTGCCCATGCACCAGGACGCCGCCGTGGGCAACAGCGAGCTGAACCTCATTTTCCGTAACGATTACGACTTCCCCATCCGCATTGATGCACACTCCACCGGCGAAGGCAGCCTCTGCATCCAGATTTTCCGCGAGGAATAAGTTCTCTTCTTTCCTTTTTTAGTCAAAAAGGAAAGAAGCAAAAGAAAAACCTTCGTACTTTCTTTTTCAGTGAAAAAGAAAGTACCAAAGAAAAACCAGCTTCTACCCAGGTTTATGGGTGGAAAGCTGGTTTTCTTTTTTGTTGCTTTTGTTGGCTGGATCCATTGGGCGGGACATCATTAGGCGTCCACGCCCCATCAACCGTCCAGTAAATAGTGGTTTTTCTTTGGTTCTTTCTTTTTGACACAAAAAGAAAGAACAGTGGTTTTCTTTTGGTTCTTTTCTTTTGACACAAAAGAAAAGAACTAAGCCTGGCCGGTCATCTTGAGGATGCGGGCCATGTCCTCCGGGGTCAGACCGATGAAGATGGTCTTGAAGTGGGTGTAGGTGACCATGCCGGCGGCTGCGTTGGCGGACTTTTTGACGTGCTTGCGCAGGGTGTAGTCCACGGGCAGGATGGGATGGTTGCGGCCCTTGCTGAAGTAGGCGGCCAGCTGGGCGGCAAAGAAAATGGTCTCCTCGGAGGGTTCCTGCTCTGTGCGGATGATGACGTGAGAGCCGGGAATGCCCTGGGCATGGAGCCAGGTCTCGCCGCCGCGGGCGTGGAGAGTCAGGCGGTCGTTCTGGAGGGAATTCTTGCCCACCTCCACGGTGGTGCCGTCGGGGGCGGTGAAGCGGTAGGGCTTGCCCTCCTGGGGCTTCTTTTGCTTGCGCTGGGATGCGTCGGGACGCAGGAAGCCGCTCTGGCTCAGCAAAAGGCGGATGTCGCCCAGGTCCGCGCTGGTCTGGCATTTTTCCAGATCCTCCAGGGCGGTTTCCAAAAGGAGCAGGTCTTTCTCGATCTGGACAAGCTGCTCCGTGGCGTACTGCTCCGCCACCTTGGCCTTGCGGTATTTCTTATAATAAGTCTGGGCGTTCTGGGCGGGCGTCTGGCGAATAGAAAGGGGGATCTCCACCTCCGGCATGCCTTCCTCGTAGTAGTTCTGCACCCGCACCGATTCCTGCCCCCGGGTGATCAGGTGCAGATTGGCGGTGATCAGGTCGCCGTAAATGCGGTCCTGCTCCGCTGCGTCGCTCTGGTTCAGGGTGTCCAGCATGATGCCCTTCTTCTTTTCCACACGCTCCAGGGCGTTCTTGATGTGGCGGCTCAGGCCCAGGCTTTTCTGCTGCATGCGCATGTGCAGATCCCGGCCCAGGTAGTAGGCGTCCATGGCCTGGCTGAGGGACGGCATGGGCTTCTGGTCGTCCGCTGGATAGGTGCGGTAGGTAAAGGGGAAGAAATCCTGGGCCATGCCGGCTTCGTCGTACAGGGTGACTGGGGCGAACTGGTCAAACTGACTGCCGTAGAAGTCAGAAAGACGCTGGCTGACCAGGGAGATGTCCAGCTCGCTGACGGGGGTGGCTGCATCCAGGCCGATCTGGGCGCAGACCTCCTTGGAGCAAAGGCCCGCCATGCCGCTGAAAATATCCATCAGGGCCTTGTGGAGGGGCATGGAGAGGCCGGTCAGCCGGGCGGCGATGGCTTCCGGACTGCGGCTTTCCAGATCCAGCTTGTCCTGGGTGGGAGGCAGATGGTAGTCGTCCCCGGGGAGGACGGTGCGCACCCGGCTCATTTCCGCGTTCACGTGGCGGATGGAGTCCACGATCACGCCCTTCTCATTGACCAAAGACAGATTGCTGTGGCGGCCCATGATTTCCAGGTACAGCGTGCGGTGGACGTGGTCGTTCATCTCATCGATGGCGTCAAACACCAACGCCAGGATGCGGTCGCCGTGGATCTGCCTCACCTCCAGCAGCCGGGCGCCCAGCAGATGCTTGCGCATCAGCATGCAGAACATGGGCGGCTCCATGGGGTTTTCGTAGGTCTGGGACGTGATCTGCACCCGGGCCTGGTTGGCGTTGGCGGAAAGCAGCAGCCGGTGATTGGCTCCCCCGGCGCGGATCAACAGCACAAGCGCATCCTTCTCCGGCTGGTTCACCTTGTCCACACGGCCTCCCAGCAGCGTTTGGGACAGTTCCTTGGCCATGAATGAAAGGGTAAAACCGTCCATGGGCATAACGATGCGCCTCCTTTGATTTGCTTGGCCCATCATACCATAACCGGGACGGAAGTGCAATTCTGTCATTTTCCCGGCGGGGCGTTCATAGCCTTTAGTGCAAATGACCCCAGAGGAGAGGATAGTATGAAGATCAAACGGGCGGATATTGAACGGATCCTGATTTTGTGCGCGGCGGTGCTGGTGGTGGTGCTTGCCCTGCAGGACAACCAGCCTGCCTCCACCGTGCTGGTGGACGAGACCCAGATCCCCATTGAGCAGACCATCGCCCTGCCGGAGGGCGAGACCGTGGCCACCGTGGTCTATTACCAGGACGGCGACGGCTACCTGGTGCCGGTGACCCGGCAGGTGGCCAAGACGGACGGCATTGCCAAGGCGACGCTTTCCATGATGGTCAAAAGCAGCGAGAACGACATGAATGCCGCCCGGCTGGGCCTTCGCACGGTGATCCCAGAGGGCACCACCTTTGATATCGACATCGCGGACGGACGGGCCAATGTATCCATGAGCAAGGAAGCCCTGAACTGCCTCAGCGCCGCGGAGGAAAGCCAGATGGTGGACGCGGTGGTGAGCGCCCTGACCTGTTTTTCCACCGTGGACGAGGTCACCCTGGAGTTTGACGGCCAAAAGCGGAGCAAGCTGACCTTTGGCACGGACGTGAGCGGCGTGTTCACCGGCGGCAACGTGAACCTGGAGGCAACCGAAACCTTCTCTGAGGACGCGAACCAGGTGCAGCTGTATTTCCCCTCCCAGACGGGCCGGCTGCTGGTGCCCGTGACCCGCATGGTTTACAGCGACGCGGACGTATCCACCGCGGTGCTGGAACTGGCCAAGGGCCCCCAATCCGACAGCGGCCTGGAGCGGGCCCTGCCCGAGGGATGCGGCATCCGCAGCGTGACCCTGAAGGACGGCGTGGTCACCGTGGACCTGACCCAGGACTTTACGGAAACCCTGAACTCCACCGACGGCGGCAAGCAGGCCATCCGTGCGCTGCTGTTCACCTGCTCCCAGTTCCCCGGCGTGAAGAAAGTGGATGTGCTGGTGGAGGGCCAGAAGCCCCAGCTGCCGGAAGCGGCCCAGTCCACCTTCATCAACGACGAACAGGAAGTAATGGCCCAGTATCCCGGCGTGGTGGAACTGGACTGAGGGGAGGCGTACTTTCTTTTTCTGAGAAAAAGAAAGAAGCAAAGAAAAACCAGCTTCTACCCGGGTTTTGGGTGGGAAGCTGGTTTTTTTTATTTAACTGGCTTTGGCCTGGGGTTGAACTCCAACCCCGGCAAACGTCCAGTCAATGGTGGTTTTTCTTTGGTACTTTCTTTTTGACTCAAAAAGAAAGGTCAGAAACCTTATTTGAAGTACAGGTAGGAAGCGATGTCATTGCGCAGGGCGTTGAGCAATTCGTCGGTGGTGGTGTCAGCGCCCTCGTTTTTGCTGACCAGAACCACGTACATGTTGCCATCCTTCAGGGTGATGACGCTGGACAGGGTCTGCTTGACGTTTTCATTGTTGATGATCTCCACGCCCTTGAGGTTGGTGGTCAGCTCCACGTTCACGTACTGATCGGGAGCAGCGGCCAGGCGCTCAGCGGCAACGGCGGTGGTGGTTTCCTCGTCCATGCCGGGCAGGCGGCTGATGGCGATGTAGTAACCATTGGCCTCGTCCAGGAGCATCACGTCAACCTGCTCGATTCCAGTCTCCTCGGTCAAGGTCCAGTCGTCGGGAACCAGCACGGTGAAGCCGTCGTCCATGGTGTAGGGAACCAGCTTCAGGCCAGCGGACAGGATGATGTCGCTCTTTTCTTCAGCGTCGCAGACGGAGCAAACCTTGACCATTTCGGCATCCACCAGTTCAGCTTCGCCGAAAGTGTGGCCCAGAGCTTCGCCCTCGGTCAGGGCGCAGACGGAGCAGGTCTTGGGGGCATCGCAGGTGGCATCCACCCAGGTATGGCCCAGAGCTTCGCCTTCGGTGGCGGCACACACGGAGCAGGTCTTGGGGGTCACGCAGTCAGCGTCCACCCAGGTGTGGCCGAGAGCTTCGCCTTCGGTGGCGGCACACACGGAGCAGGTCTTGGGGGTCACGCAGTCAGCGTCCACCCAGGTGTGACCAAGGGCTTCGCCTTCGGTGGCAGCGCACACGGAGCAGGTCTTGGGGGTCACGCAGTCAGCGTCAACAAAGGTGTGGCCCAGAGCTTCGCCCTCGGTGGCGGCGCACACGGAGCAGGTCTTGGGGGTTACGCAGTCAGCGTCAACAAAGGTGTGGCCCAGAGCTTCGCCTTCGGTGGCAGCGCACACGGAGCAGGTCTTGGGGGTCACGCAGTCAGCGTCAACAAAGGTGTGGCCCAGAGCTTCGCCCTCGGTGTGGGCGCACACGGAGCAGGTCTTGGGGGTCACGCAGTCAGCGTCCACCCAGGTGTGACCAAGAGCTTCGCCTTCGATTTCCTGGCACTTGGAGCAGGTCTTCGGAGTTACGCAGTTGGCTTCCACCCATTCATGCTTGCAGGCACAGCCCGTCAAAGCAAGAACCAGAACCAGCGCCAATGCGAGAACAGCAAGTTTCTTTTTCATAGGGGTCGTCTCCTTTATATGAGTTTTTTTTGTTAATTTCATTGTAACAGAATCAAAACCCCAGGGCAACACCAAATTTCTGTTTTCTTCCTTTCCCACCGGTTGCAAGTTTTCTCGTTTCAGGCTATACTGAAGGTATCAAAAAACAAACGTTTCCCTGTGGGGAAAGGAGCATTTCCATGAAAGAATTCAAGGGCTTTGACAAGGGCGTCAACCTGGGCGGCTGGCTGAGCCAGTGCCTGGATCATTACAATGAGGAACATTATTCCACCTTCATTCTGGAGGAGGATATCCAAAAAATTTCCTCCTGGGGCCTGGACCACGTCCGCCTGCCCGTGGATTATAACGTGATTCAGACCGACGACGGCCAGTTTATCGAGAGCGGCTTTGCCCACATCGACCGGGCCATTGCCTGGTGTGAGAAGTACGGCCTGAACCTGGTTCTGGACATCCACAAGGCCTGTGGCTTCGTGTTTGACGATGCCAGCTACTGCAGCTTCTTCACCGACGAAAAAATGCAGGATCTTTTCGTGCAGCTCTGGCAGGAACTGGCCCGCCGCTACGGCAACAAGCAAAACGTGGTCTTTGAGCTGCTCAACGAAGTCACCGCCCGGGAGTTTGCCGAGCCTTGGAACCGCATTGCCAAGCGGACCATGGCTGCCATCCGGGAGATCGCCACGGAAACCAAGATTTTGATCGGCGGTATTTTCAACAGCAGCATTTTCGGCCTGACGCTGCTGGAGGCCCCCTTTGACGAAAATGTGGTCTTCACCTTCCACTGTTACAGCCCAATGCCCTTCACCCACCAGGGTGCCCATTGGATTGCCACCATGCCGGCGGACTACCGCATGGGCTACCCCGTCACCGCAGCGGAGATGAACGCCTGCTCTCAGAAGATCTTCGGGGACGACTATTATGCCGAGTACGAATCCTTGGGCGACGATATGCTCAGCCCCGCCTATTTTGAGAAGATGTTTGCCACCGCTCTGGAAGTTTCCCGCAAGTTCGACGTGCCTCTCTATTGCGGCGAGTACGGTGTCATCGACCTGGCTGATGCGGACAGCACCCTGCGCTGGTACAAGGACATCCACGCCGCGCTGGTGAACCACAACATTCCCCGTGCTGCCTGGAGTTACAAGGAAATGAATTTCGGCCTCAGCGGTGCGCATTATGCTCCCGTTCTGAGCGAGCTGCTCAAGGCGCTGTAACCATACCATCAACAAAAACCGGCTTTCACCTACTACAGGTAAAAGCCGGTTTTCTTTTTGTTCAAATCAAGAGAATGATCTTCTCCAAAGAATAACCCGCTGGTTCTGCTTGCCGTCCTCCAGGCCGGGGTTCATCCGCTTCAGGCTGTCGCAGCTGATGCGATACCGCTTGGCAATCTCCCACATGGTCTCGCCGGGCCGGGAAAAACACAGGATAATGCCCGGCTCCTCGGGCATGGCGGGGGTGAAGCTGACGCCGGTGACCAAGTCCTCCCGGGCCAGAACCACGTCGTGGCTGCTCAGGTGGAGGATGAACTTCACTTCCACCCGGTCGCTGGTAATGCCGGCCACGTCCACGTTGGAGGGGGTCAGGCTCAGGGCCTCCGGGCTGGTAGGCTCGCAGGCAAAGCTCATGCGGAAGGGCTCTTCCGTGTGGTAGGTGCAGGGGATGTCGCTGTCGTCCGTCATGTAGAGCAGGGCGACCTCCATCATGCCCTCCACGTTCAGCTTGCCCCGCTCGGCGGATACATCCGTCACGATGGGCCGCAGGCTGGCCTTCAGGGGCGTACGGGCCGGGGGCTGTCCGTCCAGAAGGAGCATCAGCTTGCCGCTTTCCGCGGTATGCAGCTGTTGATGACGCATCGCCCGGCTGACGGGCTGGGTCTCCGGGACAAGGAGATCCCCCTGGGTGGTGTAGGCGTCGAGCAGCAGGCACACGTCCCGACCTACGGTGGCCTGGGCCGTCAGATGGAGCAGCACTTCCGCCCGCATGGTGCGGCTGCCTTCCTCCGCACCCTCCTGGCTCAGCACCGCCACGTCCTTCACCACCGCGTTGCAGCACAGGGCGTCCGCCTGCTGGCCCATCAGGGGGATGGTCTCCTCAAAGGGAATGGTATGCCGGGTCACCACGATAGGCCGGGAGGGCATCTGGCTGCGGTGGGTCACCTCCAGGAGGATGTTCCCGGAGATGGCGGCCCGTTCCTCGCCGCCCATCACGTCCAGCACTTGGGCAAATGCGGTGGCGTAGAGGGTGTCCGTGATCTGCAAAACGCTGCCCAGCTCGCATTCCTCCCGGACCAGCACGTCCTGGTCGCCCCGGGATGCAGGGCTTAAGCAATGCAGGGTCTTGGTGCGGAGCATCAGCCCCTCTGCGCCGGTCACGCCGGTAACAACCGCCAGCGGCTCGTCCGTAAAGAGGCGCACATGCACCTTCAGGATGGCCAGCAGGTGCATCCGTCCGCCCTGGGCCGTGGCCTCCACATGCTCCACCGTCAGGGTGACCATGGGGGTCATGCCCTCCCGGGCAAGGGGCATATCCACGTCGTGGCTGAACTCCGCGCTGGCTTCCAGGGCGCTGACCAGAGTGGGGTCGCCCTGGGTGTATAGCACGTGGAAGGTTACCTTGCCCTCTACCTCCACTTCACCGTCGTCCACCTCCGCGCCGGAAAGCACCGCCATGGCTTCCGCGCTGAGCACATTGGTCTCCTCCCTCAGGCCGCCGGGCAACGCCACGTCGCCCTCCACCACCGCCTGGCTGGTGGCCTCTGCCACAAAACGCTGCATGGGCAGCATCTCCCGCATGGTCTCCGGGTTTCTTGCCGTTTCGTTTCCGCGGCCTTCCTGCATCATTTCCATCTTCATTCCTCCTGGTGCGCTTTGTAAGAATTTCTATGCAGGTGTGCCGCCGGGTATTCGTTCGTTCTTTTTTTGTGTCCTGTTCTTTTCTTTTGTGTCAAAAGAAAAGAACCAAAAGAAAACCGCTATTCACTTGACGGTTGCTGGGGGTTTTGTCCTGTTTATCTCTTTTTTCATGGAGTGATCCTGGTATCAAAAGAGCTTCTACCCAGATTGGGTAGAAGCTGCTTTTTCACATACAAATCCGAATCACGCTCACCGCCTGCAGGGCGCTGCCCACCAGACAGAACACATGAAAAATGGTGTGGAAATTTTTGTTTTTCTTGCCCAGGCCATATAAAATCGACCCAAAGGTGTACGCCAGGCCGCCCGCCAGGATCCAATAAAAATTCACCTTGCCGATGGCGTCCCATACGTGGCCGAGAAAGAAAATTACCAGCCAGCCCACGACGATGTAGCTGACCATTTCCAGAACCCGGAACTTTTTCAGGTCAATGGCGGAAAACACGATGCACATGGCGGCAATGAGCCACTCGGTCAGGAAGAGGCTCCAGCCCACCGCCGGATAGACGGGCCGGACGCCCACCAGAGCGATGGGCGTGTAGGTGCCCGCAATCAGGCAATAAATGGAGCAGTGATCCAGCACCTGCATCACCTTTTTGCCCAGGCTGGGGGTCATGCCGTGGTATACGCTGGAAATCACATACAGGGCGATCATCCCTGCGGCGTAGATCAGCCCGGCAATCAGGGCGATGAGGTCGCCCCGGCGGGCGGCGAACCAGACCAGGCACACCAGCACCGCGCCGCCGAAGCACGCGCCGATGATGTGGGTCACCATATTGGCGATCTCCTGTCCCCGGGTATAGCCGGGCAGGGAGCGCTGAGCGAGAGGGGTTCTTGTCATGCGAGGACTCCTTTTTTGGGTATAGGAAATAAAGGGTTGCGGAGGTAGTTTGCTATTTTCTGGCAAAATGTATGCATCCTTCAGCGGCGGCGCCGCAAAATCCGTCAAAAAAAAGGATATTGCCGGATGAGTGAGATGAAAAAATATCGGCAATATCCGGGGTAAATTCTGGTTTAGTCCTTGCGTGGGTCGCCCCAGAAGAACAGCGCCACAGTGCCGGGGCCGGTGTGGCTGCCAATGGTGGTGCCAATGTGGTTGATCAGGGGCTGGCCGTTCATCTTGGGGAACTTTTCTTTGACCAGGTCGGCCACCTGCTGGGCGTCCTCCATGCAGGCGGACTGGCACAGGTACACCTTGCCGTCGTAGTCCGCGCCATTTTCTGCATGCTGCTCCATCATCTTCACAATCTGGCGGATGACTTTCTTCTTGGTGCGGATCTTTTCCCGGGGAGTCAGCCGGCCTTCGTGGTTCATGTTCAGCAGGGGGCAGATGCCCAGAATGGTGCCCACAAAGCCCGACGCCTTGGAAATGCGTCCGCCCTTGACGTAGTACTTCAAATCGGTGGAGAAGAACCAATGGTGCATTCTCAGCTTGTTGTCCTCAATCCACTGGCGCAGTTCCTGGAGGCACATGCCTTCGTCCCGGAGCTGGGCGGCTTTGTCCATAATCAGACCGTAGCCGGATGCAGCGGCCAGGGAATCCACCACTTCAATCTGCCGGTCGGGATAGCGCTCCTGCAAAATGCGGGCGGCGTTCATGGCACTGTTGCTGGTTCCGCTCAGGCCGCTGGACAGGCTTACATGCAAAACGTCCTTGCCGGCCTCCAGAAAGGGAGTGAAATATTCCACATATTCGGAAACGTTGATCTGGCTGGTGCGGGTGTCCGCGCCCTCCTCCATCATCTGATAAAACTGGTCATAGGGGATGGTCTTTCCCAGGTCGTCCTTGTATTCCTTTCCGTCAATGAAAAAATGGAAGGGAATGTATTCAACGTTCAGGCTCTTCAAATGGTCGGCGCTGATGTCACAGGTAGAGCAGCAGCTGAGGATGTACGGGTTCATGGGGAATCGGCTCCTTTCGGTGGGTGTGCCTTTATGGTAGCAGACTGCCCCTAAAAAGAGCAACCTACTCTGCCGTCCCCGGGCTCTACTGTCCGGAAATCAAAAAGTAGAGTGCCGATATGGGCACTCTACTCAGAGTAGAATCCTTTATTTATCAACGTTTTTCCGCTTCACTTTAGAACAGAGATAAATGATCAGCCAGCCTGGCACCAGCAGGATGAACAGCTGCCAGAAGTCCACATGGAGAAACTCCCGGAACGTAAAATAGAAGGACGATATCACCGCAAACAGCAAAAACGCGATAATGATGTAGTTATGCTCGCCGTTTTTGAACACGCTCTGCAAAACCAGCAGCGTGACAAGCATCACCGTGGTGGCATACACGAAGATGATGGGCTGCAAATCTCCCGCCAGCCAGAACACCACATAAATCAGCAGCGCCAGCGTGGCAATGCCCATCAGCGTCACGGAGATGATCACGTCGATCTGGTATTTATCCAGCAGGGTCTTTTTCTTAGGCGCTTCCCACTGGTCGTGCTCGCTGAGCAGATAGTCCACCGTCACGCCGAAGATCTCGCTCATGTTTTTCAGCACGTACGCATCCGGCACAGCCTCGGCCCGCTCCCACTTACTGACGGACTTATCTGAATAGCTCAGCTTCGCCGCCAGCTCGCTCTGGGTCATGCCTGCTTTCGTGCGCAGGTTGATGATATTACTGGCCGTAATGAATTTCAGGTCTTGCATTGTATCCTCCTTTCTGTTCTTTCTTTTTCAGTGAAAAAGAAAGAACCAAAGAAAAACCTCTCTTCTTTTCTTTTTTAGTAAAAAAGAAAAGAAGCAAAAGAAAAACCAGCTGATATTCGGGAGGGTTCACTCACATCAGGTTAAATTGTTGATCTGAATGAGCCAATGTTCAAAACAAATTCCATGTTCTGCCCTTTTTTGGGCTTCTTCCTCTGAAGTATAACGGGTTGCTACAAAAATGACCTGGTTTTCTCCTTCCTTAGTGTAAATTAGAAAATGAACATGTTTACCGCTTTTTTCAGTTTCTGGATCAAAAAAGATCCGTCTGATACCACCCTCATTTTCAACCTTAGCAGAAAACCAGTTATTTAGCAATTCAAAAGCTTCACTGTCTGAAAGAAACGGCTCATCAAACACAGGAAAAAAAATCTCAGTTGTTTCGTCATATTCCAATTGAAGCAGCTTTTCTCCCAACGTTTCGTATTCTTCGTAATGGTCGTTAAAATTGTTCATTACCGAAAGATTAACAAACTCAATTTCACCAAGATTTTCATATGTTTTCCAATCTGATCGTGCAAAAGCGGAATTAACCATCATGATAAACAAAAGTGTCGCAAGAAAAAAAGAAAATTTTTTCAAAGGACTTTCCCTCCTTCTACGCAGACTATCAGAAAAAAAGAAGTAACGAAAAAAGAGAGTTTGGACGAAAAACACAACTCCAACCACAATGTGGTTTTCTTTTGGTTCTTTTCTTTTGACTCAAAAGAAAAGAACAGCCGTGGAAAGAACACTTCCTCCCACGGCGGAAAAAGCGGTTTTCTTTTGATGCTTTTCTTTTGATTCAAAAGAAAAGTAGAAGAAAAACCCTCACTTAGTTGTATACGCGAACCGGCAGCACCAGGTAGAGGTAGCTGTCGCCGTCCATGGGGCTGATAACGCAGGGGCTGACCGCGGTGTTCATGCACAGGGTGCAGCAGTCCTCGTCCACGTTTTTGATGACGTCGTTGATGTAGCGGCTGTTGAAGGCGATCTCGATGTCTTCGCCCTCCAGGTGGGCTTCCAGGTCTTCCTGCACGTCGCCCATTTCGCTGTTGGAGGTGATGGTCACGCTGCCCTGGGTGCACTTCATGCGGATCAGGTTGTTCTTGCCTTCCTTGGCCATCAGGCTGGCGCGGTCGATGGCGTCCTGCAGTTCCTTGCGCTTGACGGTGACCCGGCTGAGCCATGCGGTGGGGAGAATCTGCCGATAGTTGATGTACTCGCCGGCCAGCAGGCTGGTGACAAGGGTGGTATTGCCCACCACGGCCATCAGATGGGTGTTGTCCATATGGAAGGTGATGACCTCGCCCTCACCGTCCATGATGTGCACCAGCTCGTTCATGACCCGGCCGGGGATGATGGCCTTGATCTCGTTCTTGTCATCGGGCAGGACGAAATTGTCGTTATAGCGCTGCATGGCCAGGCGGAAGCCGTCCAGGCCGACCAGATGCAGCTCGGTGGGGGTGACTTCCATCAGGCAGCCGGTCAGGGCCTGGCGGCTCTCCTGAATGGCGATGGCAAAGGTCACCTTGGAGATCATATCCCGCAACTTTTTCTGGGGGAAATGCAGGGCGAAGGAATGGGTGAGGTCCTTCATCTGGGGGAACTCATTGGTGCTGACGCCGGTGATGGTGGAACGGCTCTGGCCGCAGCGGATGGTGACGGCCATCTTCTCGTTCATGGAGAAATTGACGGTGCCTTCGGGCAGCTTGCGGACAATCTCGGTCAGCAGGCGGCCGGGCAGGATCACCTGTCCCGCCTGGATGATATCGGCCTTAACAAAGGACTTGATGCTCAGGCTGCCGTCGGAGCAGGTCAGGTAGAGGCCGTCTTCATCGGTGACGATCATAACGCCTTCCAGAATTTGCATGGCAGGGCGGGAGCTGAGGGCGCGGGTAGCGTTTTGCAGGCCATAATAGAGATCCTGCGCGGAACATTCAAACTTCATGTGAAAACCTCCCATAAGGTAGTGATAGTAGTATATAGACAGTAGCAGTAGTAGGGGCTGTGGAAAGGGTGGAAAAGCCCTTTCGGCCTATGCAGGGCAACAAAAATGCCCTTGGAAAGTCTGTGGGGGATCATCCACCGTTTGGGGGGTTCTCCACAGGCAGAATTTTGCTGCATGAAAAAACAGGCAGTCAAAATGACCCATTTAAGAAAAATTCTCTTTCCGGGGATGATTTTCCTGCCCATGCGCAACATTTTGCGCTGAAAATTCCTGCCGGAAAATGGGGAATTTGTTGCGGGGCAAGGGGTTAGGCGCAAGGCCTTGAAACGCAACATGTTGGGATGGTTTTCCATAGTATCCACAGGATGTGGAAAATGGATGGTGGATTTTGGAGGGCGTATTTTGGTTGGGGTTGGGGAAAGAATCCTGTTTTTTGGCAGATTTTTTTCCTCAATGGGGGGTCTTCTTTTCTTTTGTGTCAAAAGAAAAGAAGCAAAAGAAAACCGGTTGTTGAGTTGCTTGGGGTTTGGCGTGCGCTGATTTGCCCAGAAGGGGCGGGAGGATGGATGGTGCGTTTTTTGGTGCGCTGGGATTTGTGATGGCGTTTCGTGCAGTACGAAACGGGGAAAGACTTCTTCTTTTTCTTTAGGGAAAAAGAAGCAAAAACCAGAGCGACACGCTCGTTCCGGCAAATCCCCTCATTCGCCACATTTTCGGTGCGGCCGCGCACGATCACGTGATGTTGGGTATTATTGGGACGGGTCTCGGCCGGCGTGCGCTTCCCCGCCCCGAAAACGGGCTTCGGGATTTGCCTGCACTCCGCTACGTCGCCGGTCTGCGCTTGCCGGATCTTGGCTGCGGGGAAGGGTTAAGTCTGGCTTGGGTTTGGAAAAGAGCTGGCGAGAAATGAAGGTTGGATCCTGCTACAAGTTGCAATCCCGTTTTGTTACTTTAACCGATTGATTGCACCTCAAAACGAAAAGAAACTCCCGAAATGCGCAGCATTTCGCACCCAAGAGACTGCGGACACTCTTGGCGACGTAGCGGAGAGACGGCAAATCCTTTAGCCCGGGTTCGGGGCGGGAAAGCGCACGCCGGTAGGATGTCCAGCTGGCCCTAAGCCAAGAAACACATTCGTGCGCGGCCGCCCCGAAACAGTGGCGATTGAAGGGATTTGCCGGAACGAGCGTGGAGCGAAGGCTTTTTTGTTACTTTTTTCTAGAAAAAAGTAAGAGTACCCCGCGCCGCAGCGCGCCTGTTCCTCGTTGCGCCCGCCGCTTTTCCAAAGCACTAACAGGAACATCTAAGGAGCAGTGAGGCATGTCAGAAGCCGCAGGGACCGGTGCGGGGTCCCCCATACCCCTAATCCATAGCGGAGCGGGCTGCTCCGCACTCCAGCGGCGGTAAACATAACGTGCCCCGGCACACAAAAAGCATCATCGCCCTGTTCCACGTTGAGCCTGCCGCTCGCTCATAATCTTAAAAAGCAAGATATCTCCGGCACAAGCGCCAACAGCCACCCCCAGAAGACTCCATCTCCCAGCGGCAGCAAAAACTCTCACTTATTCACTTTCTTAAAAACACCTTATCCCCGATACTTCTCCAGCAGCTGGCAAACAGCTTCCATTGCCTCAGCCTCATCCGCGCCATCGGCCACCAGGGCGATCTCCCCTTTAGGCAGGGCATGGCTGAGCAGGCCCAGCATGCTTTTCATGTTGATGATGGAATTGCCGCTTTCCATGGTGAAAGTGCTGTCAAACTTGGAAGCGGCAATGGCCACCTCTGCGGCGCTTTCACGGTTGAAAGGCTTCATTCCGGTCATGTTGTACATTTTCTTGATCATGGTCACACCTCATTTTCATCGCCCGGGGATGCCGGGTCGCTTTGTTCGGATGGTTCGTCGCCGGCCAGTTCCATCAGGCGGCGCATGCGGTGGTTCACCGCGCTTTTGCTCAGCGGGGGATCCATGGTCTGGCCCAGCTGGGCAAGGTTCAGGTCGGGGGCGTTGAGCCGCGCCACGGCGATTTGCTGCAAGCTGGGCGGCAGGCCCTTCAGGCCGTCCTTCCGGGCCAGGCGCATGATGGCCTGGGTCTGTTCCTCGGCGGCGTGAAGCTGCTTTTTCATGTTGGCGGCGTCGCAGTTGATGGCCCGGGTGACGGTGGAGTAAATGTCCCGCTGGATGCGCAGGTTTTCCATGTGCATCACGGACTGATGGGCGCCCACCAAGGTCAGGAAGGCAATGATCTGCTCTGATTGCTTGATGTAGAGAAAATCCTGGTTTTTGCGGCTGGATTGGCGAATGGGAAGATCGCAACGTTGCAGGGCCCGGGCCAGATAGTCCCGGACGTTTTCGTCCCGATAGCCCAGCTCCAGGTGATAGTTCTGCTCCGGATTGGTGATGTATCCCCCGCCCAGGAACGCGCCCCGGAGGAAGGCCCGGTTGCAGCAGCCGCGGCTCAGGCTGATACGGGGCGTGGCGCTGCGGAAGATGGGCTGACCGTCGTCGTCCAGGGAGATCATCTGCATTTTTTCCAGGAAGACGGGGCTCTGAATGGGGCCCAGGGTCAGCACGCATTTCCGGGTGCCGCCAAAATGGGCCGTGTCCACGTAATGGATCTGCGGGGTGATGGACAGGGTTTCCTGAAGTAGCACCACCGTGCGCCTAATCACGGTCAGGCTTTCGTTGGTGAACTGCACGTTCAGCTTTCCCTTGCCCAAGAAGTTCAGGCTGCCCATGGTCATGTACAGGGCGGAAAGCTCCGTCAGCCGGCAGCAGTCCCTTTCCGGGCGTATGGCGAAAAGTTCCGCCTTCAAATCAGCAGAAAAGGACATTACTTTCCCTCCATATGGTTCTATACATCGCTTTCTTGTCCATTCTATTGTACCGGGCAAAGCCGCCAGCGTCAAGAGTCCTTGCCTGCATATTTACAGTTTTGTTTTTTTGACCGTTCAGTTCAAAAAACCTACCGCTTACCCCAAATCCCTTGTATGAGACGGAAAAGCGCGCTATCATGACCCTGTCATCATAACGAAAGGACGACCCGACCATGATCCGCATTCAGAATTTATGCAAAGTTTACGGCAAGCGTACCGCGGTGGACGGCCTGAACCTCCACATCCGGGAAGGGGAGCTGTTCAGCCTGCTGGGCCAGAACGGCGCGGGCAAGACCACCACCATCCGCATGCTCTGCGGCCTGACCACACCCACCTCGGGCGACGCCACTCTCGGCGGCCACAGCATCCTGACCGATGTGGAAAAGGTGCATGGCATTATCAATGTATCGCCCCAGGAGACGGCGGTATCGCCCCGGCTGACGGTGGAAGAAAACCTGCTGCTCACGGCCCGGATCTACGGGTTTGACGGAACGTCGGCCCGGGATATGGCCGACCAAATGATGGCCCGCTTCTCCCTCACTCACCGCCGCCGGGACAAGGCTAAGACCCTATCCGGCGGCCTGATGCGGAAGCTGTCCATTTCCATGGCGCTGATCTCCCAGCCTCGCATTTTGTTCCTGGACGAGCCCACTCTGGGCCTGGACGTGCGGGCCCGGCGGGAACTGTGGGAGATGATCGGTCAGCTGAAGGGCAGCATGACCATTGTGCTGACCACCCACTATCTGGAGGAGGCCGAGGCCCTCTCCGACCGGGTGGCCATCCTGAGCCGGGGCAGACTGCAGGCGCTGGGCACGGTGGAGGAACTGAAACGCGAAACCGGCAAGGACAACCTGGAGGAGGTTTTCCTTGCCCTGACGGAGGATGAATCATGAGAACATTTGCTTTTGCAGGACGGAACCACAAGGAAATGACCCGGGATGGCGCGGCGCTTGGCTTTGCGCTGGGTATGCCGCTGCTGATGCTGGTCATCTGGATGATCATTGCCAAGGCTGTGCCCGGTGACTTCATGCCCGCCAATTTCCAACTTGAGAACTACATCCCCGGGGTGGCGCTTTTCGGCATGACCTTTCTGAGCATGTTCCTGGGCATTCTCATCGCCCAGGACCGGGCCACCAGCTACCTCGGCCGCCTGTTTGCCGGGCCTATGCGCACCCAGGAATATTTGCTGGGATACATGCTGCCCATGCTGCCTTTGGCCTTGATGCAGATTTTGCTGGTGCTGGTCATCGGCCTGCTGATTGGCCTTTCCCTGACCGTGGGGCAGGTACTGGCCACGGCGGGGCTGCTGTTTCTGTGCGTGCCCATGTTCCTTTCCATGGGGCTGTTTTTGGGGTCGCTGCTCGGCGACAAGGCCGTGGCGCCGGTCTCCTCCATTCTGGTGCAGCTGATGGCCCTCACCAGCGGCATGATGCTGGATGTAGAGATGATCGGCGGCGGATATGGGGCGTTTTGCAAGGCGCTGCCCTTTTACCACGGGCTGAGGCTGTGCAGCGGCGTTGCCCGGGGGGATATGAGCGGGTGGCTCAGTCACGCTCTGGTTGTGATCGGCTATACGATGGTAATGGGCATTCTTGCATTGATCGTTTTCCGGAAACGCCAAAAGAGCTAAGCGGAAAATAAGCAGAAAAAAGAAAAGCCAGCTCTACTTTTCTTCTGTGTCAGAAGAAAAGTAGCAAAAGAAGACCAGCTTCTACCCAGGGTAATGGGTGGGAAGCTGGTTTTCGTTTATGCTGCTTTTGTTGGACGGTTTCATAGAGTAGACACCATTGGGAGGCCACCCCCGGCAACCGTCCCGCAATTAGCGGTTTTTCTTTGGTTCTTTCTTTTTGACTCAAAAAGAAAGAACTCACCCCATGACCCGATCCGTGAACATCTTCAGCTCCTGGCGCAGGTTGTCCATGGTGAAGCCAGCGTCGTCCAGCTTTTCGCGCAACTTGGTGAGGGCGTCGAAGTCGCCGGTTTCGGCCACCACGTGCACCTGGGTGATGTTCTTGTCCACGGCCTGCACCCGGGCCTCGATCATCTGGGTCAGGCGGTCGTCCATGCCGGCCTGGTACTGGGAGTCAAACTCCACGCTGATGACCGCCATGTTGTCCGCCACGATGGCTTCCGCGTCCTTCACCTCGGACAGCTTTTCCACTTCGTCCGCGATGCGCTCGCTGATGCGGCGGCTGTCTTCCATGGAGGTAATGCCCTTCATGGCGCCGTTGCCCGCCATGTTGGTGGTACCATTGGTGCCGGTCACGCCGGTGGTGCCCGTGGTGCCGGTGGTTCCCGCGCCGTCCATGGGGGTGTCCATCATGCCGGGAATGCCGCCGTCGGTGGGCTGCACCGTCTGGGTGGGCTGCTGGGTGGCCATGGGGCTCTGGGATGGGCTGGGGCTGACAAGGGTGTCCGCCTCGCTGGCGCAGGCCGTGAACAGGGAAAGGGTTGCGATGGATAAAACCGTCAGGATCAAGATTTTTTTCATTGTTGATCGCCTCCTCGGGGCTATTGTGTCCGGCGCAGATGGGCCGTATTTGCGACAATCCTTGCCAGCATTGGGGTTTTTCGACACACTTCCATTGCCGATTTGGCCAGTATTTTTCCAGATTTTGTATTTTTTGGCATTACTTAGTGCCATTTGCACCATTTGCCATTTCGTGGTATAGTATACACGTGAAAAGATAAAGGAGGAAATCAAATGCTTTTCCATGATTCCTATGATGTCAAATACCGCAGCCCCATCGGCCCGGTGAAAACCGGCGATGAGGTCACCCTGCGGTTTCTTTGCGACGAGGCCGACCGGGTCACCCTGCGCACCTGGGACGGCGCGGAGCACTGCATGCCCATGACCAATCTGGGGGAGGATCTCTTTGAGGTCACTATCACCGTGCCTGAAACCCCCATGCTGTACTGGTATGACTTCATCATCCACCGGCATGACGGCGACCAGCGCTATGGCAACAGCCTGGATCAGCTGGGCGGCGTGGGCTCCTTCTACTTTGGTCAGCCCCAGAGCTACCAGATCACCGTGTACGACCCCGCCTACACCACTCCCGAATACCTGCGCCATGGCGTGATCTACCAGATCTTCCCGGATCGGTTCTTCAAGGACGCCAACGCCACCAAGGGCCGGGTCACCAAGATTAAGGCCGCCCATCCCGAAGCCACCTTCCATGACTCCTGGGAGGATCGGCCCACTTTGGACATCGACCCCAAGACCCAGGACAACCGGGCCCTGGACTTCTTCGGCGGTACGCTGCGGGGCATCGCGGAAAAGCTGGACGAGCTGAAGGATCTGGGTGTGACGGTGCTCTACCTGAACCCGGTGTTCCAGGCCCGCACCAACCACCGCTACGATACCGGCGATTATGAGCAGATCGACCCCATCCTGGGCGACCAGAAGGCTTTCGATGCGCTGATCCGGGCGGCCAAAGCCCGGGGCATGCAGGTGATGATGGACGGCGTGTTCAGCCACACCGGCAGCGACAGCAAGTATTTCAACCGCTTTGGCCACTACGACACCGTAGGCGCGTACCAGAGCAAGGAAAGCCCTTACCACAGCTGGTACACCTTCTACGATTTCCCCGACTCCTACAACACCTGGTGGGGCTTTGATACCTTGCCCACGGTGAACAAGGAGCATCCGGATTACCAGAATTATCTGCTGAATGCGGAGACCGGCGTGCTGCCCGGCTGGGTGAAGAAGGGCGCCTGCGGCTGGCGGCTGGACGTGGCGGACGAGCTGCCCATGGATATGCTTCGCGACATGCGCCAGAGCATCAAAGCTGTCCGGGAGGACGCGGTGCTGCTGGGCGAGGTCTGGGAAGACGCGTCCAACAAGGTCAGCTACGGCGTCCCCCGCTCCTACTGCCTGGGCGATACCCTGGACAGCGTGATGAACTATCCCCTGCGCCGGGGCGTGATTGACTTCTTTACCGGCGCCATCGATGCTCATCAGCTGCGGCGGATCATCCTGCATCAGCAGGAAGTGTACCCCGCGCCCTTCTACTACTCTCTGATGAACCTGCTGGGCAGCCACGACCGTGTGCGCATCGTCAACGCCATGGCGGGCTACGACCGGGAAGGCGCCATCCAGATGGACCGTGAGGAAGCCTCCCACATCCACCTGGACAAGGAGCAGTTGGCCGCCGCCCAGAAGAAGGTGCTGGAGGCTTACAAGATGATCTGCGCTCTGCCCGGCGCGCCCACCGTATACTACGGCGACGAGATCGGCATGCAGGGCATGGCCGACCCCTGGAACCGTGCGCCCATGGACTGGGCCCATGCGGACAAGAAGCTCCGCGCCGCCTTCAAGAAGCTGCTCACCGACCGTCAGAGCAAGCCCATGCTCCAGACCGGCTTCCTGTCCGTCACCGCCGAGGACGACGACACCCTCGTCATCAAGCGCTATGCGGAAAAGGGCAAGGACGTTTTCGGCAGCCCCCTGTCCGGCCGCGCCGTGACTGTGAAGATCAAGCGATAATTTCTTCTTCTTTTCTTTTTGTGTCAAAAAGAAAAGAAGCAAAAGAAAAACCGCTATTGGCGGGAGGGTTGTTAAGGAACAATTGATTCTGCAACGAACAAACGAGCATCCGTGTTTGGATGCTCGTTTGTTTATGTAGTCCTCAAACGCAATGCACAGGAACGGTGCGTATCATTGCGCCCTCCTGTGATCTGTGGCTGCTCGATAAATTGGAATTTACTCAGTTAGTAATCTTTCAGTTTCTTCCATGTCCTTTTCAATCAGGGGTCGCATACTGTCCTTGTACTTCGATAAATCAGCGCCATGAAAACAGGACAGTATCCTTGGAATGTATTGTGGATTTGC
>JAGBDE010000040.1 GCA_017937655.1 Clostridia bacterium | reverse complement strand
GGGATTTGCCGGAACGAGCGTGTCGCTCTGGTTTTTCGGTTCCTTTTTGCCTAAACAAAAAGGAACGAAAGTCTACCGCGCCGCAGCGCGCGCCGAGCGCCAACTCCCGGCCTCGTTATTTTCTTTTGATTCTTTTCTTTTTCAAAAAGAAAAGAAAAACCCGCAATAACTAGCTGCCAAATCCCAGCGCACCAAAAAACGCACCATCCTCCCGCCCATCTGGACAAACCAGACGCACGCAATCTCTCGCCGAAACCCAAGCAACTCAATAGCCGGTTTTCTTTTGCTTCTTTTCTTTTGACACAAAAGAAAAGAAGACCTGCTGCGCTCCTCACACAGCAGGTCAAAAACAATCTCTTATTCTCCCATCTTCAGGGCCTCGTCATAGGCCACTTTCAGCTGGGGATCGCTCAGATCGCCAATATCAAACATCTCGGAAACAAGCTCCTCGGGCATGGTGGCCTCCACATCGGGGGTGATGCCCTTCTTGTGGACTTCGTTGCCGTTGGGGGTGAAGTACTGGGCAATGGTCAGCTGCATGCCGGCGCCACGGTCGCCCACGGGCATGACCCACTGCACAACGCCCTTGCCGTAGGTGGTGGTACCCACGATGGTGGCACGGTCGTAGTCCTGCAGGCAGCCGGAGAGGATCTCGCTGGCGGAGGCAGAGTTCTCGTTGACCAGGATGACCAGGGGGATGTCGATGGCGCCGTCGCGGCTCTTATAGGATTCCTCGCTGCCGTCCCGGTAACGCAGGGTGGCCACGGTGCCGGCGGGCAGGAAGTGATCGGCGATGGTGACGGCAGCGTCCACCCATCCGCCGGGGTTGTCGCGCAGGTCGATGATCAGGGACTTGGCCCCGTCAGCGATCAGCTTGTCCATGTGGTTCTTGAACTCCAGGGCGCAGTCGCCGCTGAATTCGTAGAGGGAGATGTAGCCCACATTGCCTTCCAGCATGACGGAGTTGACGTAGTTGGTGTGGATCTGGGCGCGGACGATGACGAAGTCCAGCAGCTGGTCGCCACGGCGCACGGTGATGTTCACCGGCTGGCCGATCTCGCCCCGCATGATGTCTACCGCGTCCTGCATGGTGGTGGCGGTCACGTCGATGTCCTCCACCTTGACCAGCACGTCGCCCTTCTTGAGGCCGGCCTCCAGGGCGGGGCTGTCCAGGAACACCCGTGTGATGGTGCAGATGCCGGTGTTGTAGTTGCCGGTGATCATGATGCCGATGCCCGCATAGTTGCCCTCGTCCTCTTCCCACATGGCGGCGTATTCTTCGGGGTTGTAGAAGAAGGTGTAGGGATCGTCCAGGCCGTAGAGGAAGCCCATGGCCGCGCCGTCGATCATGGCCTCGGTGTCAGGCTCCTGATAGTAGTACAGGTTGACGGTGTCCTGAATTTCCACCAGCTCTTTGAATTGGAGCAGACGCTCATATTCCTCACGGCTGATGGTGACGGTGGCGCTGGAATCCTCCGGCTGCACCGCGGGGGCGGGGCTGTTGCCGTAGAGGGAGTTGATCAGGCTGGTGGGCAGCAGGGAGCAGCTGGTCAGCATGATGACGGACAGGGTCACAAGGATCAGCAGTTTCTGGTAGCGTTTCATCGATAGGGTCGCCTCTTTCTATATGAAAATGAAACATGCGGTTTGTCAGGGCTGGCGGGAGGGCTTGTCCTGCAGGCAGCGCTTGAGCTTGTAAAGGATGCGGAAGGTCATGGCGTCGTCAAAGCGGCGCAGATCCAGGCCGGTGAGCCGCTGCACCTTGTCCAGGCGGTACACCAGCGTATTGCGGTGGATGAACAGCTGCCGGGCGGTGTCCGACAGGTTCAGATCCTTGCGGAAAAACATCTCGATGGTCTGGAGCATTTCCTCGTTGAGCAGCTTGGCGGTGCGGCGGTTGAACAGCAGGCTGTAGTAGTACTGGCAGTCCTCCCGGGGCAGGGCGTCCAGAAAACGGTCCAGAATAAGGCGGCTGTAAAGGAACACCGTCTCCTCTGGCTCAAAGCGCAGGCCCACTTCCATGGCGCGCCGCGCCTCCTGATAGCTTTCTCCAAGCTGGACGAGGGTATGCTTGGGCTCGCCGATGGCAATCACTGCCTGCTGCATGGCTTCTTCCAAAAGGGTTTCCTGCACAGCCTGGGCATACTGTTTCAGCTCGTCCAGGCCGTCCACGCCGTGCATGTCCCGAAGCAAAGCCGCGGTGGTGCGGTTCATGTCCACCAAAACGTCGCTGTCGTTGAGGGGCAGCAGCTCGGAAAGCAAAGCGGCGGCCCGGTTCTGGGCCGTGGACTCCGGCAGGGAAAACAGCATGACGCAGCGTTCCATTTCCAGGGGGATCTGGTGCTCCTGGGCACGCTGCTTCAGTTCGTCGCCGGTCAGCTCCTGGCGAAGGGCCATGCGGTAAACGTCGCTCTGGCTGCTGATGGACATCCCCCCGCCCAATATAGAGGAAAGAATTCCCTCAGCCATGACCAGCAGGTCGGCCGCGCCGGGAATGGTTTCTTCCAGGGCGATGTACGCCTGCGGCCGCACGTCGGCGCAGCGGATCAAAAGCCCGTCCACGCAGGCGGATGTGCCGGGAAGGATGTCTCCCGGCTGGATGGCGGGGCCGTCGCCCTCGGGCAGAAGGCAGGAGCCGTCCTTTGCATACAGGCGGAGAGGAACGCTCAGTTCCCCGAAAATCCGGGCAATTTTCCTCAGATATCGATTTTCCATCTGCAAAGAAACAACCTCCTTCCAAAAGTATCTGTTCCAATAGACTGTTTTATTATAGCACAATCCTGCATGAATCTCAGAAAAATTTGTGGAAAAACACAAAAATTTTGACATATATGAAATGCGGAATGAAAGACAATGGCTGAAACGTTGCATTTTCGGCCTGTTTTCCCGTTGTTTTCTGTGTACAAAATGCAGGAAAAAAACAACAAAAATGCAGGAAATCATGTAGACTATATGGTATGACAAAAAAATAACTATCCCTTTACGCAGGGGCGAAACTTCCGGTTCCTCCGCTGCGTCAGAGAGACACAGGAGGATCCCTATGAACGCTAAGTTTGCCATGTATGTGCTGAAGCGCCTCGGTATGGCCATACTGACGATTTTTCTGGTGATTTTCATCACCTTCTTCGTCATGCATGCCATTCCCGCCAGCCCCTTCAGCTCTGAAAAAGCCAAGAGCGACGCAACCATCGCCGCCCTGGAGGCTAAGTACGGCTTTGACAAGCCTGTTCCCGTGCAGTTTGTGAACTACCTGTGGAACGTGCTGCACTTTGACTTCGGCCTGTCCACCGGATGGGTGGGCAACACCGTGTTTGAGCTGATCAGCGGCGGCTTCAAGTATTCCGCCACCATCGGCTTCTGTGCCGCCATGCTGGCCATCACCCTGGGCGTTGTGCTGGGCGCTGTGGCTGCCCTGAACCGGGGCAAGTGGATTGACAAGCTGATCCAGGTGCTGACCACCGCGCTGGTCAGTATGCCCAGCTTTGTTATCGCCACCATCTTCCTTTTGGTGTTCGGCCTGAAGCTGAAGTGGTTCCCCACCATGGCCACCCAGCCCGGCGGCCTGCTGCTGCCCATCTTCTCCCTGAGCCTGTACCCCATGGCTTACATCACCCGTCTGGAGCGCTCCAGCATGCTGGACGTGCTGGGCCAGGACTACATCCGCACTGCCCGGGCCAAGGGTGTGGCCGGCTGGAAGGTCATCTTCAAGCATGCCCTGAAAAACGCCCTGAACCCCGTCATCACCTATGCGGGCCCCATGATGGCCGGTATCCTGACCGGTTCCATGGTTGTGGAAAACATTTTCTCTGTGCCGGGTCTGGGCCGACTGTTCGTCAACAGCATGCTCCGCACCGACTACATGATGATCATGGGCGTTACCATCTTCCTTGCCACGCTGATCATTCTGATGAATTTCCTCAGCGACGTGCTCTACAAGGTGATGGATCCCAGAATCGACTTGTCCTGATGTGAGGTGCCAGTATGCAGAACGATAAGCCTTTGAAGAAAAACCCCCTCAGCTTCCAGATTGATCCCGAGCTGTTCAACCTGGCCAGCGAGGAAGAAAAAGCCCAGCAGGTAACCCAGCGGGAGTCCGTCTCCTTCATGCGAGACGCCATGCGCCGCCTGCGCAAGAACAAGATCGCCATGATCTGCCTTGCCATCATCATCCTGATTGCGCTGATTGCCATCGTCGTGCCGGAAATCTACCCCTACAGCTACACCAAGCAGGACGTTTCCGCCAAGAACCTGGCTCCCTTCGAGTACTCCAAGAAGGAACAGGCCAAGATTGACAAGGGTGCGGACGTGTTCCCCCACATCATGGGCACAGACTCCCTGGGCCGCGACTACTGCATCCGCGTGATTTACGGTACCCGAATCTCTCTGACCGTTGGCATCATCTCCGCGCTGATTGTTGTGATCATCGGTATCATCTACGGTTCCATCTCCGGCTATTTTGGCGGCAAGGTGGACTTGATCATGATGCGTATCGTGGACATCATCTACGCGCTGCCTGACGTTCTGATCGTGATCCTGCTGTCCGTTGCCATCAAGGACTGGGTGGCCACCAGCAAGAGCCAGTTCATTATCAAGCTGGGCGCCGGCATGGTGAGTATCTTCATCGTGTTTGGGCTGCTGTACTGGGTGGGCATGGCCCGCCAGGTCCGCGGCCAGGTGCTGTCCATCAAGGAACAGGAATACGTTCTGGCTTCCCGTTCCATCGGCGCTTCCCCCGCCCGCATCATCCGCAAGCACATGATCCCCAACTGCCTGAGCGTGATCATCATCACCGCCGCTTTGCAGATTCCCAGCGCCATCTTCACCGAGAGCTTCCTCAGCTTCCTGGGTCTGGGCGTTTCCGTGCCCATGCCCTCCCTGGGCTCCCTGGCCTCCGAAGCCCGCTCCGGCCTGCAGAGCTACCCCCATCTGCTCATCTTCCCTGCGGCCTCCATTTTCCTGATCGTGCTTTCCTTCAACCTCCTGGGCAACGGTCTGCGCGACGCATTCGACCCCAAGCTTCGTAGCTGATAAAGGAGGAAACGCATTATGGCAATGTTAGAAGTCAAAGACCTTTGCACCTCGTTTTTCACCCCTTCCGGTGAAGTGAAGGCCGTTAACGGCGTCTCCTTCAACCTGGACAAGGGCAAGGTGCTGGGCATCGTAGGTGAAAGCGGCAGCGGCAAGAGCGTGACCGCTTACTCCATCCTGCAGATCCTGACCCACCCCGGCAAGATCGTCTCCGGCAGCATCAAGTTCCACGACGAAGAGCTGGTGGGCGCATCTGACGAAAAGATCCGCGAGATCCGCGGCAACCACATCTCCATCATTTTCCAGGACCCCATGACCAGCCTGAACCCCACGCTGACCATCGGCAACCAGCTGATGGAAGCCATCCTGCTCCACACCGGCCGCAACCGGGAGCAGGCACGCGAGCGGGCCATTGAGATGCTGGAAAAGGTTGGCATCAACGAGCCCCAAAAGCGCATGAAGCAGTACGCTTACGAGCTTTCCGGCGGTATGCGTCAGCGCGTGATGATCGCCATGGCCCTGGCCTGTGAACCTGATATCCTCATCGCCGACGAACCCACCACCGCTCTGGACGTAACCATCCAGGCCCAGATCCTGGAACTGATGCAGGAACTGCAGAAGGAAATGGGCATGGCCATCATCATGATCACCCACGACCTGGGCGTGATCGCCTCCATGTGCGACGAAGTGATCGTCATGTACGCGGGCAAGGTGGCCGAGCGCGGCACCGCCGACGCCATCTTCTACACCCCCAAGCACGAGTACACCAAGGGCCTGATGCGGTCCATCCCCAGCATTGACAGCGACGAGAAGACCAAGCTGATTCCCATCACCGGCACCCCCATCGACCTTCTGAAGCTGCCCAGCGGCTGCGCCTTTGCCCCCCGCTGCGACTGCGCCATGAAGATCTGCCTCCAGCAGCATCCTGAGGAGTTCTGGGTGGGCCGTGACCATCTGGCAGCCTGCTGGATGAACGTGAAGGAAGGCAACGTATTTGAAGGCCGTCCCGAAGAAGAAGGAGAGGAGGAAACCGTCAATGAGTGAAGTACAGAATGCAAGCGAATACATGCTTGAGGTCAAAAACCTGAAGCAGTACTTCCCCGTCAACACCGGATTTTTCCACTCCACCATGCTGAAAGCTGTGGACAATGTTTCCTTCTCCATCAAGAAGGGCGAAACTTTGGGCCTGGTTGGCGAAAGCGGATGCGGCAAGACCACCGTCGGCCGCAGCATCCTGCAGCTGTACAAGCCCACCGCCGGCGAAGTCTGGTTCGACGGGGAGAAGATCGAGTCCAAGGAATCCATCAAGATGCTCCACAAGCGGGCCCAGATGGTGTTCCAGGATCCCTACTCCAGCCTGAACCCCCGCCTCACCGTGGCGGACATCGTGGCGGAGCCCATCGACGTGCACAAGCTGTGCGCCACCAAGAAAGAACGCAACGACCGCATCCTGGAGCTGCTCTCCATCGTGGGCCTTTCCAGCGAGCAGGCCACCCGCTATCCTCATGAGTTCTCCGGCGGACAGCGTCAGCGCGTGGGCATCGCCCGTGCTTTGGCCTCCAACCCTGAGTTCATCGTCTGCGACGAGCCCGTGTCCGCTCTGGACGTGTCCATCCAGGCGCAGGTCATCAACATGCTGGAAGAGCTGCAGGAAAAGCTGGGCCTGACCTATCTGTTCATCGCCCATGACCTGAGCGTGGTCAAGCACATCTCCAACCGCATTGCCGTCATGTACCTGGGCAACATGGTGGAGCTGGCCGACGCCAACGAACTGCACCACAATCCTCTGCATCCCTACACCATTTCCCTGCTCTCCGCCGTGCCGATCCCGGACCCCCAGAAGGCCCGCGCCTCCAAGCGCATCGTGCTCAGCGGCGACGTTCCCAGCCCCCTGAAGGTTCCCAGCGGCTGCCCCTTCCGCACCCGCTGCACCCGGGCCACCGAGGAATGCGCCTGCTGCAAGCCGGAGTTCAAGGAAGTCTCCCCCGGACATTTTGTGGCCTGCCACAATCTGTAATCCGGCTCCCTTCCCCGTTATACTCGTAAAATAGACAGTCCGTGGCAAGAAATTCTTTTTGACACAGAGGTTATTTTACGTTAGTATATGAATACGCCGGATGAACCGGCAAAGATTACTTAAGGAGGATGAACCATGAAAAAGGTATTCGCATTGCTTCTTGCGATCACCATGCTCTTCGGCTGCTTCTCTATGGCTTCTGCTGAAGGCACCAAGGTTGCCAGCGTCTTCTACGGCGGCGGCACCCCCCTGTCTATCGACCCCGCTCTGAACTCCGCTTCCAGCGGCTCCAACGTTCTGAAGCTGGCTCACGCCGGTCTGATGGGTTGGCAGTGGGTTGATGGCGTGGCTACTCTGAGCCCCGAACTGGCTGAGAGCTACGAAATCTCCGAAGATAAGCTCACCTACACCTTCACCCTGCGCGAAGGCCTGAAGTGGTCCGACGGCAGCGATTTCAAGGCCAGCGAAATCAAGGCCAGCTGGGATCGCGCTGCTTCCGCTGAGCTGGGCGCTGACTATGGCTACATGTTCGAGTACATTGACGGTTACAACAAGGGCGCAGGCCCCCTGAACATCGTTGTGGACGACGAAGCCCGCACCCTGTCCGTCACCCTGAACGCTCCTGCTGACTTCTTCCTGGAGCTGTGCGCCTTCCCCACCTACTACCCCGTCAAGACCGAAATCGCTGACGCTGAAGGCATCTGGGCCACCAACCCCGAGACCTACATCGGCATGGGCGCTTTCCGTATGACCAAGTACGCTGTGGACGACGTCATCGCTTTCGAGCGCAACCCCTACTACTGGAACGCTGATGCTGTTGTCCTGGATGGCGTGAACTGCTATCTGAGCGAAGACAACGTGGCTATCCTGACCGCTTACGAGAACGACACCGCCCAGTTCATCAACGCTATCGATCCTCAGGAATACGAGCGTCTGTACGCCACCTATCCCGGCGAACTGGTCATGGGCCCCTACATCGGCACCTGGTACGTTCTGTTCAACGTGCACAAGGATCTGAGCCCCTCCACCAAGCAGCTGACCGTGCAGGAAATGAGCCAGGCTCGTTATGCTCTGGGTCTGATGATCAACCGTCAGGATCTGGTTGATTACGTGACCATGGGCGGCCAGGCCCCCGCTACCGGCTTCTTCCCCGCTGGCCTGAGCGATGGCCTGAACGAGGATGTCCGCGCTGCTGAAGGCTACGGCACCTGGTACACCGGTACCGCTACCCCCTCCGATGTCAATCCCGACTACACCGCTGACTGCGTTGAGGCTCTGAACATCCTCATCGGTCTGGGCTATCCCTACACCGGCAGCATCGAGGGCGGCGACATCGTCTTCACCGACTTCCCCACCATCGAGTTCGCTTTCAACAACTCCGGCGCTAACGCTGCCATCATGCAGTACGTGCAGGAAACCTGGAATCAGTTCGGCATCACCGGCGTGATCAACCAGGAAGCCTGGGCCACCCTGCAGGTGAAGCTGAAGGAAGGCGACGCTGAGTCCGCTCGTATGGGCTGGATCGCCGACTTCAACCACACCATCAATTTCATCGACATCTTCCTGAGCAGCTCCGGCAACAACTACCCCCGTCTGGGCCGTGACCTCGGTACCTACACCCGTTCTACCGAAACCACCGCTGACGCTGGTGTTGGCGCTTACTGGGGCCTGGAAGGCACTCAGACCTGGGCCGAGGCTTATGACGCCCTGGCTTCCCAGATCAAGGTCAGCAACGATCCCGCTGAGAAGTCCGCTCTGTCCGCTCAGTGCGAGCAGGTGCTGATGAGCTCCGGCGCTGTTGCTCCCATGTACTTCTACACCAACCCCTACATGCTCAAGCCCAACGTTGAGAACCTGATCATGCTGTCCACCGGCGACGTGATCTGGACCTACGCTGACATCAAGTAATTTTCCCCCGAAAATTGCTTTGAGCATAAAAAAACAACCGTCCCCCCGGGGACGGTTGTTCTTTTCTTTTGTGTCAAAAGAAAAGAACCAAAAGAAAACCGCTATTTACTGGACGGTTGATGGGGCGTGGCCTCCCAATGGTGTCCACCCCATGAAACCACCCACCAAAAGCAACAAAAAAGAAAACCAGCTTTCCACCCATAAACCTGGGTAGAAGCTGGTTTTCTTTTGCTTCTTTTCTTTTCACTGAAAAGAAAAGAAGGGACTTTTTCTTTTGGTATCTTTTCTTTTTCATAGAAAAAGAAAAGTACACTCACTCCACAATCTCCCCCAGCTTGTCAAAAAACAGCGGGGTGCCGCCGGTGTGGAGGAAGAGGATGGACTGGCCAGCGATGACCCGTGCGCGGAGCTCCTGTAGCATGCCGTGGTAGGCCTTGCCGGTGTAGGTCAGGTCCAGGGGCAGGCCGTGGAGGCGCAGGGCAGAAGCGGCGGTGGCGCGCATGGCGTCGGTGTAGCGGCCGTAGGTGAGGGCGTAGGCGTCCACAAAGTCGATGGCGGGGGAAAGGACCTCGTCCTGCATAAAGGCGCGGACGTAGCGCAGGATGTGGGCGCGGCCGTTGTCCTGGCTCCGGGCGATGGAGATGCCGTGGATGGCGGTGTTGCCGCCGTCCAGCAGCTGGCCGCAGATCAGGCCCGCCTGAGTCATGCCGGTGCCGGATGCCAGGAACAGATGGTCAAAGTGCAGGTTCATGGCCTGCTGCTGGGAAAGCAGCTCCTGCCACACCTTCCGGTATGCCCGGACGGGGGTGACCAGATTGCCGTCGCCCAGGGAATTGCCGTAGATGTAGTAGGGCTTGCGGCCCATGTCCCGGCTGCGCTGCAGGGCGGCTTCCACCGTGTCCCGGACGCCGGTTTTCAGGCAGGGCACCACCTCCGCGCCAAAGGCAAGGCACATCCGCTGGTTGAAGCTGTCCACCGTGGTGCCGTCGTCGTCGGCGGGGGAAAGAATGGTGCAGGGGATGTTCTCCCGGGCACAGAGGTTGCTGAGCACCCGGCACAGGTTGGAGCGGGCGTTGCCGTAGGCGATCATGTGGTCGCAGCCGGATTGTTTCAGGTCGGCCAGCATTTCCAGGCCGATGCGCACCTTGTTGCCGCCAAAGGAAAAGGGCAAAAGATCCTCCCGCTTGACGTAGATACGGTTGCGATTCTCGTCCTCAAAGAGGAACTGAATGGGCGTGGGGGAAAAATCCATGCAGGTCAGTCCTTTCTGGGCTCAGCCCTTTTTGAGGATGCGCTTCACCCCGTCGATGAGGGGCCGGGGCAGAGCCCGCTTCAAGCGCCAGGTGAGCCGTTGTTTCAGGGGCAGGGCCCGGAAGACCCGGCGGAGTTCCGGATTCTGGAGGGGCTTTTTCGCGGTGGTGTTCCACAGCTCCACAAACAGGTAGCGGTCCAGCAGGGGCTGCATCTCCTGCATGTACTTGCCGCCGGTGCGCTCATCCAGGTCATGGAGCATCTCCGATACGGTGGCGGCCCGGCGGGCGGTCTTTTCCGCGCTTTCCTTGCGCCACACCTGGAAGGCGCTGCCCGCCACGTTCTGCCGGTAAAGGCAGCTGTTCATGTGGATGTATCGGCCATACCCCTCGGAGGTAAAGTACAGGCGCATTTTCAAATCGCCGTGCTCGCACATTTTGCGGGAATATTCCTCCTGGAGCTTTTCCCACACCGCCCGGGGGAACAGGAAGCTGGCGGTGGGCACGAAGCTGAGCCGGGTCATCTCGCCCAGTTCGTAGCTGCGGTCTTCCTCGGAAAACCAGGGCCGCTCCTCCTCGTAATAGGGCACAAAGGGCCGATCCGGCGCGTTGCCGGAAACGTCGGTGATGGTGCCGTTGGTAAAGCAGAAGGTGCAGTCCGGGTGGGCTTCCATGTAGTCCACCTGGGCCTGGAGTTTGTTCTCGTCCAGCCAGCAGTCGTCCCCCTCGCACAGGGCGATGTACTTGCCCTTCGCCCGGGGAAAATTGAAGGTCTCGTTGATGGGCACGCCCTTGGAGTACTGATTTTCCTCCTCAAACAGGGGTTTTACAATCTCCGGATATTTCTCCGCGTACCGCTTGAGGATCTCGATGGTGCCGTCGGTGGATACGTCGTCGTGGATGAGGATCTCAAAGGGGAAGGTGGTTTTTTGCATCAGGAAAGAATCCAGCGCCTTTTCAATATACAGGGCATGCTGGTAAGTGGTGGTGCAGATGCTGACCATGGGCTCCATGGGCGTCCCTCCAAACTGTGCTGATACAGGAATGATACCTTCTTTGCCTCCGGGTGTCAACAAGAGTGTACAAATCCTGTTTTTTGCTGCACTTCTTGTGGATTTTCGTTGAAACGGAAAAAGGCTTTGTCTATACTGTTTTGGTAACATCGCATTTGTGCGCGGAAGCAAGAAACGCATTTTTGGAGGACGAAACATGAACGTAACGCAGAAAATCCTTGCGGCCCACCTTCTTTCCGGCGAGCTGATCCCCGGCAAGGAAATTTCCATCCGCATCGACCAGACCCTGACCCAGGACTCTACCGGCACCATGGCCTACCTGCAGTTTGAGGCCATGGGCATCTCCCGCGTGCGCACCGAGCGCAGCGTGGCATACATCGACCACAACACCCTGCAAACCGGCTTTGAAAACGCCGACGACCACAAGTACATCACCACCGTGGCCAAGAAGCACGGCATCTGGCTGTCCAAGCCCGGCAACGGCATCTGCCATCAGGTGCAGCTGGAGCGCATCGGCAAGCCCGGCAAGACTTTGCTGGGTTCTGACAGCCACACCCCCACCGGCGGCGCCCTGGGCATGATCGCCATCGGCGCAGGCGGTCTGGATGTGGCCGTGGCCATGGGCGGCGGCGCCTACTATCTGGACTGCCCCAGCGTGGTCAACGTGCGCCTCACCGGCAAGCTGAGCCGTGGCGTTGCCGCCAAGGACGTGATCCTGGAGCTGCTGCGCCGCCTCAGCGTGAAGGGCGGCGTGGGCAAGGTAATGGAATACACCGGCCCCGGCGTTGCCACCCTGTCCATCCCCGAGCGCGCTACCATCACCAACATGGGCGCGGAGCTGGGCGCAACCACCTCCGTGTTCCCCAGCGACGAAGTGACCCGCGCCTTCCTCAAGGCCCAGAACCGTGAGGAGGACTATCAGCCCCTGACCGCCGACGCAGACGCGGAGTACCAGGAGACCGTGGAGATCGACCTGTCCGCCCTGGAGCCCATGGTGGCCCTGCCCCACATGCCTGACAACGTGATGACCGTCCGGGAGGCCGGCCAGATCAAGGTGGATCAGGTGTGCATCGGCAGCTGCACCAACTCCAGCTATCAGGACATGATGCGGGTGGCCGCCATGCTCCGCGGCAAGACCATCAACCCCGAGGTATCTCTGGTCATCGCCCCCGGCAGCCGCCAGGTGCTGACCATGCTCAGCCAGAACGGCGCTCTGGCGGACATGATCCAGGCCGGCGCACGTATCTGTGAGACCGCCTGCGGCTTCTGCATCGGCATGGGCCAGAGCCCCCAGACCAACGGCGTCAGCGTCCGCACCAACAACCGCAATTTCTTCGGCCGCAGCGGCACCAAGTCCGCCGGCATTTACCTGGTCAGCTGCGAGACCGCCGCTGCCACCGCCCTTTCCGGCTACCTGGCCGATCCCCGTGACGTGGACTGCGACCTGAACGTGGACATGCCGGAGACCTTTGTCTGCAACGACAACATGATCCTGCCCCCCGCCGCCGAGGCCGATGCTGCCGACGTTGAAGTGGTTCGCGGCCCCAACATCAAGCCCTTCCCCCAGGCCGATGTTCTGGCGGACGACCTGACCGGCAAGGCCCTGCTCAAGATGGAGGACAACATCACCACCGACCACATCATGCCCAGCGGCAGCAACCTGCTGCCCTTCCGCAGCAACATCCCCAAGCTGAGCGAGTACTGCCTCACCCCCGTGGATGCGGACTTCCCCGCCCGGGCCAAGGAAAACGGCGGCGGATTCCTCATCGCCGGTCAGAACTACGGCCAGGGTTCCAGCCGCGAGCACGCCGCCCTGGTGCCCCTGTACCTGAAAATCCGCGGCGTTCTGGCCAAGAGCTTTGCCCGCATCCACCGCGCCAACCTGATCAACAACGGCATCCTGCCCCTGGAGTTTGCCAATGAAGCCGACTACGACCGCTTCGACCTCAGCGACGAGCTGGAGCTGAGCGGCATCCGCCAGCTGGTAGCCTCCGGCGCGGAAGAGATCCCCGTTAAGAACAAGACCAAGGGCTTCACCGCCATGATGAAGCTGAAGGTCACCGACCGTCAGCGGCAGATGCTGCTGGCCGGCGGCCTGATCAACATGATCGCCGGAAAGAAGTAAGTTTTTTGAAATGGAAGACCCCCTTGAAGAAAGCGGGGTCTTCTTTTCTTTTTGTGTCAAAAAGAAAAGAAGCAAAAGAAAACCGCTGTTCTTTCTTTTTGAGTCAAAAAGAAAGAACCAAAGAAAAACCACTATTGACTGGACCATTGCCGGGGCGTGGCTTCCCAATGATGTCCCGCCCCATGAAACAAGCCAACAAAAGCAACAAAAAAGGAAAACCAGCTTCCCACCCATCAACCTGGGTAGAAGCTGGTTTTTCTTTTGCTACTTTTCTTTTTTACTAAAAAAGAAAAGTAGGGCCGGAAAAGTCACTTTCCAAAATAGTTCTCCACCCTGAGCCCCTGAATGTGCCGCGCATCATTCACACAAATGAACTTGGGCGTGGCCAGGTCGCCGGGATCGCCTGCCAGGGAAACCGCGGTGATGCCCGTGTAATCCAGCCCCAGAACCGCAATGGCAAAGGGGAAGGGCAGGTTGAACATGCGGCTGAGCATGGCGCAGCTGGCTCCTCCGTGGCAGAACACCGCCACGGTCTTCTCCGTGTTGTCGGTCACCCGGTAATACTGCCCCTCCCGGCGGTAGCCCAGGCCCTCCAGCCAGCGGTCGATGCCGTCGCCCACCTTCTTGACGGACTGGACGACGGTATTGCGATGGAAGGGCTCCTTGCTTGCCCAGTCGGGATCCAGCAGGGGCAGATTGTCTACCACCATCCGGTCGGCGGTGTCCCAGGGATGGCCGTCAAAGCGGAGGGGCTGGCCGTCCGCGCTGTCCCAGTTGATCTCCCGCATGAAGTCAAAGGGATGCACCTTGAGGCCCAGGTCGTCGGCGGTGTGCTGGGCGGTCTCCAGGGCACGGCCGCAGGTGGAGGAATAGATCTCGGCGATGTTCTCCTCCCGGAGGCGCACCGCGGCCGCCGCGGCGTGGCGATGCCCCAGATCGGTCAGGCAGTCCTTTTCGTAATTGGGATGTCCGTGGCGCACAAACAGGATCTTCATGACGGCACTTCCTTTGTATGGTTCGCTTTTTGGTGCCTGTATCATACCACGAAAAACCGGCGTCCTGCAAGAGGAACGCCGGGGATGATTTATACGATGCGGTTGATCCACACTTTCTTTTTCAGCAGGATGTAACCCAGGATGCACTTCACAATGTCGATGAACTGGCACACGGCGTATACGCCGATGATGGGCATCAGGGTGTGCACGGACAGCACCCGGGCCACGGGGATGCTGATGATCCACAGATAGGCGCTGTCAAACAGGAAGGTAATCCAGGTCTTGCCGCCGGAGCGGAGGGTGAAGTAAGAGGCGTGGCAGAAGGCGTGCAGGGGGCCGGAGGCCGCCACCACCATCAGCAGGCCGGTGGCAATGGAACGCACCTGATCCGTGGTGTTGTAAAGCAGGGGGAACAAATGGGCCAGCGGCAGCAGGATGACGCCCATGGCGGCGGCGCTGAGCACGCTGAACACCAGGATGCGCCAGCAGCTGTTTTCCGCCTCCTCGAAGTCGCCTGCGCCCAGGTTCCGGCCCACGATGATGCTCACCGCGGTGCCCATGGCGATCCAGACCACATTGAACAGGTTGGCGATGGTGGTGCAGATGTTGAGGGCCGCCACCACGTCCAGGCCGCGGGTGGAGTAGCACTGGGTCAGAATGGCCATACCGGCGGACCAGAGGAACTCGTTCATCAGGAGGGGGAAGCCCTTCTTGGCGATCTGCCCCACCAGCTGGCCGGGCACATACATGCGCTTGTAGGCGCCCACGATGAAGGGGGCTTCCTCGGTGTGGCGATGGGTCCAGCCGATGATGATGGCGCACTCCACATACCGGGAGATGATGGTGGCCAGGGCCGCGCCCTCCACGCCCATCCTGGGCGCGCCAAAGTGGCCGAAGATCAGCACATAGTTCAGTACCAGGTTGACGAAAATGGCCACGATGCCAGCCTTCATGGGCAGCACGGTCTCGCCCGTTTCCCGCAGGGTGCTGGCGTAGGCCTGCTGCACCGCAAAGGGAAGCAGACCCCAGAGCATCACCCGCAGGTACTTCCAGCCGTATTCCGCCGTAGCGGCAATATCGCCGCTTTCGCCGCCCTCGTGCAGGTACAGGCCGATCAGCTTGTCCCCAAAGAGGAGGAAAACACCAAGGCCGATGGCCAGCAGCACAATGACCAGCATCAGCTTGAAGCGGAAGGTGTGGCGCACGCCCTTCACGTCCTTCTTGCCGTAGAACTGGGCGGTGAAAATGCCCGCGCCGCTCAATCCGCCAAAAATGCACAGGTTGAACACAAACAGCAGCTGGTTGACGATGGATACGCCGCTCATCTGCTCGGTGCCCACCGCGCCCACCATGATGTTGTCCAGCAGGCTGACCAGGTTGGTCAGGCCGTTTTGGAGCATCACCGGCACGGCAATGCCCAGCAGCATTTTGTAAAAAGCTTTGTTGCCAAAATAGCGTTTCATGTTTGCCATGTGCGTTGGAAATCCTTTCGTGTACTGGCGGCCAGGGGGCCGCATGCAAGTAACTATACCACGAATGCCATGCCTGGGCAAGACGAAAAATATTGCCCGGGAAGGGGTTTTGTGGTATGATTTATGCAGAGTGGATCGTTATATGTAAGGAGGGATGTCCTTGCGGCTGAAACGCATATTGGCGCTTACGCTGATTTTGCTGCTGTTGCCCCTTTTCGCCCTGGCAGAGGGTGCCGCCATGACCCCTCCCCCGCCGGGAGAGTGGCTTTGCCCCTTCCTGGCCCATTCCTGGCAGGAGTACCTGGACTGGGCCAACGGAACCCCGCCCCATTATCCGGCAGAAGAATATGTGACCGCCGGGGATGAGCCCATCCTGTATTTGTCCCAGATCGGCGACGTGCGAGAGGAATACCTGTTTGGCAGACTGCTGACAAAGGACGGCAACGCGGAGGAACTCTGGAACCAGATCATCCAGGAATGCATGCTTTCTTTTGGCAGCGGTACGGAGGCCAAAACCGGGTACATCATTGGGGAGAAAGCCATGGTCTTCCCGGAAACAAACCCCGTGCTTCAGCTGGATTATATGGTGGGCGATGAGGGCGTAACCTGGATCGAGTTTTATCTGACCCCCTGGACGCCAAAAAACGAGCAGCAGTATCATCTATTGCCCCCGGCCAAGACCCTGGCGCCTTTCATTCCCTATACCTGGTATGATATTGCTGAAAACAACAGCGATCTGGTGGATGTGCTGGAAGCTTCCACCTACACCACCAGCTGCGACCCGGCCATCACCTGCGGCATCGAGCTGTACTACCTGTGGCCCAACTTTGCGGCAGGCGAGCTGCTGCTTCCCGACGCCGCCCCGGAGGAAGTCTACCGGCTGTGGAGCCAGCTGAAAACGGAAATCGAAGCCCACTATGCGGACGCTCAGCCCGCCACCCCCATGGGTTCCCTGGGAGGGGACAAAACGGAACACTACGCGTTCCAGAACCGGGAAAGCTTCATTGAAATGAGCTATTACCACTATCAGGATTCATCCCTGACCGATTCCATTACCTTTTCTATCTACCGCTTCGATCAATAAAAACAAAAGGAGACAAAACACATGAAGAAAACCATCCTGTCCCTCGTCCTGGTCCTGATCCTGGCCCTGCAGGCCGTGCCCGCCCTGGCTTCCGACATCGTGTTTTCCCCCATCGGCCAGACCGAAACCAAGGCTGCCGGCAGCCCCATTGACGTGAACTCCGTGGTGGACAAGCTCAACTCCCTGGGCCTGGGCGATGACACCCTGGTCACCCCCGCCACCAACGACCTGTCCACCGGTCTGGATCTGTTCGCCGGCGGCACCGACAAGAACTACATCGTGCCCTTCCTGGATCTGACCTGGAAGGACGTGGACACCTACGGCGCAGACTGCCTGACCATGTACACTCCTGAGCGCATCAGCGCCAGCGGCTATCCCTACACCATCAACGTCAGCAAGGCGGAAGAAGGCGTCATCAGCGGCACCATTAAGGTGGAAGACGACGACCGCTCCGTGCTGGTGGGCGTGTGGAACGACCTGGGCGCAGAGCTGCTGGAAGAGTTCGGCGCACCCGAAGTGATTGAGGGCGTGAGCGAAGAATCCCAGATGTGCTACCAGTTTGTGAACGACGAGACCTATGTGCGCTACGAGTTCATGGACTACGGCGACTGGCGTTACATCCTGTTTGTGTTCCTGCCCATGTAAGCCCTGATGAAAAGATACTTTCTGATTGCCCTGGCGCTGCTGCTTGCCCTGCTGGCGCCGGGGCTTTCCTTAGCGGAAATGGCAATCAATGTGGAAGAAACCCTCCCAAAGCCCGGGATGGTTCCTTTCCTGTGCTTTGACTGGGCGGACGCGGCCCAGGACGCCGACCTTTGCCGGGGGATGCAGCCTGTGAACAACCAGGCGGTCACGCCCCAGGGGCTGCCCGTGGGCTACCGGCTGGTGCTGGAGAAGATAGGCCCGGAGCTGGTCACCGGCGGCATTTACGTGGACGGCGGCCTTCCCCAGGTGCTGGAGCTGGTCTGGAACTGCCTGACCCAAAGCCTGACTGATACAGGCTGCACCGTGGAGGGGGAAAGTTTCACCGGCGGATATTGCCGCATCAGCCTGCGCTTTACCGGCGCGGATACCGTCACCCTCCTGCAGGTGATGAACGAACCCTCCGGCAGCTGCATCCGCTTCCGCTGCCAGCCCAACACCCCAGAAAATCAACCTCTTTCCGGAGGCGAAAACGATGGATCTGTTTGACATCCTGGGCCCGGTCATGGTGGGCCCCAGCTCTTCCCACACCGCAGGCGCGGCCCGCATCGGCCTGATCACCCGGCTGCTGCTGGGCGCAGAGCCTGCCCAGGCCCGCATCGGCCTGTTTGGTTCCTTCCAGAAAACCTATAAGGGCCACGGCACGGACAAGGCGCTGATCGGCGGCCTGCTGGGCATGGCCGTGGACGACGAACGCCTTCGGGACAGCCTGCGCATCGCCGGGGAAAGGGGGCTGCAATACTCCTTCTACAACGCCGAGGCACGGGACGCCCATCCCAACACCGTCATCATGGACGTGGACGGCGTGGACGGGCGGCACATCTGCGTGAAGGCGGCCTCTGTGGGCGGCGGCGAGATCGTGGTGGAAGCCATCAACGGGCTGGAGGCAGGCTTCACCGGCCACGAGAACACGCTGGTGGTCACCCAGAAGGACGCCAAGGGCATGATCGCCCAGATCAGCAGCATTCTGAGCGCCAACGCGCTGAACATTGCCACCATGAAGGTGTTCCGCCGTTCCGTGGGCGGCGAGGCCATGGTGATCATCGAGCTGGACGGCAACGCCGAGCCCGGCCTTTTGGAATGCCTGGAAAAGATGCCCGGCATCTATCACGTGGCCTACGTGGCCGGAAAAACGGAGGGATATTAAGCCATGCGTACCTTTGCGGATTTCTTGCGGGACGCCGCCAAGTACGGCACTCTGGGCGCGGCGGCCCTCCACTGGCAGGCAAAGCAGGACGGCTTCTCCGAGGACGAGCACATCGCCCGGATGCGCAGCCGCCTTCAGGTGATGCGTGACAGCGCCAAGGCGGGCCTGTCGCCCAATTTGCGCAGCGTCAGCGGCATGGTGGGCGGCCAGGCGGCGCTGATGAACGCCCCGGAGCAGCTGGGCCGGTTCGGCCTTTTGGGCAAGGCGGGAGCCTACGCCCTGTCCATTGCGGAGTACAACGCCTGCATGGGCAAGATCGTGGCCGCGCCCACCGCGGGCAGCTGCGGCATCCTGCCCGGCGCGCTTTTGGCGGCCCAGGAGCAGGACGGCTTCTCTGACGACGAGTTGATCATGGCCCTGTTTGCTGCGGCGGGGGTGGGGCGGATCATTGCCCTGCAGGCCACCGTCAGCGGGGCGGAGGGCGGATGCCAGGCCGAGTGCGGCGCGGCGGCTGCCATGGCGGCGTCGGCGCTGGTGCAGCTTTACGGCGGCACCCCGGAGATGGCCTCCCACGCCTGCGCCTTTGCCCTGATGAACATGCTGGGCCTGGTCTGCGATCCCGTCCAGGGCCTGGTGGAGGTGCCCTGCGTGTACCGCAACGTGGGCGGCGTCTCCCAGGCGCTTTCTGCGGCCCAGATGGCCCTCAGCGGCATTGCCAGCCCCATCCCCAGCGACGAGATGATCCTGGCCATGAAGCAGGTGGGCGACATGCTTCCCGCCTGCCTGCGGGAGACAGGCGAGGGCGGCTGTGCGGCCTGCCGGAGCGTATGCGGAAAGTAAGGGAGGAAGCCATGTTTTTTGAATCCGGGAACACCCGCCTGTACTACGAACGCCTGGGCGACGGCCCTGCGCTGCTCCTGCTCCACGGCAACGGCGAAAACTGCCGCATCTTTGACGAGGCGGCCCAGCTGCTGAAGGAGCGGTACACCGTCTACCTCATCGACACCCGGGGCCACGGCCAGAGCATGCCGGTGGAATCCCTCCATTACCAGGACATGGCGGAGGATCTGCACCTTTTCATTACCGAACTGGGCATCGAAAAGCCCGCCATTTACGGTTTCAGCGACGGGGGCATCATCGCCCTGCTGCTGGCCTCCCAGCACCCGCAGGTGCCCGGGCGGATCATTGCCAGCGGGGTCAATGCCAATCCCAAGGGCATCAAACCCTTCTGGCTGACCCTGTTCAGGCTGATGCACCTCTTCCGCCCGGAGGAAACCATGGCCATGATGCTCCGTGAACCGGACATCACCCCCGCCGACCTTGCCCGGATCACCGTGCCGGTCACCGTTCTGGGCGGCCAAAAGGACATGATCCGGCGGGGGCATATGCAGCAAATCGCCCAGGCCATCCCCCAGGGGCGATACGTGGAACTGCCCGGGGAAACCCACGGCAGCTATGTGGTGCACAGCCAGAAGATCGCCCGGATCCTTTTGCAGGAAGCGTAAACAAAAACCCGTTCATCCGGTGGGATGAACGGGTTTGGTTGTAAAAATGCGGGATTTATCGGCAATCCAAACGGCGGGAGGACCTCGCGGTTACGCTTCCAGCTTTTCCACAAACCGGCTCAGGCCCTCGCCCAGGAAGTCCATGTTGGCCTGTTCGCAGACCGTATCCTTCTTGGTGTGGATCTTGTCCACATAGTAGCCCAGCACCTTCTTATGGTTGCAGGCGCACACGGCGATGCCATGCTTGAAATTGGCCTGGTCAGAGGGATAGACGGAGGATTCCATGTTTTCCATGTGCAGCTGGCGGCCTTCCTGCTGGCCGAGGGTCTCGGTCAGCAAAGCATAGGCGGGCAGGGCACGGGTCTTCTTGCCGGTGAAGAAGAAAACATGCTCGCCGTCGCCCACGCAGTCCAGGTTGATGAGCAGCGTGTGATTCTTGATCTGCTTATGCTTGGAAGCATAGCTGCTGGAGCCCAGCAGGCCCTTTTCCTCGTTGTCAAACAGGATGAAGGCAGCCTTTGCGCGCTGGTCGGGGGTGAGGCGGCTCATGATTTCCATTACCGCGGCCACGCCGGAGGTGTTGTCGTTGACGCAGTTTTTGTTGGCCGGGCCGAACATCAGCATGCCCAGCAGCGCGTAGCAGGCAACAAACGCGGCCAGACCGCCCAGCTCCGGCACCTTGGTAAGCCAGCCCACCAGGGCCGCCGCACCGCCCGCAATCAAAATCATCAAAAGGACGATGCCCAGCTGGTACACCAGATAGAACGCAATGTTCCTGGGGGTGAGGAAGTTGGGAATGGGCATCACCGGGGGCGTATCGTAGTGGGCGGTGAAGATGACCTTGGCGGCGTCAGGATCGCCCACCACCACGTTGCGGGAATAGCCCTTCTCGTCGGCCTGGGCGGCGTAGCCCATTTCCTCGGCCCGGGCGATGAACCAATCCCGGAAAGACTGCTTTTGCTGCTTGGTTTTGCGGATGGGATGGTTTTCCACCAGCATGTCGATAAAGTGCATAGAATGAATCGCTCCTTTGATAAAGAAAAATGAAATCCTGTTGATTATACCATTTTCAGTAAGGGTGGATTGTCCTTTTTGTGTATGGAAAGACCGGCCCCGAATGGAAGCCGGTCTTGGACTTGGGAAGGTTGGGATTTGGGAATTGCCGCACAGCGCGCGCCTTCGGCTGGCTGTGCTTTGGGTTTTTGCGCTGCGGCGCGGGGCTTGTGGGCTCTGCCCACACCCGGCAGGGGGATGATCCCCCTGCACCCCGCTCAATTACTCGTCGTCTTGTGTGGCTTCTGTATTGGCCTCCACGTTCCGTCCCACCAATCCACCGGTGGAAATACTATTCAGCATCTTCGGAATATCCAATCCCACAGAAGACTTCATCGCCTCAAAGGTCTGCAGCATGGACCCGGTCACATCCCGGGTCACGCCGGTAGCAGCGCCCTCGCCAAACATGATGATCTTCTCCGTCTGGGCCAGAGGCTCGCCAATGGCGCGGGCAACGTCGGGCAGCTTATCCACCACCATTTCCAGCATGGCGGCCTGGCCGTACTGCTGCATGGCCCGGGCTTTCAGCTCGATGGCCTCAGCCTCGGCCTTACCCTTGAGCAGAATGGCCTCGGCGGTTTTCTGGGCCTCGTAGAACTCAGCGTCCGCAATGGCCTGACGTTCGGCCTTTTCGGCCTCGGCGCGGAAGACGCGGGCGTCGCGCTCGGCCTGGGCCTTTTCGCGGATCTCCACGTTCAGACGCTCACGCTCAATTTCCACCTGCTGGCGCTGCAATTCGGTTTCCTTCTGCAAGCGCATCAGCTCGGCAGCGGCGTGCTCTTCTTCCAGTTCAATGCGGTTGGACTGCTCGGCCACCTGGTAGGCCAGGTCGGCGCGGGCCTTTTCCTTGTCGGCAATGACCTTGAACTCGGCCTGCTTCAGGGACAGGTTCTTTTCCTGCTCCGCAATCTTGGTCTGGGCTTCCACCATGGCGGCGTGGCCTTCCTGCTCGGCGGCAGCCTTGGCCATCTTGGCGTCGCGCTCTTTTTCCACGATGTTCTTGGTGGCCATGGTTTCCACAACGCCGTCGTTGTCCCGGAAGTTCTGCACCGTCAGGTTGATAATTTCCAGGCCCATGTTGCCCATGTCGTAGTTAGCGGCGCGGCTGGTTTCCAGGGCGAACTTGTCACGGTTCTGCACCAGGTCGGCCACCATCATCCGGCCGATGATCTCGCGCATGTTGCCTTCCAGCACCTGCTGGGCCACGGCGGCGATATCGGCCTGCTTCCAGTTGAGGAACTGCTCGGCGGCGGTAGCGATGCTCACGTCGTCGGAGCCGATCTTGATATTGGCCACGCCGTCCACCATGACGGAGATGTACTCCTGGGAGGGCACGGGCTGGGTGGTTTTGATGTCCACCTGCATCAGGCCCAGGTGGAGGCGGTCCACCCGCTCCAGGAAGGGAATGACGAAGGTTGCGCCGCCCCGGACGATGCGGTAGCCAAACTTCTTGGTAACGGTTTCGCCGTTTTCGTCGCGAACCTTGTAGTTGCGGCGCACAAAGCCGGAGATGACCAGCGCTTCATTCGGCGGCACCTTGATGTACCGGGGGAAGAACACCAGCAGCAGGATCAGCACGCCCACAGCGATGAGAATGTGCACAACAAATTCAGGGATCATGATTTCTCTCCTTTTGGCAATAGGGTAGTGGTACGCAGGGGAATCTATTGCCTTTCGATGAGAAAAATGTATCAAATTTTGCCGCCCGTCACAATAGAAAAACGGGGAAATCCCGTATTTTGTGCATGAAATATACAAGGGCATGCCTGAAACGCCATTTTTGCGCATCCAAAGAAAAAGCCCGGGCAGGGGGAAACGCAAAAGAAAGGCATCGTTCTGCCCGTTGCTGATTGATCCTGTCCGTGATAGACTGAATGGGATCAACTTGGATTTGGCGAAAGGGAGAGATGCGGCTATGAGCAAAAGAAAAGTGGTCTTATACATTGGCATAAGCCTCGATGGCTATATTGCAACCAAAGACGACTCCTTGGAATGGCTGTTAACAACCCCGGGAAGTGGCGATAACGGTTTTGGGGAGTTTTACGATACGGTGGAAACCATCATCATGGGAAGACGAACCTACGATTGGATTATGGAGCAGGAACATGGCATCTTCCCCTACGTTGGAAAAGAATGCTATGTTTATACCACGCAAACGATGGAGGACACAGAGCATGTGAAATTTACTTCGCAAAGTCCGGACCATCTGATTGCAGGACTGAAAAAGGAAGGAAAGAAGATTTGGATTGTGGGAGGAAGTCAGATCATCGATCTGGTCAGAAAGAAAAACCTCATAGACGAATACATCCTGAGTATTGCGCCGGTCATTCTGGGAGAGGGAATTCCGCTGTTTTGTGAGGGCGAAAGAGAAGACCTTGTTTTTGATAAAGCCAGAGTATTTGGGCAGTTTTTGGAGGTCAGCTACCACACAAGCAAATAAGGGATTCCAACCTGCCCGGGGGGAAAACGCCGGATGACAGGTTGCGGAAAGCCCGCATCTCTGGTATAATATCAGCAATGATCAAAAAACATCCATCGGCAATTTGGGGACACTGCGCAACGAACAGATTGCCTTTTTTATGGGAGGGAACAGCGTGGGGCCCAGGAAAAACACCGTGCTGGTCTTTGTGCTGCACATCAGCCTGGCCCTGGGGCTGGGCATTGCCTACTATGCCCTGTTCCGCCCGGAGGCCCGGGGGACCCTCTGGCTGGCCCGGATCCTGCGCCAGCCCATGCTGGGCCGGGTCGCCCTGCCGGATGGCTGGCTGAGCCGCCTCATCCACAATCACCTGGCCGATTTCCTCTGGGCCTACGCCCTGACCTTCTCCCTGCACCTGGTCAAGCTGCTGTTTGGCGGCACCGCCCGATGGACCTTTCCCGCCTGCCTGGCAGCCGCGGTGGCCATGGAGCTGTGCCAGCTGTTCGGCTTTGCCGGGGGCACCTTTGATGTATGGGATATTGCCGCGCAGGTACTTGCCACCCTTGCGGCGCGGCTTTTGATTTACCTGATGACCAGAGAAAAAGGAGCAACGAACCATGTCTCAGAGCCAGAACAACCAGCAGTCCCCTAAGAATCTTTTGACGGGCATCGTCAGCATCATTGTGGCCATTGTGTTTGTGGTGCTGGCCTTCTCCTCCTGCAACGGAGATTCCTCATCCTCTTCTCCGTCCTCTTCCAGCTCCGGCAGCCGCTCCAAGTGCGCCTTCAAGCAAAACGGCCGCTACGTCTGCTCCAGCCCCGCCAAGCGGGGATCCAACTTCTGCTCCTACCACCAGAACTACCTGGACGACGCATACAACACGTTCTTCGGCAACTGATTTCCTCAATACAAACGAAAGAAGGAATGAACCATGTCTCAGAACCAGAACAACAATTCCAACAAATCCAACGAAACCATCGACGCCATCGTCATCGTGGTGGTGATGGTACTGTTTGGCATCCTGGGCTACGCCTCCTGCAACGGCGACAGCTCTCCCCGGGGCGACGGCAAGAGCAAGTGCAGGAACTGCGGCCGCAACAGCGTGGTAGCGCTGGGGTATTGCAGCAGCTGCTATGACGGCTTTATGAGCTGGATGGACAGAACCGGGGGCAAATAAGGGGTTTTTGCCACACCAATGTAAAGTTGGTGTGGTTTTTTGTTGCAGGGAAATATTTTGGTCGCGATGAGCCAATGCGCAAGGTCCATCTGTCCAGACGGTTTTTCTTTTGCTTCTTTCTCTTTTCACCGAAACGAAAAAGAAAATCCCCCCCATTTCCCGAACATTCCCCCCGAAAATCCCCCATCCTGCCAAAACCCACCTGTAACCAAAAAGTAATACTTTATGCCCAAATATTTGGCAAAAAACGCTTGATTCACGGCCCTGTTTTCGGTAAAATAGACAGGTATTCGCCAAGAAAATGTTCGGGTTTTTGCCCGGGTGGCCCGGCGGATGCACACACATCCACATTCACAAACGATTGAGGAGGAAAACCAACATGAAAAAGTTCCTGGCTCTGGTTCTTGCCATGCTCCTGTGCCTCAGCAGCGTTGCTGCCCTGGCCGATCGCGCTCCCGTCGCTCTGGAAAACCTGAAGGTCGGCTTCATTTTCCTGCACGATGAAAACTCCACCTACGACCTCAACTTCATCAACGCCGCTAAGGAAGCCTGCGACAAGCTGGGCGTTGCCTACGTGATGAAGACCAACATCCCCGAAGGCCAGGAGTGCTATGACACCGCCGCCGAGCTGGTTGACGACGGCTGCAACCTGATCTTCGCTGACAGCTTTGGCCACGAATCCTTCATGATCCAGGCTGCCAAGGAATTCCCCGAGGTTGAGTTCTGCCATGCCACCGGCACCAAGGCTCACACCGAAGGCCTGAGCAACTACCACAACGCTTTCGCCACCATCTACGAAGGCCGTTTCCTGGCTGGCGTTGCCGCTGGTCTGAAGCTGAACGAGATGATCGAAGCCGGCACCATCACCCCCGAGCAGGCCAAGATCGGCTACGTTGGCGCTTATCCCTACGCCGAAGTGAAGTCCGGTTACACCTCCTTCTTCCTGGGCGCCCGCAGCATTTGCCCCACCGCCACCATGGAAGTGACCTTCACCTACTCCTGGTACGATGAGGCCATGGAAAAGGAAGGCGCTCAGATGCTGATTGAGCAGAAGGACTGCGTCCTGATCTCCCAGCACGCTGACTCCATGGGCGCTCCCACTGCCTGCGAGACCGCTGGCGTGCCCAACGTGTCCTACAACGGCTCCACCGTGGCTGCCTGCCCCAACACCTTCATCGTTTCTTCCCGCATCAACTGGGCTCCCTACTTCGAGTACATCATTGGCTGCATGGTCAACGGCGAAGCGATTGCTGCTGACTGGACCGGCACCATCGCTGACGGCTCCGTGGAGCTGTCCGCTGTGAACGAGCAGGCTGCTGCCCCCGGCACCGTGGAAAAGATCGAAGAAGTCAAGGCTGGCCTGGCCGATGGCACCATCAAGGTTTATGACACCGCCACCTTCACCGTGGCCGGCGCTCCCCTGACCTCCTACCTGGCCGACGTTGACGATATGGGCGATTTCGTGGGCGAGACCGAAGTCGTGATCGACGGCGAATTTGCCGAGTCCGAGTTCCGTTCTGCTCCCTACTTCGATATCAACATCGACGGCATCACCCTGCCCGAAGGCATGTAATCACCATTTTCAGGGGCTGCCCCGGCTCTTCGCGGGGCCGGGCAGCCCCTTCTTAACACTGCAGATGACAGTGCAGCAGGAACTCCACGGCTGGATTGTCATTTGCAGTGTTCTGTGTTTAGAACAGCGCACGCAAAACCCTTACGAAAAGCTTTGGTGGGACTGAAAAGGAGGGGCTGGTTTGGAAAAGAGAACTGCCGCCGTCAGCGTACGGAACGTGACCAAGCGTTTCGGCCCTGTGCTGGCAAACGATAAGGTATGCCTGGACGTATACCGGGGAGAGATCCTGGCGCTGCTTGGCGAAAACGGCAGCGGCAAAACCACGCTGATGAACATGCTTTCCGGCATTTATTTCCCGGATGAAGGCGAAATTTTCATCAACGGCAAGCCTGTGTCCATCACCTCCCCCAAGGAGAGCTTCCGGCTGGGCATTGGCATGATCCATCAGCATTTCAAGCTGGTGGACGTGTTCACCGCGGCGGAAAACATCGTGCTGGGCCTGGAAGAGAAGCTGGATATGAAAACCGCCATCAAGAAGATCCAGAAGATCTGCGATGATTACGGCTTTGACGTGGATCCCAAGCAGAAGATCTACAACATGTCCGTCAGCCAGAAGCAGACCATTGAGATCATCAAGGTGCTGTACCGCGGCGCGGATATCCTCATCCTGGACGAACCCACCGCCGTGCTGACCCCCCAGGAGACGGACAAGCTGTTTGCCATCCTCAGCAACATGCGCAACGCCGGCAAGGCCATTATCATCATCACCCACAAGATGCATGAGGTGCAGGCCATCAGCGACCGGGTGGCCGTGCTGCGCAAGGGCCAGTACATCGGCGAGGTGAAAACCGCCACCACCACCGCCCAGGAACTGACCGACATGATGGTGGGCCACTCCGTCAGCCTGAACATTGAGCGCTCCGAGCCGGTCAATCCCAGGCCCCGCATTGAGGTCAAGAACCTGACCGTCAAGGACGAGGAGGGCACCGTCAAGCTGGACAACATTTCCTTCACCGCCAACACCGGCGAGATCCTTGGCATCGCGGGCATTGCAGGCTCCGGCCAGAAGGAACTGCTGGAGGCCATCGCGGGCCTGCAGGTGGTGGAGCCGGGCAGCAGCATTGCCTACATTGAGGACGACGGCACCCGGGACGAGCTCATCGGCAAGGATCCCCTGGCCATCCAGGACATGGGTGTCAGCCTGTCCTTCGTGCCGGAAGACCGCCTGGGCATGGGCCTGGTGGGCAACATGGATCTGTCCGACAACATGATGCTCCGCACCTTCCGCCGGGGCAAGAGCTTCTTTACCGACCGCAAGCGTCCCCGGAAGATTGCCGAGGATGTGGTGAAGGATCTGGAGGTTTCCACCCCCAGCCTGAATACCCCCGTGCGCCGGCTTTCCGGCGGCAATGTGCAGAAGGTGCTGGTGGGCCGTGAGATCACCTCCGCGCCCAAGGTGCTGCTGACCGCCTACGCGGTGCGCGGCCTGGACATCAACTCCTCCTACACCATCTACAACCTGATCAACGACCAGAAAAAGCAGGGCGTGGCCGTTGTCTACGTGGGCGAGGACCTGGACGTGCTCATTGAGCTGTGCGACTGGATTCTGGTGCTGTGCGGCGGCAAGGTCAGCGGCATCATCTCCGGCCGGGGCGCGGACAAGCAGGAAATCGGCCTGATGATGACCCGCGTGGGCGGCCTGGCCCCCGAGCAGGCCATGGACGTTCTCAGAAACCAGCAGATCCAGGAAGGAGGCCAGGACCATGAATGAAAAGAAACGGGAGCCGCTTCTCCACATTTCCAAGCGGCCGGAAATGCCCTGGTATTACATCTGGGGTGTGCGCATCATTTCCGTGGTGCTGGCGCTGCTGGTGTGCTCTGTGATCTGCGTGGTCATGACCGGCGAAAACCCCCTGAGCATTTACTCCACCATGATCAAAGGCGCCTTCGGCAGCCCCCGCAAAACCTGGGTCACCTTCCAGGACGTGGCCATGCTGCTGATCATCTCCCTGGCTGTGACCCCCGCCTTTAAGATGAAATTCTGGAACCTGGGCGGTGAAGGTCAGGCGCTGATGGGCTGCCTGGCATCCGCCGCCTGCATGATCCTGCTGAGGGACGTGCTGCCCAACTGGGCCATCATCCTGTGCATGATTGTGGCCAGCACTTTGGCCGGCGCCCTCTGGGGCCTGATTCCCGCCGTTTTCAAGGCCAAGTGGAACACCAACGAGACCCTGTTCACCCTGATGATGAACTACGTGGCAACCCAGCTGGTGGCCTACTTCTGCATCTTCTGGGAAAGCCCCAAGGGCAGCGGCAAGATTGGCATTATCAACCAGAGCAGCGAGATAGGCTGGCTTCCCGTCATCGGCGGACAGCGCTACCTGCTGAACATCCTGGTGGTGGCCGTGATCTGCGTGCTGATGTACCTGTACCTGTACTACTCCAAGCAGGGCTATGAGATCTCCGTGGTTGGCGAAAGCCAGCGCACCGCCCAGTACGTGGGCATCAAGGTGGAGAAGGTCATCATCCGCACCATGCTCATTTCCAGCGGCATCTGCGGCATCGCGGGCATGCTGCTGACCGCCGGCACCAACCATACCCTGACCACCACGCTGGTGGACGGCCGGGGCTTCACGGCGGTCATGGTCAGCTGGCTGGCCAAGTTCAACCCCCTGTTCATGATCCTGACCAGTTTGCTGCTGGTATTCCTGGACCGTGGCGCGGGCGACATCTCCAGCAAGTTCGGCCTGAACAAGTCCTTCTCCGATATCCTGACCGGTGTGATTTTGTTCTTCATCATCGGCAGCGAGTTCTTCATCACCTACAAGATCCACCTGCGCAAGCGGGCCGCCAAGGAGGTGCAGCTGCATGTTTGATATCATTTCCTTCATTCCCCGTGCGGTTGTGCAGGGCATTCCGCTGCTCTTCGGCTCCACCGGCGAGATCCTGACCGAGAAAAGCGGCAACCTGAACCTGGGTATTCCCGGCATCATGTACGTGGGCGGCATCTGCGGCGTCATCGGCTCTTTCTTCTACGAGCAGTCCCTGGCGGACAAGGCCGATATCAACGGCTTTTTGGCCATCGCCATTCCGCTGCTGTGCTGCCTTTTGGGCAGCCTGCTGATGGGCCTTCTCTACTGCTTCCTGACCGTTACCCTCCGCGCCAACCAGAACGTGACCGGCCTTGCCATGACCACCTTCGGCGTGGGCGTTGGCAACTTCTTCGGCGGCTCCCTGATCAAGCTGTCCGGCGCTGAGGTGCCCTCCATCGCCCTGTCCTCTACCAGCTATTATTTCCATCGCCCCCTGTTTGCGGACAACCTGGGCTGGTTCGGCGATATCTTCCTCAGCTACGGCTTCATGGTGTATCTGGCCCTGGCCATCGCCCTGATTTTGGCCTATGTGATGAACCACACCCGCACCGGCTTGCACCTGCGCGCCGTGGGCGAGAACCCCAACACCGCCGACGCTGCCAGCATCAACGTGACCCGCTACAAGTACACCGCCACCTGCATTGGCAGCATGATCGCCGGCCTGGGCGGCCTGTACTACGTGATGGACTACGCCAGCGGCGTCTGGTCCAACAACGCTTTCGGCGACCGCGGCTGGCTGGCCATCGCCCTGGTCATTTTCACCATCTGGCGCTCCAATGTGGGCGTGCTGGCCTCCATCCTCTTTGGCGGCCTGTATATCCTGCATATGTACATCCCCACCGGCGCAAACCCAGCCATGAAGGAGCTGTACAAGATGCTGCCCTACATTGTGACTATTGTTGTGCTGTGCTTTACCAGCCTGCGCAAAAAGCGGGAAGACCAGCCGCCCCAGTCCCTGGGCCTGCCCTATTTCCGCGAGGAACGGTAATCCCCCTGGAAACCTAACGCAAAAAACCGGAGGAAAACAACAATGACTATGAATAAAACCGCAAAAATTATCGGCATCGTGGTAGGTACGCTGATCATCGTGATGGGCCTGTACATGCTCATCGCCGCCATGAGCACCTCCACCGGAGCCTATTTCAGCACCACCTACAGCATTGATTACAGCTTCGGCGCAGACTTCTACACCGAGATGTATGGCGTCACCCACGATGCTGTGGGCCAGCTGAACAAGATTGCCAACGGCCTGGACACCGCCTTTGACAAGACCCTGCCCCTGCTGCAGATCATCGCTATGGGCATCGGCATGCTGATCATTGCCATCGGCGCGGCGGTCACCGCCTTCTTCGCCCTGAGCAAGGTGGCGGAATCCGCCCCCAAGGCCGAGGGTGAAACCAGCAAGTTCTCCGAAGCCATGACCAAGGTGGGCGACACCATGAAGTCCACCGCCAAGAAGGTTTCCGGCGCTGTCACCGGCCTGGTGGCCAAGGTAACCAAGAAGGATACCGCCCCTGCCGCCGAGGAAGCCCCCGCCGAGCTCGCCGCTGAGATCGTCCCCGAGGACGTGGTGGCCGAGGAGCCCGCTCCCGCTGAAACCGCTGAGGAACCCGTTTCCCAGCAGCCCGAGTTCGCCCCCTTCTTCGACGAAGCCCACCGCCGCTCCCGCCGTAGCGAGCGTTCTGCCGAGGAGCCTGTGGAAGAATAATGAATAAAGAAAAGACCATCCCGGGCAAGGGATTTGTCAAGGGTGAATTTATCTAAAAAAGAGAATCCGAACTCATTTCCAGAGAGAAATGGGTTCGGATTTTTGTATGCAATGATATTCCTTATTAACTTATCCATGAAAGACTGCCGTGGTATGCTAAAACTGTCAAACGGAATGAATCGCGCCGATGGCAGCAGAGGCATTGATGTATTTGTCAACGTGCGCGGCAGGGCTTGGATTCAGACTGCAGCGTCTTTGATCCTAGTGATGATGAGTATATGTTGATTTGCCATGCTTGAAATGTCCTGACTTGTTGTGGCTTTGGTAAAAAGGTGAGCATGAAGAATAAAACAGGTTATTTTTGGAATGAAAGCAAGCGAAAATGGCAATGTAGAAATTGACAGAATAAGGGTATAATGGTAAAATAGCAATTATAATATGGGTGAATTGTGCCCATGTTGGATGTGTATACGCGCCAATATGTGCGGGAGATGAAGATCTATGAAGAAGAATCTGCCGAACAGCCTGAAAAAATGGATGCTGCTGATGTTGGCGGCATGCATGCTGCTGTCAGGTGTTGCGCTGGACGGCCCGGCGGGTCTGTTTGCGCTGCCTGTGATCAGCCAGGCGGACGCAGAGGAAGGCCCAGCTCAGACGGGCACCAATGACTTGGATGGCTCCAAGATCGAGGGTGTCTATCTCACATGGGTCACGCAGGACAGCACGACGACTGCGGAGGGCGAAGCTACCCCTGCGGCAGAGCTGAAAGACAAAACCCATTTGTACCTGTCTACGACCACCAATGATGAATTGGTGATGATCTATCGCATTGAGGTACAGCTCTCCGGCCAGTTCGACTATGAACCCGGCGATGTGACCATCAGCATCCCCGCACAGGTGTGGCCCACCCGCACCTATGACGCGAATCAGGTGGGTATTGCAAGCGCCAGCGAGCTACAGGGTAAGCTGGAAATGCCTGTGCCCGAGGCACCGTCCATCAAGGCGGACTTCAACTGGCAGCATATAGGTGATCAGTATGTGCTGACCAACACCCGCACGCTGAACGCAGCATCCAGCGTGTCTATTGAGGTAGCCATCCGTGGCCTGACGCCCCTGGATGTGGTGGATATGAGCACCTGTCGGGATATTACAGCCTATTGTGAGGTGCTCACTAACCGGGGTAATACCATCAGCATGCGCAGCGAGCCGATCAATGCCCAGATCGACACCACCGCCGCCTTGAATTATGTTTATAAGGATGGCGAGGTCTATGAGAGCGCTGAGTTTGTACCGGAAGAACTGCTGGCCAATCTGCCTGCCAGCGATCCGAATCCCGACAACTACATTTATGCCAAGTGGTATACCTATCAGTCCCATAATAATAACCAGCCCTATTCCCTGCATGTTGAGGACGTGCTGTCCTACGCCTATGAGCTGGATGACAACAGCAATAAGACGCGGATCACGGACGGCATCTTCCTGGGCAGCACCAACTTTCCCGGCACGGTGTTGACGGGCGCGGCGGACGACCCGGTTCCCGCGGTGTCAGCGGAGGATGGCGTGGATTTCATGGCCCCCGTTTCTCAGAATCAGCATGACAGCACCACAAGGATCCAGTATGACAAAACGGTATACATGTGGTCTGCCTATAAGAAGTCGGACTTCGTTGTGCCCAATACGGATGAGCCTCAGAGGGTGTATCACCTGCATAATGAGGTGCATTGGGTGCTGGATGAATCTGACGCAGAGGTTGCTTTGCCTGCGTGGGGCGCGGATGTAAAGGACCCCCAGAAGCAGGTCGTCCTTGCCGATGATGTGACGATTCAGTATTCGCCCATGAAGTGGCGCGTCCCTCCCGGATCCTTCATTGTCAATAAGTGGACGGAGGAACGCCCCAATAAGGACTGGAACTATGGTCTTGGCCTGAACCAGCTGGAGCGGGGCAACGAAGTCGATATGAACTTCGTTGTGCGGACAGTTGGCTATGGCTACCCCTGGACCAGCGAGTACTCCCTCACGCAGGAGCCTGCCTCTAGCGATGAAGAGCTGGAAGCTTCCTACGGCCTGCTGGGCTGGAAGCAGGTGACCGAGGATCACATGACCTTCTTCAATTATGAAGATGAGCAGCTGACCTCCGAGGATTTTGAGTTCAAGGCCCTGCGGATTGGCAGGCCCACGACCTACCGTTACCAGAAGACGGCCAGCGGCAGCTATGGCTATGTTGCTGATGGCAGTCTGCATGTGCCTACGCTGATGGTGGAGGTGCAGGTGGACGGCGCTGCGGAATGGAAGCAGGCGGCCGTCATTGAATACCGCAATAACGCATTTGAGCCTGTTGAGGGTTCCCTGATGGGCAGCTGGAATCCGGCGGCAGATACCCTCTATTTCGGTGAGAATGTAACGGATGTGCGCTGGACCTATGTCAGCAATGTGTCCGCTGAGGGCGAAGGCGAGGAGAAGTGCGAGCTGGGCGGCGTGGTCTGGGATGTCTATCCCACCATCACCCTCAAACCCTCGGAGCGGATCAAGGGCATTGTGGCGGATCTGTTCGAAGAGACGGCCAACCCCACTACCAAGTTCAAAAACGATGTGCGCATGGATGCATACGGCTGGGTGGAAGACGGCTTTAAGGACGTTGCACATCGTGTCGCAGATTGGGACGATGCCTCCCGCACGACGATGGCGGGCGCCAGCTATGGCGTCTCCCTGACCAAGAGCGCAGACTATGAAGGCAACCCGGAAAACAAGCAGGTCCTGGTTCATTATACGATCAAGCTGAACGAGCAGAGCAACCTGGAAACCTTTGAGGATTACCAGGAGGCCGTCGAGAAGGGTGCGATCCCTGCAGAGACCAGCGGCATTTGGTATGATTTGCTGCCGGAGCATGTGATCCCCAAGACGGAGACCGTCAAGCTGAGCAATGGCGACAGCGCGAAGAACGTCTATGCCATTGAAAACTACAAGAACAGCGGCCGTTATCTGCTGGTGGTGGAGGCTGACCTGACTCCTGCACCTAAGGCGGACAACAGATACGCTGCCTATTATGATGAACACATCCTGGAATTCGATGCGGCTTATTCTGTGGCGGACATGGACAAATACGGCGTTCAGCTGGTGAACTATGCTGCCTTCCAGTCCACGGTGGATAACCTGCGCCTTGACGCCAATGGTGTGCCCACACTGGGCACCATTGAGGGACAGCGGGGTGAGCCGGATGATCCTACGGGAGGCAACAACGCGACCACGCCCGCTGTGGAGCCTGAGGTTCTGGCGGCACTGACCGACCTGGACCCGACAACGGATGAAAACCGCTTTGTCTATGCCCGGGCGGAGCATACCGTCTCTGCGCTTCACTTCACGGTCCTCAGCCTGGAGAAGGAGGTCAGAAACGACCTGGGTGGCAACTGGACCCATGGCCTTTCCGGGCATGAACAGGTGACGGTCTATGAGGGCCATCCCTATACCTACAAGATCTCAGTTGTGACCAACGACAATACCGCTGCCAAGGATATCATTCTTTATGATACCCTTGAGAATTATCATGTGCCCGACCCGAACGCGGAAGAGGAGATCGACGTTACCAAGGCAGATGACTTCCAGCATGTGCAGGAGCGCAAGGATTGGCCCGGCGCATGGCAGGGCAGGGGTCAATGGCGCGGTCGTTTGGCCCGTGTGGAGTTGGGTGAGTTTGTTGCGGCTGGCGTCAAGCCGGTGCTGCTGTACTCCATCACGCCTGATCTGCAGTTCGCAGAAACCAGATCCGAAACGACGGACGGCAACTACGAAGAGGATACGCTCATTCTGTCCTCCGGCAATTATGATGTCAGCAACCGGACTGTCTGGACAGAGGCGGAGGTTGATGAAAACGGTGTGTGGGTCGTGCCGGATGGCGTGAACGTTACGGCGATCGCCATCGATGCCAGAACCCGCACGGACGGCAATGAGTTCATCCTCATGCCCAAGGAGCGCCTGACGGCCTACCTGCGCATGGTTGCACCTGATGACAACGGCGATCCCGACACGTGGAATGCCAAGGGTGCGTATGCCCGCATGGCGGATGACATCAATACCGTGGATTGGGAAGCCGCACAGGATCCGGAAAATAATATGTACGCCTTCAATAATACGCGCATGCGTTCCGTTGAGGGTGACCTGGTGGGCATCGGCATCAACTGGCAGACGTCACCGCGTATGATCCGTGACGACTATACCCGTGTGGGGATCGTTCCCTCCACGCTGTCTGTCACCAAGGAGTGGCAGGATCAGGATAATCACGATAACCTGCGCCCCGATGAGGTGAAGGTTTCTTTGCTGCGCAAGGTTGCCGGCACGGCGGACGATCCCCAGCCTGTGAAGGATGCGGATGGCAACGATATCGTGCTGACGCTGAACGAGAAAAACAACTGGTCGGCGACGATCTTCCAGCAGGATATCGTCAATGAGCAGGGCGTGCCGTATCTGTACTCCTTCGAGGAGGAGCCTGTTGAAGGCTATGTGATGCAGACCGTGCAGACCAGCCCCGGCGTATATAAGCTCACGAACATCCATCCCAATGAGCTGGTGGATATCTCCGGCAGCAAGGTCTGGGAGGATAACGGCAACAAGGCCGGTGTACGTCCCGGCACGGTGAAGCTGTACCTGTATCGGGATGGCGAGAAAATCCAGGAGAAGACTGTTTCGACCAACGGAACGGATACCTGGGAATACTCCTTCGGCAAGCTGGAGAAGTACGAAGCAGGCGGCCGGGAATACAAGTATACGATCAAAGAAGAATATGTCCCCAAGTACACTGATCAGATAAACGGCCTGATGATCAACAATACCTACCATCCTTATGGCGATCTGTGCATCACCAAAGCGCTGGTGGGGGCAACTGAGGCTGCGGAAACCAACGAATTCACCTTCATCCTGACCCTGCTGCAGGAGAAGGCGGATCCCACCGCGCCGGATAAGCCGCTGGAAGGAAAGTACCCTGCCCAGTTGAACCAGTATGTGGATGGCGCATGGAGCAAGATCGGGGAAATGGAGCTCGGCAACGGTGATACCTTCAAGCTGAAGGGCAACCAGAGCTTGCAGATCTTCGGCCTGCCCTCCGAAAGCCGTTATATTGTGGAGGAACAGCCTTGCAAGGGATTTACCTCTGAAGCCGAAAACGCAGAGGGCTTTATCGTCAGCGGCGAGGAAGTGGAAGCTGCCTTCACCAATACATATAGTGCCACTGGCTCTGTGCAGTTGAAGGTTGGCAAGCTGCTGACGGGCACTGCTATCCAGAAGAACAAGTTCAAGTTTGAACTGGTGGATATGAATGAGGGCAGTGGGACCGAAGGTCAAGTAATCGCCACCACCCGCGTGCAGAAGCCGGAAGATGCAGCCACCGGCGGCCTGGGCGAGGTTGTCGAGTCTGAGGCAGAGGTGCTGTTCGGTGCGCTGAAGTACACGCAGGCAGACCACGGCAAGACCTTCTACTATGAGATCCGCGAGGTAGACGAAGAGCTGGGCGGCTACAAGAGCGACACCAAGTCTTTCGCTGTGGAAGTGACCGTTACAGACAACGGCGATGGCACCATGACGGTGACGCCCAAATTCACTGGTAACAGCGAACCAAAATTCACAAATACCTATGCTGCCAGCGGCGAAGTGACGCTGAAGGTGTGGAAGACCCTGGACGGACGCGAGCCAGGGAACAAGACCTTCACCTTTGAACTGGTTCCCTGTGATGAGAAGGGAACCACCGCCGAGGGTGCAACCACCATGAATGCCACCAGCAATGCTGCGGGTGTGGCTGTGTTTGATGCGCTCTCCTTTGACCAGGATGACGTGAGCCTCGATCCCGACGCGCCCGCCGTATATTACTACCTGGCGCAGGAAGTGGACGAAGGCGACGAGACGGTCATCTATTCCACCCAGCAATATCTGTTCAAGATCACCGTGTTTGACAACGGCGACGGATCTCTGAGCTTTGACCAAAGTGTATATGCTGTTGAAAATGGCGCCGTTTCCGAAAGCCAGATGGTGCCTGTGTTTGCCAACCAGTCACAGCCCGGCGCGCTGAAGGTGGAGAAGGCGGTGGAAGGCACCGGCGGCAATCCCGATCAGGAATTCACCTTTATGGTGAAGCTCAGCGGCGAAGCTGCGCAGGATATGGACTTTACCCTGACTGTGCCGGATGCGCCCACAACGCCGGAAGATCCCACCACGCCCGATGAACCCGATGGCGGTGACGGAACGGATACACCCAGCGGTAAGCCGGTTGAACCTGCTGCGCCGGTAGTTAAGCCTGTGAATACATCAAAGCACGTGGATGCATCAAAGATTGATGGGGCACTGAGTGGGACAGCATATGCAAAATTGGATTCGACAGGTACCCTTACATTCTTCCGCGGTGAAGAGACGCTGAAGGATTCTCAGGGGAATACGATAGCATTTAGCAAAAATGCATATACAGATGAAGCAACGGGTATCACGTACTATCAGGTGAATGAAGCAAGGGGAGGGTCAAGACCTTGGGCGAATAACCTCAATGTATTGCGTGTGGAGATGGATGGCTATATTCGGCTTAGTGGGGACGCGTGCCAATCGTTGTTCCAAGGACTGAAAAGTGTCACCTCGATGGATTTGAGCAAATTAGATACATGCGCAGCAACTACAATGCAGCAGATGTTTATGTCATGTGAAAATTTGCAAAGCATCATAGGTCTGGAGGGCTTCAATACTTCCCAAGTGAAAAACATGTCCAGCATGTTCAGTGGTTGCAAAGCGCTTAGCTCTTTGGATGTAAGTGGTTTTGATACCAGCTGCGTGGAAAATATGAAAAATATGTTCAGCAATTGCAACATACTTTCCACGCTGAACTTAAGTAATTTTAACACCAGCAAAGTGACAGATATGTCACAGTTGTTCAATGCATGCAACGCACTTACAACGCTGGACTTGAGCAGTTTTAATACCAGTAACGTAACGAATATGTCCAGCATGTTCAAGGATTGCAAAGCACTTACAACGCTTGAATTGAGTTGTTTCAACACCAGTAACGTAACGAATATGTCCAGCATGTTTTTGGCTTGCAATGCGCTTAAAAAATTGGATCTGCGTAACTTTGATACCGGCAAAGTAACGAATATGCACCAGATGTTCTGCAATTGCTTTGATTTGACGGAAGTGGATGTGTCTTCGTTTAATACCAGCAATGTAGAAAATATGGGCTATATGTTCAGTTCGTGCAAGGCGTTGACAAAGCTGGATCTGAGCAACTTTAATACCACTAAGACAACATACATAAGCAACATTTTTCAGTCAGCTACCTATTTGAATGAATTGAACATTGCAAATTTTGATACCATAACGGGTAATTGCGGAGGAAGTAGATTCATTACAAACAACGGTAAGAGGCTCTACAAGATCACCATTGGCAATTCTACCGTTCTGACAAATTACTATCCCGAGGCCGCGACAACTGGTTATACTGGCAAGTGGATGCTACTGAATGACCCCACGCAGGTATTGACCAATGAGGAGCTGTTCACCGAAGGCAATCATGCCGGTACCTGGGTGTGGGAAGAAGCCACCTACAAGCTGAACTTCCTGCCCGGCGACGAGGGAAGTGGCTCTATGGCGACTGCCTATCCGGCTGTCTCAAAGGATTACACCTTTGCGCCCACCTTCACCAGCGCCATGCATGAGCTGACTGGCTTCAAGGATGGCAATGGCAAGGAATACTCCCTGAACGCTGACGGCACCTGCACCATCCCGGCCAATACCTATCCCGCCATTGATGGCAAGGAGCAGGAAGTCACCCTCACCGCCCAGTGGAAGGAAAAGGATCTGGGCGTGACCGTCACAGGCGATACCGTCACCCTCAAGCTCAAGGCTGGCGAATCCATCACCCTGAACAACCTCCCCGCAGGCACCGCCTACGAGGTCTGGGAGGAGCTGCCCACCGGCTGGGTGCTGGTCAGCAAGACCAACGACGCGGGTGTGATCCAGCCGACTGTGACCACCACGTCCACCTTTACCAATAAGTATGAGCCTGGCAAGGTGACTGTGTCCCTGCGCGTCAGCAAGCTGCTGGACGGCGAAGCGCCCGAAGCGGAGGCCTTCACCTTCACCCTGTCCGATACCACTGGCGTTTTGCAGACCAAGAAGAACGCGGCTGGCGGCGGCGTGGTGTTCGATACCATCACCTATGCTGCGGCGGGCACCTACACCTATACCATTGCGGAAACCGCAGGCGCGGACAGCACCATTACCTACGACGCAACGGAATACACGGTGACCGTGAAGGTGACCGATGACGGCGCGGGCAAGCTGAGCGCCTCTGTTTCCTATGCCAAGGGTGACGTGGCGGTGAGTGCGGACGAGCTGGTGTTCAACAATACCACCAAGCCCGGCAGCCTGACGCTGAGCAAGGTGCTTGCTGGCAATCTGACCGAAGGCGCCAGAGCGAAGGAATTCACCTTCGAGATCAGCTTTGCCGATGCGGCTACCATGCCCTGGAATGGAACGGTTGGCATTGATGGCAGCGAAGAAATCCTGACGGTATCCGGCGGCAAGGCCACCGTGACCCTCAAGGGCGGCGAGAGCATTACCCTGACGGGCATCCCCGCGGGATTGACCTATGAGGTCAAGGAAACCGGCGATCTGACCGGCTGGACCCAGAGCGGCGTCACCAGCGGCACCATCGCTGCGGGTGAAAATGCAGCATGCACCATCACCAACACCTATACCGATACCCTCAGCGGCAATGCCTTTATAGAGATTAAGAAGGCACTGGTGGGCCGCAAGCTGGTGCAGGGTGAGTTTACCTTCCAGCTGTGCGAAGGGAATAACGTCATCAGAACGGCTACCAACGAAGCCGACGGAACGGTGCGCTTTGACCCCATCCATTACATGCAGGAAGGCCGGTATGAGTACGTCATCGTCGAAGTGCCCGGCAAGGACGAAACGATCAAATACAGTGACCAGAGGATTAGGGTAACTGTGGATGTGAAGGATGAAGATGGCAAGGGTACGCTCATCTGCGATCCTTCCTATCTGATCGAGTACAGCAATGGCGATATAGACGTCGGCGATGTGATCACCAATTATGTCAAGACCGGCCATCTGGCTGTGTCCAAGACGGTGGTTTCCACCAACGCAGCCCACAGTACAAAGAAGTTCCCCTTTACCATTACCCTGACGAACGCTGACGGTACGCCCTACACCGGCACTTACACCACCGCTGCAGAAGACAGCGAACCAGTGCAGGTCGTTGGCGGTCAGGTGCAGGTCGAGCTGGCGAATGACGAAACCATCACCCTGTATAACCTGATGATGGGGACCCAGTACACCGTGGAGGAAGCACCTGCAGGGGGCTTTACTGTGACTGCCGAGGGGCCGGAGGGCACCATTGCGGCGGATACGACTGCCCAGACAATCTTCACCAATACCTACCATGCCAAGGGCGAGTTCGTCATGGATGCCAGGAAGAAGCTGGTCGATGCTGACGGCAACACTCTGCCGCTGGAGGCTGGTCAGTTCACCTTTGAACTGATAGATGAAAACTATAAGGTTATCACAGCCACCAACGATGCGGATGGCATTATCGTGTTCGAGGCGATCCACTTCGATGAAACCGATGTGGGCGAACATAGCTTCGTCCTTCGCGAGCGGAACGACGGCAAGGCGGGCTATGTGTACTCTACGGATGAGCATACCTTCGCGGTGACCGTTACGGACAACGGAGACGGCACACTGAGCGCGACCGCGCCCTTCTCGGGAGAAGACTACACGTTTGAGAACACGTTCAGCAACGAGACCAGCATCAGCGTGGAAAAGGTTTGGGAGGACGAAAATGACAAGATGGGCGTGCGCCCGAAGAGCGTAATGGTGCAGCTGTACCAGAACCGCAAGGAGATGAAGGACAAGACGGCTGAACTCAACGCTGATAATCTGTGGGCTTATACCTTCGATCAGTTGCCTGCAGTGGACGCGGACGGCCTTGAGTACATCTATGAGGTGCGCGAGCTGCCCGTGCAGTTCTACCAGAGCAGCAGCAAGACGGAGAACGGCGAGACGACCATCATCAATACCCTGAATATGCAGGGTACGCTTGAAGTGTCCAAGACCGTTGTAAACGGTCATGCAGACAAGGAATTCACCTTTGTCATCACGCTGATGCGGGAAGACACTGCTGCTGAACCGCAACTTGTTGCAGCTGTTGGCTGCCAGTTCGTCATGGAAAAGAGCGGCAAGTATACACCTGTAACGACGGATGCGGATGGCAAGATCACCGTGACGCTGAAGCATGGTGAGAAGCTGCAACTGCTGGGCCTGCCCTACGGCACTGTCTACAAGGTGAAGGAGAAGGCTGAACCCGGCTATACTACGGAAGTCACCGGCGATACTGGTACCGTCACACAGGGCGTGCTGCATCAGGCGAATTTCGTGAACACCTACGAAGCGACCGGCGAAGTCGCCTTTGAGGGCACGAAGAGCATCGACAGCCGCGCGCTGACCGAGAACGACGTGTTCACGTTCGAGATCCTGGATGCGACGGGCAAGTCCTTCGAGCCTGCGCTGACGGCGACGAACGATGTGACCGGCAAGATTGCCTACCCGACGATCTCCTACACGCTGGACGATGTTGGCGATCACACCTACACGGTGAAGGAAACCAGCACGGACGGCAAGGGCATCACGGTCGCAACCAACAGCTACACCGTGATGGTGAATGTCAGCGACAACGGCGACGGCACGTTGGAGGTAACGGAGAAGGACGGCTCGGACGACTACACCGCGCTGAACTTTGTCAACAGCTATAAGACGACCGGCGGCATCACCTTCGAGGGTGAAAAGAAGCTGGAAGGCCGTAAGCTGACGGACAAGGACGTCTTCACCTTCGAGGTGAAGGAAGGCGACAAGACGGTTGCGGTCGGCGAGAGCGACGAGACCGGCGCAATCACCTTCCCTGAGATCACCTATACGCTGGACGATGTTGGCGAGCACACCTACACGGTGAAGGAAACCAGCACGGACGGCAATGGCATCACGGTGGACACCAAGACCTACGAAGTCGAGGTGACTGTTACTGACAACGAAGACGGTACGCTGAAGGTGGTCGCCTCCGACAACCACAAGGCTCTGAATTTCACCAACACCTACGAAGCGGACGGCACCGTGCGTTTCAAGGGCACGAAGCAGCTGGTGGGCCGCGAGTTCAGGAGCGGGGACGTGTTCCTGTTCGAACTGGTGGAGAATGGCGTGACGATCCAGCGCAGCCGCCTGACCCCTGCTGAGGGCACGGAAGCAGCGTTTGAATTCAACCCCATCGAGTACACCACGGCGGACATCGGTACTCATATCTACCTGATCCGCGAGGAGAAGGGCAGCCTCAAGGGCGTGGCCTACGATGCAACCGAGTACACGGTAACCGTCACCGTGGCGGACGCCGGCAACGGCAAGCTGAGCGTGAGCAAGGCGTATGCTGTGAACGGCGAAGCGGCGGATAAGATCCTGTTCACCAACACCTACGAGGCGAAGGGCGAGCTGACGCTGACAGCAGAAAAGACCGTCAACGGCATCGAACCCACGGCCGACCAGGTCTTTGACTTCACGCTGAGCGATGCAAACGGCGAGATCGAAACGGTGCAGAACAAGCTGGGTGAGATTGAATTTGCCAAGCTGAGCTACACGCAGGACGATCTGGGCGAGCATACTTACACGGTGAAGGAGAACGCAACGGAAACCGACGGCTACACCATCGACGAAACGGTCTACACCGTGAAGGTGACTGTGACCGACAACGGCGACGGCACGCTGAAGGTCGAAAAGAAGATCACCGCCAACGGCAAGCCTGCCGAGAGTATGACCTTCGACAACAAGCACCTCGCGGCGCTGACCATCTCCAAGAAGGTGGGAGGCTGCACGACGGAGGAGACCTTCCCGATCAACGTGTGGCTGTTCGACGCCAAGGGCAATGAGCTCAAGGGCGAATACGCCTACACCGGCGACGTGACGGGCAAGCTGACCAGCGGTAACGCCATTGAGCTGGGCCATGGCCAGACGATCACCATTGAAGACCTGCCTGTGGGCAGCCGCTACAAGGTCGAAGAGACCAAGGATCCCCGCTTCACCACCACGGTCAATTCTCTGGCGATGAACACGGCGGAGGGCGAGATCGTCGAAGGCGGCAACACGGCAGCCTTCGTGAACCGCCTTATCACCACCATGTTCCAGGTTCGCAAGGAATGGCAGGGCGGCGACGGCGGAACGATCATCCTGACGCTCTACGCCAACGGCGAAAAGCTGGAGAATCAGCCTGCGTACACGCAGGAAGGCGACATGTACTACTACACCGGACTGCCGATGTATGATGAGGGCGGCTACAAAATCATCTACTCTGCGAAGGAAAAGTACGTGGACGGCTACCTGACGATCTACAAGAACGTGGAACCGTACGAGAATGAAACCAAGTCGATCTACAACGGCGGCACGATCATCAACAAGGCGATCAAGACCATCAAGGTGCAGAAGGTGTGGAGCGGCCTGGCCGAAGGCGCGGAAGTGCCCGAGATCACGCTGATCCTGCACTGCAACGGCGAGGTGTACGACCGCAAGACGCCCAAGCCTGACAGCGACGGCTGGTATGTTTACAGCAACCTGCCGGTGTTTGTGAACGGCGAGCGTGCGGTGTACAGCGTGACCGAGGAACCGATGGAGAGCTGCAGCACGATCTACACCAACAACGGTGAAGAAGGTGACTGCGCGTACAACGGCGGCGTGATCACGAACATCGTGGTTCCCAAGACCGGCGATGATGCACCTTTGGAGCTGTGGGCGGCAGCGATGCTGCTCTCCGCAGCGGCGCTGGTGCTGATCGGCAAAAAGAAGACCAAAGCGTAAACCAATAAAGGGGCACAGCTGCTGTGATGGCAACTGTGCCCCTTTGATATTGAGTGATACATAGATGGTGAGTGGAACTGCTCTGTGTTATAGCGTTTCATTGCGCTGGCGTTGTGTTTCTCGATGGACGTCCTTCTGCTGAGGTGCAATGGCTTGTTTTGCTGTGCGATCCAGCAGACTTTCCAGCTCATTCGTATTCTGCGCTTCCTCCATGGTGTTCCGTAGCGATGGAGCGCCGCTCTCGGTACGACTGGGCAGCGCGTCAGGAATGACCTTGCGTACCCAATAGCGTACAGTATTCAGCTCGTCCAGTTCAGACTGTACCGCATCCACATCGGGACGTAACGCTTCAACTTCCTGTTCAAGCTGTGCCTTCTCCGTCAACAGCTCTTTACGGTCAATGGGGAGGGACAGACCAAACTTGTGCAGAAGCCGCTGGTATTTCTTGTACTGTTCCAGCTCATCGGCATGGGTGGTGGCAAAGCGTTCCTTTGCTCCCTTCCAGCGGATGGTATTGTACTCATCGTACATGGGTTGCAAATCGTGGATCGTCTTGTCAGCCGCCAATAGTGCATCAATGTCACTGATGCGCTGCTCTTTGCCGTGTACAACACTGCGCAATTCCTTCATGCGTGCGCCGGTACGGGATAGATAGGCACCAAGCTCATGCACCGTGGTAATATCCTTTTCCCGCAGGAAGGTGACAGCATTGCTGACAGCCTGCAAATCCTTCAACGATGCTTTCGTCTGCGCCCGGTGTGCCCAGAATTCCCGGTCTGCTTTGCGGAGATCAAGATAGCTGAGAAGCACTTCACCAAGGTTGTAATCGTCCGGATTGGAGATGGTTTCGTGCCGGGTCAGCGTCTTCTTAATACCCTGCAGCCACTCGGCCAAAGTTGCAAAGGTTTTCTGTAAACTGGCAATGATGGCATTCACGCGTCTGATCTCCCGGTTACGCTCACCGCGCGTAGTGGGGATGCCTTTGCGCTCCAGCGCAGCCGATTCCGGGCCAAGGTGAATCTGTGGTTCCAGATCGGTGATGCCCTGGCGCTTATAGGAACGCATGTCGATGCGCTCAGCATGACCGGCAGCTTCCAGTGCGTTATTCTGTGCCAACTCCCATTCGTGCCGCCAGATCTCGGCGTATTTCTGATCGTTCCAATCAATGGTGTCGATGCGTTCGCGGAGCCATCTGCCATTGGCTCCGCGGATACGCTCGCCGTTCTCATCCAGCACATAGGCCGTCCTTGTCTTGGGTAGCCAGCGCCCTTGCTCGTCCATGGCGCGCATAGTCAGCATCAGGTGCACATGGGGATTGCCGTTGCCGGAGTCGTGGTAGTACAGATCGCAGACCATGCCTTTATCCACGAACTGCTTGGTACAATAGTCACGGATCAGAGCCAGATTCTGCTCAAAGGTCAGTTCCTTCGGCAGGGCAATGGTGAAGCGGCGGGCAGTCTGGGCACTACATCTCTTTTCAGCAGCATCCACAGCGTTCCATAAAGCCTGCCGGTCGACATACGCCGGAGGGGCGTTGGATGGCAACATAACTTCCGTATATCGTACGCGCTTCGGATCGCTATGCGGGTATTTCCATTCATGGTCATACTCGGAATAGAGCTTCTGCCCGAGGTAATAAGAAGCACCAGCCATGGCGGATTCATTCCGGCCACGGCTGGTGATGAATATTGAAAAATGGGGACAGGGTATGGGGTGTCACGCTCTTTCTCGTCAGCGCAGGTGCGCTGTGATGGTGGGTAGCCGATGAAATCGGCGCAGGGAGGTTGCCTCCCTGATGCATCGAATGTGTGGAATCGCATTCGACGCGGGCTGCACGCAGTGCCCCTGGTCGAGCGCAATGTACGGGCACCGTACGTATAATTGTGCCCTCACAAAGTGAGGGGTCAGCTTGTCTGACCATCATTGCCACGGAAAGGTGCCCTTCCGTACCCGGACATGGCGTTAGACACCAACTCCTCCACGGAGCCTTCGGCCTCGCCGCACCGGATCGCCAGCATATCACTGACCAGCTTTTGCGTCCGGCTGAAGCTGAACACATAGGTCAGGAATTGCTTGATATCCTCGTCGGTCAGAATCTCGGCCTTGTCCTGAAGGTGATGGGTCAGCTCGCCGCCACGGAAATACAGGTGGGCGTTGCGCTCCTTGCGGGCAGTCTCGTTGATTTGCTTACGCAGGTCTTTCTTTTCAGCTTGCAGCCTTGCGATCTCCTGGTCAACATGATCTGCCGCTGCCTGCAGTTCAACGGTGGTCTTGTTCTTTTTTCTGCTCATAAGTGGTTCCTACTGAAATGTTGGATTGTCATTGAAATGGAAACGGCGACCCACTGTATGAGCGGGTCGCCGTTTGCGTTATGCGGTTTCGGTTGTGGTTTCCTCATCAGCCTGTGCTGCTTTTGCTTCTCGTTGGGCTTTCAGTTCCTTGCAGCGGTAGTACTTTTCCCGGTATTTTGCACGCTTGGCTTCCAGCTTGTCCTGTTCCGCCTGCTCCTCGTGAGTAAGCGGCTCCAGATCGTCGGGAATGCTGACAAATCCAAGGTACCGAAAGCGTATATCTACCTGCTGGGTACGATGGCCGCTGCTGTAGTCTGGTGCATGCACAATGATTTTTTCAAAAAAGTCCTTGATCATGGGCGTGGTCAGCTCGGAAAGGTCGGTATATTTCCGAGTCAGTGCAAGGAATTTCTCAATACGTTCTTCGTCCTGCACAAAAGCATCCAGCTCCTGCTGATCTTTTGCAATGCTTTGTTCCAGCTCAGCCTGCTCCGCTTCATAGGCGGCCAGCATGGTGTCAAACCGTTTTTCGGTGATCTTGCCCAGGGCGTAAGATTCGTATCGTTTTTGGATCAGTGTGTCCAGTTCAGTGCTGCGTTTATGAGCTTTGGCAAGCTGATTTTTCAGCGCCCTGGCAGCAGCCTCCTGCTGGATTTTCGTGTCTACCCGGATGCTTTTTTCAAAACCTTCCGGGTCTGTTGTAGCATATTCGCTGAGCCTGCGGATACCATCCAGCAGCAAGCTGCGAATGGCCTGTGTACTGATGTGATGGTTGGAGCACACCTTGGTTTCCCGGACGCGGGTCAGGGAGTAGGTCGAGCAGTTGTAGGTGTCATAGGACAGTCCGGCTGCATCGTTGTTCTTTTCCTTGCGATGACGCGAATTGTACTTTTACTCCCCGCAGTCAGCGCAGAATACAAGGCCGGTCAGGGGATTGGCGAGACCAACAGAATCAATGCGTGTTTTCGTACCCTTCTCATGCTGCGCCAGCCGCCATGTATCCGCATCAACAATTGCTTCGTGGGTGTTTTCAAAGACCATCCATTTGTCCGGATCATTACGTTTGGCGCGCTTGCTTTTGTAGGAAGGTCTGTACGTCCGGAAGTTGACCGTGTGCCCCATGTACTCCGGCTTGCCCAATATGCTCAGCACAGTGCCGCCATGCCAATCGTACCGGTGTTCAGGTGGGACATTGCCCTGCCCAGCATTGCCACTGCGCTTGGAAAAATAGTAGCCAGGTGTTTCGATTTGCTCACGCATCAGGATGGTCACAATCTCATATGGCCCATGCCCTTCGATGGATAGTTTGAAGATATGCCGTACCACAGCAGCTGCCTCATCATCAATGAGCCAATGGTTATGATCGGCAGGGTCTTTCCGATAACCATATGGCGCATTCGTAGTGATGGGCTTGCCTGACCTGCCTTTCTGTTGAACAGCGGCTCTCACTTTCCGTGACTGGTCGCGGAGATACCACTCATTCATAATGTTCATGAACGGCGTAAACTCGTTGCTGTTGGGATTATCACTGTCCACATTGTTGGCAATGGCGATGAACCGTACCTCATGCTGACGGAACAGCACTTCGGTGAAATAGCCCGTTTGCAGATAGTCGCGGCCGATTCGGCTCATGTCCTTCACCAAAACGGTAGCGACTTTGCCTGCTTCGATGTCTTCCACCAGCTGCTTCCATGCCGGACGGTCGAAATTGCCGCCTGACCAGCCGTCATCGGTGTAATGGACGCAGTTGGAAAAGCCATGCTGTTCAGCATAGCCGAGCAATAATGATTTTTGGTTGGAAATGGAGTTGCTCTCCCCAGCCAGATCGTCATCGCGGGAGAGTCTTTCGTATAGAGCGGTAATCCGCTGATCAGCCTGCTTGATAGCCATATTGGCTCCTTTCAGACTGATGGCTCACTTGTGGTGGATTCATTATACCATATCCACCGAAAAAGCCCAGCGCTTCCTGCCGAATCAGTCGCCTGATTTTGTCCTCGAAGGACTCGGTGCACGTGGGCGAATAGTAGAAATTCGCCCGATAAAGGGTATTGCCGATCTTTCGGCTGATGCTGAATGCTTTGTTCTCCATGTTTTGCTCTCTTTCCGGAAATGTGGGAATGATATCGTGTCACTCGTGGCGTCTATTATCGTTTTGTTTCCTTTCATTTTTTCAATGCTTTGGTGTCGTGTTGGTGTGACTTCTCAGCCATTGGATCAGGTCATTCTTCATGACCAGCTTGCGTCTGCCGATGTGCAGCGTGGGGAAATCCTCGCTGCTGAGCAGGTTGTAGGCTCCTGCCCGCGAGAGCCGCAGGACAGAGGCGATCTGCGAGGCGTCCAGGATGTCCGGCAGATCATTGAAAATCTGATCGCTCATGTTGCTCCTTTCCCGCATACAAAAAGCAGCCACGGCGAGCGTGACTGCTGATATGCGTATGATGTTGTTACTTGATGTGGGTGGCAAGAAAATCACTGTACTTCGCGGAGACAAAATCATTATACTCCGCAGCGATCTTGTCGATCCGCTTCTTGACGGCGCTGGCGGTCTTGTAGCAAACTGCATCGGCAATTTCTTGCAGGGTGTAGTCGTCATGGCGCATCTGCAGGATGATTCGATCCTTCTCGGTCAGCCGCTCCCTAAACTGGTCGATCTTGACTGTGGAGACAACATGCTCCTCAAAGGCAGCGCGTGGATCGGGCAGATCGAAGAGGACCTGTCCATCCACCTGCGCACCGGATTCGATGATCTCCTCGATCGACACGGAGGTAGCTGTCCGGCTGTGTGTCCATGACCGCATGAAGTCCCGGTAGGCGTAGTTTTCGCCAGCATAATCCTCCTCCGCGCGGTGATACCACACCTCGTCAATGAACGGCTGGAGGTTCATGCCGTCAATGACGAATTGGGTCATGGATTTGACAATGGCGCAGAAGTCGGGCAGTGACAGCCAGAGCATCTCTTCATCCTTCTTCAGGTCGAACAGCCGCTGCACCTTCCAGTTGCTGTAATGCTCAAAGACCTCCCTGAAGTGCATCCCGATCTCATAGGTCATCCGCCAGATAGGGAAATCCTCGGAGCAGTGCTGCCACGCACCGGGGATGGGGCGGTATTCGCCGTTCTTACCGGGGACACGCAGGCAATGCCATACCGTCCAAGCATACAGACTCCATATCATAATCAGGAAATCGTCGCAGTTGATCATGCGCATGTATTTCTCTGAAACCTGGATGTCTCGCATATTTCGGGGCAGCTGCCGGTATTCGGGTAGCTTCTCGAACATTTCCTTGGGCAGGGCATAGAACATCATGATCCAGCTCAGCGGATGGGTGCGCGGTATCACGATCACACTATCGGGTATCTTTTGTTCAAGGGACATATTGTCACCTCCAATCAGTTTTTTCTTGCCCCCTCATAATATATGGGCATGAGAAAGGCTGTTTTTTTCCAGAGAATCAGACTTTTTTCAAAATTTTTTGAAAAGAACCGATTGATCCGTTTGTATTATAACTTGTCCATGGCGGTGTGTCCACTTTATCGGCATAAGAAGACAGAATACGACAGATTCTGCACAGCGATGCCTGACAAACAGAAAAAGCCCGACAGAATGATTCTGACGGGCGTCGTTGTGATTATTCGTCGGTACGATCCATGCTTTGACGGATGGTCTCAGACAAATGGCTCTGCTGAATCGCTGCGATCTTTTCACGCAGATCGTAGAGTGCTGTACCGATAGTGTCAAAGGCAGAGGTAGCGACTTTCTCGTTATTCTTCATGCCCAGCCGATGAAGAGGCTCGGCATCACCATCGAACAGTGCCAGTGCACCTTCTACCAGCAGACGGATGTCAGCAATATCATTGCCCACATTCCAGAAGTAGGTGTTGAGTGTTTTCAGATGATCCTTCATCACGCATACACCAGCTCTGCATAGACGATTTCTTCGGCGCAGGCGCGGATATTGTTCATGGCACCGACCCATGCCATTTGATCGCGGCTTTTGAGTTCTTCCGTGATACCCTGGGCGACCTTCATAGCTTGGATGAGGCTTTCCAGTCGTTCGGTGGCCTCCTGATTGAACAGGGAGAGGTACTTGAACAGCTCGCCGGACAGTACCAGCTGATTGAATGTGATGGGACGATGCTCCCGCAGGAAATCCTTGCGCCGACGGCCCCAGAAGCCGATGTCGCCGACATCGGGGGGCAAGGCAATGTTGGGCAAGTAGTAGTCGCCTACCTTCACGTAGGGGATGGTCAGGTCAGATTCGTGTTCCTTGTTCATGTGTGCAGCTCCTTTCGCAATGAAAATAGCGGTTATGCCGAAGGTTTTTCCTTTCGTCATAACCGCTACCATTCACCACAAATGAGCCACAGTCATGATGTATTGGAAGGATAAAACCTTCCTTTACATCATACATCTGGTTGGGGTGGTCTTTTTCCATGCACTTGCCACAAAAGGGCTTACCCTGTATAATAAAACCAGTCTTTCAAGGAGAAGGCCCTTCCTTTCCGGAGCGGCCGGGGAAAACATGGAACAGTCTGTGGAAACCAAAGCAAAGCCCGCGCCGGACAAAAAGCGCATTTCCATCCCACCGGAGTATCTTTTCACCCTGGCGGCCATGGTGCTGGCCATGGCGGTGGTCTGGGCGTTCACGGGGCATTGGCCTACCAGTGAGAACCCCTACCGCAGCTATACCCTCCAGGCCCTGGCCTGGCTGGACGGACGGCTGGAGCTGGACATGAACTACACCTGGCTGGAATTGGCCGTTTATAAAGGCAAGTACTACGTCAGCTTCCCGCCCTTCCCGTCCTTTGTGATGCTGCCCTTTGCTGCCATCTTCGGCCCCAATACGCCGGATCATCTGGTGTCCCTGTTTTTCACTTTGGTGGGCGTCATCTACGCGCTGAAGCTGTACCGGGCCCTTTCGGGCGACCTGGAGCGGGCGGAGAAATACGTGCTGTTTCTGTTCCTGGCCAACGGGTACCTGTTCATCAGCATCCAGGGCTGGGTGTGGTATCTGGCACAGGTGATGTGCTTCTGCCTGAGCCTGATGGCCCTGTACTACGCCGTCCGTGGCCGGGGCGGGCTGTCGCTGGCGTTCTGGGCCTGCGCCGTGGGCTGCCGGCCCATGGTGGTCATCTATCTGCCGCTGCTGGCCGTGCTCATCATCCGCCAGTGGAAAAAACAGGAAAATCCCCTTGGCGCTCTTGGGCTGATCAAAAAGCGCTGGTACTGGGCCATCGCGCCCACGGTGATCGCGGCGGTGTACATGGGCCTCAACTACGCCCGCTTCGGCAATCCCCTGGAATTCGGCCACAACTATCTGCCGGAATTTCAGCTGGCGGAGCACGGCCAGTTCAGCTTCCACTACCTGCTGCCCAACTTGATCAACATCTGCCGGCTGCCCACCCTGAATAGCAAAGGCGGCGCCCTGCAATTTGCCGGCTTTGACTGCATGGCCTTCTGGCTCATCGCCCCCATGACCATCAGCTTCCTTGCGGCATTCATGTACGCCGTGGTCTACAAAGGCCGCAAGCACCTGTTCGATCTCATCGCCCTGCCCCTGATGCTGCTTACCCATCTGCTGATCATCTGCTGCCACCGCACCATGGGCGGCTACCAGTTCGGCAACCGGTACATTGTGGACATGCTGCCCTACGTGTTCTACGGCCTGCTCCTGTTCCACCCCCGGGAAAAGGGCTTCCACCTGCTCACCACCATGCTGATGACCCTGGGCTTCGCCCTGAACCTGGTGGGCACCATTGCGGTGTACAATCATTGGATATAAGTCTTCTTTCTTTTTCAGTGAAAAAGAAAGAAGCAAAGAAAAACCAGCTCTTCTTTTCTTCTGAGTCAGAAGAAAAGAAGCAAAAGAAGACCAGCTTCTGTCCGGCGGGTGGGTGGGAAGCTGGTTTTCTTTTATGCTGCTTTTGTTGGCCTGTTCCATGGGGCCGGACATCATTGGGAGGTCGCGCCCCACCAACCGTCCAGCAAATTGCGGTTTTTCTTTTGCTTCCTTTTCTTTTTGACACAAAAAGAAAAGGAAGTCACGCGCTCCTCTGCTCCACCGCCAGCTTGTCCGCAATCATGGCGATGAATTCCCCATTGGTGGGCTTGTCCTCGGGGGTGCATACCTTGCAGCCGAAGGCGGTGTTCAGGGTCTCGATGCGGCCGCGGTTCCAGGCAACCTCAATGGCGTGGCGGATGGCTCGCTCCACCTTGGAGGCGCTGGTGGAGAAATGCTTGGCGATGCCGGGATAGAGCTCCTTGGTGATGCGGTTGATGATGTCCGGCTGCTGGATGACCATCTTCACCGCCTGGCGCAGGAACTGGTAGCCCTTGATGTGGGCCGGGATGCCGATGGTCAAAAACAGGCTGCCCAGACGCTCGTCCAGGGAGACGGTGCGGCGGAGGTCGGCGGCGGGCTGGGGTGCGCGGGCGCGGGAGCCGGTCAGATCCCGGATGCGGCTGAGTAGATGCTGCATGTCAAAGGGCTTGACCATGTAGAAGGACGCGCCCAGCTCGATGGCCCGGGTCACGAAGTCGTCCCGGTTCAGGGCCGAGATGACAATCACCTTGGGAGGATTGCCGCCCATGCGCCTCAGCTCCTCCAGAAGGGTGTAACCGTCCATCAGGGGCATGATGATGTCTGTGATCAGTATATCAAAGCTCTCTTCCCGGAGCAGCTTCAGGGCGTCGGCGCCGTTGGCGGCCTCCCGCACCCGGGCGATGCCCTCCTGCCGGGTCAAAAAATCCGAGAGCGTCTTGCGCAGCTGTTGATGGTCGTCCACCAGCAAAATCCGATATCCTTGCATGTCAAATCCCTGCTTTCTGCTAATGTTGCGCGGGATACGACGGCGTTCCCGCTTTTTGGAAAGTATAGCACGAAAGCTGACAGCATAGGGGTTTTCGCGGTAAGTAGAAGGAAATGTCCAGGTTTAGACACAAAGCTGCAGGGGCTGCGGGGGAGAAATGGCGTACCGGGGCGAGGGATGGCGCAGAGGGCAAAAGAAGGGGGAAGAAACGCGAGGAATGGCAAGGCATTGCCGAAGGGTGACGCAAAATGCCGAAACCGGTCGGCGGGGCGGCAATCCCAAACTAAAACAAAACCCGGCAGCCGCCCCATGCCGGGAAAAGCTGCCGGGAAGAAAGACGTTGCCTTCACAGGAATTTGAGGCAGGGCAAGGCTTTGCCCCGGGGCGATATATGCCGCCCTGACCCCTGCCCCATTCGGCAAGAATCGCCTGGGGAAAAGGGCTGATTATGTGACAAAATCAATACCGTTCCGTCAGAATCATGACGTAGAGAGCGCCGTCCTCCTGGTCGCAGACGTATTCCACCACGCAGTCCAGCAGGTGGTATCCGCCGATCAGGTCTTTTTGCAGATAGCAGCAGGAGGCTGGCTTGCCGGTTTGCCGGGCCTCGTCCATGGCGGCGGCCAGGGTCTTTTCGTCCCCCGCGCCGATCCAGTGGTTCACCACCCGGTCGGAGCGGCTGAAATTGTCCGCGGTGACCTGGATCATGCCGAAGTAGTATTCGTTGCAGGAAAGCATCTCCAGCACGGTTTCCCGGCGGCTGACCAGCATGGCCGGGGTGAGCAGCTGGCCCAGGTACAGCTCCGCGCTTTCCAGGTCGTGGACGGTGGATACTTCCCGCATCTCCTGGCGGAGCAGGGAAAGGAAATCGTCCTCGGTGAGGGGCTTATGGTAGTAGTAGCCCTGGGCCTGCTTGCAGCCGATGCCCGCCAGGAAGCGGGCCTGTTCCTCGGTTTCCACGCCCTCGGCGATAACGCTGATGCGAAGGTTACGGGTCATGTTGACGATGCTGGACAGGATGGAAGTGCTGCGGCCCTCCCGGGAGAAGCGATACAGGAAGCGCATGTCCAGCTTCAGCACGTCCACGGGGATCTCGTTAAGCATGTTCAGGGAGGAATATCCGCTGCCGAAGTCGTCCATCTGCACGTTGAAGCCCCGCTCGTGGAACTTTTCCGCCAGATCCAGCAGCAGGTGGGCGTTGTCCACATAGGCGCTTTCGGTGATCTCCACCTCCATCTGCTCGTTGGGTACGCCGTAACGCTGGCAGAGGGTTTCCAGGGTATCGCACAGCTGGGGATTGTACAGGTCCACCCGGCTCAGGTTCACGCTGATGTGGGGCAGGCAGTCCGGATCGGTGTCCCGGCATTTTTTGAGGAAAATGCACACCTGCTCCCAGATGTATTCGTCCAGCTTCATGATGAAGCCGTTCTTCTCAAAGATGGGCACGAAAGCGCCGGGCATCAGCAGGCCCCGCTGGGGATGGTTCCACCGCACCAGCGCCTCTGCGCCCACCGCCTTGCCGGTGTCCAGGCGGCACTTGGGCTGGTAGTACACCTGGAACTCGCCGTTTTGCAGGCCCTGCTCCATATCGCTGAGCATGCGCTGTTCCTCTTGCAGGCGAAGGGACATGGAATCGTCATAATAGGCCACGTTGCGCACGTAGCTGCCCTTGACGGAACGCTCCGCCATGGAGGCGCGGTCCAGCATCTGGTTCACGCTGAGGGTGCGGTCCTTCACCGGGTAGATGCCATAGCACAGCTGGATCACAAAGCGGAAATTGTACTCCCTGACGCTGGCGGACAGCTGGGTGAGCATTTCCAGCACCTGGCCGTCCTCGTCCGGGACGCACATGGCGAACATATCCGTGGCGATGCGGGCGCAGATGCCCCGGGTGCCCACGATGGTTTGCAGCTGCCCGGCGATGTGCCTCAGCAGCCGGTCTCCGGCCTCATAGCCGAAGATATCGTTGACGGCCCGGAACCGAACGATGTCAAAGCACACGATGGCATAGGGGATCTCCGGGTTTTCGTCCAGGAGGCTGCGGGTACGGCGGAAGAAAGCGCCCTTGTTGAAAATTTGGGTGACGGCGTCGTGGTCGGCCAGGTATTGGAGCTGCTTCTGGTGGCGGGCCTTGCTGGCCTGCTGCAGAAGCAAAGTCTGGTTCTGGCTGCGGAGCCGCTGGGATTCGCCGCGAACCATCAGGTTGTTGATTCTCAGCTGCAAAAGGGAGGGGGTGGTGGGCAAAGCCAGCACGTCGTCTGCGCCCAACTGGATGGCCCGAGCGGCCTTTTCCTCGCCGTCGTCCTCCCAGCCGCCCAGCGCCAGCACCTGCACCCGCTGGTCGCTTTCGTCGCTCTTGATCCAGCGGATCAGCTCCATGGCGTCAAAGGCGGGGTTCATCATATCCACCACCGCGGCCAGGCAGCGGGGGTTTTGCAAAATCAGGCTCTTGGCTTCCTCCACCGTGGAGGCTTCCAGCAGGCCGTATTCCGCCTGGAAGATCTCCCGCTCCACCTTGCCACCCTCCAGGAGCAGCAGCTGTTTGCGGTTGTCCTCCGGGGGCTGGGGCTCGTCCTGGGCGGTCATGACGATGCGGTCGCCCTGGGTGAGGGTTTCATCGTAGAGGACGCAGCAGTTGCGGCCGGTGTTCTTGGCCCGGTAGAGGGCCTGATCGGCCCGGCGGAACAGGGTATCAAAATCCTTGGAATGGCGGGGGTAGATGGATGCGCCCACGCTGGCGCCCATGACCACCTCGTCGCTGAACTGGCGGGAAAGCACCTCGCAGATCTTCCTGCCCCGCTGCAGGATGAAGTTCGGGTCGTCCTGCACATGCTTCATGCACAGCACAAACTCGTCGCCGCCGTAGCGGCAGATCATATCGTCGGAGCGGAACAGGGCCCGGAGGGCGTCCGCCACTTCCTTGAGCACCTTGTCGCCAAAGGCGTGGCCGTAGGTATCGTTCACGTACTTGAAGCCGTCCAGGTCGATCATGTACAAAACGTGCACGTCGTTTTCGCCGGAGGTTTCCAAAAGCCGGGTGAAGCTGTCCGTGAAGGCGTTGCGGCCCATCAGGCCGGTCAGCTCGTCGCTGTGACCGCGCATTTCGCCCATTTCGCGCAGCTTGCGCTCCTCCTCCACATCCTCAAAGATGAGGAAGGCCCGCACGTTGTCCGAGTAAGGCTCGGTGAGCAGGTGGATGTCCAGCCGGGTCCAATGGAGAGCGCCCATGGTGTTGCGGCGGAACTCCAGCGTGTGGCTGCTGTTTTCGCCCTCGTACTGCTGCAAAAGCCATTCCTGCTGCAAAAGCTGGCGCAGGCCGGCCACTTCGTCCTTGGGCAGCATGTACTCTTCCAGGTAGTCCGCAAACTCGCCCATGCCGCTGACGGGCAGATCCGGCATGCCGTAGAGGGGCGTGCCCTTTACGCTGAGGAACCGGTTTTCCGTCAGATCCACCTCGTAGACCACCGCGCCCTCACGGGCCAGGCGGGCGTTTTCCTGCTGCCGGGCGTTGTAAGCTTCCTCGCGGTTCTTCACGCCCTTAAGCTGGCAGAAGGTGAACACGGTGTAATCCGGCGCGCCGTCCGGGTGGAAGGCGGTAATAAAGTCCACCCGCAGCCACAGGGTCTCCCCGGTAACGGGCTGCTGGTAGCACACCGCCGCGCTGCCGTTTTCCTCCCCGGCCAGCACGTTCTGCCACAGCTGGCGCAGGTTCAGCTGGGTTTTCAGGGCGATGTTCTCCATGGGGAAGGAATCCGGCATGTTTTCCATCACCTGGGGCAGGCCCAGCAGCTGGCTGGTATCGTCCCGGCAGATCATTTTTTTGGAGGCGTGCTCGTAGCGGATCAGGTAGCGGGCGGAGTACTGGGCCACCAGGCGGTTTTCTTCCTCCCGCTGGCGCAGCACATCGTAGTTGTGGTACAGAATGGAGGTGCGCAGGCTGTTCCACAGGGTATGCATGCACAGGCACAGGGCGCTCATGAGAAGGCCCGCCTGCATCAGGAAATTGATGAAATCGTTAAGCTGGGTAAACCAGGCGATCATCCCCAGGCCGCTGACGCACACCAGGGCCATTTTGCTCAGGGTGATGAAGGCAAACAGCGCCCGGCGGCCCTTCTTCACCAGCAGGATGACGTCCTTCACGGAGGAGCTCAGGTTGAAGGTGAACAAAAGCAGGAAGCAGCTCAGGTGGCCCAGCCGCTGCACGCCGTCGTGGGGCAGCGCAATGCTGATCAGGCCCAGCAGCGCATTGAAGAACATCCACATCCGGTAGATAAAGCTGAGCTTTGAGCCCTTCCAGCCGTTGCGGCCCATGACCCAGAAGGTGGGCATGAACAGGATGGCCCAAAGCAGCAGGCTCACCCCGGGCAGTACGCCGGTGGTGTATACCTCCATGATGCGGCACATGCCCGCGCCCAGGCTGCACAGGCCGGCAAAGGAAGCTGTATCCAGAATGTTGTAAAGCACATCGCCCTTGAGGCGCTTATGCAGGAAAATGACCGTGACCGCAATGCCCACGGACAGCATGCTGATGATGGACATGCCGTAAAGCAGCCGCAGGGACAGCACAGAAAAAATCTCGCCAATTTTCCAGGTTTGGATCTCCAGGGTTTCCAGCTGACCCTCCTGGGCCTCCTGCAAGGTGGTCTCGCTGAAGCCAAAGGAAATGGTTGCCACAAAAAACAGGCACTGCAACAGCAGCACCACCATAAGCAGCGCAATGGATCTGGTCAACTGAAGACGACGGTGCACGGCCCACACCTGCCTTTCCTGATATTCCAAAGCAGCGGATGATCTCCGCCGGATAAACGCACAAAAATACTCATCTTGCATTATAGCACATGTGGCGAGCCTTTTGTTGTTTTCTTTTCTTTTTCAGCCAAAAAGATACAAAAGAAAAACCTCTCTTCTTTCTTTGTTCAGTGAAAAAGAAAGAAGCAAAGAAAAACCGGTCTTCTTTTCTTTTGCGTCAAAAGATAAAGAAGCAAAAGAAAACCAGCTTCGGCCTGGGTGGAGGCGGGAAGCCGGTGTGGGTTTCAGTTGGGTTCGGGGTGGAGATATTCAGAGAGGAGTTCTTCTGCGGGGCTGCCCGGGGCCACGGTCAGGGTGACGGGGCAATAGTCAAAGGCGCATCTGCCAATGTAAGTGACGCTTTCCGGGATGGTCAGGGCGGTCAGGCTTTCGCATTCCGCAAAGGCATGGTTGCCGATGTGGCTGAGCCCCTCCGGCAGGTGGATCTCCCGCAGCGATTTGCAGTACCTGAAGGCGTTGTTCAAAATGGCGGTCACCGTTTGTGGCAGATGGACGGTTTCCAGGCTTTTGCACCGGGCAAAAGTATCGCTGCCGATGCGGGTCACGCCCTCGGGAATAACGATGCTTTTCAGGGCGGTGCAGCCCTCAAAGGCGCCGGTGCCCAGCTCCGTCAGCGTGGAAGGCAGGGTGATGGTTTCCAGATTTTCACAGCCAAGGAAGCAATGGGACTCGATGGTGGTCACTCCCTCCGGCACGGTGACGGAGGTAAAGTAGCTGTAACCCATGGCATTCCAGCCGATGGTGCTCACCGGGTGGCCGTCCAGCTCCGCAGGGATGACAAGGTCGGGCACGTTGTTTTCCTCATAGACGATCTTGGCGGTGCCGTCCTCCAGAAGGACGTATTCATACGCCCCGCTGGTGATGGGTTCCGGCTCCGGGTACTCGATGCGGTTGCCGTTCTCCTTGGCGTAGGTTTCCGCCGCGGTGCCCGGTTTCACAAACAGGACGGCCTCCTGGGGGATGGCGTCCGGGCCGATGTATTGAAGGCTGGCGGGCAGAGTGGCGTGATCCAGCCAGCAGCCGTCAAAGGCTTCCGCGCCGATGGTGGTCACGCCCTCGGGCAAAGTGAACCAGGGCAGGCTCTCGCAGCCCGCGAAGGCTTCGTGGCAAATTTCCTCCAATCCGCTGCCAAATTTCACGTCGAAATGGTCGTCCACGATGGTGCCGCAGCAGGAAAACGCATAGGGCAGGATGTGGGTCACCGTGTCCGGGATGCTGAGCTCCGAAAGGGCCCAGCAATCACCAAACGCGCTCTCGCCGATGATCTTCACCTGGCCCAGGTCCAGGTTTTCCAGATAGTAGCACGATCCAAACGCCTGATAGGGGATGAACTCCACCCCCGCGGGGATCTTGACGCCGGTCAGCCCGGTGTGGTAAAACGCCCCGGGGCCGATGTAGCGTAGCCCCTCCGGCAGGTTGATGTGTTCCAGAGAGCCGTTGTACAGGAAGGCGTTGGCCTCGATGCGGGTCACGCTGTCCGGCAGGGTGACCCGTACAAAATTGTAGCCGTTGGTGGCAAGGCGGCCGATGATCTCCGTTCCCTCCCGCACCTTGAGGTGCTCCGGGTCGGCAAAAGCGCCGACGTCCAGGACGCCCACCATCCGCTTCTCCGCCTTGTCATAGAGCACGCCGTCCTCCACTTCCAGCACGGGATGATCCGGGGCGATGGTCACCTTGGCGTTCATCTGGAAAAAGGGATTGCTGTCAATGTGGGTGATGTGCTTGCCGATGTAGATTTCCTCCGGGTGGTTAAGATACATAAAGACCTGGCCGCCGATGGAGATGACCGGCAGGCCGTCGATGGTTTCGGGAAACTCCACATGGGTCAGCCGGGAGTAAATATCCACGATCTGCGCGCCGCCTTTGTACTTCACATAGGCAAAGTCGCCGGACTCATAGATCTCCTGGTCGTCGGGGGAAACGTAGGTCAGCGGGTCGTAGACCTCATACAGGAACTGCTGGGCCGGGGTCTCCGGCTCCGGAAAAGCCCAGCCGATATTCCATTCCATGGCATATTCCGCGCCCAGAGTGCCCGGCTCCACAAAAAGGCACAGGCCGTCGGAGAGGTCAAAGACGGAGTCGGCAATTTCCGTCAGTCCCCGGGGCAGATTGATCCATTCCAGCTGGCAGGAGCCCCAAAAGGCGCCTTCCTCAATCACCCGCAGGCTTTCCGGCAGGGTGACCTTCTCCAGGGAAGCAATGCCGTAAAAGGCCTCCACGCCGATGATCTCCGTGCCGTCCGCCACGGTGCATTCCGTCAGCCCAAGGCCCGCCGGGCAGCATACAAGCCGTTTTTCCTCCCGGTCGTACAGCAGGCCATCCACCACTTCATAGCGGCGGTTTTTGCCGGAAACGTCGATGTCCGTCAGGGCATAGCACCCCACAAAGGGGTTGATATCAACGGTTTCCAGGCTGGCGGGCAGGTGGACGGTGCGCAGGCTTTTGCAGTTTGCGAAGGCGTTCCAGCCCAGGTTGGTCAGCCCCTCGGGGAGGGTAACTTCCAGCAGGCTGTCGCAGCCCCAAAAGGCTTCTCTGCCGATGGATTGCAGCCCCTCCGGCAGCTTCACAGACCTGAGGGAGAAACAGTCCAGGAACGCATGCACGCCGATGGACGTGACCCCCTCAGGGATGCGCACCGCTTCCAGCTTGGGCAGATTGCTCAGGGCAGACGGGCCGATCTGGCTCACTTGGTAGCCGTCCAGCACCGTGGGGATGGTCAGCTCCACATCGTTCCCCAGGTAGCTGGTGATGCAGGCGGTGCCGTCTGGCAGGACTTCGTACTGGAATTTTCCGTCCGCAAGAGCATCCGCCGATGCACCGGAAAAACAAAGCAGAATGCAGCACAGGGCTGCCAAAATGCGTTTGATCATCAGAAGGGCCTCCTTTTTTCCAGTATATACCAATTACTTAAACGAAACAAACCTGCATTTTCTTTCCTGTATACAGAAAAGAATGTTGCACAGATGATGTTTGGGCCAGGTTTTTTCTTGCCAACCCCGCCCGGCTTCATGTATACTATCTTGGGCAGGTTTCAGCCTGCCTGAATGGAGGAATGGATCCATGGATCAACTGCAAATGGATTTGCTGACAATTCTGCAGGAGGACTGCCGCCTGCCTTTGGAAAAGCTGGCGGTCATGACCGGCAAAAGCCTGGAAACCGTGGCCGAGACCATTTCCAATATGGAAAAGGACGGCGTGATTCTGCGTTATTCCCCGGTGATCAACTGGGACAAGACCGCCCGGGAGCGGGTGGAGGCCATGATCGAGGTTCGGGTCACCCCCCAGCGGGACCAGGGCTTTGACGCGGTGGCAGAGCGCATCTACCGCTTTGACGAGGTGAAGACCGTGTACCTGATGAGCGGCGCCTACGACCTGCTTCTGCTGGTGGAAGCCCGCACCCTGAAGGAACTGGCCTATTTTGTATCCACCAAGCTCAGCACCCTGGAAACCGTCACCGGCACCGCCACCCACTTTGTGTTGAAGCGCTACAAGAGCGACGGCGTGGTCTTTGAGGACAAGAACAAGGACAAGAGGCTGGTGGTACAGGCGTGAGTTTCGATCCCGAACGTTATGTGAACCAGTCCGTCGCTGCGGTGCCCAAGAGCGGCATCCGCAAGTTTTTCGACGTGGCCCAGACCATCCCCGGGGCCATCTCCCTGGGCGTGGGCGAGCCTGACTTCGTGACGCCCTACCACATCCGCAACGCGGCCATCAACAGCCTGCTGGACGGCGAGACCGCCTACACCAGCAACCTGGGCCTTATGGAGCTTCGCGAGGAGATCGCCCGGTATATGGAGGATCGCTTTCAGCTGCGGTATCAGCCCAAGGACGAGATCCTGGTCACTGTGGGCGCCAGCGAGGCCATCGACCTGGCCCTCCGCGCTTTGGTCAATCCCGGCGAGGAAGTGCTCATCCCCGAGCCCAGCTACGTCAGCTACGCTCCCGGCGTGGTGTTTACCGGCGGCGTGCCCGCCCCGGTGCCCACCCACGCAGGCAACGGCTTCCAGCTGGAAGCCAGCGAGCTGGAAAAGCGCATCACGGACAAGACCAAGGCCATCATCCTGCCCTATCCCAACAACCCCACCGGCGCTATCCTCACCCGGGAAAACCTGGAAAAGGTGGCCGACGTTATCCGCCGCCATGACCTGATGGTGATCAGCGACGAGATCTACGCGGAGCTGACCTACGCCCCGGAGGGCCACACCAGCATTGCCACCTTGCCCGGCATGCAGGAGAGGACCATCGTCATCAACGGCTTTTCCAAGGCCTTTGCCATGACGGGCTGGCGCATGGGCTTCCTGTGCGCCCCGGCCTATTTCACCGGCATCATGTACAAGATTCACCAGTACACCATCATGTGCGCGCCCAGGCAGGGCCAGGTGGCCGCGCTGGAGGCCCTGCGCCGTGGCCGGGAGGACGGCATGGCCGACGTGCGCCTGATGCGGGAAAGCTACGACCGCCGCCGCCGGCTGATGGTTTCCTCCTTCCGGGAGATGGGCCTTGACTGCTTCGAGCCCCTGGGCGCGTTCTACGTGTTTCCCAGCATCGCCAAGACGGGCCTTACCAGCGACGAGTTCTGCACCCGCCTGCTCAAGGCGGAAAGCGTGGTCTGCGTACCCGGCACCGCCTTCGGCGCATCCGGCGAGGGGCACATCCGCTGCTGCTACGCCACCGCCCTGGACAAACTCAACCAGGCCCTGGACCGCATCCGCCGGTTCCTCAGCACCCTGTAACCAAACTTTTTCGGAGGACGCGTATGAAAAAGCATTGGCTGATTTTCCTTCTGGCAATTCTTTGCATCTTCTTTGCCGCCGCCGCTTTTGCGGAGTATGACGACCAGGAAGTGACCATCGTTTTCTACGACGAGAACGGCGTGCCCATCACCGGGGACGATGCCATTCCCGACGCGGACGGCGACGGCCTGGCAGACATCACCCCGGAGCCGGAGGCCACCCCCGACCCCGCCCTGCCCGTCTACGAGCCGGATGGCTCCATCCTGCTGACCATGTCCTTCACCGGCGACGTGACCATCGGCAGCGACCCCCGCAAGTCCAAGTCCATCTTCAACGACGAGCTGAAAAAGCAGGACGGGGACATCCATTTCCCCTTCCGCAACGTGAAGGACATCTTCTTTGCGGACGACCTGACCATGGTCAATTTCGAGGGCACCCTGACCACCGCCAAGCCCAACAACCGCAAGCGGGACTACCAGTTTCTGTTCCGGGCCGATCCCTCTTTTGCGGAGATCCTGCCCGCCGCCGGCATCGAGACCGTCAGCTATGAAAACAACCACGCCGACGACATGGGCGAGCAGGGCCTGAAGGACACCAAGGAAAACCTGCTGGCCGTAGGCGTTACTTACGCCAGCGAGGGCGAACCCTGCACCATGATCCTGAAGGGCGTGAAGATCGGTTCTCTGGCCTACCAGGGCTGGCGGGACCGCAAGGAGGACGTCCTGGCCCGCCTGCCGGTGGACATCGGCGACTTGCGGGCCCAGGGCTGCGATATCGTCATCGTCAGCTTCCACTGGGGCAACGAAAAGGACTACGCCCCCACGGAGACCCAGATCGCCCTGGGCCGCTCCGCCGTTGACTTTGGCGCGGATCTGGTCATCGGCCACCACAGCCACCGCATCAACCCCATTGAGTTCTACAACGGCAAGTATATCTGCTACTCCCTGGGCAATTTCAGCTTTGCCGGCAACTCCAATCCGGACGATATGTCCAGCTTCATTTTCCAGATCCGCATGCGGGTCAAGGACGGCGCGGTGACCAACGACGCCATCAAGATCATCCCCATCCGCATTTCCAGCCGCACCGACCGCAACGACTTCATCCCCACCCCCTACGACGACCAGACCAAGTGCGAGACCGTCATCAGCGTGATGAAGAACAACGGCAAGAACCTCCAGTACGCCCTGGAGGAATACCCCCTCGCCTGGCCGGACGAGGAGTAAACGGGGAGTGTACTTTTCTTTTTCTAAGAAAAAGAAAAGATACCAAAAGAAAAAGTCGTACTTTCTTTTTCCGGGAAAAAGAAAGTACCAAAGAAAAACCAGCTCTTCTTTTCTTTTTTAGTAAAAAAGAAAAGAAGCAAAAGAAAAACCAGCTTCTACCCAGGTTGGGTGTGAGAAGCTGGTTTTCTGTTTATGAAATGGAGGTCATCTTCCCCCAAACCGCCGCTCCCGGTTCTGGAACCGGTAGATGCACTCATGCAGATCCGCCACATGGAAATCCGGCCACAGGGTTTCCGGGAACATGAACTCCGCGTAGGAGCATTGCCACAAAAGGAAATTGCTCAGGCGCATTTCGCCGCTGGTGCGGATCATCAGATCCACGTCCGGGATGCCGGCGGTGTAGAGCTCGTTTTCAAAGGCCGCGGCGTCGATGTCCTCCGGGGCGATGCGCCCCTCAGCGGCGTCCCGGGCCAGGGCCTGGGCGGCGCGGACAAGCTCGGCGCGTCCGCCATAGTTGACGGCGATGTTCAGCCGGAGGCCGTCCAGGTGGCGGGTGCGATCCTCAGCCTGGGTGAGGGCCTCCCGCTGGGGCGCGGGCAGACCGGCTTTGTCGCCCAGGATGGTGATGCGAACCCGGTTCTGGATCAGCTCGTCAATCTCGCTGGCAAAAAAGTCCAGGATCAGCTGCATCAAAGCGTCCACCTCGGTTTTGGAGCGGTTCCAGTTCTCGGTGGAAAAAGCGTAAAGCGAAAGGGCCTCAATGCCGATGTCGCTGCAGTTGCGGATAATCTCCCTGAGATTTTCCGTGCCGGCCCGGTGGCCCATGGCCACCAGCATTTTGTGCTGCTTGGCCCAGCGGCCGTTGCCGTCCATGATGATGGCAATGTGCCGGGGCAGCCGGGCGGGGTCGATATTGGAGGGAAGGGAATATTTGATGGCCATGGAATGCGCCTCCCATCGGATGATGCTCCTATTATAGCAAACCGCGGCCAAAATGGGAAGCAGGGAACCGCGCGGGGCAGTTCCCTGGGAAAGTCAGCCGGGCAGATCGTCCGGGGAAAAGTATTTGGCGGTGATGCGCAAAATCAGGTGCCGGGGGACAGGGGCGGGCTGCCGGTGCAAAAGAAAGCGGATGGGCGGCAGCTCCACGGGCTGGGGGCCGTCCTCCATATGGGCCGGCGATACCACCAGCCGGTAGCCCAGGGTCTGCTCCTCCTCCGGGGACAGTTCCTCGGTCAGGCGCAGCGAGGTGAGCACGTCCCGCCCCGGGGCCACGCTTTCCAGCACCAGCCGGATGACCAGCACAAAAGGCGCGTCCTCCACCGGCTGGGAAATCCGCAGAACCCGCTCCGTTTCGCCGGGGTCGATATACAGGTGAAACTCATCGTCCGGCTGGCCGGGCTCCAGGGGGCCGATGCGCAGCGCCGCGCCCTCCTCCGGCGGCCGGAAGGGAAAACGTCCGGAATGATACATGTGGCATTCCTCCTGTAGGGCAGTGCGCAGAAAGGTTTCCGCGCTGCTAACAGACTATGCGGCATAAGGGGGGCAAGTGCGGGCATATGCTGCCCCAAGGAGGGCTTGCCATGAAGGATATTTCCCATAAAGTGCTGATGCTCCGGCCCATGCGCGCCGGGGCCAGCGGCTTTGCGCGGCTGCACCGCCAGGGCCGGTATGTTTCTGTGCAGATCCGGGTGCGGGGCGTAGGGCAGGAGGGGTTTCAGGCCTACTGGCACGATGGTTCCGGGGCAGATCTGCCTCTTGGCGGCGCCATCTGCGACCCCCGGGGCGAGGCCACGTTGACCGCCGATTTGCCCGAAGGCTGCAGCCTGTCGCCGGGGCGGCTGCAGGCGCTGCTTCTGGTGGAAAACAAGCAGCAGCCGGGCCCGCTGATGATCGGCCTGTGGGCGGACGCCAGCGCAGGCAGCATGATGGACGCCCGGAACGCCTG
>JAGBDE010000004.1 GCA_017937655.1 Clostridia bacterium | reverse complement strand
TGGGGAACGATGTGCTCCAGTTTGGACAGGATCTCCTTGTTGTACACAAAAGAGATCTCCTTGTTGGGCAGCGAAACTTTGCACATCAGATCGCCGGCAGGGGTGATGCCGGTTTCCTCGGCCTTCAGATAGCCCGCAACCAACAGGAAACTGTACACAGAGGACGGGTTTTTCTGGATCTGCGGATAGATCACGCTGGTATCCACCGCTGTGTTGAATGCCCCTCCTTGTAGCAGGGAATGCAGACGATGGTAAGTTACCTCATCTGCGTGGGTGAGCATCTCACCGATGATGTCGTTGCTGCCGGTGGAAAGCCAATAACAACCGGGTTTGCACTCGTTGCTGAAGTAGTTGATCACCGACCAGGGATTGAAGATCTCAGCATCGCCAAAACGATAACCGTCATACCAGGCGCAGAGTTCATCGTATTTGTCCGGCGCACCGTAGTAGGCTGCCATTTCGCGTACTTCGTCAGGCGTAAAGCCGAAGTATTCGCTGTACCGGTTGTCGAGAATGGAGTTGATCTTCAGGTTGTTCAAGCCGCTGAAGATGCTCTCCTTGGCAACACGGAGGATGCCGGTCAGGAAGCCGTATTTCAGGTGCTTGTTGTCTTTGAAAGCGCCGGAGAACAGGTTGCGGATGAAGAGCACCACATCGTCGTAGAAGCCGCAGGAATGCCCCTGCTGGATCGGAGTATCGTATTCGTCGATGATCACCATGGGCTCGATGCCGTGGTGGTCGTGCAGCATCTTGGAGAGCATCATCAGCGAAAGCATGAAGTCGTTGCTGTCAGCCTTGTCCTGTGTGATTTTCTGATAGAAATCGAGATCGGGGTTCTTGGCGGTGGCAAGCTCGCTGTGGCGCTTGTACTCCATGCTGATCAGCATGGCGATCAGGTCGTAGGTTTCCGCCCAGGTTCTGCATTTGACGTCCTTGAAGGACAGGAAGATCACAGGGTACTTGCCCTGATGCGCACGATAGGTTTCACCACAGGCCCAGATTTTCCTGTTGGCAAAATACCGGGAAGTGTCCTCGCCAGTTTTCTCGAAGTATGTCCGCAGCATATCCATGTTCAGCGTCTTGCCGAAACGGCGGGGACGGGTAAACAGGGACACCATGGGCACCTCATCCAGAAAGTCGCGGATCATCAGCGTCTTGTCGATGTAGTAATATTCGGCGGATGCTTTGCGATAGTCGGAGATGCCGATGGGCAGAGGCAGAAGCTGCGTCTTTCTGGCGGTATGGCGACTGGCCTTGACCCGACCATCAGCTGGATATTCTGCGTTGGCAGGGATCATCCAGCTTTTTTTGACTTTTTCTGCGCCCACAATTCTGCCTTCACGGCACAGACGGGCCAATCTTGAGTTGGAAATACCCCATTTTTCAGCAGCTTCGTGAATCGTCATCATCTTCGCCATATCAGCACCTCCCCAAGCTCCTGCGTTTAGTATAGCGGATAAACTGAACAAAATCAAGAACTAAAATGAACAATACAGTACGGTGCTGAACAATACAAAACAATATTGTTCAGCACCAAACAACATTGTTCAGCATGGCGGTGACGCTTATTGACTCATTGCCTAATACGATTCTACCTCCCCCTGTATATACAGACTACTGTTAGATTGATGGATAGATTGATTGATATGATGTATTTGCTGGCATGCGTTATTGATACGTAAGTATTTTATTAATTTAGTATTTTATATATAAGTATTTAATTGCATTGGATTTTCCTGCACAGGTTTATCCTACGCAGGAAAATCCAACACAGGCTTTTCCAATATTGGATTTACCTATATTGGATTTTCCAACATAGGTAAAAACTACGCTGGGATAGGCATTTCAGCGTTGCCGCTACCGTTCCTGCGCCTGCTGCAACCGCCGGTACCAACCTGCCAGCAGCTTCAGGATGACCTGCTCCTTTTGTTGTGGCGTATAGGATTCAGGGAAGTATCGGTTCACCTTGTCGCCCGTCAGGGTGATGCGGTCGAGATCGCTTTTCTTCTCCTCAGACATGATGGCACGCATCACATCGATGGAGAGACGCCCTTCCTGGCTGAACTTTTTCAACCGCTGCGCCTGAGAGAGGGAAGGGGTAGCCTGTTCGCCTTCCATCGCATCCAGTAATTCGAGCTGTTCCTCCTGTTTCAGATACGACAACTCCACTGCAGGATTAAAGGCAATCTTGCGCTCATCCACCATGTCCATCAGGGGCTGGATGAGTTCGGTCAGACGGATGAAACGCTGGATTTGGTTGCGGCTATCCGGTGCATTTTCAGCCAGAATATCAACACTCCGTTTGCCGGAGAAATTGTGACCAAGTTGGTCACGATTTTCACTGGATGGCCGACCTGCCTTTCTGCGAATCGCCTCCAGCTTCATACGATACGCCCACGCCCGTTCGCTAGGCAGCAGCGTTTCCCTTTGCAAATTCGAATCCACCATGATGATCGTAGCTGCATCATCATCCAATTCCCTGATAATAGCAGGCATGGTGTCAAGTCCGGCGATCTGACAAGCATGATGCCGCCTGTGCCCGGAGACGATCTCATAGCCGCCTTCCTCCCGCTGCCGCACGATCGCAGGCACCAGTACGCCATGCTCCTGAATGCTCTGCGCTGTATCCATCATCTTGTCATCGTCTACCACCCTGAACGGATGATTCCGGAAAGGATGCAGCTCCTCAAGCGGCAGCTCTATCACACGCTCACGGTTGGCGTCGGTACGGATTTCTTCCGAAGAAAAAAGATCATCAACGGGAGTCAGTTGAATATTCTTGGCACTACTTTTCAGTTTACTCAATGCATTTCACCTCTGTAGAAAAAATGGCGCGGCATACATTCCAGTCATGTGTAAAGGAAGCATGCCGCAGATCCATGCGCCCCGGTTTCAATGGGACGCAGGTTGATATTCACTTTGTTTTGTTGTATGATTGGAGAGTCAAGCATGTGATTGTTTACGCGTTTTGATACCCACCGAGAGCGGTTGGCTGCTCATTTTCCCATCCACAATCTGCTAACATCCTGCTAACAGGATAGCGAAATTTTCGGTGAAATCGAGCAGATCAGAAAGACACCGAAAATCACGGAATGGATCTGGATTCCTTGCGTTTTAAGTGTTTCTGAGAATGGGCAAAGCATCGCGATACGGGTTGAATTGGGTGTTCGGGATTGCTCCTAAGCGACAGGCCGTGGGTTCGACTCCCGCCGGGCGTGCCATCAACGGACTGAACTTTGGACGCAGGTTTTCAGTCCGTTTTCTTTTGCAAAGGAGGGCATGATGTGCTTTCGAATGTGACGCAGAACGATTTTGAGATCGTCAACGGCGAACTGGTGAAATATCATGGCAATCAGGCAGTTATTCACGTGCCGGACGGCGTGGTAAGCATTGGCGAGGGCGCCTTCACCAGGCCCGTTACCGTTTTGGGCTACGGTGGGCCGCCGCCGATGTGCTCCTGGGATGGAATGGATACCTCCGAGGCAGCAGTGGGCACTCATGAAGAACCGGAAGGGTTTGCGTTCGTCCGGGAGGTCTTCCTGCCTGAGAGCGTGGAGACAATCGGGCCGCATGCATTTGAAAGCTGCATAAATCTGGAACGTATTCATTTGCCCAGCCGCCTTCGCAGCATCGGCACCAGAGCCTTCGCCCGCTGCCATCGTATGCCGCAGATTGAGGTGCCAGAGAATACGACCATTGCGTTTCAGGCGTTCTTCATGACAAGGATCCAGGTTGTACGCGTACCCAAAAAATAAAGCCGCGTTCACGAAAAAAGCCGCAGACCATACGGTTTGCGGCTTTTGCTATGCACTTTTTACATGGCATGGATGGCCAGCATCAGCCCCCGGACGATGTCCTGAAGGGTCATGCTGGGCACGCCGTCCCCCACCTGCTCCGGCAGGAAGGGCACGTGGACGAAGCCCACCTGGGTGGACGTGCCTTGAAAATGATGCAGCGCGGAGTAGAGCACGTCGTTGCAGACGAAGGCGCCCGCGCTGTAGGAAAGGCCGCAGGGGATCTGGGCCGCTTCCATGGCGGATACCATGGCCCGCACAGGCAAAGTGGCAAAGTAGGCCGCCGGGCCGCCTTCCACCACCGGCACGTTTTGGGGCTGGTTGCCCTGGTTGTCCGGGATGCGGGCCTCGCGCAGGTTGATGCCGACCACCTCCGGCGTAATGCCCTTCCGTCCGCCTGCCTGGCCCAGGCAGAGGATGGCGTCGGGCTGGAGAGACTTGGCGGCGTCCAGCAAAAGGTCGGCCGCCTTGCCAAACACCGTGGGCAGCTGCAGCTTGGTCAGCCGATAAGGGCCGATTTCGTCCGCCAGTAATTTGACCGCCTCCCAGGAAGTGTTCACGGTCTCGCCGTCAAAGGGATCAAAGCCTGTAATCAGAAGCTTTTTCATGGGCGCCTCCCCAGGGTCAGGCTTCGGGCTCGCCGGGATACACAATGCCGTGCTCATGCCGGATAGCGGTGCAGATCCGGCTGGCGGCAAGGGATTCCTCAAGCGGCACGATGGGAGATTCGGTCAGCCCCTGCAGGATGCACTCTGCGGCGTGGTCAAATTCGTAGTGATAGGGCTCGCCGGGATCGTCGAAGGTGAAATGCTTTTCGTCCTGGCCCATGGGGCATAGGGTAAAGCACTTGGGCTGCCAGTGAAGGGGCATGGAAATATATCCCTTGCTGCCGAAAATCTGCATGGAATCGTTGCTTTCTGCATCCATGCCGCAGAAGAACTGGGCAATGGTTCCGTTGGGGTACTGCATCTGCACGCTGGTGTGCATGTCCACCCCTTCCCGGGAAATGCGGCACATGCTTTGCACCTTCTCCGGGTCACTGCCCAGAATGTGCATGCACATCATTAGCGGATATACGCCCAGGTCCAGCAGCGCGCCGCCGGCCAGTGCAGGGTTGAACACCCGGTCCTCCGGATCGTAGTCCAGGGCGGACCAGCTAAACTGGGCAAACACGTTTCTGACTTCGCCAATGGCCCCTTCCCGGATCAGCCGCATCTGCTCCCGGACGGAGGGCAGGAAGCGGGTCCACATGGCTTCCATCAGAAAAACGTTGTTTTTCCGGGCGCAGTCCATCATCCGCTGGGTCTGGTGGTGGCTGATGGTCATGGGCTTTTCGCAAATGACGTGCTTGCCGTTTTCCATCATCAGGATGGATTGCTCCATGTGGAAGGGGTGGGGCGTGGTGATGTAGACCAGATCCACCTCCGGGCTCTGGGCCAGCTCCAGATAGCTGCCGTAGGCGTGGGGGATGTGGTATTGCCGCGCGGCCTCCTGGGCCCGGATGAGGTCCCTGGCGGCGATGGCCGTGATTTCAACGTTCTGCGCAAGGTGCATGTCCTTCATGACCCGGGCAACGATGCGGCCCGCGCCAAGGATTCCCAGACGGATCTTTTTCATGTGAATATCTCCTTTTTTGAGGTCGGGATGGGAACAGAATAACATAACCGGCAGGATCAATCCTGGCGGATGCCTTTACGGTCAATGAGGCAGCACAGGCTGCACAGGGCCATGCACAGGGCACACAGCAGCATGCCTGCCTTGAGGCCCAGCAGCGCCTCCAGCCCCGCAATCATGGGGGACGACACGCCCTGCCCCAGGTACAGGGCCAGCATGATGCCGGTGGTGGCCAGCAGGGTGTTGCTGGGCTGCCTGCCGCAGGCCAGGGTGATGACGCAGGGGATCAGCGCGCCGAACATCAGGCTGGACAGGGCCAGCATCACGCGCAGCAGCCATCCGCCGGGGAAAAGCAGGCCGATCAGCAGGAAACCGCAGCCCAGGAACCCGGCGCTGACCACGTATTTTTCCGTTTTGATGGGCAGGAAGGGCATCATAAGCCGGGAGAGCATCAGCCCTATAAATACGCAGGACTGGGCAGGCAGGGCGATGGCATCGCCCAAAGTGTCGGCGTAGCGGTTGATCCAGGTGTTCAGGCCGGAGAGGAAAATGCCGTGGAAGAAAATGGACGCGGTCAACCACAGAAGGCGGCCGTCCCGCAGGGTGGGCAGGATGCGGCGCAGGCTCACGGCCTGAGCAGCGGGTTCCTCCCGGTCAATGATTTTGCACAAGATGCGTACCACCAGCGCCACCAGCAAAATGCCAAGCCCGGCCCCGGCAACAATCAGATACACCTGCTTCCAGGGCACCCCGGCGCTGAGCAGCCCGGCGTAGCCCATGGGGGACAGCACGCTGGCCAGGCCGTTGGAAGTGTGAAGGATGCACATCATGGTGACGGCGGTTTTGCCGGTGTAGAGGTCGGCCATGCAGGCGGAAAGCAGCGTGTCCATCAGGCCCAGGCCGAAGCCGGTCACAAACCAGGCGGCCACGTACAGGCCGTACCCGGGGGCGATCCACATCAGCGCAAGCCCTGCGCTGCACAGGAAAATGGAGGCTTTGAGCAGCGTGCGCTTCTTCCAGCGGCCCTGCAGCGCAAAGGCCCCCACCAGGGCGATGATGCCGCCTGCGGAGGCCACCGTGTTGGCCAGGCCCTGACGGCTGTAGTCCAGATGGAAATGGTCGATCATGGACGTGAGCAGCGAGCCCTGCACCGCGAAAATGGAAGAAAGAAAGGCCATGCTCAGCAGCAGGAACAGGGTAATCAGAGCTCTTTCGGTGCGTTTCATCGGGAAACCTCCGTGCAAGTAAACTGTTGGTGAGTGTATTCTGTGTGCCGGGGCCAATCTCCTTCCGGCGGTTTTGACAGGAGGGAGAAAATGGTTTATGCTGGAAACGGCCACTGTCGCCGAAAGGAGAGAAACCTGTGAATCAAAAGAAAAGCAAAGTGACAATGCACATTGCCCTGGCTGCGCTGGCGCTGGGCTGCATTCTTTTGTGCATCCAGCTGATAGCCATGAAGCGGGAGACGGCCACCCGTGAAGTAGAGGAAAAACGCTGGGCAGAGCGATATTTGCGGCAGAATACCGCCTTTAACCTGGATCCCCGGGAATATTACCTGCCTTACACCGCCCAGGCGCATGCGGAGATGTTCCTGTATGCCAGGGTTTGTTACTATAATCATATGACCGGCAGCGACCTGGAACTGGGTGAAATCTATGACTTTCTTTCCTCCCCGGACGAGCGCGTGCCTATTGTTCGTCCGGCCCGGCGCAATTATGAGGAATACCCGCGGATACGGGCGTTTGTTGACTTTATGTGGGACGCCATGAAAAAGGCTGAGGAACCCTGGTTAGACACCTGGGGGGAGTTACACTATACAACCCCGCAGTATGAGGCGTTTTTCCCGCACGTACTGGACACGCTGAATCAGGTTCGCACGGAGCATCCCGAGTTTGCCGACTATACATTCGAGACCGCCCCCATGGAGCTGATTCACGAAATCGTCCACAAGACGGTTGATCCTTCCTACGAGATGGACCTCACCATTGAGGACGAACGCTGCTGGCAGTATTTGCCGCCGGAGGTGATCCAATGAAAAAACGCTGGATGCTGTGGTTGATTGTGGCGGTGTGCGCGGCGCTGTTTTTGCATGCATGCCTCCCCTTCCGTTACGAAAAGGAATATGCGCAGGAATTTCAGCAAAAGGGCCTGGCACATTTCGCCCCGCTGGCTGAAATGCTGCTGGAGGACTTCGCTGTCTGGCCTGACCAGGAACGAGACCATAATATATACGCTGTCATCTGGAAGGAAGGCCATGCCACGAAAATCCGCCGTTTGGGGGATCAGAAAGACATTCCTGTGGAGAATGGCGAGGAAATCCTGACCCATCTGACGGCCCTGTATGGCGCGCCGCTGACTGTGATTTCCGTGAAAGAGGACTACATTGCCTTTTATACGGAGCATGGCACCGAGGCCGTTATCTGGAAAAAAGGCCCGCTGCCGCCAACGTATTACATTTCCAACCCGGGGCCAGAGGAGTATTTCCTCTATCCCCTGGGGGACGGATGGTACTATGGCTGGTTTTATGCCAGGTGAAAATACCACCCTGTCGCAACAAAGCGGCAGGGTGGTGTTTTTTCATTTTTTTATCCTTCCACCGGAGGGATGTCCTCTGCGGCGGGGGCTGCCAGGAGCAGCACGCTGGTGACCACGTCGTCCATGAGGGCCATGACGTAGGGCATGCCGCGATCCTGCTTGGTTTGCAGCATGACCTCGTCGGCCAGGAGGTCGGTGAAGGGGCTGGCCTTCTGCTGGATGCGCAGGGTGCAGCCGGGACCGGTAATGAGCATGACGCCGGCAATGCGGGTGCCGTTGGAGCCGCTCTTGTTGTAGTAGAAGGTCTTGAGGCCCTTGCCGCCACGGGCTTGGGGCTCGTAATCCATGTAGGGCACGCGCTTGGCAAAGCCCCGCTCGGTGATGAGGAACAATTGGTCCGTGGCCGCAGGCTGGCCCGCCCAAAGGATGCGGTCGCCCAGGTCAAGATTCATGCCCTTCACGCCGCCGGAAACGCGGCCCATGACGGGAATCTGATCCGCATGGAAGCGGATGCACATGCCGCTTTCGGAAATCAGCAGCACGTCGGAGGTTACGTCCAGGGGCAGGATGCTGTGGAGGCTGTCGCCGTCGCGCAGGTTCAGGGCGGCGAACTTGGAGCGCTTCACCGCATATTCGCTGGCGGCGGAACGCTTCAGCTGGCCCCGGGTGGTGATGAACAAAAGGTCGGGCTGGGAGGCAAGCTCCTCGTGGGTGAAGCACATCATGTAGACGGGCTCCTCGCCGCTTTCCAGGCCGGCCAGCACGCCGCTGAGCAGCGAGCCCCGATCCTTGGGCTTGTTCATCTCCGGCAAAGTGCCCACGCCGATCTGGTAGCAGTTGCCAATGTTGGTAAACAGGAACAGGGAGTGGTCGGTGTCCGTTTCAAAGCGGTACAGCGGCGGCTCTTCCGGGGTTTCGCCCTCGGCGGGGGCGGACTTCCGCTGGCCCTTGACTGCGCTGCGGCGCAGGTAGCCGTCCCGGGAGAAGGTGATGACCGCTTCCTCGGCGATCTTCTCTTCCTTCACCAGGGCCTCCACCACGTTCTCCACTTCTTCCACGGCGGTGCGGCGTTCGTCGCCGAACTTGTCCGCCACGGCCTTCAGTTCCTTCTTGATGACCCGGAGCAGCTTCTTTTCGTCGGCCAGGATGGATTCCAGCTCCTCGATCGTCTTGAGAAGGTCGGCATATTCCTTGCGCAGGGCCTCGATTTCCAGGCCGGTCAGGCGCTGCAGGCGCATGTCCAGAATGGCCTGGGCCTGCACCTCGGTCAGGGCGAAGCGTTCCATCAGGCCCGCCTTGGCTTCCTTGGGGTTCTTGCTGGCGCGGATCAGGGCGATGACCTCGTCCAGATTGTCCACGGCGATCATCAGGCCTTCCAAGATGTGGGCCCGGGCCTTGGCGCGATCCAGCTCGTACTGGGTGCGGGCGGTGACCACGTTCTTGCGGTGGCGGATGTAGTAGCGGATCATGCGGCGCAGGCTGAGCAGCTTGGGCTTGCCATCGGCGATGGCCACCATGTTCACGCCGAAGGTGACTTGCATGTCGCTGTATTTGAACAGGTAACTGAGCACTTTGTCCACGTCCGCGTCCCGGCGCAGCTCGATCACCGCCCGCATGCCGGTGCGGTCGCTCTCGTCCCGGATGTCGTAGATGCAGCCCAGGGCCGCCTTCTTTTCTTCGCTGAGGCGGAGAATCTTTTCCAGCATGGCGGACTTGTTGACCTGGTAGGGCAGCTCCGTGATCACGATCAGCTTGCGGCCCGCGCTGCCGTCCTCGATGTGGGTCTTGGCCCGGAGCAGCAGCTTGCCCTTGCCGGTTTCGTAGGCCTGGCGCAGCTCCGGCGTGTTGAGCAGAATGCCGCCGGTGGGGAAGTCCGGCGCGGGGATGATGCGCATCAATTCGTCCACGGTGATGTCCGGATTGTCGATCTGGGCAATGACCGCGTCGATGGCTTCCTTCAGGTTGTGGGGCGGGATGTTGGTGGCCAGACCCACGGCGATGCCGTTGGCGCCGTTGACCAGCAGGTTGGGGAAGCTGGCGGGCAAAAGGTCGGGTTCTTTGAGGGTATCGTCAAAATTGAGGCGGAAGGGCACGGTGTCCTTGTCGATGTCTTTGAGCATCAGCATGGCCAGCTGGGTCATGCGGGACTCCGTATAACGCATGGCGGCAGCGCTGTCGCCGTCCACGGAGCCGAAGTTGCCGTGGCCGTCCACCAGCGTGGCCCGCATGTTAAAGGGCTGGGCCAGGCGGACCAAAGCGTCGTAGACGCTGCTGTCGCCGTGGGGGTGATACTTACCAAGGCAATCGCCCACGATGCGGGCGCATTTGCGGTAGGGGGTGTCCGGGGTGATGCCCAGCTCGTTCATGGTAAACAGGATGCGCCGCTGCACGGGCTTGAGGCCGTCCTCCACCCGGGGCACCGCACGGTCCATGATGACGTGCTCCGCATAGGGGATCATGCTCATGTGCATGACCTCCTCCATGGGGACGGACAGAATGCCCTGCTCCGCGTTCAGGATCTCGTCTTTCTTGCTCACGGGGCCATCCTCCCTTCCTCTTCCATGGTATCGGTAATGGTGGTGAAGCTGTCTTCACGGTTGAAATTGGCGTACTGACTGATGTATTCCCTGCGGGGGTCCACCTTGTCGCCCATGAGGATGGTCACCAGGCGCTCTGCCTGGGTCACGTCCTCGATGGTCACCTTCATCAGCTTGCGCTGGGCGGGATCCATGGTGGTCTGCCAGAGCTGCTCCGGGTTCATCTCGCCAAGGCCCTTGTAGCGCTGCAGGGTGTAGCCCTTGGAGTTGCCCTTGGTCAGCTTTTTCAGTTCCTCGTCGTCATAGGCGTACTGGACTTTGTTGCCCCGCTGGATCTTGTACAGGGGCGGCATGCCGATGTATACATGCCCGTTGGAGATCAATTCCCGCATGTAGCGGTAGAAGAAGGTGAGCAGGATGGCGCGGATGTGGGCGCCGTCCTGGTCCGCATCAGAGAGGATGATGACCTTGTGGTATTTGAGACCGGAAAGGCTGAAGCTCTCGTCGATGTTGGTGCCCAGGGCGGTGATGAGGGAGCGGAATTCCTCGTTGCTGAGCACCTGGTCGATGCGTTTCTTTTCCGCGTTGAGGGGCTTACCGCGGAGGGGGAGGATGGCCTGGAAGCGGCGGTCGCGGCCCTGCTTGGCACTGCCACCGGCGCTGTCGCCCTCAACGATGAACAATTCGTTCAACTCCGGCTTTCTGCCGGTGCAGCTGGCCAGCTTGCCCACCAGAGGCGCGGCTTCCAGGGCGCTGCGGGTACGGGCCACGTCGCGGGCCTTGCGGGCGGCTTCACGCACATGGGCGGCACGGACGGCCTTTTCCACCAGCTTCTGGCAAAGATCCTGGTTTTTCAGGTTCTCAAAAAAGGCAGTCAGGTGCTGGGTCACGATGGCCTCCACGATGGGACGAACCTCCGTATTGCCCAGGCGGCCCTTGGTCTGGCCTTCAAACTGGGGGTTTTTCACCATGGCGATCATCACTGCGGTCATGCCTTCCCGGAAGTCGTCGCCGCCCAGGTTGGCGTCCTTGTCCTTGAGGGCGCCCAGCTTGCGGGCAAAATCGTTCATGACCTTGGTGTAGGCGGCCTTGAAGCCGGTCTCGTGGCTGCCGCCTTCGCCGGTGGGAATGTTGTTGACATAGGAGAACACGTTCTCCGTGTAGCTGTCCGTGTACTGGATGGCCACCCGGAACACCACGTCGTCCCGCTTGCCCTCCAGATAAATGGGCTGGCTGTAAAGGGCGGTCTTGTCCTCATTGAGGTACTTCACATAGTCAATGATGCCGCCCTCGTACAGGAATTCCTGGGTGCGCTTTTCCTTGAGCTCCTCCATGCCGGCGTCGCTCTCGTCCAGGATCTGGTCTTCCGCCAGCTCCGCAGGGGTAACATCGGCAGGGGCTGCCGGGGCCTCGGGGATGCGTTCATCGGTAAAGGTAATGCTCAGGCCCTTGTTGAGATAGGCCAGCTCCCGAAGGCGTCGGCCCACGGTCTCGTGGTTGAAGTGGGTGGTCTCAAAGATGCGGTCATCCGGCATGAAGTGGATCAGGGAGCCACGCTGCCGGGTATTGCCCAGCTGGGTCAGGGGCTGCACCGTCTTGCCTGCGGTGATCTTGCCGGTTGCGGGGTCCTCCACGCTTTCAAAGCGGGTCTGGTAGTGCTTGAAATCGTGGTACACGTCCACGGTGGTCCAGCGGCTCAGCGCATTGACCACAGAGGCGCCCACGCCGTGGAGGCCGCCGGAATAATCATAGTTTTCGTTGTTGAACTTGCCGCCGGCGTGGAGCTTGGTAAAAATGACCTCCGTGCCGCTGATGCCCATGGTGGGGTGGATGTCCACCGGCATGCCCCGGCCGTCGTCCCGGACGCTGGCGGAGCCGTCCTCATGCAAAGTGACCCACACGTGCTGGGCATAGCCGCCCATGGCCTCGTCAATGGCATTGTCAACGATCTCCCACAGCATGTGGTGCAGACCACGGCTGCCGGTGGAGCCGATGTACATGCCCGGGCGCATGCGCACTGCGTCCAGACCTTCCAAAACCTGTATACTGCTTGCATTGTACTGCTTTGCCATGGAAATGGATCACTCCGTTTTCTGATGATAGAGGAAGAAAGATACAACAACCTATTATACCACAAAATGGCCCTTGGCCGCAAATGGGCTATTCCCGGTAGACAAAGTGGCTCAGTCCGGCAGGCGGGTCAGCCAGCATGGGCTGGATGCTGGTGGGGTAGACGGTCACGCTGTCCAGATCTGCAAGGGGCATCCAGCGGAAGTTGAAGCGGAAGGTCTGGCCGTCCAGCTGATCCAGCACCGGGATCACACCCTCCGTGGCAATCTGGCCGGGGTCGGTGAGATGTACCAGATAATACAGGCACAGTTGGTGGCAGGGCCGATGATCCCAGGGGATGAACACCTCGCCCAGGAAAACGGGTCGCTCCACCCGGATGTCCGCGCCGGTTTCCTCCCGGAATTCCCGGATGAGAGCCGCTTCGCCGGTCTCCCCAAAGGACACGTGGCCGCCGGGAACGGCGTAGCCTTCACCGTCCGGCAGCTCCTGCAGCAGGATTTTGCCCTCGTGGATCAGCACGCCAGCCACCCGGTAGGAAAAAACGTTTTCCGGGGTTTTGAAAAGAATATCTGCCATGGTTTTCTTCCTTTCTCAATGTTTCCCATCCGAGTATAACCAAAAACCCTGCCCACGGCAAGAATTTTTGCCTGGGCAGGGCTAATGGGCCGATTTTTGGGAAAGGCTGACGGAGAAAGAAGGGATGCACATGTGCGGCAGATATTATATCGGGCCGGAGGTGGGGGAGAAGCTGCAAGTTCAGCCGGGGGAGGTGTTTCCCGGCCAGATGGCGCCGGTGATCCTCCGGGGCGACGCAGGGGAGACTGTCGCCATGATGAAATGGGGCTTTCCGCGCATTGGGGGCGGCGGGCTGGTCATCAACAGCCGCAGCGAAAAGGCGGACGTGACCAACATGTTCCGCCGGGCGGTGCGGGAGCGGCGGTGCCTGATTCCCATGACCGGCTTTTACGAGTGGCGGCGCAGCCCCTCCGGCTCAAAAAGCAAGGAGAAGTTTGCCTTTCAGCGGGCTGATGCCCCGGAGGGCCTGATGTATCTGGCGGGGATGTGGGGCAGCTTTGGCAAGGGAGAGGACGGCTTCACCGGCTTTGTGATCCTGACCCGGGAAGCGGATGAGCAGATGCAGCCCTACCACCACCGCATGCCGGTGATCCTGGAGGGGGAAAGCCGCAGGCACTGGCTGTACGCTCCGGCGGACACGCCTTACAGCGTTTTTCGGCAGATGTTCCTGCCACCCAGGCTGAGGATCACTGCTGCCGGGGAAAATCCGTAAGGCAGCGCAGGATGTCCTCTTTGCCCAGGGTTTCCTTTTCCAGAAGCAGCCGGGTCAGCTGCTGCCAGGCGGGCATATGCCTGCGCAGCATGCCCGCGGCCAGCTGCTGGCCCATGTCCAGCCATTGCTGCTGGGCGTTTTCCCGCTGGGCCTGGGAAAACAGATAGGCCTCCGTGCCGCCGGGCATCATGCCCCATTCGCAGACCATGCGCTGGGCAAGCCCTGCGGCTTTTTCGATATCGTTGGCCGCGCCGGTGGACAGGTTGTCGTCCCCGGAATAGAGCTTTTCCGCCTCCCGGCCCGCCAGCGCCACAGCGATGTGACTGAGCAGCTCCCGCTTCTGGTAGAACAGCTTTTCCGGGGGGATGGCCATGCTGTAGCCTGCCGCGCCTTTGCCGGTGGGGATGATGGACACTTTGCGGATGGCGCTTTCCGGCAAAAGCAAAGCGGTGAGCAGGGCGTGGCCTGCCTCGTGGGCGGCAGTCTGCTCCTTTTCCTGGCGATAATTGAGCCCGCCGGGCCGGTCCATGCCAAAGAGCATGGTGTCCATGGCCTTGTCCAGATCGTCCTGGGAGATGACGGTGCCGCTGCGCTTGGCAGCCACGATGGCGGCCTCGTTGAGCAGGCTTTCCAGCCTGGCGCCAGAAAACAGCGCGGTCTCTGCGGCCACGTCCTGGAGGGACACGTCGGCGGAGAGAGGCTTGTTCCGGGCGTGGACTTCTAGGATCTTCAGCCGTTCGCTGAGAGAGGGCAGAGGCACTTCGATGCGCCGGTCAAACCGGCCCGGCCGGAGCAAAGCGTCGTCCAGGGTATCCACCCGGTTGGTGGCCGCCAGCACCACGATGCCGTCCCCGTCCCGAAAGCCGCTCATCTCGGACAGAAGGGCGTTCAGGGTCTGCTCCCGCTCGTCGTTCTGGTTGGTGCGCTTTTTGCCGATGGCGTCAATCTCGTCAAAGAAGATCACCGCCCGGCCTGCTTTCCGGGCCTTCTGGAACAGGGCGCGCACACGGCTGGCGCCCACGCCCACGTACATCTCCACAAAGTCCGCGCCGTTGACCGCGAAAAACGGTACGCCCGCCTCCCCGGCCAGGGCCCGGGCCATCAGCGTTTTGCCGGTGCCGGGCATGCCGTAGAGCAGCACGCCCCGGGGGATCCGCGCACCCAGATGGGAAAATTTCTCAGGTTCCTTGATGAAGTCTATCAGATCCCGCAGGCTTTCCAGGGCCTCGTCATTGGCGGCGACGTCGGCAAACCGGGTGGAGGGCACGCCGCATTCCGTGAGGCTGGACGCGCCTGTCACAAAGCCCCGGGCTGGCTCCCGGCGGCTGGTCAGGAAAAACAGCAGAGGGATGGACGTCAATAAAAGGGTCAGCAGGATACGGGTCAGCTGGTCGCTGGTTTCTGCCGGCCGGAAAATGGAGAAAAGAAGCATGGAAAGCAGCATCAGGGTCATCAGCAGGGCGGAAAAGGCCCTGGGGCGGTGGGTCTGCACGGCTGTGCCTCCTTTGGAACGGGTTTTCTTGGGCGTCTTTGCCCGCAAAAAGTATACAGAATCCATCCGCGTAAAGTAAATGGTACTTATTGCACGCTTTTCCACGGTATTATGGGGCAAATCAGGCACATAGTATCAGCGGAGAACATAGCCGGGAGGAATGCGGGATGAAGGAACCAAAGCGGCCCAAGGAACAGGCGGATAATCAGCGGCCCGAAGGGGAGAACCTTCCGGCGAAGGATCATCCGCCGGAGAAGGAAAAAAAGAAGAAATTCCCAACAGACGAGCCGGTTCTGCCCATGCTGTCCGCCCGGGAGAGGCGGCTGATGCGCCGGGCGGAAAAACGGGAGCAGCGGCAGAAGCAGAAAGCGGAGCGGAAATTGGCCCGGAAAATGGAAAAGCAGCGCAAAAACCCTAGACGGCGCAAGGCGGATATCACCGCAAGGCAGGCGGCGCGGCTGCACCGGCAGCGGGAACGCCGGGCTTTGGCGCTGGGCACGCCGGACAGGTTTCACACCGGCATCCCCGCCCGGAAACACCCGGTGAGGAACGCTTTTGCGGTGCTTGCTCTGGCTGCCGCCGGCGTAGGCGGGGTGGCGGTGTTTGTGCTGAACGTGCCCAACTGGCAGCCCCTGAACATCAGCAAGATTACCGCCGCGCCCCAGCGGGGCTATGTGTTCGATGGCCAGGGCCAGGTACTGACGGTGATCCGTGGCTCCCAGGACCGGGTGGTGCTGCCCATGGAGCAGATTCCCCAGCAGATCCGGGACGTGTTCATCGCGGCGGAGGACCTGCGGTTTTACGAGCATAAGGGCATCGACGTGGTGCGGCTGTTTGGCGCGCTGGCCGCCAACCTGCGGGAGGGCGGATATTCCCAGGGCGCCAGCACCATCACCATGCAGCTGATCCGCCAGAGCCATCTGAGCACCAACAAGACCATCGCCCGGAAGGCGGAGGAAATGTGGCTGGCTTTGCAGTTGGAACGCCGCATGACCAAGGACGAGATATTGTCCATGTACCTCAATTACATCTATTTCGGCAACGGGGCCTACGGCATCCAGGCGGCGGCCCAGGCCTATTTCGGGGTGGACGCGGCCGACCTGACTTTGGCCCAGACCTGCGCCCTGGCGGCCAGCATCAAGGCCCCCAGCTACTACGCGCCCCACGTGGCCCCGGAGCGCAATGCCTCCCAGCGGGGGTACATCCTGTCCACCATGCTCCGGGAGGGGATGATCTCCCAGGCGGATTACAACGCGGCCGATGCGGAACCTATCGTTCTGGCGGAGGTGCCGGAGGAAGAGCTGCTCTACGGCTGGTACGTGGACGCGGTGCTGGACGAGGCCCAGGTGCTGCTCAATATGAACGGCGAGGAGGTGCTGGCCGGGGGACTGTACATCGAGACGTCCCTCAGCCGGGAGCACCAGGACTTGCTGGAAAAGCAATTCACCACGGACGTGTTCCCCGCCAACGCCGGCGACGGCACCAAGGTGCAGGGCGCGGCAGCCTGCGTGGACGTGAAGACCGGCGAGGTGCTGGCCATCGTGGGCGGGCGCAGCTACGACGTGCGCCGGGGCCTGAACCGGGCCACCCAGATGCGCCGTCAGCCGGGTTCTGCGCTGAAGCCCCTGGCGGTGTACGCGCCTGCCATCAACCGGTTTGGGTATATGACCTGCAGCGTCCTCAAGGACGAACCCACCAATTTCAATGGCTACAAGCCCCGCAACGCCAGCTACACCTACTACGGCAACGTCAGCATCCGCACGGCGCTGAAAAGCAGTCTGAACGTATCCACCGTGGCGCTGATGAACCAGATCGGCGTGCAGGCGGGGCGGGATTACCTGACCAGCGTGGGCATTGAGCTGGACGACCGGGACGCCAACCTGGCTTTGGGCCTGGGGGCCATGACCTACGGTGTATCGCCGGTACAGCTGGCCGCGGCCTATTCCCCCTTTGCCAATGGAGGCACCTTCTATCAGCCCCATTTCATCCGCAAGGTGACGGACGCCTCGGGGCGGGTGCTCTATCAGCATCGGGACGGCGGCAATCGGGTGCTGAAGGCCACGTCGGCCTTCCTGATGACCAGCCTGCTGCAGACGGTCACCTCCTCCGGCACCGGCGCCAAGCTATCCGGCGCAGGCACGCCCCTGGCGGGCAAGACCGGCACCGTCAACATGACCGGCGGCGGCAACCGGGACATCTGGATGGCCTGCTACAACAGCGAGGTGGCCACCGCCTTCTGGATGGGCTTTGACCAGCCGGACAGCCAGCATAAGCTGGCGGGCTGGGTCAGCGGCGGCGACAACACCGCCCTCATGGCCCGGAACTATTTCCGGGATCTGTACAAGGGCAAAAGCAAGCCCGGCTTTTCCAAGCCGGACGGCATCATTTCCCTGGAGATCGACACCCAGTCCATCAAATGGCGGGGCGAGCCCATGCTGGCCACCAATCTGACCCCGTCCACCTACCGCTACACGGAGTATTTCACCAAGGACAACCATCCCACCAAGAAAAGCGACGTGTGGACGCCGCCCCGGGCCCTGAACAGCTTCTACGTGGGCCACAGCGACGACGGCTATCCCCTGCTGATCATGCAGCCTTCGGACAACGCCATCTACCGCATCCAGCGGGACACCCAGGGCGAGAGCTTCATCCTGACGGAGCTGTACGGCTCTGCGGGCGAGACCCTCTACTTCACGGACAAGAAGGCCAAAAGCGGCGTGACCTACACCTACCGGGTCATCCCCGTGCATGCGGAGCTTCTCAACAACGGCATTTTGCTGGAGGGCGTGCAGTCCGTGCAGGTGGCACAGTCCAACGTCAGCGGCGGCAGAAAGGTGCTGGAAAACATCTGGGACTTCTTCACCGGCGACCGGGACCGGGACGATGACGAAAACGCAGTGGAAAGCATTGCGGAAAATGAGGTCTCCATTTTCTGGGGGCCGTAATATAGGAAAACCCCCGCCGGGATTTGTTCCGGCGGGGGTGTGTGCAATTAACGAGGATAGCTGGTTTGATTGCTCCAGGAAAAAACCAGTTCCTGGAAACCATCCACTTCCATTAAACCGTGAGACCACAAAAACGCCCGATCCCCTTCGCTCAGCTCATCCAACCTTTTCCAGCAAACGTTCTGAATGGATGGATTCTCCGGGGATGCTTCCGGATCGGTGCCAACCGCTGGTTCCTGCCCTGCGGAAACATCCACCAAAAAGGCGTATTCCACGCTGCCATCCTTGCCGTGCAGCGTGCTGAGCAGCCGGATCATGCAGCCGTCAAGGCCGCATTCTTCCTTCAATTCCCGCAGGGCGGCCTCCTCCGGCGTTTCGTTTGCTTCAATGCCGCCGCCTGGAAGCTCCCAGACGGTGCAGCCCCGGCGGTAAGTTTGCACCATCAGGATCCTGTTGTCCCGCACGACCATGGAAATGCTTCTGTTACGCATCGCTGCCCTCCATCCGTTGAATTTATCTGCAATATTATCACACCTTTCCGGCGGAAACAAAACAGTCCCCTTGTGGGATTGCGTAGAATCAGGTATATTCATTCAACATATATTCAAGATGATTTCTGGTTTGTTTCTCATCTCCCCATGTAAGTGAATCCCCTGCATAAGACATGGTATCAAAAGGTTTCTCGTTCTGAATGTTGTCAGGCAGACGCTGCCATAATAGATACATTCTTCTTGCAAACAAATGGATTTCCGTATTTGAATAGTGCTTTTTCAGCGTTTCCATCAGGAATTTGCCAAATGTATAACGGTCAAATTGGTCATAATCAAAATGAAGCCTAATATAATCCATGCTTTCTTTTGTTTTGCTTGACATGGACTCCAGCTCGAGAAGCGTATCATCTTCTGGTGTTTCAAGAAACAGTTCATCAAGCTTATTTCTATAATCCGTTTCTATATCGAAACCTACAGAATGCAATAACGCAAATGCCAACAGTTCTTCCATAAATATCCTCCCGTAAAGCTGAGGTTATCCTCAAGATCATATTATCACACCTTCCCGGTGTACACAACCCATTTCCCCATTGCGGCGCGCGCGGGGAATCAGGTATAATGATCCTACCAGAAAACAATCATAATGGAGGGAAAACCATGCCTTTTCAGTTTGATGTTCCCGAATATAAGAAGGTGCGCGTCATTATCGACACGGACGTCGCATGCGAGGCTGACGACCCCTTTGCCATCGCCCATGCGCTGATGAGCCCCAAGCTGCTGGTGAAAGCCATCATTGCGGAGCATTTCCGGGAAGCGGGCTCCATGGAGAAGAGCTACCAGGCCATCCGCCTTCTGACGGACAGCATGAACGCGGAGGCCAACATCCTCCGGGGCGAGGAATATCCCCTGCGGGAGGGCGACGTTTCCGAGGGCGTGCAGTTTATCATCGACGAGGCCCGCCGGGAGGACGAAAAGCCCCTATTTGTGCTGTGCCTTGGTGCGCTGAGCAATCTGGCCCGGGCCATCCGCCTTGCGCCGGACATCTGCGGAAACATGACGGTGGTCACCATCGGCGGCCAGGCCTACGACGGACGGAGCATTCCCTGGCGGGAGTTCAACTTCGGCAACGACGTATCCGCCGCCAACCAGGTGCTGGCTTCCTCCGTGCCCCTGTGGCAGATTCCCAACTCCGCCTACGGCGCCATCCGGGTGGGCCTGGCGGAGCTACAGACGAAGGTGCTGCCCTGCGGCAAGGCGGGGGAGTACCTCTTCCGCCAGATGGTGGACTACAACCTGTCCGACCGGGCAGGCTGGACCGCCGGCGAAAGCTGGACTCTGGGCGATTCCCCTGCGGTGGCGGTGGTGCTGGATCCGGCCATCGGCGTCAGAACGACCCGGCCCGCGCCCATCGTGAACGAGGATACCTCCTACCAGGACAATCCCAACGGCAGGCCCATCCAGGTCTACGATAAGGTGGACAGCCGCTACATCCTGGAGGATTTCTTTGCCAAGCTGGCCATCTACACCGGCCGGGCGTGACGGGACTTTCCTTTTCCGGGCCTGTGTCTACCCCTTGCATATATTGGCAAATTGAGGTACAATATGTTGTAATGTGTCGGAAATTTGCCAACACACGGGTCTTAGGAAAGGATGATTCATTTCATGCATGTATTCCATCCACCGCAGACAAACAACGGTTTGCCGCCTGAAAACGTCTTTGTGGTGGCGGACAGCGCCAATATGCCTGTGGCAGAAGGATTTCTGATCCCCACTTACCATCCCTATCTGTTTCCGGAACGTCCGCTGAACTTTTTTATCGATATCCGTTCGGCCGGCCCCGGAAAGGACATGGCCCTGGGTGCGCTGCTGGGCAGAGTGCAGCAGCTTCGCGCCCAGAACCCCCAGCTGACCGCCCGGGCCTTTGCCCAGGTGAATCCCCAGGATACGGCCATGATGGGCTTCTATATGGAAAGCGGCTTTGACGCCACGGACGGACTGGACGTGGTCAGCCTTCGCCCGCCGAATGCCAAGCCCAGCGCGCCCATGGGCTATGACATGAACCTGGTGCCTCTGGACAATCCCCAGATGGTGCAGGCCTTTATGATGCGCATGAACGCCTACAAGCTGGACGTTTGGCGGCCCCAGCAGCTGCAGCGCTACATGGCCATGCCCCACTTCCTGGCCATGTATATCAGCCGGGGACAGGAACTGGTGGGCGAGATCGCCTTCACCGGCGAGGGACAGTCCGCCAAGCTGATCGGCCTGTATGTGGTGCCCAACTACCGCCGCCTGGGCATGGCCAAGCACATGATTGCCGCAGGCATGAAGATGCTCAGCGAAAACGGCGTTACCTATGTGGAGGCGGACGTCATCCGCCGCAACGAGGCCCAGAACAAGCTGGCCCAGAGCTGCAGCGCCACCTTTGTGCGCACCGCCTGTTTCTATCCGGGAATCAACTATGACTGATGTGAAAAATGCCGTGATCGGCAGCTATCGCCTTGTCCGCACCAACCGTCGCACTCTGTCCATTTCTTTGGACAGGGACGGCGTGGTGACGGCTCACGCACCGCTCAAAATGCCCCAGTGGCAGATTGAGCGGTTTCTTGCGGAAAAATCCGGATGGATTGAGCAGAAGCGCAAGGTGGCGCAAAGCAGGCAGGATCAGTCCCTTCGCTACCAGGTGCGCCAGGGCGGAAGGCTGCCCTATCTGGGCGGGGAGATCCAGATTGCGTTGTGCAGCGGCAAAAAGCCGGAACTGTCCGGCCAGACCCTGTACTTACCAAACCAGGGCGACCCCGTGAAGCACGCGCTGAAGTGGTTCCGCGCCCAGGCGGAAGCCCAGCTGACCCCGCTGGTTCAGCAGTGGGCCCAGCGGACAAACATCCATCCCACCAGGCTCTCCTTCGGCCACGCGGAAACCCGCTGGGGCAGCATGAACAGTAAGGGGGAGATGCGGCTGAACATCGCCCTGATGCATTGCCCGCCTGCATATATCCATTATGTGGTGGTACATGAGCTGGTCCATCGGCTGCATATGAATCACAGCCCCGCCTTCCACGCCTGCGTGGAACGTTTCTACCCCGGCGCAACCAAAATACGCCAGCAGGGCAAGGCATTGGCCGGGTATTTGCGGCTTTTGCGTGAAAAATAGTCATTTTTGCTGCTGGGTATTGATACCAAAGCCATACCCGGCGTATAATAAAATGTGCGCCCTTTTGCGGGCGCGGCGACGAAAACAAGGAGCGTGTACCAAGCTATGACCACACCGCACATCCGGGATTTTGAAGGAAAGCATATCCATATGATCGGCATTGGAGGCAGCAGCATGAGCGGCCTTGCGCGGATGCTGCTGGGCAAGGGCTACCGGCTGACCGGGTCGGACAACCTGGAAACCTACGCCACCCGGCTGCTCCGTGACGAGTACCATGTGCCGGTGACCATCGGCCATAAGCCGGAAAACGTCCACGGGGCCGACCTGGTCATTTACACCGTGGCCATCCTGCCGGACAATCCGGAGCGGGTGGAACTGGCACGGCTGGGCATTCCCTGCATTGAGCGGGCCACGCTGCTGGGCCAGCTGATGGAGGGCTACGACTGCGCCATCGGCGTCAGCGGCACCCACGGCAAGACCTCCACCACCTCCATGCTGGCCCAGATTTTGGTGGAAACCGGCATGGATCCCACCATCAGCATCGGCGGGAACCTGGACTTTATTGGCGGCAACACCCGGGTGGGCAAGAGCGATACCTTCCTGGCGGAAGCCTGCGAGTTCAACGCCAGCTTCCTGCATATGCGTCCCACCCTGGCTGTGATCCTGAACATCGACCTGGATCACCTGGACTTTTTCAAGGATATTGACGATATCCAGCGCACCTTTGGAAAGTTCCTGTCTCTGGTGCCGGAAGAGGGCACCGTGGTGGGCAACGGCGAGGACAAGCGGATCATGGAGCTGTTTGACACCCTCAGCTGCCACAAGCTGACCTTCGGTTTTTCGGACAGCTGCGATTTCTATCCTGCCAACCTGACCTATGACGACCTGGGCCGGGGCGTGTACGACCTCAGCTTCCGGGGCCAGATCCTGGGCCATGTGCAGATGAACGTGCCCGGATTTTTCCACGTGAGCAACTCTCTGGCGGCGCTGGCTGCGGCCTGGGCCAAGGGCGCGGACATGGAAAAGGCCTGCCAGGCTCTGTCCCATTTTGAGGGCGCCCATCGCCGGTTTGAACTGACCGGCGTGGTGGAGGACGTGAAGCTGTACCACGACTACGGCCACAACCCCACCGAAATGAAAAATGCCATCAGCGTGGCGGCCATGCAGCCCCGGAACCGTCTCTGGGCGGTGATGCAGCCCCACACTTACAGCCGGGTCAAGCGCCTGTTTGACGATTACCTCACCTGCACCGCCCAGGCGGATATCACGCTGGTGACGGACATTTTCGGCGCCCGGGAGAAGGATCCCGGCGATATCAAGGCAGAAATGCTGGTGGAGGGCATGCGCAAGAACGGCATCAACGCCATCCACACCCCCAGCTTTGACGATACGGAAAAGTATCTCCGTGAGCATTGGCAGCCCGGCGACCTGGTTTTGACCATGGGCTGCGGCAATATCAACCAGCTCAACGATCAGATCTGGGACAACCAGCAGAAAAAAGCCTGATTTACAATGGAAGGTGGCAAAAATATGCCCTTGATGGAACTGTACCTGAACACTCCCGATATGGCCCCCCTGCCCGGCTGGATGACCCGCCGTGCCTTCGAAAACGTGAAGAAGGACTACGAGCGCATCACCGGCTACGAGCCCACGCCCCTGTACAGCCTGAAGAATCTGGCCAAGGAGCTGGGCCTGGGCGGCATTTACATCAAGGATGAATCCCGCCGCTTTGGCCTGAACGCCTTCAAGGCCCTGGGCACCCTCAATGCGGTGCGCCAGGCAGCCGGCAGCAGCCTGTCTGCCCGGAAGCTGATCGCCGCCACGGACGGCAACTTCGGCCGGGCTGTGGCCTGGGCCGCCAAGCGGGAGGGCATGGAGGCCATCATTTTTATGTCCAGCGGCACCAAGCCGGAGCGGGCCGAGGCCCTGCGCAAGATGGGCATGACCACGGTCATTTTGACCGGCAAAAACTACGACGAAACCATCCACATGGCCCATGAATATGCCCTGAAGGAGGGCGGCCTGCTGGTGCAGGATACGGAACTGCCCGGGTTTGAGAACATCGCCCGGAGCGTGGCCGTGGGTTACAGCGTCATGCCCGCCGAGGCCCTGGAGCAGATGGCGGATGAGAACGTCGTCCCCACCCATGTGTTTGCCCAGGCAGGCGTTGGCTCCATGGCCGGCGGCGTGCTGGGCTACCTGGCCACCGCCATGGAAAAGCAGCCCGTCTTCGGCGTGGTGGAAACCTGGGAAGTGCCCTGCGTGATGGAAAGCGCCAAGAAGGGTGAGAAGGTCATCATCGACGCGCTGCCCCACACCAGCATGTATGGCCTCAACTGCGGCGAGCCCAATCCCCAGACTTTGCCCATCCTGACCTCCCACGCCAGCGCGTTCCTGCGCTGCAAGGACGAGGTCACCTTTGAAGGCATGCGCCGCCTGGCCCGTCCTTTGGGCGACGACCCGGCCATGGTATCCGGCGAATGCGGCGCGGTCACCCTGGGCGCGCTGATCCGCCTCATGACGGACGACAGCTTCCGCGCCGAGCGGGAGAAGCTGGGCCTCAATGAAAACGCCCAGGTGCTGCTCTTCTCCACCGAGGGCGACACCGACCCGGAACATTACCAACAGATCATCTCTGAATAACACGCACACAGAAAGGAATTTGACATGCTTCAGCTTAACGACATCAGCCTGCAATTTGCCGGAGACCTGCTTTACAAGAACGTGGACCTGCTCTTCCAGCCCGACCACTGCTACGGAATCATCGGCGCCAACGGCGCGGGTAAATCCACCTTGCTCCGCATCATTTCCGGCGAGCTGCCTCCCACCACCGGTACCGTCAGCGTCCAGAAGGAAGACCGCATGTCGGTGCTGGAGCAGAACCACTTCAAGTACGACGAATTCCCCGTTATGGACACGGTCATCATGGGCAACCGCCGCCTGTACGAGATCATGAAGGAAAAGGACGCCCTCTATGCCAAGGAGGATTTCTCCGAGGCCGACGGCGAGAAGGCCGCCGAGCTGGAAGGCGAGTTTGCGGAAATGGGCGGCTGGGACGCTGAAACCGAGGCTGCGCAGCTGCTGAACGGCATCGGCATTCCCACGGAGCTTCACTACGCCCAGATGGCCAGCCTGGACGGCCGCCAGAAGGTGAAGGTGCTGCTGGCCCAGGCCCTCTTCGGCCATCCCTCCATCATCCTCCTGGACGAGCCCACCAACGGCCTGGACGTGGAAAGCACCGAGTGGCTGGAAGATTTCCTGGTGGACTGCAGCGCCATCGTCATCGTGGTCAGCCACGACCGCCACTTCCTCAACGCTGTGTGCACCAACATCGTGGACGTGGATCACGGCACCTGCAAGATGTACGCCGGTAACTACGACTTTTGGTACGATTCCAGCACCCTGATCCAGAACCTGCTGCGCCAGCAGAACAAGAAGCGGGAAGAAAAGATCGCCGCGCTGCAGGAGTTCATCCGCCGTTTCAGCGCCAACAAGTCCAAGAGCCGCCAGGCCACCAGCCGCAAGAAGATCCTGGACAGCATGCAGATTGAGCAGCTGCCCGCCTCCAGCCGCAAGTACCCCTTCGTGGGCTTCGAGCCCGAGCGGGAAGCCGGCAAGGACATCCTCAGCGTGGAAGGCATTTCCAAGACCATCGACGGCGTGAAGGTGCTGGACAACGTCACCTTCACCGTCAAGAAGGGCGACAAGATCGCCTTTGTGGGCGACAACGAGGCCGGCGCCACCGCTCTGTTCCGCATTCTGGTGGGCGAGCTGAACCCCGACGAGGGCAACTTCAAGTGGGGCGTCACCATGACCCAGAGCTATTTCCCCAAGGACAACACCCGTTTCTTCGAGGATTTTGACGGCAACCTGATCGACTGGCTGCGTCAGTACTCCTTCGACCAGACGGAAACCTACCTGCGGGGCTTCCTGGGCCGCATGCTGTTCAGCGGCGACGAAGTCTACAAGCCCGCCAAGGTCCTCAGCGGCGGCGAGAAGGTGCGCTGCATGCTCAGCCGCCTAATGATGAGCAAGGCCAACGCCCTCATCCTGGATCAGCCCACGGACCACCTGGATCTGGAAAGCATCACCGCCCTGTCCAACGGCCTGCAGGCCTATCCGGGCAACCTGTTCTTCGCCAGCCACGACCATCAGTTCATCGACGAAATTGCCAACCGCATTATCGAGTTCCCCCTGGGCCAGCAGGGCTGCCTGGACCGCGAAGGCAGCTTCGAAGAGTTCCTGGAGTGGAAGCGGGGCCGCGCATGATGGCCGATCTGAAGCCGGGCGTGTACCGGCACTTCAAGGGCAATCTCTATCGGCTGCTTTACGTGGCCAAGCACTCCGAGACCCTGGAGCCCATGGTGGTCTACCAGGCCCTCTACGGCGAGGGCGGCATTTGGGTGCGTCCTGCGCCCATGTGGACGGAACATGTGGAGAAGGAAAACTACTCCGGCCCCCGTTTTTCCTGGGTGGGAGAAGAATGAAAATCAAGGCACAGCAGGGGTTCTTGCTGTGCCTTCCTTTACAAAGGGAGGACGCCAAAATGAAATGCGAAAAATGCGGATCTGAAAACGTATTGGAGGGCAAGCTGTCCACCGGCATGGGCGGGCTGGTCTTCACCACCGCCAAAGCCCAGCGCAGGCTGCCCTTTACCCGGAATGATTCTACGCTTATCGCCAAGGGCTGCAAGGACTGCGGCGCGGTGTTTGACATCCGCATGGAAACCCCGAAAGCCCTTCGGGAAGAGGAATGACAAACGATGGACAAGAAACGATGCGCCTGGTGCAATACCCGAAACCCCGTATATGTAGCATATCATGACAACGAGTGGTGTCAGCCCAATGATTTCGACCAGTATCTGTATGAAATGCTGATTCTGGAATCCTTTCAGGCGGGCCTTTCCTGGGAGTGCGTGCTGAACAAGCGGGAAAGCTTCCGGTTGGCCTATGACCACTTTGATATCGACAAAGTCTGCGCCTATGACGATGCCAAAATCACCCAGCTGCTGACCAACCGGGACATCATCCGCAACCGGCGAAAGATAGACGCAAGCATCCGCAACAGCCGGATTTTCAAAGACATCGCGAAAGAATACGGTTCCTTTTCCAACTATCTGAAATCCTTTGCGGGAGAAGAGATCCTGTATGAAACAGGCAAAACCACCAATCCGCTTTCGGACGCAATATCGGCGGATTTATACCGCAGAGGGATGCGGTTTGTTGGCTCGACCATCATCTACTCCTATCTGCAGGCCACGGGGTTTATCTTTTCCCATGATGAGGAATGTTTTCTGTACAAAGGAAAATAAGAAAAAAGCCAAGCTGCAAATGCGGCTTGGACTTTACTTTTATTGCCAGGGATTCCAGTTGCCATCATTGGACCTTAATGGGGCGCAAAATGCCCACGGTGTATTCAACTCAAACAAACCATTTGCCAACAGGATGTTTGTCGGAGACAAATAGAGCGTGAGCTCGTCGTCAAGAAGCATGTTTTCGATGATGGTAATACTTTCATCGCCTGTTGTGGGTTTCGTGATCAGGAATGCATCCACACAGCCATTTTTGATGTGGTTGCCCTGCATAAAGCTACCTAAGAAAGCATATTCACCCTTCGACAAAATAAAGGATTCATCACGCTCCCGGGTTTGTACGAAAAAGCTTTTCATCGGAGGGTGTTCCATATCAGAAATCACACAAAAACGGACAATCCAGCATTGATAACCGTCATCAATATAGCGCAACAAGTCGTGGAATTCATGCCGAACAGCCATGTCCTCGGTGACGGGAGAGATAGACTGGATGATCGTTTTGGCTTTCCGTTCATCCGTGGTTATATCAAGAGAAGGAATGCTTTCAAAAGATTGGTTGTGAGTAAAGGTAGGGAAGACAGTCAAGGTGTCATTTGTTACCTGATCATTGATTTGAATAAAAAGGTTTTGTGATGAGAATAACAAGTCCAGCCTTTCTGCAACGTCATAGGTTCTTTCAATATAAACAATGACGCCTATTTGGTCACAAATCGTTCCGTCTTCTGAAACGGTTCTTGGTTTGTTTTGATCCTGCACAGCAGGAATGGTTTCCAGGATGACTCCGTCAGGTATAGTATCACAGTATATGCCGCGATAATTCAAACTGTAATAGACATTCTCCGGGATGTTCATCCACCCCATTACCCATACACAAGTATATTGGGCTGGGTCGGGATGTTTTGGGGATCCTTCGTTGATGAACGATGAAAAAACTGGATTGACAAATAAACAGGAGTCAATTTCCCAAACAACGCCATTCTTTATTTCCGCGTAGCTATAGCTCCGTCCTGGAAATAACATCACAACAAGCATAAAACAGAGTAAAAATCTTTTCATTTTCTGGCCTCTTTTCGTGCGTGGATGTGAGCTTTTGCAGATTAAAGTGCCAGGAACGTCTCCCCGGCCTCCATGGCGGCAGATACCTTCTCTAGGGCAGCCACGGCTTCTTCCTTGGCGGGGTAGATGTGAAGGATCTCCCAGCTGCAGGGGCGGGTCTGGATCTCCAAGGCCCATCCGTTGGGCAGATGGTTCCAGCGGCTGGTGTCGCTGACCCGCAGGCCGCCATAGCAAAGCAGCTGCTTGGTTTTGTCGGGGCTGAGCAGCCGCATCTTTTGCCTGGGCGCGACCTGGGTGCCGTCGGGCAGGGTGAACTGATAATCTGCTAGGCATTCTTCCAGAGCCTCCCGCACGATGTCGGGCAAAGTGGAGGACAGGGCGTCGTCCAAAGCGTCTTCCATGGCGCCTTCCAAGTCGAGCTGGTCGGCCAGTTCCTGGGCCAATGCTTCCATGTCAAAAGATGCGTTTTCGCACATTGTGATCACCTCTGCAAAAAGTATACATGGGCAATTCTTCCCGGTCAAGGGAGATCTTTTGACAAAATCTTGCATCCTGGCCGCCAAGCTGTTATAATTTGCAGCGCAAATTGATACAGATAGAAGGAATCCGGATGATTCGCAGTTATGCAAAAGCTATTTGGGGATACGTGGCGGCCTTTGTCCGCTGGACGCTGGTGGGCCTGCTGATTGGCGCGGTGTGCGGCGCGGCGGGCGGACTGTTTGCCATGGCGGTGGAAAAGGCCACGGAGCTCAGGCAGGAGCACGCCTGGCTGCTGTATCTGCTGCCGGTGGGCGGCCTGGTGATTGCGGGGCTGTACCGGCTGATGAAGCTGCCCCTGAACCTTGGCACGGACGAGATCCTGACCACCTGCCGCACCCAGGGCAAGGTGCCTGTGCTGATGGCTCCGGCCATTTTCATTTCCACCACGCTGACCCACCTCTTGGGCGGCTCCGCAGGCCGGGAAGGCGCGGCACTGCAGCTGGGCGGCAGCCTGGGCGCAGCCATCGGTGACCTGACCCACCCCAAGGCCGACGGACGGCGCATCTTTGAGCTGTGCGGCATGGCGGCGCTGTTTTCCGCCCTGTTCGGCACGCCCCTGACGGCCACCATTTTCGTGCTGGAAATTATCGAGGTGGGCAAAATCAACGAACGCGCCCTGCTGCCCTGCCTGGTGGCGGCCCTTTCCGCCAAGCTGGTGGCCATGTTCATCGGCGCGCCGGTGGAGGTTTTCCCGCTGGCCTCTGGTTTGCAGGCGGCGGATGCGCTGTCCCTGCTGAAGGCGGCCGGACTGGGCGTTGTCTGCGCGGTGGTGGCCATCCTGTTCTGTATGGTGATGCATTTTGCTCAGAAGAACGTGAAACGCCTGATTCCCAACGATTTTCTGCGCATCTGCCTGGGCGGCGCGGCGGTGGTTCTGCTGACGTTGCTGCTGGGCACCCGGGACTACAACGGTGGCGGCATGCACGTGATTTTCGCCGCGCTGGAGGGCCGTTCCCGGCCGGAAGCCTTCTTGCTGAAGATCCTGTTCACCGCCCTCACCCTCAGCGTGGGTTTCAAGGGTGGCGAGATTGTCCCCGCGTTTTTTGTGGGCTCTACTCTGGGCTGTACCGTGGCTCCGCTGCTGGGCTTCTCGCCGGCAGTGGGCGCGGCGGTGGGCCTGGTGGCCCTGTTCTGCGGCGTGACCAACGCCCCGCTGGCCTCCCTCGTGCTGGCGGTGGAGCTGTTCGGCACGGAATATCTGCCCCTGATCGGCCTGGCGGCGGTGGTGGCTTTCATGCTCAGCGGCCACTTCAGCCTGTACCACAGCCAGCTGTTTGACGCGCCCAAGCTGGGCAGCCGTCCGGCGGAAAATTGAACACAAAAATCGCAGGGCCGCCTTCCTTACAGAGGCAGCTCTGCGATTTCTTTTATGCTGTGGACGATGTGGTCGGGCTGGGGATCCGTCGGCCGAAGGGAGACGTTTCTGCGGTTGACCCACACCGTGGCGATGCCCACCTGCTGCGGGCCCAGAACGTCGTCCCGGAGGGAGTCGCCGATGAACAGGGCATCCCCCGGGGCGACGCCTTCCCGGGCGAGGATGTGCCGGTAGAACTCCGGCGCGGGCTTGTATTTGCGGATGTCCTCCGAGGTGTACACCGCATGGGGGTGCAGCGCGTTGTCCGCAAGATTTTTCAGCAAAGGCTGTGTATCTGTGGTGGAGCCGATGACCACCCGGTGAGTTGCCATCAGTTGGGGCAGGGCCTCCGCTGCGTCTGGGAAGACCGACCGGCCGGTCAGGCTTTGCAGCATGAAAAGAACATCCTCCCGATATGGCCGCCGGATATGGTACTCCTCATACAGCGCCGCCAGATCCAGGGCAAAAAGCTCTTCCTCGGGCAAAAAGTCGCCCTGGTTGCAGATGTCCATGTGCCGGCGGTGCAGCTGCTTCCATCGGGCGTAAAAGGCGGCGGGGTCAATGGCCTGCGGCTGCAAAGCCAGGATCTTCCGCACCGCATCCACCGATCCGCTGCCCGTGGAAAGCAAGGTGCCGTATGCGTCGAAAATCAGCAGCTTTTTCATTGGACGCGGCCTTTCGCAAGCACTTGCAGGGTATCTGCCACGGAACGGTGATGGAGATTTCGCGGCTCAAAACGGATCAGCCAGTAGACCAGCTGCATCACAAGCCCTGCGCCGAAGGTGCTGATCAGCGTGCCGATGCCCACCGGGCCGCCCAGCAGCCAGCCCGCCAGCAGGACAATCGCCCAGAGCAGAACCTCCACCACGCCGATGGGCAGCCCCGGCAGGCGTTTGCCCAGGCCCACCAGCAGGGAATCCCGGGGGCCGCAGCACTGCTCGGCACTCATGTAGATCCACATGCCAAGGGCCATGAACACAAAGCCGATCAGCATCAGCAGGATGCCCAGCCAGACATTTTCGTTTTCCGGCAGGGGGTTCAGGTCGCCAAACATCTGGACGAAGTTGCCGGTGAGCAGCGCGTCGATGATGGTGCCAAAGCCGATCCGCTCCCGAAGCAGCAGGTCGATGCCCAGCACCACCAGGGCGATCAGCGTCATGGAAAGGCCGTAGTTCAGCGGGGTGTGGTTGGCGATGCCCATGCCCAGGCAGTCCCAGGGGGCCAGACCGATGTTGGCGAAAATGGTCAGGTGTACCCCGAAGGAAAAAACCAGCAGCCCGGCGGCAATTTGCAGCCATTGGAGAAGGACCTGTTTTCGGGACATTGGCAGCACTCTTTTCTGGAAAACTTTGATGTTACTGGGATATTCTAATCCATTCGGCCCCGGTTGTCACGTATTTTTGCTGGTCGGATTTTGTGAAAGGAATGCTTGCATTCTTGGGCGGGATGTGCTATACTTTTTTCCGCACCATGCCGAAGTGATGGAATGGCAGACGTGACGGACTCAAAATCCGTTGGTAGCGATACCGTGCGGGTTCAAGTCCCGCCTTCGGCACCATCCCGTTTCAGCGGGCCATTCGCGGGAATGGCGGAATTGGCAGACGCGCATGATTCAGGTTCATGTGTACGTACGTACTTGCAGGTTCAAGTCCTGTTTCCCGCACCAGAAAAATCCGGATGTTTCATCCGGATTTTTTCGTTTGCAATGAAATTTTTTGCATCTTTCATCCATCTAATAGATGGAATCAACGTTGAATCCTCTGTTTACCAATGCAACACGGGAGGTAACCTCATGGACAAGGAAACCTTTTCGCGGCTTGTGCTCAGGCAGCAACGGCAGATGTATCGCATTGCTATGAGTTACACAGCCAATATCGCCGACGCGGAGGACGCGATGCAGGAATGCTTGCTGCGTGCCTGGGATCGGCGGGAAACCTTGCGGGAGCCTGCATATTTCGGCACCTGGCTGAACCGGATTCTGATCAACGAATGCAAAACGCTGCTCAGGAAGCGCAAACGTCGGGCCGAGATTCCGCCTATGCCGGAACTGACGGCCGAGCCGCCGGACGTGCAGGGAATGGAACTCAGGCGGGCGCTGTTCAGCCTGCCGGAGAAATATCGGGTGCCGCTGGTTTTGAATCTGCTGGAGGGGTATACGCTGCGGGAAACGGCGGAGCTGCTTTCCTTGCCGCTGGGAACTGTCACCACCCGGGTTGCACGGGCCAAAATGAAACTGAGACAGGAGGTGTCGGAGGATGCGTAGTGATGAGCTTGACCGGGAGCTGGGCCCGACCCCGCAATCCTTTGTTGACCGGATGGATCAGACCCTCCTGCATCTGGAGGAGGAAAAACCTGTGAAACGCATTGCATTTGGAACGGTTTTGATCGCCGCAATCCTGGCCCTGGCGCTGGGCACCACCGCCTACGCCGTTGTCAGCCAGGGGCTGGAATGGTATTACAACAACCGCTTTACCGCATACCAGCAGTATGAGCCGGAAAAACACAGCGCCATTATGGAACACCTGCAGACCGAAGTCTCCCAAAAACCGGTGGACGATCCGGACATCAACATCGCTGTGACGGAAGCTTCCTGGGCTCCCGAGCAGAATGTGCTGGTGGTGTCGCTGGAGGCAACGGCTGCTGATCCGGAGAAAAATGAATTGCATCCTATGTGGAACCTGGACGCGGACGGCTCATATGTGGGACCGGAGAACCTGGCGGCCTATGCGGACGATGAAGAAGCCCGGGCTGTTCACTGGCTGTGGACGGAAGACGGCATGGGCCCCGTGGCGGAAATGGTCGCGCCGGGAAAACAGCTGCTGTTGTTGAAGGTATCGGAAGTGTATCTGGATGATATCCATCTGATGGGCGATATGTCCAGCACCGACGAATATGTATCCGAGGACGGCGCTGTCCATACGGTGCTTGAAATCCGCATGGATGACTATTTTGATCCCAACTTTGGGGAGAGGGTGCAGGAGCAGATCAAGGCCAGTCCGGAACTGGCCGACCATTGGAACAGGCGGCTGAAGGACGTGGAACGTTTCCGGCAGATCATCAGCGAGGATGAAGATGGTGTGGTTACCCTCCGGGTGCCGTATACCGTTACCTATTACACCGATGACGACGCCCAGCTTTATACCGGCGGCCGTCAGGGCGAGGTACAGTTTGAAATGAAATTCCGATAACAAATAAGGGATGCCGTAAACGCGGCATCCCTTTTGTGTGTGATTCGTTGAGTCCCATCACATAAACCTGGCAAGGGCTCTCCTTAGTCCTTGTTCATCCATTCCTCCACATAGGCCTGGGCGGAACGGCTCATTTCTTTGGAAAAATCGGAGTTGTACTTGCGGTTGCAGAAGGCCTGGATCCACTTGTCAAAGCCCTGCTCACCCACCCGGTGGGCGTACATCTTGCGCAGTTCCTCGCCGGTGAGGCGGCGGTAGGTGTTCTCCTGCACCACGTCGGTAAGGGCGAAGCGGCGGGGCTTGACCCGTTCCTTCTGCTGCTGGGTGGGGTAGCCGAAGACCAGCATGCCGATGGGCACCACGTACCGGGGCAGGTTCAGAAGCTGCTGATGGAATTCTTTCTTTTCCAGGATATCGCCAATGTAGCAGGAGCCAATGCCCAGGCTTTCTGCGGCCACGACAGCGTTTTGGGCGGCGATCATGGCGTCCTCAATGGCCAGCAGCAGGTCGCCCACGCCGGGCTGACGGGGCTCGGCACCGGCTTCGATGTAGGCGTCCAGCCATTTGAGCTTGTCGGCGCAGAAAATGAGCACCAGGGGCGCCTTGGCAATGAAGGGCTGATGGTCGCAGCTTTCGGCCAGCTGATCCTTCAGGTTCTGGTCGGTGATGTCCAGAATGGTGTAAAGCTGCTGGTTGCCGGCGGTGGGGGCCTCCATGGCGGAGATGAGGATGGCTTTTTTCTCCTCCGGGGTGATGGCCCGCTCCTCAAAGACGCGGACGGACTTGCGGCTGAGCAAAGACTGGATGATGTTGTTCATGGCGATGGGTCCTTTCACTGGTTCAGGTTTTTGACGGCGGCTTCCTGTTCCGCTTCCTCCAGGGGGCGGATGAGGGCAAAGCCGCAAATTTCGTTTTCTTTGTTCTGGTAGAGCAGGATGCAGGTTTTGACCCACCACTGCCTGCCCTGGTCGTCCACCTGGCGGTCCACAAAAATCAGTCGGTTTTTGCCTTCCAGGAAGGCGTTCATCAGCTGCTCACGGGTGGTCTGGCCGGAGGAGACGGGCTTCCATTCGTTTTCTTCCACGTTCTGGCGGAAGGAATCCAGGAAGTCGCTCAGGGTACCGTACTTGGGCAGGGACGTATTGATGTAGCGCTTGTATTCCATGACGTACACCGTATTCTGGCTCAGGTTCATGGAAAGCACCATGGGGTACAGCTCCGCGATCATGCTCAGGAAGGAGCTCAGCTCTTCATTGCTGAAAAGCCGCTTGTTCTTTAGAGTCACATCCAGGTGGGCCCGGAGCTGGAACTCCTGGCCGTGCATTTCCTCGGTGAAGAAGGCGTAGTCGTTCTTGCCGTTGCGCTTGATGTGGTACAGGGCCAGGTCGGCGTTGCGGTAGAGCTTGTTGAAATCGTCCTGGCCGGGTTTGCCCAGGGCTACGCCCACGCTGCAATGCACCTGATAGCTTTCATCCTCCGGGATGCGGATGCGCAGGAACTTGTCCATCATGGACTGGATGGACGCCCGGAGGGACGCGCCGCTGGATACGCCCGGCAGGAAGATGACGAACTCGTCGCCGCCCACGCGGCCTACGAAATGCCCGCCGCCGAAATGCTGGGTGGTAATCTCTCCCAGCCGGCGGAGCACGTCGTCGCCCCGCTGGTGGCCGAAGCGGTCGTTGAGGCTCTTCAGGTCGTCCAGGTCAAGAAGGATGAAGGCAACGTCCGGGTTGGCGTGATCGCTCAGGTGACGATCCACGATCCACTGGATGGAGGCGCGGTTGTACACGCCGGTAAGGCCGTCCCGCTCCGCCTGCCGCTGCACCTGCAGGAAGGCTTCCTTCTCGGCGGTCACATCCCGCATATCCATAAAGGCGCGGACGTGGCCGGTGAAGCTGTCCGGCACCAGCTGGACGGTAATGCGCAGCCAGCTGTGCTTGCCGTTCTGGGGGAACACCACCTGCCAGTCGGAACTTTGCTGGTTGGCGGTGCCGTACTGCTCCAGCAGATGCTCCTTCTGGAAGGCCTCCCGGGCCTCGTCCCGGTTGGAATCCAGGAACAGATCCCGGAGCAGCAGCTCCAGAACCTCGGAATAATCCCGCTTTTTGAGCCAGGTTTTGGCGTCCTCGTCCAGCAGATTGCCGCCGGAGTGCTCCACCACGCCGGTGACCAGGTCCACCTCCAGGGAGAACATGCCCACGTTGTCCGCGGTCTGAATGCTTTGCTGGTAACGCTCATACGCCAGCTCCTGGCGATGCTGCCGGGTCACGTCCAGCAGGGAGATGACTGCGCCCAGCACGGTTCCCTTGTCGTTCCAGATGGTGGAATAGTGGATGTCAAACCAGCGGTATTTGCCGTCCAGGCCGCGGATCTTGACTTTGAGCTCGCCCCGGGGCACACCGCTGCGGACGTTGCTGAGGATGGTATCCACATCGTCCCCACTGGCGATGATAAGGCGATGGCGCAGGAAGGGGGCGTCCAGGGGGATGAGGGCCGGCAGACCGGCGGCGGTGCACTGCTCCTGGTCAAGGCCTTCGATGTTGTGCCGCTCCAGATCCAGGTAATACACGATGCGGCCGGAATGCTCGGCCACCAGGCGCATGATGTGCTCGCTGAAGCGCAGCTCGCTGATTTCCTCCTCCTGCTGGTGCAGGGCGGTGGTATCCTCCAGGGTGATGATGGTGCGCACAGGCTTTTTCTGCTCGCTGAAAAAGGTGACGAACTCGGCGGTTTCCCAGGTTTCGGTGCCGTCGTCGGCGAGGAAGGACATTTCCTCCTTGCCGGTGGCCTCGCCGCTCATGATGGCAGAGGACAGCCGCTGATAGCGATCCAGCCGCTTGACCAGCCGCTCGTTGCCCGAATCCATCCGGATGGGCAAAGTCAGCTGATGGGGCAGCTGGCGGGCGTCGGCGTATTCCTGCGGAAGGTGCAAGGTCTGGGTGGCCCAGTCAAAGCGGCACACGGCGCGGCCCATCCGGGCCATGGAGGTGCGCAGCTCGGTTTCCGCCTCGCTGATGGACAGCAGGTCGGAAGCGGTGCTCAGGGCCTTTTTCAGCTGTTCCTCGCTGGCCTTTCGCTGGTCGATGTTCTGGGCCATAGTGATCTCCAGAATGTCGTCATCCAGGGGATTTTCCACCCGGAGAACGGTGGTTTTGACCCAATGGAGCTGACCGGCGTCGTCATACTGGTGGTGCTCCAGCTCCACGGTGTCCTGACCGGCCGCAAAGGCGCGCAGCAGGCTGTCCCGGGAGAAGGCACCGCGGAAAAGTTCCCGTTCGTCTTCCGGCAAAGTGGTCAGGGCCTGCTGGATCAGCTCGTCAAAGCTGCCGCTGGAGCCGCTGTGGCCCATGTGGTGGTGGATGTAGTTTTCATTTTCCAGAACATAGTAATGGTTCTTGGTCAGGTTGCAGGCCATGGTCATGGGGTAGACCCGGTGCAGCGCCTTGAAAATGGCTGCGTATTCGAAGGTCTTGGTCTGCTCCTGGTTGCGCTTTTCGGTCACGTCCTCAAAGGCCAGGGTGACGGTGTCCAGCCGCTCGGAATCCACCTGCACATAGGTGTACTGCAGGATGTACCAATGCAAGCTTCCGTCTGCGTAGCGGATGCCCAGGCCGTCCAGCTGGCCGCTTTCCTTGCCGGCATTGATATCGGCAAAGATCTGGAGCCACTTTTCGGCGCATTCGGGGATGATGCATCCCCTGGCAATGAAGGTTTCCGGGGCGTTGGTCACCACCGGAGGCAGGCCCAGCAGCCGGGCGGATTCCTCCAGGATGGAGAAACTGTTGTTTTTGAGATGATACCGGCAGATGACCTTGCGGCTCTGGCGTACCACGCTTGCGTACTCCGCCTCCCGGAGGCTGAGCATCCGCTCGCTGCGCTTGCGCTGGGTGATGTCCGTGTAGATGCCGAAATAGCAAAGCTCGCCGCTTTCGTCCAGGTGGGGCGTGGCGCTCAGGTTCAGCCAATGCTCCTGGTTGTCCTCGGTGCGGATGCAAAGGTCGTGGCTGAAGGGTTTGGGATTGTCAAGGGAGGCTTTTTCAAACAGCTGATCCAGGGTGGCGGATGCCCGCTGGGTCAAAGTCTGCATCCGGCGGCAGATGTCCAGGGAATCCCGCTCAAACTCGCCAAAGCGGAGAAGGTCCTGGGCGCCGCGGCTGAGGCGCTCGCAGACCATTTTGCCGTCCCGGATGCGGAATACCGCTACGGCGGCGGGGATGTTGTCCAGCATTTTTTCCTGCAGCAGCATGAGCTGGTGGTTCTGCTCTTCCAGCATTTTGCGGCGGGTCACGTTTTCCACCGCCAGGTAGAACAGGTAGCTGTCCACCTTCTGGGCCAGGAAGCGCACCCGGTTGTGGATCCACACCGGCTCCTTGTGGGAGCACAGGTTGACGGAGCAGCTGATGCATTCCGCCTCCTGGCCGGTGCGGATGGCGGTTTCCAGCATGTTGATGTAGTCCTTCTTGGTTTCCGGGGTAAAGGAATGCAGCACCTTCATCTGCTGATCCCGGTATTCCTCCACGCCCACGCCCAGCACGTCAAAGAATTTGTCGTTCATGCGCAGGATGGCAGCGGTATCGCCCCGGTATTCCAGAATGGCCGCGCCGCCCACGAAGCTGTTGAACAGAAGGGCGCTCTGGGTGCTGTCGTCCAGGAAATCCACCGCCATATCCACGCCCGTATCCACCGGGGCGGCAGGCGCGGCGGTTTTGCCGGTTTTGAGCAGCTCGGTCAGCTTTTCCGCATCCATGGGCCGGGCGAAGTAGTAGCCCTGCATTTCCAGGCAGCCCAGGCTTTTCAGCAGATCGGCCTGATGCTTGTCCTCCACGCCCTCGGCGATGATGTCCAGGTTGATGCCGTGGGCCAGACGGATGACGGAGCTTAGGATATTGCCGCCCTTGCTGCGGTTGTCGCTTTTCATGGAAAGGAATTCCGTGTCCAGCTTGATCAGGTCCACAGGCACGTCCTTGAGGAAATTCAGGGAGGAGAAGCCGCTGCCAAAGTCGTCCATTTCCACCTTGAAGCCCAGGTCATGCAGCCGGGAGATGATGCCCAGCAGCTGTTCCTTGTTTTCCATGTAGGCGGATTCGGTAATTTCCAGGTTCAGCATTTCCGCGGGGATGTTATGCTTCTTCACCACCTGTTTCAGGCTGGCAATGAAAGACGGGTGGTACAGGGACTTGCGGCTGATGTTGACGGACATGGGCGGGGGCTGCAGGCCGTCGTCCATCCATTGGCGCAGCTGCTGGCTGGCCTTGTCCCAGATGCACTTGTCCATCTCAAAGATGAAGCCGGTGCGCTCAAACACGGGGATGAAATCGGCAGGGGAAAGCAGGCCCTTTTCCGGGTGGATCCAGCGGGCCAGGGCCTCCATGCCGATGATCTCGCCGGTCAGGTGGTTGTACTGGGGCTGATAGAAGGGCACAAAGTCGCCCCGGTCAAGGGCTTCCTTCATGTTGGAAGTGATCTCGATTTCCTTGACCCGGCTTTCCAGCATTTTCTTTTCGTACCAGACGTAGTTCACGTCATAGCTGCCCTTGATGGAACGCAGGGCCAGCAGCGCCTGTTCGCAGATGCTGGGAATATCGTCCATGAAGCTGAAGTCCCGAAGGCCACATTTGACGGAAAATGCAAATTCCGGGAAGGATTCCTGCACCAGCTGGGATACGGTGCGCCAGACCTCGTCCGGGTCAAAATGCTTCCCGTCCCAGCACAGCAGGAAATGGTCCGCGCCCATGTGGCCGTAGCTGAGCACGTCGGGATGCTCTTTTTTTAGGCGGGCGCAGCGGTAGGAAATCTCCCGGAGCAGCATATCGCCGGCTTCGGTGCTGTAAAGGTTGTTGAACACCTTGAAGCTGTCAATGTCCCAATGCACCAGGACAAAGCTGTCGGTGGGCCGCTGGCTGACCACCTTTTCCGTGATGCGGAAAAAGTTTTGCAAATTAGGCATGTTGGAAGCTCCGGCATAGGAAGGCTTCTTTCCGCCGGTCAATTTGCTGGGATCTTTTTTATCAAAATGCTTGGTATAAGGCTTCATTGTGCTTCACCGCTTTGTGTTTTCTTTTCAGGCCCTCAGGCTATTCAGATGAAACGGACATATGTATACAGTTTCATTATAGCACTCTGAAATTTTACCGTCAACGCAAAACCGTCGGAAAACAAAACAAAAAACTCCGGCGCCATGGCCGGAGCATGAAATGAAAATACTGAAAAGAATTATTCGTCGGGGGTCTCGTCGTCCAGAACTTCCGGGATGAAACGGCGGGCAAAGCGGCTTTTGCCCCGGCTTTTGACATAGAAGAAGCCGATGATGGAAAACACCACCGCGCCAATGAAATTGACCAGCAGATCCTTCATGGTATCATGGAGGCCCATGTCCAGGTAGCCGCCCAGGGCAAGGGGCTGGGTGGAGCCGTCGGCCAGGAGAAGGGTCACGTCAGCAATATCCGCCACAGAGATGACCTGATTGGTGCGGGTTACGTCCAGCTCCACGGTGTTCAGGGTGTGGATGATGGTGTCCTTTTGCATATCCAGGCCCAGAAGCAGGTCGCAGCCGTATTCAAAGAACTCCCAGACCACGCCCACCGTCATGGAAAAGCAGAACGCCACCACCGCCAGGTACAGGGGCGACAGCTGGATGGAGAAGCGCTCGCTGCGGTTGAACATATCTACCAGCGCAAAGCCGATGGCGGCGCACAGAAAGCCGTTGAGGGTGTGGAGGACGGTGTCCCAGTGGGGCACGCGGACGTAGAAGCTGTTCAGTTCGCCCAGGATTTCTGCGGAGAAAATGAACAGCAGGATGATGATTTCCAAAGTGCTGGGCAGCCGGATCTTGAAATGCTTTTCCACCACCAGCGGCAGCAGAAACAAAATCAGCGTCAGGCCGCAGAGGAACACGCTTTCATAGTCCCGGCGGAGCAGGCTCATGACCAGAGCCAGGATGACCATCGCCCGCAGAATGAGATAGACGATCAGCGAGGCTCTGTTGGTGTAGGAGGGTTTTCGTTGCTTTTTGGGTTTAGGCATTTGTTTGCCTCCTTTCTGAAAAATGGGGGAAAGGAAACCGAAGCCGCGTCAGGCGTCGGCTTCGGTGAGTGCGTTTTCGGCATTTTCCAGGGCCTCGTAAAGAGCTTCGGTTTTGTCCTGCTCCTGCTGATAGGCCTCGGTCAACTGCCGCATGCGTTCCATATCGTTGTAGGTGGCAGGGTCGGCCAGGGCGGCTTCCAGCCGGGCCAGCTCCTGCTCGTTTTGCTCGATGGCTTCTTCCGCCTTGCGTACCGCCTGCTTCAGCTCCCGGAGGATGGCACTCTGCTGGCGGTTTTTCTTCTTTTCCTTGATCTGGGCGGTGCGGGTCACCTCGTCGCCGGTGGAGACGGGGGGCTTGGGACGGTTGCGCTTCTCGATGTAATCATCAAAATTGCCCAGGTACTCGGTCACGCCGTTGTCCGACATGACCATCACCTTGTCCGCAAAACGGTTGATGAAGTAGCGGTCGTGACTGATGGCCAGGATGGTGCCGGGGAAGTCGGCCAGGGCGTCCTCCAGGACTTCGCGACTGTCCATGTCCAGGTGGTTGGTGGGCTCGTCCAGGA
>JAGBDE010000039.1 GCA_017937655.1 Clostridia bacterium | reverse complement strand
CTTATCAATCTGAATTCCAAACATTGCTTAACACTCCTGAAATTGATGAAGTAACTTACAAAGAACGTATGGATAAACTCTTATGTTTAATCCGTTCATCGCTCTCGATTTCGAAGACTGTTCGTCTCCTCCAAGCACGATTTACTCAAAATTCATTGACTGTCGTTTGCGTTCTTATCTTATCTCTGTATCGTTTTCAAGGTTCGTTGCTCTCAAGCGAGCTTGTATAGACTACCACGACTCCGGATTTAAGTCAACACTTTTTTTCACTTTTTTTGAAATTTTTTTATTTCCCGAACTTTCACCCAAACAAGCCCCTGGGCTTTTCTGCGAAACTTCGGGTTTTATGTCGAACAATGGAGAATGTGAAATGCATAATGTTCGTGTCTTGATGGCTTTCTTCTCTTTTTCGCGGGTTTTCTTCCGAGGATTAGCACTCTCCACCATCGAGTGCTAATTTTCCATTGCATTTCCATACTAACTCTGCTACAATATAAGGTGATCGCCCTTTTCCGCGATCTTCCCAACCATTTCTACCATATATATGAAACTTTTGGAGGCAGATACCCTATGGCACAAACTGGCAACATTTCCATCCACGCACAAAACATCATGCCCATCATCAAGCGCTGGCTCTATTCCGATAAGGATATTTTCGTCCGCGAGATGGTTTCCAACGGCTGCGACGCCATCACCAAGGAAAAGCTCCTTCACCCCAGCGAGGCCGACTACCGGGTCACCGTCACTCTGGACAAGGCCGCCCAAGAGATCCGCTTCAGCGATAACGGCATCGGCATGACCGCAGAGGAAGTAGAAAAGTACATCAACCAGGTGGCGTTCTCCGGCGCGGAAGAATTCCTCAAGAATTACGAGGGCGACGCCAAGGGCGGCATCATCGGCCATTTTGGTCTGGGCTTCTATTCCGCTTTCATGGTGGCCGATAAGGTGACCATCCACACCCTGTCCGGCCAGGAAGGCGCTCAGCCTGTGCGCTGGATCAGCGAGGACGGCATGGCCTTCACCATGGAGGACGGCGACCGCAACGAGCGGGGCACCGACATCATCCTCCACATTTCTGAGGAAGAAAAGGAATTCCTGGACGAGTTCCGCCTGCGTGAGGTTCTCAAGCGCTACTGCGGCTTCATGGCCACCCCTGTGTATTTTGACGTTGTAAAGGAAGAAACCGGGGAGGACGCCCCTGCCAAAGAGCCGGAGTTGATCAACGCCACCCCCGCCCTGTGGCTGAAAATGCCCAAGGACTGCACCGACGAGGAGTACAAATCCTTCTATAAAGAGGTGTTCCACGTCTACGAGGATCCGCTGTTCTACGTGCACCTGAACGTGGACTATCCCTTCAACCTGAAGGGCATCCTGTATTTCCCCAAGCTGACCCAGGACTTCGGTACCCGGGAGGGCCAGATCAAGATGTTCTCCGGCCAGGTGTTCGTGGCTGACAACATCAAGGAAGTCATCCCCGAATTCCTGATGCTGCTCAAGGGCGTCATCGACTGCCCCGACCTGCCCCTGAACGTGAGCCGCAGCTTCCTGCAGAACGACGGCTATGTGAAGAAGCTGTCCGCTTACATCACCCGCAAGGTGGCGGACAAGCTCACCGGCCTGTTCAATACCGAGCGCGAAAACTACCAGACCTACTGGGACGACATCCATCCCTTCGTCAAGTACGGCTGCCTCCGGGACAACAAGTTCTTCGACCAGGTCAAGGACACCCTGATGTTCAAGACCATTGGCGGCCAGTACCTGACCCTGCAGGAATACCTGTCCAAGAACGAAGGCCGCCTGGGCAAGAAGGTCATCTACACCAACGACGCCACCCGCCAGGCCGCCAGCGTCAGCATGTACACGGACGACAATATCGACGTGGTGGTGCTGGACACCCTCATCGACCTGAACTTCCTCAGCTTCATGGAATACTCCGCCGGCGTGGAGGGCTTGCAGTTTGTCCGGGTGGACGCTGACAGCGAAACCTTCCGCAAGGAAATGACCGACGAGGAAAAGAAGCAGGCCGAGGAATCCGCCGCTTCTCTGGCCGACCTGTTCAAGGCCGCCACCGGCAACGATACCCTGACCCTGAAGCTGGAATCCCTGAAGGACGAAGCCCTCCCCGCCATGCTGGTGCAGGACGAGCAGGGCCGCCGCTTCAGCGAGATGGGCCGCATCTACGGCCAGGACTTCAAGCTGCCTGAGCAGCTGACCTTGGTGCTCAACAGCGAAAACGCCGTGGTCAAGAGCCTGACCAAGTCCGCCGACGAAGAGAAGAACCAGCTGCTGGCCGCCCACATCTACGACCTGGCCCGCATGAGCACCCGCCCCCTGGAAAAGGACGAGATCACCACGTTCCTGTCCCGCTCCAACAAACTGCTGGAAATGCTCTGCAAATAAGCCGCTTGTTACAATCGTAAAATGCCCTGCCAGCTTTTCCCTGGCAGGGATTTGGCGATTTATCTCGTATACCTGTAGAGTAACGATTTTTTGCTCTCCACGGTTTTTACGAAAGGAGCCTACATATGAAGCGTTTCATTTGCCTGCTGCTGTGCGCCGCGCTGCTGATGGGCTGCGTCCCCGCCTTGGCGGATACGCCCCGGGACATCATCACAATTCCCTATGAGGAACTGCCCGAGCCTCCTGCCGGCCAGCACCACTACCTGCTCTGCTGCACCGACACCTGGACCGACGACCACGCCAAGCTGGGCAACACCGACGGCGTCATCCTGGTGACTTTGGACACGGACGCCCATCGCATCATCTTCACCACCCTCACCCGGGAAATGCTCATCAAGCGCCCGGATGGGAACATCGGCCGTTTTACCTACATTGCCAAGAATTACGGCCCGGAAGAGATGTGCAAGATCGTCAGCACCCATTTCGGCGTGAAGGTGGACAAGTACGCCATCTTCTGCATGGATGATATCCAGAACATCATCGACGCCATGGGCGGCGTGTACATCACCGTTACCGACGCCGAGGCCGACTACCTCAACCGCTACCGCATCAGCCGGGACAGCACCACCCCCAGCATGGACAAGGCCGGAACCTATCTGTTCGGCGGCCATGCGGCGGTCATCTACATGCGCATCCGCAAGGTGGGCGGCGACGGCGACGCAGGCCGCACCCGGCGCATCCGCACCGTCATGAGCACCCTCACCGACAAGTACAAGGACGCCACCCTGGACGACGCCCTGGCTTTGCTCAACGCCATCACCCAGTACATGCCCCTGACCAACATGACCATGGCGGACATGATGGAGGCGGTGGGCTACTGCATGGAGCTGCGGGGCGTGACCCCGGAGGGCTACCAGATGCCCACGGACGAGGCCATGGATCCCATCACCTATGCGGGCATGTCCACCCGCCAGGTGGACTTCGAAATGGCCCGGGACCAGATGCAGCGCATCCTTTTCCCTGACGACTACATCGACTGACCTTATCACCCCATGAAAGGGTTTTACGCATGATACTCATTTCCGTACAAGACCTGGAAAAAGGCTTTGGCGTCCACGAAGTGTTGCGGGGCGTCACTTTCAGCCTGCAGAAAGGCGAAAAAATGGGTCTGGTGGGCGTCAACGGCTGCGGCAAAACCACGCTGATGAAACTCATCGCAGGCGAAATGCAGGCCGACGGCGGCTCCATCCACATGAGCAAGGATCTGCGCATCGGCTACCTGGCCCAGCTGGACGATATCCCCCTCACCGATACGGTCTGGGGCGCTTTGCTGAAGGTGTTTGAGCCCGTCCGCGCCATGGAGCGCCGCATGCAGGATCTGGAGGAACAGCTCCAGCACCTGGCGGACGATCCGGAAACCGCCATGCGGCTGACGGCGGAATATCAGCGCATTTCCGATGATTACAACGAAAAGCAGGGCTACGCCTACGAGGGCGAGATGCTCCGCGTGCTTAGCGGTCTTGGCCTCAAGCCGGAGATGCACGACCGGCAGGTTGCCACCCTGTCCGGCGGCGAGCGCACCCGCCTGTCCCTGGCCAAGCTGCTGTTGCAGAAGCCGGACATCATCCTCATGGACGAGCCCACCAACCACCTGGATCTGGAAGCCATCGAGTGGCTGCAGGACTACCTGACGGAATACAAGGGCTCCCTGCTGCTCATCAGCCATGACCGATATTTCCTGGACAGGGTCTGCACCACCATGGGCGAGCTGCTGGGCGGCAAAATGATCAAATTCACCGGCAACTACACCGAGTACATGCGCAAGCGCACCGCCGATTTTGAGACCCGCATGAAGGCCTATCAGCTGCAGCAGAAGGAAATTGAGCGGGAGAAGGCCATCATTGAGCGGTACCGCAGCTTCAACCGGGAAAAGAGCATCAAGGCGGCCGAAAGCCGCCAGAAGCGGCTGGACCGTATCCAGCTGCTGGAAAAGCCTGTGGAGGAGCAGCACGTTCGCTTCTCCTTCCAGGCCCGTCGCCGCAGCGGCGAGGACGCGCTGGAAGTTCGCGAGCTGAGCAAATCTTTCGATGGCCGGCCCATCTTCCAGGACGTGAGCTTCAAGCTCCGCACCGGCGATCGGGTAGCCTTGATCGGCCCCAACGGCGTGGGCAAGAGTACCCTGTTCCACATCCTCACCGGGCAGATGCACCCTGACCAGGGCGCCGTCCGATTCGGCACCAACATCGACCTGGGCTACTACGACCAGCACCAGGACAGCCTCAACCCGGAGCAGTCCATCCTGGACGAGGTCTGGAACGCCTTCCCCAAGCTGGAGCAGACCCGCATCCGGGGCGCGCTGGGCCTGTTCCTTTTCAGCGGGGACGAGGTGTTTGACCAGATCAGCCAGCTGTCCGGCGGCGAGCGGGGCCGTGTGGCTCTGACCAAGCTGATGCTCAAGCAGGACAACCTGCTTCTCCTGG
>JAGBDE010000003.1 GCA_017937655.1 Clostridia bacterium | reverse complement strand
GTAGTAGTACCGCTCGTTCAGCTTCATGCTGGGGTCTCTGTCCTCGTGAAAGGGGCAGGTGGTCATACCGTTATGGGTGATCTTCATGCCGTAATGCTCGGCGGCCCGGGGTACAGGGATGCGTTCCTTGATGTGTTGGTAGATCGTGATGAACAGGTACCTCCTTGTTGGTTATTGATGCGCGCACATCTATTCATACACAGCAGATCCCGTAGCGGGCTCTACGTGCGGATGACGGTTTGGACAGCTGCGATCCGGAAAAAAGACGACCCGTTCAACACCAACCTGATCATCAGGGTGACATTGATCCGGGCCGTCAAGCAGCTCTGTGGATCGTATTTGGTTTTGTTCTTACGGGGATGCCTGACTGTTCTTTCAGCATCCAGATGCGGTGTAGCACAGGTGCAAGGGGATGTGAAGACGAACAAAGGAGCTTTTATAGCGAATGGTTGTTCTTGGTGGCTGGGTGGTTGTAAACACCGAAGGGGATGCAAGGTTCTTGAAAAATGTGTGCTGTTTTTTGAAGCTCGGGATGATAGAGAACTGCAACTCGATGAATGATTTTTTAGGGATGACAAAAGTAGCAAGCAAGGCATGTGGTGCCCCATAATGCTGCATCGCCCTCATAGCATATGGGAGGCCTTGGCTTGCCAGTTTTACTTCTACTGGCAAGCAAGGCATATGGTGCCCCATAATGCTCTTTCGGGCAATTTAGCGTACCCACAATGCACCTCAGCTTGTTGGGGAATACAACTCCCCAAGCCCCTCAGAACGCACACAGGGTGTGCGGCTACGCGATGGATCATCGCTGACGTTGGGGTGGATTTTGAATCGGTAAAGAAGGTTTTTGTTTTGAATATCAGCGGACGTGGGTGGCTTGATTAGCTCGGTAGGCGCAGTGAATCCTTGGTAAGGATCACATGATTTTGGGGTTGAGTAGGAAATGTCATTTGAAAGGAACGGTGTGTTTCAGATTGTTATTCGAACCCAATGAGTGTTGTGATAGCGGATCAGACTCGAAATAAGATGTGCCTTGGACAACAATTACAGATCGAATCCTACGAAAAAGGATAACCCCATCCCACCAATCGGAAGGACGGGGCTGTGCGACTATTCAGCTTATCAAATCAAATTCACATAATGCTGCCGTGCATCCACCACAGCATACACGATTACCTGCCGTACATTCTCGTTCACCTTGTAGAACACCAGATGCCGCGCAACGATCAGCACCCGATAGCCTTGCTTTCGCAGGGTGCTGTAGCGGGGATAGCTGCCCATGTAAGGTGATGATGCCAGCTTGGAAATCTCGTTTTCCAACGTGTCCAGATAATTCAGCGCAACATCAATGCTGCCGGCGCTTTCCGCAATATACTGAATAATGGCATACGGCTGATCGTTGGCTTTGTCGATTCGCAAATGACATGGCTTATTTGTCTCTCCCCGCAAGCAGACGGCGGCGGATGTCGCTGAACGTGTCTTCGATAGGAGCCACACAACCGGTGCTGACATCTTCTTCGGCATCGGCCAGCGTGCGCAGCAGCTCCAGCTCGGTCTGCATCTGCTGGAAGTCATCCATGCTCATCAATACTGTATCGCCACGACCATTGACGGTAATGTATACAGGCTGCCGGTTCTCCCGGCACAGTTTGGAAATCTCGCTGTAGTGGTTGCGCAGATCGGCAGAAGGACGGATCATATCCATTATCGGCACCTCCTTTGATAGTCAAAATGTATCGTGATTGTGTTATGTTGTCAATGGAGAGAAATGGTAGGGAGATGTTTGAAGATTCAGAGGAAGTATGGTAACGTGTATTGGGATCATATTTTATCTATTTACTAAGAAAATGCTGCAAAATTGCCAATATATTATCTGTGAGGGATACGCATGAGCTTTGTTTGGGAAACCCCGGAAGAGATCAACATGGCGCTGGCGAAACGCTTCAGTCTGATCCGAAAACGGCGCAAGCTGTCGCAGGTAGAGCTGAGCCAAAAGAGCAATGTGAGCTATGGCAGCATCAAGCGTTTTGAGACCAGCGGACAGATCTCGCTGATCTCTCTGACCAAACTGTGTGTCGCCCTGGACTGCGCTGATGAGATTCGCAAACTGTTTACCGATGTGGAGTACCGCAGTATCGACGAGGTTCTCCGGGAGCAAAAGTTGAGTAAAACGATGAACAACGTTGTACTTGAAAGCTCGTCGGGCGGGCACACTGGCAGATGTTACCGATGTGGAGCGGAGCTTTCTCACAATCAGAATGAATGACTTCGTTCTACTTCTGCGATGATAATCCTATGAACTTTGTGGAATGAATGGCACTTGTTTAACTTTTTATCTTGACAAACTTGGGTATAAAGTTAAAATGAAGATGAGTGATTCGATGGAGGTGAGCGTATGGATATAGTGCGGATCAGAGCAATGAAAGAATGGATTTCACAATTGCCTTCCGGCAATATTACCTATAAGACGATCAATGGGAAACGCTATGCCTACTATCAGTGGACCGAAAACGGAAAGCAACACGGCCGTCGTGTAAAGGACCATGAGCTCAACGAACTTCAAGAGAAAATAAACCAACGCAAGGTCTTGCAAAATAGGCTCAAGGAAGCCGAAACATCACCGTCTTTTGATCCTGCTGTGATGCAGGATGAGTACTTTTTTTCCGAATTGAAGCGCGGGGATGAGTTGCTTTCTTTTGTTGAGGAAGTGAAAAAACTCAAAAAACGAGAATGTATCTCGAAGCTTCATGACTATGTGTATGGTGATAGCGTTGATCGCGTATTCATCCTGTATGGTCTTCGCCGTACCGGTAAAACAACCATGATCCGCCAGATCATTCTGGAAATGCCGGAAGAGATGCGTGCAAAAACTGCGTTTATTCAGGTTACTGATAACATCGATATGAATAAGCTGAATCTGGATCTGCGGCAGTTGGAAAAGCAGGGATACCGATATGTTTTCATTGATGAAGTAACATTGATGAGCGACTTCGTTGCCGGAGCAGCTTTGTTTTCAGATATCTATGCAGCCAGCGGTATGAAGATAGTGCTTTCCGGCACGGATTCACTGGGGTTTGTGTTTTCGGAAGATCATGAACTGTATGACCGCTGTTTTATGCTGCATACCACGTTTATTCCCTACCGTGAATTTGAGAATGTGCTGGGCATCAAAGGCATTGATGAATATATCCGCTATGGCGGTACCATGAGCATAAGCGGTGCTCGCTACAATCAGACAGTCGCCACCTTTGCTACAAGGGAAAGCACCAATGAATATGTAAACAGTGCAATCGCAAGAAACATTCAGCATAGCTTGAAGAATTACCGGGATGGTTATCACTTCCGCAAATTGAGAGATCTGTATGAAGCGAATGAACTGACCAATGCCATCAATCGCATCGTAGAAGACATCAATCATGCGTTCACAATGGAAGTATTGACCCGCACCTTTGTTTCTCACGATCTGGGTATTTCAGCCAGAAACCTGCAGAAAGACCCTACTGTTCCCCATAATCCCCTTGACATCATCGCTAAAGAAGCCGTAACGCAGCGTTTGCAGCAGTTGTTGGAGATCAAGAATCAAGCAGATTATTCTGTAGAAATTCAGGATGTGCATCGCAAGGAGATTAAAGAGTATCTTGATTTTCTTGATTTGACGATCGATCTGGATGAAGTAGATTTGTCCGATCTGAGTGTTTCAAAGCACACGGCAATTGCTCAACCGGGACTTCGGTATGCCCAGGCAGAAGCGCTGATTGAATCGTTGATGGAAGATCCCGTCATGCGTGCCTTATCGCTCACCGAGCGCAACATGGTTATGCAGCGGATTTTGGATGAGGTCAAAGGCCGGATGATGGAAGATATCGTGATTTTGGAAACAAAGATCGCTCGTCCAAAGTGCAAGGTATTCAAGCTCAAGTTTGCTGTTGGTGAATTTGATATGGTGGTATTCGATCCAGCTACCGCTTCCTGTGCTATTTATGAAATCAAGCACAGCGCAGCTTGTACGCCGCAGCAATACAGGCATCTGATTGATGAAGAAAAGTGCCAGCGAACGGAGTTCCGCTATGGAACAATCACCGGTAAATACGTGCTGTATCGTGGGGCAGAACAGATGCTTGATAACGGCGTTACCTACCTGAATGTTGAGACATATTTGAAGCAATTGTCCAATGAATGAAATATTGTGTTGATGCGACCTATTCTTGGTTGGGCATTCTTGGCCTTCTCGTAATATGGTAATAACATATTTCGACAGAATATTGGCTATAAAAGCACAAAACGACCTGCCTCTTTTGATGGAAGCAGGTCGTTATGTCGTTTTGTAAGAAAACACATTGCTTGACTGATATGTTGCGAATTTGCATCTTCTTTGCAGAGCAAGGGAACAACTTCTCATTGCGATATTGATGTTTTCTCATTTTTCCAATTCTTATAGCGGTGATCCCTTGTTCTGCATCTTCATTAAGGATATAATATTGTCGATAATTGTTTTAGCTGGAAACCGTTCCTATACATGTTATAGTTTGAGCTGCACGGCAGAACTATTGCTTGTATAGTGTCAAAACATACCCTCGCCAAAGATTTTGGAAAGGAACGTACCACTGTGAATATTACAAAGCTTTCTTCTGCGATCTCAGCTTTCTCCAAGAAAAGCAAGGGTAATGCTGCATATTACGAAGATAATTGGACAGAGCGTCGGGAGCGAAAAAAGTATTATCAATCTTTCACCAAGGATAAACTTCTGGCAATGACAGAGGATGAATTCCTTGAGTACATCAGTAAGCTGTGGTCTATGCTTATCTGGGGTAACAAGAAATATGTTGTCGATAAAATGATTGCCGACAACGGCTTTGCTGCACTTAAAAAGCAACTGGCCGAGTTGCTTTTTGGAACAAATCCGATTGAAAAGCGATGGGATGTATTCCTGAAATCCGTCAAAGGCATGGGACCTGCAACAATTAGCGAGCTACTCACATATGTAGATCCACACGAATATGTTATTTTTAACAAAACCACTATTCTTTGCTATGGCTATCTCGATATTCCTGATATGCCCAAGTACAATTATCAGTACACAGGCAAAAAATACGTGGAAGTTTGTGCCATTGCAAAGAAGATTGCAGCAGAACTCCAAAAAGCCGGTGCTACGGATTATGATCTCTTGGCTGTAGATTACTTTCTGTGGGATGAAGTCCTTCCCCTCGCAGAAAAGAAAGCGCCGAATCCCGCCTCAACCCCCGGCTCTAAGAAGCCAACCTCAGCAAATGAGTCTATTTCCCTCCACGATGAAATCAAAGAAAAGCTTGTTACCATTGGCGAATTGCTGGGATTTGAGAGCCGCTCTGAAGTGCGGATCACTACCGGTGCTGTTGTTGATGCCGTATGGGAAGCCAAGATTGGTAACATGGGTAAAGCCATCTATGTTTTTGAAGTACAATCAAAAGGCTCGATTGACAGCTTGATTATTAATTTGAAAAAAGCTCAGAACAACGCTGCTGTTCAGGCGGTTGTTGCAGTTGCGGATGAAGCTCAGCTGGCCAAAATCATCAAAGAAAGCAAGGGCGTAATTGACGAAAAGGATTTACGCACCTGGAACTCCGAAGATGTTTTGGCTGTGCATGATGCGCTTGTACGCGCTCATGAATCGATAAACAAGTTAGCACTTGTTCCGGAGAGTTTTTAACTGGTGAATTGATTTCATGCAACACTTACAAGAACTCATTTTTTGAATAAACATAACAATCCACAAAGATTATTTGGATTAGGGAACATAAGGAGGAACAATGATGCAAACGCTTCAAATGGATGAATTTCTGCGTTCGCTAAAGCAGAATATAGACACGCCACATTCCGTTCTGCTTGGAGCGGGTGCATCAGTCGAATCTGGTATTCAGTCAGCATCAGATTGCATATGGGAATGGAAAAAAGAAATCTTTCTTTCACGAAACCCAGGAATGATCGGGACATACAGTAATTCCAAACAGGATAATATACGCCGAGTAATTCAACATTGGATAGATTCTCAAAACTCCTTCCCCGCCGAGAACAGCGCCGCAGAATACTCCTTCTTTGCTGAAAAAGCATATCCAATCCCTGATGATCGCCGGAAATATTTCCAAGGTTTGATAACAGGGTGCGAACCGAGTTTGGGTTATCACCTAATAGCAATGCTTGCCCAACGAGATATTATCAAAAGCGTATGGACCACAAATTTTGATGGTCTCATGGCAAAATGCGCACACCAATACACGCCTCTAATCCCAATCGAGATTACCGCTCAAACATCCAATAGAATATATAGAGGTGATGTGGCTGGTGAATTGTTGTGCGTTGCTCTACATGGCGACTATAAATACGGTGACCTGAAAAACACGGAACAGGAACTTGATTCGCAAGACGGCGAACTTGTTAAGGCCCTTCGTCACGAATTGACAAACCGTGATCTCATTGTTTTTGGATACAGTGGTCGCGATCAATCTTTGATGCAGGCGTTATCGCAAGTGTATGGCGAGCGCGGAGCGGGCAAACTGTTTTGGTGTGGTTATGGACAGGATGTTTCTATATCGGTCAAACAACTTCTTGAACATGCAAACAAGCATGGGCGCAATGCATTTTATATTCCCACATCAGGCTTTGACAGTGCGATGTATGCTATTACTCGCCATTGTATGAGCGATAATAATGGTTTTATTTCTAAAGTGGATGAACTAAAGAGAAAACTGGCAGTTGCTGTAGAGCCTCAAAGTGTTGGCTTTTTGTTACCGGAAGAACCTGCAAACAAGGTAGCAAGCACAAATGCATACCCGTTCTCTTTCCCGTCACAGTGCTATCAGTTTGAAATTTCCTATGCTCCAAATGAAAAACCTTGGGATTTTTGTCGCCAATTGTACAAACAGGACATTATGGCTGTACCTCATAAAGGGGTTATTTATGCCTGGGGAGCAAAGGAAACCATTGAACAAATTTGTTCTTCGAAAATAAAAGGTTCTGTTGAGCTGTGTCCACTGCCGCGCGACTTCATTGCCAAAAACAGCGCCATGCAAGAACTATTAATAAAAACTGTCACATACATCATAGCGGAAACTCATAATTTAGGACATTCAAAAAATAAGATCTGGGATACAAAAGATGTCCTAAACTATCAGATTGGAACTAAAACTTTGACTGCCTATGGCGGAGTTCGAGTTGCAATAGTATTTGATAGCAAGCACTCATATTTGACGTTTGTGCCCAGTTACATGTATGCTGACGTAGATCTATCCAGAGAAGAAAAGAAGCAGTTTGCCGACAGGTTTAGCGCAGCTGTCAACAATCATCGACCAAACCTATACACAAGTAACTACATTATCAAGTGGATAAAAAAACTGCTTGGGAAAGATAGATTGACGGTACACTATCCCATTAATTCGAATTCTCCGTTCAAATTTGTCTTTGGTGCGCGCAGTGCATTACTTGGGATTAATTACGGTTCACCCATCAAGGCCAACATCCAACCAGAGTTGTACAAGAGGGTTATTTTCCATGGCAAAGAATATAGAGACCCGCAATTGCGCTTTTACAACACTGTTTCGAAAAATTTTACCGAGAATTATCATCCGATGTTAGGATTAATGAATAACGCACCGGTCGATTATCCTCTAAACAATGGTGTATTGCGTCATTCAATTGTAGCAGGAGTAATTTGTCCTGTAGAGCACGAGAATATTTTTTCCAACTTTATTGTTGGGATGAACCAACGATCGGACGCTAAGCATAACGTGGATTTTCTTGTGTCTTTTCCGGGATTCTTCCAAGCATTTAAAACTGGTCTTGATTTACCAAATCCCACATCAGACAAGTGGCAAAGTATTAGTTCGACAAACAATCCAGATGTTTATTCAGCAACTGTGGAATTCGGTAAAGCGATCACGCGAAAAATCGACCAATTAAGCTCTCAGTCAGTAGATGCTATACTAATTTATATCCCGAAGGAATATGAGGTATTTACATCATACTCCCGCGATTCTGAGAAGTTTGATTTACATGATTATGTGAAAGCATACGCAGCCCAACGACAGGTTGCAACACAATTTGTTCGAGAAAAAACGATTGAAAGCGAATTGCATTGTCAGATAATGTGGGCGTTGTCGCTTGCCCTGTATGTAAAATCAGGTCGAATCCCTTGGACAATCACCGGAACTCAGCCTGATACTGCATTTGCAGGAATCGGATACAGCGTAATGCGCGGAGCAAATAAATGCAATGTTGTTGTTGGATGCAGCCATATTTATTCCTCTGACGGGCAGGGCATGAAATACCGCCTATCCAAAATCCACGATGTTCAGTATGATAGAAAGGACAACCCTTACTTGTCTGAAAATGAAGCATATAGGCTTGGATTGACAATCAAGGATTTGTTCCACAATTCATTTTCCGAAACGCCCAAACGTGTTGTTATCCACAAACGTACACCTTTCCGAAAGGAAGAAATCAAGGGCTTGGTAGAGAGTCTTTCGAGCGCAGGTGTGAAAAGTATCGATTTGATTGAAATAACCTATGAAGATGATCTGAAGTGCTTTGCTCTTAATTCCGATCATAACAATGTTGATGGTTATCCTGTGCGCCGTGGCATGTGCTTTTCGATCACTGAGAACACAATGTATCTGTATACTCACGGTATTGCGCCTTCTGTTCGCAACCCAAAATGGAAGTATTTCCAAGGCGGAAAAACCGTTCCGCTGCCTTTAAAGGTTGTGCGGCATTACGGATCAAGTGACATGGCACAGATCGCAACAGAGATACTTGGATTGTCAAAAATGAATTGGAATAGTTTTAACCTTTATTCAAAGCTTCCATGTACGATCGAATCTTCAAATGAAATTGCACGTATAGGCTGGTTGTTATCACATTGCGAGGGTTCCCTTTACGATTATCGCTATTTCATGTAAAAGTAGTATAGTTTCCATCAGTTGATGGCGACAAAATGCTCGTTGCAAGTATTCAGAACAAGCCTGGAAGTTTTGAGGATAAACTCTCTTTCTTAGCTACCTGAGCTAATGGGAGGGGGCTTTATCTTTTTACAGTAGAAGTAAACAATACATGTAGTGACAAGGTTGGATTGTCTGAATACGCTATTAGGTATCGCACTAATGAACGATGAGCATGTATGTTGTTGTGATAAAAAACTTGAAAAAGCACGCAAGATGATATACAATATTATCTGTAACAATATTCAAAGAATAAAATAATAGTGAACTTTGTCAAACCAAGGAGGTACCCCACCCCATGCCCGAACACTTCGACATCGCCGGCTACTGCCGAATCTCCGTAGACGACGAACTGGACCGCGACAATATCTCCATCGAGAACCAGCGTGCCATCATAGCCGACTTCGTCAAAACCCGCTTCCCCGGCAGCACCCTCACCTTTTACGAGGATCGGGATCGCTCCGGCTATACCTTTGAGCAGCGGGAAGGCTACCAGCAGATGCGCAAGGGCTTGATGAGCCACCAGTACGACATCCTGATCGTGAAGGACTTCTCCCGTTTTTCCCGCCGTAACAGCCGGGGTCTGGTGGAACTGGAAGACCTTCGGGATGCAGGTGCCCGCATCATCTCCATCGGGGACGGCATCGACTTTCCCAACGATGACGACTGGCTGAAGATCCAGTTCCAGTTCCTGATCAACGAAATGCCGGTCACCGATACCTCCAAGAAGGTGCGAAACGTGATTCGCCGCCGCCAGCAGGACGGGCAGTGGCTTTGCGCTGCCCCTTACGGCTACATCATCAACAAACGCAAAGAGTTCGAGATCGTTCCCACGGAGGCCGAAATCGTGCGACTGATCTTCAAGCTGTACAACGAAAGCGGCTGGGGTTATAAGAAGATTGCCAACCATCTGACCGATCAGGGCATCCCCACGCCCCGGATGAGCGAGCAGATGCGCAAGGAAGCCGAGGGCGGCGAGAGCAACCGGCAAATCAAGTACGCATGGGCCATTGTGACGGTTCAGGGCATTTTGGATAACGACTTCTACATCGGCACCTTCCGTCAGGGCAAGTACACCCGTGCCAAGATCAACGGCAAGGATGTGAAGCGGGACGAGGGCGAGCACATCGTCATCGAGAACCACCATCAGGCGATCATCGACTACCGCACCTTTGCCACCACCAAGGCGCTCAGGGAAAACCGCAGCCGCGCCAACTACCGGGGCGTCAAGAAGAACGACAACGTGTATTCCGGCTTCCTTGCCTGCGGCGACTGCGGCAGCCCCATGTTCGCCATGAGCCGCAGCGATTTGCAGCCCGCCTACACCTGCGGCACTTATCACCGCCGGGGTCGGGCAGGTTGCACCAGCCACCACATCCGGGTGGATAAGCTGGACGAACTTCTGAAGATCTACGTCCGCAAGCTGATGCACGCCTCCGCCGGGATGATCGACAAGCTGAACGCCGACCTTGCAGACGAAAACGACACTATCACCGAAACGGAACAATCCGCCGACCATCTGGCAGAGGTGCTGGAAGAGCTCCAGGAAGAACTGAAGATCACCAAGCGGCAGCGCATCCGGGACATGCTCAAGCATCCGGATCAGGAAAAGCTGCTGGAGGAAACCTACGACGAGCTGGAAAGCGACCTGCAGCAGAAGATCTCCGGGCTCACCAATCAAATCCAGCTGCTGTCCGACAAGCGCAACACCATCATTCAGGTGAACCGGGTAGCCAAGACCGCCATGGATGTATTCCAAGACATTTTGGAAAAAGAGAAGCTGGATCGTACCGATCTGGAGCTTATCATCCGGCAGATCAAGGTCTACGAAGACCATCTGGAAGTCCAGCTGCAAGCCGACATTGACACCCTCATCCGCACGGAAGCCATGGAGGACACCGTAAATTTTAATCAGGGCATCGAAAACTTGAACTGCCGTATTGTCCAGTCTGCCCGTAATCAGAAGGACAAGGTTTTCGATGTCCATGTTATCAGTGACGGCGACCCCCTGGAGATCTATACCGACCGGGACGGCGAGGTCATTCTGAAAAAATATTCCCCCATTGGGGAGATGTCTTCATTCGCGAAGGATTATACGGAATCTATCTTCCGGGCCATGGGGCACATTGCCTGCATTGTGGACCGGGACCAGGTGGTGGCCGCCAGCGGTGTGAGCAAGAAGGAACTCAATGATAAGCCCATCAGCCCGGAGATGGAAACCGCTATCGCCAACCGGCAGACCGTGGCCATCAACCGGGCCGGGGGCGGACGGATCGTGGCGGTGACCAGCGAGGAGGATATCAACGGCTATACGGCCCAGGTGGTATCGCCCATTATTGCGGACGGCGAGGCCATCGGCGCGGTGCTGCTGCTTTCCAAGGAGCAGGGCGCTCACATGGGCGACGCAGAGCTGAAGGTGGCGGAGACCGCTGCGGGCATCGTGGGCCGGCAGATGGAACAGTAAGCGGGGGATGCAGATTCCCGGCTTGATAAAATGCGGCATTGTGCTTATAATAAGTATGTCGCATTTTTTTGCGCAATTTTTCGCAATCAAGAGTTGGCATTTTCTGGACAAAAGAGCAGCCTTTGCTGCGACGGAGGAAAGAACTTGAGTAAAACGGCAAAATCTATCCTTGGCGGTATGACGGTGCTGAGCATTGTGGGCATTGTCAGCAAGGTGATCGGCGCGCTGCACCGCATCCCGCTGGCCTGGCTCATCGGCGATACCGGCATGGGCATCTATCAACTGGTGTTTCCTACTTATAATATGCTGCTGGCCATTTCTTCGGCCGGCCTGCCCGTGGCCATCAGCCGGATGGTCAGCTATTCCCTGGCCCAGGACGACCCCCGCAACGCCAAGCGTATCCTGCGCATTGCCATGAGCTTCCTGACGGCGCTGGGCTTTATCAGCATGATGCTGATGATTGTGTTCAGCCCCCAGTTGGCTGTGCGGTCGCAGGACGCCCGGACCCAGATGGGCTTTGTGGCCATCGCCCCGGCACTGCTGCTGGTTTGCACCATGTCCGCCCTGCGCGGCTTTATGCAGGGCCAGCAGAACATGGTTCCCACCGCCATTTCCCAGTTCATTGAACAGGTGGCCAAGGTGTTTATCGCGTTGCCGCTGGCCTATTTCGGCTCCAGAATCAGCATGGCTCACGCCGTGGCCGGCGTGCTGCTGGGCACCTCCATTGCCGAGGGACTGGCGCTGCTGTTCATGTTCATTGTCTATCTGAAAAACAAGAAGGAATTTGCCCAAATTCCCCAAAATCCGGAGCAGCCGCTGGAAGGCAGCGGCAGCATCCTCAAACGGCTGATTGTGTTCTCCATCCCGGTGACCATCAGCGCGTGCATCGTGCCCCTGTCTGCGTTCATTGACAGCGGACTTCTGCTGGGACGGCTGATCCTTTCCGGCATTGAGCCTACCGAAGCCACCGCCCTCTACGGACGGTATTCCGGCTATGTGCTGACCATCATCAACGTGCCGTCCGCCATTGCGGCGGCCATCTCCATGAGCCTGGTGCCCTCCATCTCCGCCGCCATCGCCCGCAGCGACGGCCCCTTCATGCGCAAGCAGAGCGCTTTGGGCCTCCGGCTCAGCTTTACCGTGGGCATGCCCTGCACCGTGGCCCTGTTTGTGATCAGTCAGCGGGTTTTGAGCCTCATGTTCAACATCGCCCCGGAAAACCTGGCAAAGACCGGCAATATGCTCAGCCTGTCCGCCATTACCATTGTGCTGTTCACGGTGGTGCAGTCCACCAGCGGCATCCTCCAGGGCCTGAAAAAACAATGGATTCCCATGTACACCCTTTTGGCCGGCGTGGTGGTGAAAATTTTCCTCAACTATACGCTGATCGCCATGCCCAATATCAATATTTACGGCGCGTCCATCGCGTCTATTACCTGCTACACCATCAGCATGCTGCCCAATCTGTTCTTTGTGCATAAGTACACCGGCCTGAAGGTGCAGATTGTGGATATCTTCCTGAAGCCTGCGCTGGCGTCGGCGCTGATGGGCCTGCTGCTTTATGGCCTGTCCCGCTGGCTGCCCGAGGGACGGCTGTGGACCATTCTGATCGTACTGATCGGCATTGTGAGCTATGCGGTTTTCGCGCTGCTGACCGGCGCACTGAAGAAGAGCGACCTTGCGCCTTTCCTGCGCAGGGGCAAGAAACAGGAGGCTTGATTATGGCTACGTTGACCATTGTTTCTCTGGGAAGTGGCAGCGAGGAATTCCTCACCCGAGGCACGGACCGGCTGCTGCACGAGGCAAAGCAGCTGGTGCTGCGGACGGAACGTCACCCCATGGCGGAGTACCTGCGCAGCGAGGGCATTCAGTTTGAAACCCTGGACAGCCTCTACGAGGACTGCGACGATTTTGACATGTTCAACAATGCGGCGGCGGTGCAGCTGCTGACCTTGCTCAAGCAGGGCGACGTGTGCTACGCCGTCAGCGACGCGGCTTTTGACTACACCGTGTTCACCCTACAGCGGCTGAAACCCCGGGAGACGGACGTGCGCATCCTGCCCGGCGTGAGCATTGCGGAGCGGTGCCTGGCGTTGGTGGATCGTGACAGCTGCGCCGTGCGGATCCTGACCGCCAGCGAGTTTGGTTCTTATCGGCTGACGCCCCAGGAACCCCTGCTGCTGTGCGAAATGCACAGCCGGGAATGCGCGGGAGACTGCAAACTGAAGCTGATGCAGCTGATGCCGGAAGAGATGACGGTGAGCCTCATCACTGGCGACGAAAAAACCGGCGCGCTTCGCCGGGAGGATATCTCCCTGACCGAGCTGGATCGTCAGCCTCATTACGACCACCTGACCGCGGTGTACGTTCCCGGGGTGGACATGATGAGCCGCACCCGCTTTGACATGGACGACCTCGTCCGGGTGATGATGCGCCTGCGGGCGCCGGACGGTTGCCCCTGGGACAAGGAGCAGACCTACGAAAGCCTGCTGCCCAGCCTGCTGGAGGAAAGCTACGAGTACATCCAGGCGGTTCGGGATGAGGACATCGACCACATGTACGATGAGCTGGGCGACGTGCTGCTCCAGGTGGTGTTCCACGCGGAGGTGGCCCGTCAGCACGGCGATTTCGACATTCTGGACGTGACCACCGCCATCTGCAAGAAGATGATTGAGCGGCATACCCACATCTTCGGCAACGTCGTGGCCAATACCGCCGACGAAGTGCTGGTCAATTGGGAGGCCATCAAGCGCAAGCAGCGGGGCATCACTTCCATCGGCCAGGCCATGGAGGATGTATCCACCGGGCTGTCTCCGCTGCTGCGGGCCAGCAAGGTGCAGAACAAGGCCGCCAAGGTGGGCTTCGATTTTGCTGACGCCAAAGAGGCCCTTTCCAAGGTTTACGAGGAGGCCGACGAGGTGGCCCAGTGCATCGACCAGAAAATGGACACCGAGGAAGAACTTGGCGATCTGCTTTTCTCCGTGGTCAACGTTTTGCGGCTTTGCGGAAAAAATGGCGATATTGCTTTGTATGGAGCCATTTCCAAGTTCATTTCCCGGTTCAAAGGCATGGAAAAACATATAAAAAATGCAGGAAAACGAATTGAGGACTTGACTTTATCAGAAATGGATGTATACTGGAATACGGAAAAGCAAGTAAATCAATGACTTTGTTTCGGAAGTCAACAATTACAAGCTTTTCGTTACACCAGTGAACACCATACCCTATTGGGATATGGCAAAACAAAAGGAGGACAATCATTATGAACAAAGCTGAATTGACTGCTGCCATCGTTAAGAAGACCGGTTTCACCAAGAAGGACGCCGAAAAGGCTCTGGGCGCTGTGACCGAAGTGATCACCGAAGCTCTGGCTGGCGGCGAAAAGGTTCAGGTTGTTGGCTTCGGTTCTTTCGAAGTTCGCAATCGTCCCGCCCGCATGGCTCGCAACCCCCGCACCGGCGAGCAGATCAAGATCGAAGCTTCCAAGGCTCCCGTTTTCAAGGCTGGCAAGGCCCTGAAGGACAGCGTGAACAAGTAATTTGTTCTGAAATTGCCGTCACCGATGGCAGTTGCGCCCGCAAGGGCGCTTTCTTTTTGCCCATTTTTCCAACTTCTGCCGGGCATGCTTTCCACGCCGCCGGGCAGACTGAACCTTGCAGCGAGAAAACCCCTGGAAGCCATATGTAAAAATGCTTTCAGTTGCATCTTGACAACCGCTGCCGGGTCATTTATAATCAATTTCAGAAACGCCTGAGGTGTGCGTCGGTGCCTTATTTTTACCCACATTTCACAAAACGGAGCTCGGGTCCGTGGTGGATGTCATGCCCCCGTGATACTCACGCCAGGGGACGGCAGCAAGCTGGCGGCAGAGCACCGACCCTGCTTAACATAGCGGGTGAAAAAATAGGGTGCAGCGGCACTTTGGGTTTTCGCAGGAAGCCTTTCCCACGTGGAGGGGCTTTTTTATTTTGGGCTCTGCCCAAGCCCGGTCGGGGGGAATGATTCCCCCCGACACCCCCTCGCTATTGCCTATAGGCAAAAAAGATGGGGTGCTGGGGGCATTGCTCCCTGCCGGGTGTGGGCAGAGCCCACAAAAAACCACCAGAAGCAGTCCGTTGCTTCTGGTGGTTTTGAAATTTTTGTGTGTTTTTGCGCGAAGCGCAAATGCGGAGGTGCAGGAGGCACTGCCTCCTGCCGGGGTTTGGGGCAGCGCCCCAAAGCAACTTACTTCTCCGCAAAAGCGAAGTATTTCTTGGCGTTGTGGTAGCTGACGCTGCGGACGATGTCGGCCAGGGTGGACTCGTCCTCAGGGAAGAAGCCGTCCTCCACCCACTGGCCCAGCAGGCGGCAGAGAATGCGGCGGAAGTACTCGTGGCGGGGATAGCTGAGGAAGCTGCGGCTGTCCGTGAGCATGCCCACGAAACCGGCCAGATAGCCCAGGTTGGCCAGGTTGCTGAGCTGATCTGTCATGCCCTGGAAATTGTCGTTGAACCACCAGGCAGAGCCGTGCTGCACCTTGCCCACGGCCTCGGAGTTCTGGAAGCAGCCGCAGAGGGTGACGATGGAGGGGTTCTCGTTGGGGTTCAGACTGTAGAGGATGGTCTTGGGCAGGGAACCGGCGCTTTCCATCGCGCCCAGGAAGGCGGACAGGTCGGCGGCGGCAGAATAGTCGCCCATGGCGTCAAAGCCGGTGTCGGGGCCGATTTTGGCAAACATGGCGGGGTTGTTGTTGCGGAGGCAGCCGTAGTGAAGCTGCATCACCCAGCCCATTTCCCGATAGCAGGAGGCCACAAACAGCAGGAAGGCGGTCTTGAACTGGGCTTTCTCGTCCTCGGTGACGGCCTGGCCGGAAAGGCGCTTCTTCAGGATGGCGTCGACGGTATCGTCGTCCGCAGGCAGGAAGCGGAGCTGGCTGGGGCCGTGGTCGCTGAGGGTACAGCCGTTTGCGGCAAAGTATTCCATCCGCTTGCGCAGGGCGGCCTTCAGGTCGGCCCAGGAAGCAATGGAGGTGGAGGATACGTCGGCCAGCTTGGAAAGATAGTCAAGGTAGCCGGGCTTTTCCAGATCCATGGCCTGGTCGGGCCGCCAGGCGGGCAGCACGGCGGTCTTGAAAGAGGCGTCGGCGGCTAGCTTCTGGTGCCAGCAGAGGTCGTCGATGGGGTCGTCCGTGGTGCAGATGGTCTCCACATTGCTCATGCGGATGAGGCCGCGGACGCTCATGCCGTCCTCCTGCAGCTTTGCGTTGCAAAGGTTCCAGACTTCCTCGGCTGTGGAGGCATTGAGGATGCCATCGTAGCCGAAATAACGCCGCAGCTCCAGATGGCTCCAGTGGTAGAGGGGGTTGCCGATGGCCTTGCCCAGCACGGTGGCCCAGGCCAGGAATTTGTCGTGGTCAGAGGCGTCGCCGGTGATGTACTTTTCCTCTACGCCGGCACAGCGCATCAGCCGCCACTTGTAGTGGTCGCCGCCCAGCCAGACCTGGGTGATGTTTTCGTAGCGCAGGTCTTCGTAAATTTCCTGGGGGCGGATGTGGCAATGATAGTCAATGATGGGGCAGTCCGCCGCATAGCTGTGGTACAGATGGCGGGCGGTATCAGTGTTGAGCAGAAAATCCTTGTCAAGGAAAGGCTTCATGGCAGGCAGCTCCTTTGGTTGTTTTCGTGGGTTTTATAGGGATAGTATAGCTTTTTTGGCTGCGTTTTGCAATTGTAAAATAATTTTCCTGCACAACGAAAAAACAGCAGGAAAAACGGAGAGAAAAACCGAAATATCCGAAATAAGGAAACATCTGCCGGAAATGAAAAAAGCCTGATGCTTCGTTTCTTTTCCGCAGTTACCATGCTTTCAGGGAGGATGAAGGACTATGGAAATGATTGAGAAACTGTCCCTTGCCGGCCTGGTTCCGGTCATCAAGGTGGAGGACGCGGCGGACGCTGTGCCCCTTTGCAAGGCCCTGGCCGACGGCGGCCTGCCTGTGGCTGAAATCACTTTCCGCAGCGATGCGGCCGAGGAAGCCATCCGCCGGGTGCATGAAGCCCTGCCCGAGGTGATCCTGGGCGCGGGCACCGTGCTGACCCGGGATCAGCTGGACCGTGCCGTGGCAGCCGGCGCTACCTATATTGTGTCTCCTGGCCTGAACCGGGACATCGTGCGCTATTGCCGGGAAAAGGGCGTGGTCATCGTGCCCGGCTGCGCCAACCCCAGCGACATCGAGGTGGCCCTGGAGGAAGGCCTGAAGACCGTCAAGTTCTTCCCCGCAGAGGCCCTGGGCGGACTTAACCTGATCAAGGCCATGGCCGCTCCCTACGGCAGCGTTACCTTCCTGCCCACTGGCGGCATCAATGAGAAGAACCTGAACGATTACCTGGCCTTCCCCAAGATCGTGGCCTGCGGCGGCAGCTGGATGGTTCCGGCGGATGCTGTGGCAGCCAAGGACTGGAAGCGCATTGAGCAGCTGACCCGCAGCGCCGTCAACGCCATGCTGGGCCTGGAACTGCGCCATGTGGGCATCAACAGCGGCGACCCCGAGACCGCCAAGAAGGACGCGGAGATGATCGCCAAGCTGCTGGGCTGGCCTATGGACGACCGCCAGAACGCCGTTTTCGTGGACGACGCCTTCGAGGTCATGAAGATTCCCTTCCGGGGCAAGAATGGCCACATTGCCATCGCCTGCAACAACATCAAGCGGGCCCGCTGGCACCTGGAACGCCGGGGTTTCGAGTTTGACGATGAGAGCATCATCATGAAGGACGGCAAGATGCGCGCTATCTACCTCAAGGACGATATCGCCGGCTTTGCCTTCCACCTTTTGCAGAAATAACATTTCGGACAGGAGAAAAACGCTATGAATAAGAAAGTTGTTACCTTTGGCGAGATCATGCTGCGCCTGAAGAGCCCCGGATTTGAACGTTTCTTCCAGTCTCCCACCCTGGAGGCCACCTTTGGCGGCGGCGAGGCCAACGTCAGCGTGTCCCTGGCCAACTACGGCATGGACACCGCCTACGTGACCGTGCTGCCCAAGAACGACATCGGCGAGGCCTGCCTGCGGGAACTGCGCGGCTTTGGCGTGGACGTGAGCAACATCGTCCGCAAGGATGGCCGCATGGGCATCTACTACCTGGAGACCGGCTCTGTGCAGCGTCCCAGCAAGGTCATCTATGACCGCGCCGGTTCCGCCATCTGCGAAGCTAAGCCCGGCGATATCGACTGGAAGAAGGCCTTTGAGGGCGCTGGCTGGTTCCACATCACCGGCATCACCCCCGCCATCAGCCAGGGCGCTGCCGACCTGTCCCTGGAAGCGGTGAAGGCCGCCAAGGAACTGGGCCTGCACGTCAGCTGCGACCTCAACTACCGCAAGAACCTGTGGAAGTACGGCAAGACCGCTGACCAGGTCATGACCGAGTTGGTCAAGTATGTGGACACCGTCATCGCCAATGAGGAGGACTTCCAAAAATCCCTGCTGCTCAAGGCCGAGAGCGCCAGCTCCGTGGAAGAAGGCGAGCTGAACATTGAGCAGTACAAGGCCATCGCCCGTCTGGCTATGGACACCTATCCCAACATCCAGCGGGTGGCCATCACCCTGCGTGAGTCCAAGAGCGCGACCCACAACGACTGGAGCGCCTGCCTCTACAACGGCAAGGACTTCTTCCTGTCCCGCAAGTACCGCATCACCGACATCGTGGACCGGGTCGGCGGCGGCGACAGCTTCGGCGGCGGTCTGATCTACGGCCTGACCCACTACGACAGCGAGCAGACCGCGCTGGAGTTTGCTGTGGCAGCCAGCTGTCTCAAGCACACCATTTCCGGCGACTACAACCGGGTCAGCGTGGCTGAGGTGGAAAGCTTGATGAAGGGCAGCGGCAGCGGCCGTGTGCAGCGCTAAATCAGCAGAAAAGCAAACAGACCCCGGGGAGGACGATGCATCCTCCCCGGGGTTTTTTATGCCAGGCCCAGCAGCCGGACGATGGCGGTGAACGCCATGCACAGCCCGCAGCCGATGACCGTTGGAATGAGGAAGGCCAGGGCCGTCCATTTCCAGCTGGCGGTTTCCTTGCGGATGGTCAGCAGCGTGGTGGAGCAGGGCCAATGGAACAGGGTGAACAGCAGCACATTGGCGGCGGTGAGCCAGGTCCAGCCGTGGCTGACCAGCACCTGGTGCATCTCCAGGGCGCTGCCCGGCTCCATCAGCATGCCGGTGGACAGATAGGCCATCAGCACAATGGGCAGGACAATCTCGCTGGCGGGAAAGCCCAGCAGAAAGGCCACCAGGATGGCGCCGTCCATGCCCATCAGCCAGCCGGGGCCGTCCAGCAAAGCACAGAGATGGGTGAGAAGACTGCTTCCGCCCAGGGTCAGATTGGCGCAGAGCCAGAGCACCAGCCCGGCGGGTGCGGCCACAGCCACCGCCCGGCCCAGCACAAACAGCACCCGGTCAAATACCGACCGGACGATGACCTTGCCCAGCTGGGGCCTGCGGTAGGGCGGCATTTCCAGGGCAAAGGAGGATGGCACGCCCTTGAGCAAAGTTTTGGAAAGCAGCCGGGAGGTGAGGAAAGTCATGCCGATGGAAAGCATCAGCAGGGCCAGCAAAATCAACGCGCTGTACAGGCCGTGGAGCAGTCCGCCGGAAGCGGTGACGAAGAACATGCTCAGGATGCTGAGCAGAATGGGCAGGCGGCCGTTGCAGGGGATGAAGCTGTTGGTCAGAATGGCGATGAGCCGTTCCCTGGGCGAGTCGATGATGCGGCAGCCCACCACCCCGGCGGCGTTGCAGCCCAGGCCCATGGCCATGCACAGGGACTGCTTGCCGCAGGCGCAGCATTTCTCAAAGGGGCGATCCAGATTGTAGGCAATCCGGGGCAGGTAGCCGGAATCCTCCAGCAAAGTGAACAGGGGGAAGAAGATGGCCATGGGGGGCAGCATCACGGACACCACCCAGGCCAGGGTGCGGTAGACCCCCAGCACGCACAGGTCGTGGAGCCATGGGGGAGAGCCCAGGGCCATAAACAGACGGCTGAGCCAGTCCTGGACACGGAACAGGCCGTCGCTGAGAAATCCGGAGATCAGATTGGCCCCGGAAATGGTGATCCAGAACAGCAGGGCCAAAAGCAGCAGCATCACAGGAAAGGCGGTAATGCGGCCGGTGAGGATTTTGTCCAGCCGGCGATCCTTGCGGCAGTAGCCGCCGTCCCCGGGCTGGGAGATGCAGCCCCCGAGCACCCGCTGGGTTTCCCGGTGCAGCCCGGATACCAGCAGATCCTGCAGCCTGGATGGGTGGATGCCTTCTTCCCGGAGCCGGACCTTCTGGGCGGCAACCAGCCGGTGGACGGCCTGCTGTTCTTGATCCGTCCACCCGGCGGCCGTGGCGATCTGCCGGACGAGAGAAGCGTCGCTGTCCAGAAGGCGGAGGGCCAGCCATTCCCGGGCGATGGGCAGCGCGTCCGTGGAGGGCATATGGGCCAGCAAGGCGTCCACCGCAGGCTGCAGGGCGGTGGGGCAGGGGAGTGGCCGGGCCGGAGAGGGCGGACTGTCCAACGCCTGATCCAGCAGGGCTTTCAGCCGGCGGAGGCTTTTTTTCTGCCGGGCCACCACGCCTACCACAGGCACGCCCAGCTGGTCTTCCAGCCGCTTCAGGTCGATGCGGATGCCCCGGGCTTCGGCCTCGTCCATCAGGTTGACGCACAGGATGACCCGCCCGGTGATTTCCAGAATCTGGATCGCCAGAGCCATGCTGCGTTTCAGGCAGGTGGCGTCGCAGATGACGATGCATACGTCGGGCCGGTGGAAGCATAGAAAATCCCGGGCGACTTCCTCCTCCGGAGAGTGGGCCAGCAGGGAATATGTGCCGGGAATATCCACCATGACGTAGCTGTGCCTGGGGCTGGAAAACCGGCCCTGGGCGCTGGCCACCGTCTTGCCGGGCCAGTTGCCCGTGTGCTGATGCATGCCGGTCAGGGCGTTGAACAGGGTGCTCTTGCCCACGTTGGGGTTGCCCGCGATGGCCACCACCAAATCTTCCGGCGTTTTTTTATGGATGTTCAGGCCGCTATCCACCGCGTTTCTGCCGGTAGAGCCTGCGGTCAGTCCCATGGCGGGGTCACCTCCTTCTGTTTTTTGACCAGCACCTTTTGGCCGTCACTTTTGCGGATGGCGATCAGCGCTTCCTGGATCACATACGCGCCCGGGGAGCCAAAGGGGCTCAGCCCGGCGCATTCCACCTCCGCGCCCTCCGTGAGGCCTATATCCAAAAGCCGCCTGCGGATGCCGCCTTCCAGCAAAATGCCGCAGACCCGCGCCCTGTCGCCCGGGTGTAAATGGGCAAGCGTTGTTGTCATGGCTCAGTCCTCCATGTAAATCAATAATGGGGATGATGTATCCTCATGGTCATGATATGCCAGGATGAACAATGGGTGAAGGCATAGAAAAAAGCCATTGACGAAAAGGTTTTCTTTGTGTAAAATAGTTACATTATTGGGGAGGTGTATTTATCATGCTTCACGACCAGAAGATTTGGGTCGGAACCGACACAAATCACAATCCTGTATACCTTTTGCCCCATATGTCCAACCGTCACGGCCTCATCGCCGGCGCGACCGGTACTGGCAAAACCGTCACCCTGAAATTGATTGCCGAGGGTTTTTCTCAGATGGGCGTGCCCGTTTTCCTCAGCGATATCAAGGGCGACCTGAGTGGCATGGTGCGGGACGGCGTCAGCAATGCCAAGATTGAAAAGCGCCTTGCGGAAGCGGGCGTATCCGGATTTGAACATACCCATTTCCCTTCCATTTTCTGGGATGTGTACGGCGAGCAGGGCCATCCCGTCCGCGCCACCATCAAGGAAATGGGCCCCATGCTTCTCTCCCGCATGCTCAGCCTGAACGATACCCAGAGCGGCGTTCTGAACATCCTGTTCCGGGTGGCGGAAGAAGAAGGCATGCTGCTTCTTGACCTGAAGGATGTCAAGGCCATGCTGGCCTACCTGGGCGAGAACGCTGCCCGCTACACCGTGACCTACGGCAATGTGTCCAAGGCCAGCGTGGGCGCCATCCAGCGCGCTCTGGCGGTGCTGGAGGACCAGGGCGGCAACCTGTTCTTCGGCGAGCCGTCCCTCAAGATTACCGACTGGATGAAGACCGACGAAAACGGCAAGGGTTACATCAACATCCTGTCCTGCGACAAGCTGTTTCTGCACCCGCTGATGTATTCGTCCTTCCTGCTGTGGATGCTGACCGAGCTTTACGAGGCCCTGCCCGAGCTGGGCGACCCCGACAAGCCCAAGATGGTCTTCTTCTTTGACGAAGCCCACCTGGTGTTCAACGACTGCTCCAAGCAGCTGCTCAACAAGGTGGAGCAGGTGGTGCGCCTGATCCGTTCCAAGGGCGTGGGCGTTTACTTCATCACCCAGAACCCCTCGGACATCCCCATGACCATTCTGGGCCAGCTGGGCAACCGTGTGCAGCACGCGCTGCGCGCTTTCACCCCCTTGGATCAGAAGGCGGTCAAGGTGGCGGCCCAGACCTTCCGCGCCAATCCCCGCTTCGATACGGAAACCGCCATTTCCGAGCTGAAAACCGGTGAAGCGCTGCTTTCCTTCCTGGACGATAACGGCGCGCCCAGCATCGTTCAGCGGGCGACCATCCTGCCGCCCCAGAGCTTCATGGGCCCCATCACCGAGGAAGAGCGCAACCAGTGCATTGCGAAGAGCCCCTACGCCGGCGTGTACGACAATGTGCAGGATCGGGAGAGCGCTTACGAGAAGCTGACCGGTGGCGCCCAGAGCGAAGAGGAAGCCCAGCAGGAACCTCAGCAGCCTGCAGCCCCCATCTTTGTGAATGACCTGAACGCATACATTGCCTCCTTCAACGGCGGACAGCTTCCCCAGGGAGTCGCCCCCCAGAACCTGCAGGCCATGTATCAGCCCCATACCCAGGCCGTATACCCCAACATGCAGCTGCCCTATCAGCAGCCCCAGCAGCCGGTGTATCAGCCGAATCTGACATTGCCCCCGCAGTCCGCGCTGCCGGAAGAGCCTGCCCAGGCTCCTGCCGCGCCTGCGCTGACTTTGCCGGAAATGTCCATCCCCACCGAGCCCGTCTCCGCCCCGGAGGCCCCGGTTCTGACCCTGCCTGAATTGCCATATCATCTGGAAGAGTTGGCTGACCAGGTCACGGCAGTGGTCGAAAATGCGACGCCGAAAGCCCAAGGCTTTATGGTCTTTGATCCAACTACTGGACAATATATACAGAAGGAGCTGGAAACCATGGATAACAACATTCCTCAGATCCCCGTTCAGCAGGCAGACGCTGCCCAGCAGCCTGTCTATCAGCAGCCTGTGTACCAGATGCCCGTGCAGGGTATGCCTATGCAGCAGATGCCCGTGCAGGGTATGCCCATGCAGCAGATGCCTGTTCAGGGTATGCCTATGCAGCAGTATGCAATGCCTCAGGGCGCTGTGCAGCTGGGCGATCAGCCCCAGACCATCACCCAGAACGTGCTGATGCTGGATCCCACCACCGGCGCTTACGTGCAGAAGACTGTGACCATGGCTTACAACCCCGCCACCGGTCAGTATGTGCCCGTTCAGACCGAAGCTGAAGCCAAGGCTGCCGCCAAGGCCGCTAAGGACGCTCTGGCTGCCCAGGAAAAGGCCGCCAAGGACGCCGCCCGCGCTGCTAAGGAAGAAGAAGCTGCCGCCCGCCGTCAGCGCAACGACGAACTGCGTGAAGAACGCGCCGAGCGTGCCCGTGCCAACAACAGCGTTCTGGGCCGCATCAAGAACACCGCTATCTCCAGCGCTACCCGCACCGTGACCACCAAGCTGACCAACACCCTGCTTGGCGCCATCACCGGCGGCGGAAAGAAGAAGCGCTAATCTTTCGCTTTTCCAAACCGGCAGGTCATCTAGACCTGCCGGTTTTCCCTTTGCAGACAAAGAAAATAGATTTTTGCGGAAAAATCGGAAAAATCCCTTGACAAAAAACAGGGGGTTGAGTATAATATCATTCGTTGACCATGGAGAGTTGGCTGAGTGGTCGAAGGCGCACGACTGGAAATCGTGTTTACGTTGATAGCGTAACTAGGGTTCAAATCCCTAACTCTCCGCCAAAAAACACCGCGGCTTTTTGAAAGGCTGCGGTGTTTTTCTGTATGTTTTTTTCGCGAGGAGGGAGAAATGTGAGTGAAAAGAAATTGGTCCGGACGATGGAACGGGCCGATCTGCCCAAGGCAGCCCCGCTGGTAGCGGCGTTCCGGGTAGCGTTGAAAGGGTATAAAGGCATCCGGGCCGCGGCTGACGTCGGCGCCGGAGAAATGGAACTGGAAGAATATCTGGACGCCGGTTTTCCTGCGTTTGTTGCGGAAATAAACGGCCAATTGGCGGGATATCTGGTGTGCCGGGTGGATGAACCTTGCGTGTGGGTAGAGTCCATCTACGTGGCAGAAGAACACCGCAGGAAAGGCGTGGCCTCAATGCTGTACCGGGAGGCGGAAAACATCGCCCGGGGATTTGGCGAGGACACGGTGTACAATTACGTGCATCCCAACAACCACGGAATGATCGCGTTTCTGCGGCGGCACGGCTATACAGTGCTGAATCTGCTGGAGATCCGCAAACCTTTTGCCGGTGAACAGCTGACCCGGAAAATCCGGGTGGAGGAAGAAAACTTCGATTATTGATATGAAAATCCCCGGGGCAGAACATTCTGTCCCGGGGGGTGATTTTATCAGAGCATGGTGACCAGCTCGTCCAGAGATTTGCGCTTCTTTTGGCGCAGGGGGTCGCCCTCGGTGGGGTAGCCCAAAGTGATGACCAGGCTGATGGGATCTTTCAGGCCGCAGATTTTGCGGATCTTTTCGTCGTTCAGCCAGCCGATGATGCAGGTGCCAAGGCCCTGGGCGGCGGCTTCCGCGGTGATGTAGGCTGTCACGATGCCGATGTCATAGGGGCGGCAGTCGTTGTCCTTGACCTTGGCGGCAAGGGCCACCAGCTTGGAGCGGGGCTTTTCGGAAATGACGATGATCACCGGAGCCTTGGGCGCAAATTTGTTCATGCCCATGTCCATGGTGGCGGCGGCCACCTGCTTGGCGGCGTCGCCCCGGCAGACGGTCAGATGGTAGGGCTGGGCGTTGCAGGCGGAGGGTGCAAGGCGGGCGGCTTCCAGGATGGCCTGGAGCTTTTCGTCCTCCACGGGACGGGTTTCATCGTAGCTGCGGCAGGACTGCCGGCTTTTGGCAATTTCGGTAAAATTCATGTTGTTCCTCCTTCGGAATGGTTCGCTGCTTCATTTGGACGCTTTCGGCAAGGAGTTCCTCTTGATTTTACAATGGCGGCGGATGAAATGCAAGCTATGCTTTTCAATGCGAGCGAAACTTCCGAAACCGATTGCAAAAAAGCATTAATTGTGTTATTCTTCAACAAAACCCGCTAAAGGAGAATAATCCCATGAAAGTGTTTATTACCGGCGGCACTGGAAATATCGGCCAATATGTGACCAAAGCATTTTTGGAAGCGCGCCACAGCGTGGTTCTGCTGACCCGCACCCCGGACAGGATCCCTGCATACCTCGCCATGAAAAACGTGGAAGTGGTCAAGGGCAACATGCTGGATTTGGACGTGATGGGCAAGGCCCTGCAGGGCTGCGACGCAGTGGTGCACATCGCCCTGGGCTGGGGCAACGATCCCCTGGAAATGCTGGATCATGACACCCGGGTCACGGCGTACCTGCTGAACACGGCGGACAAGGCGGGCGTGAAGAATTTTGTGTACACCAGCTCCACCGCCGCCATGGGCCCCCTGCGCAACGGCATGGACGAGACCGCTCTGCGCATCCCCGAGAACCTTTACGGCGCTACCAAGGCCGCCTCGGAGGCCTACGTTATCGGCTTCAGGCACTACTACGGCTCCCAGGGCAACGGCAGCCAGATGGTCAAGATGCGGCGCAACATCATCCGCCCGGGGTACACCTACTCCAACCCTGCGGTGGAGGGCGGCGCATCCCAGTCCGATACCCGGTTCAAAAAGATTGCCGAGGATATCGTGGCCGGACGGGACATTATTTGGTCCAAAAACGACGGCACCCAGTTCTTGTCCAGCCGGCAGATCGCCCAGCTGTACCTGAAACTGACGGAAAGCGACCTGAACGAGGAAATCTTTTTCGCGCTGAGCCACAACTTCGTTTCCTGGTACGACATCGCCTGCGTGGCCAAGGAAATGGTGCCTGAGTCTCCCAGCCGGATCATCGCCCCGGATGAGGAAGAGGTCGCCCCCTCCCTGTACGGCGTGGGCAAGATGGAGCGGGTATTTGGCCTGAAGTTTGACGCTTGGGAGGATCTGCGGGAGCATATCGCCTGGAATGTTGAGCGGGCCAAGGCAGAGGCCGCCGGCCAGAAAGTACACAACGTGCTTCATGTTTGGTAAGGAGGACGACCATGGAAAACCTGTTTGTGAAATACGGCATCCCGGCGGAGGATGTGCAGAAGAAGATCCGCGAAACCTTTGACACCATTTTCTTTTCCGACACGGAGAAGTTCTATTTTGACCTGGATGCGGACAGCGGCTTCATGATGGACACTGGCAACACCGACGCCCGCACCGAGGGCATGAGCTACGGCATGATGATGGCCGTGCAGATGGATCGGCAGGACATTTTTGACAAGCTGTGGATGTTCTCCAAGCGATACATGTGGCATGACAGCGGCATTTACGAGGGGTATTTTGCCTGGTCCGTCAACCCCCAAGGCAAGCGCAACGCCCAGGGCCCAGCCCCGGACGGCGAGGAATACTACGCCATGGCGTTGTTCTTTGCGTCCAACCGCTGGGGCGACAAGGAAGCCCCCTTCGATTACTCCGTGCAGGCCCGGGACATCCTCCGGCATTGCGTGCATCAGCATGAACTGGTGGAGGGCGGACGGGCCATGTGGGCCCCGGAAAACAAGCTGATCCGCTTTGTGCCTGAGGCGGATTTCTCCGACCCGTCCTACCATCTGCCGCATTTTTACAGCCTGTTTGCCCGCTGGGCCGACGAGGAAGACCGCGCCTTCTGGCAGCAGGCCGCCGACGCCAGCCGGGAGTATCTGCGCATTTCCTGCCACCCCGTGACAGGCATGGCTGCGGAATACGCCGAGTACGACGGAACGCCCCGGCTCATGTTCCGCAAGCCCTACGAGTTTTACAGCGACGCTTACCGCGTGGCCATGAACATCGGCCTGGACAGCGCCTGGTTTGGCAAGCGGGAGGATTATGCAAACATTATCGACCATCTGCAGCAGTTCCTGTGGGGCCGGGAGCCTTACAAGTGCTATATGCTGGATGGCCGGGAGATCGACGAGGCAGCCATGCACCCGGTGGCTCTGACCGTGACTACTGCGGCGGGCTCCCTGGCCACGGACAACGAGCGTACCGAGCGCTGGGTGAAGCTGTTCTGGAACACGCCCCTGCGCACCGGCGGCCGCAGATATTATGACAACTGCCTGTATTTCTTCAGCCTGCTGATGCTGGCCGGGGAGTACAGGATCTTCGAATAAACCGAAAACAGCCCCGGCAATGGTTTGCTGGGGCTGTTGCCACAAGGAGGACAAAAGGATGATCACCCTGCGCCTGATGGAAGATACCATGGCCGACTACGTGGCCATGCGGGAATGGTTCCTGGAGCCGGAGCTGCAGCAGTGGGTCTGGTGCGATGAAAAGGGCGAGCCGCCGGTTTCCCTGGAACGGGTGATAGAGAAGTATGGCCAGCGGGTGAAGCATCCCCGGGATGTGTTTCCATACTTCATTTTGCGGGATGGTGAGCCCATTGGGTTCATTCAGTATTATGTAAAGGATGTACAGACCATCGGGCTGGATATGTGGATCGGCACGGTACAGGAAAGAGGCAGGGGTTACGGCAGCGAGGCCCTGCGCCAAATGGTAAACATCATCCACGAGAAACACCCCGAGGTGCAAGAAATCTTCATCGATCCAGAAAAAGCCAACCACCGTGCCGTCCGCTGCTACGAGAAGGCTGGTTTCCAAACAACCGGCGAGTTCACCAGCGAAGAGAACGCCCTCTGCCTGATGATGACCCTGCGCCCATGAAATGGGCGCAAACGGGATTCCAAAGGGCCATAGCCCTTTGGCAGGATCCAAGGGCGGCGCCCTTGGCAGGGCTTGGGGCAGCGCCCCAAAAACCCCGCACACAAAAAGACCAGGGCATAACGCCCTGGCCTTTTTTATTTGGAAAACTTACTTCTTGGGCTTTTTGATGCGGTTGAGCTGCTTGTTCATGGCGAGCAGGTCTTCCTTGGTGAAGCTGACGTTGGCCATGCCCATCAGGCTGGTGAGGCGCAGCACGGTGAAGCCGCCCATCATCTGCATGATGCCTTCGCTCATCTTGAACCCGGCAACCTTCATGCCTTCCTTCTTTTCGTCCTTTTCATCCTTCTTGCCGCCACCGCTCATCATTTTCTTCATCTTCAGGCCCACCTTGGCAAACCACAGCTTGCCGCGGAAGGTGGAGAGGATGTCGCTGATCTTGTCGTTGAGGCTGAAGCGGCCTTCGGGGGCTTCCACGTCGAACCAGTTGAGGATGGCGCCCTTTTCCTTCAGGACGTAATCCTGGTTCATTTCGTCCACCTTGCGGATGGTTCCCTCGTCACGGAGGTCGCCCGCAACGGCGACGATCTGGCTTTCGCCCACGTTGGGCACGTCAAAGTAGAAGAAGTGATCCTCAGCGGTCTTCTTGCCGATGGACTGGCCGTTGACCAGCAGCTCTACCTCGGGCTGGTTGGAGTAGACGGTGACCTTGGTCACGTCCTCCACCCGGTCGATGTAGCGCTTGCCGCACAGATGCACGAAGGGATCATCGCTGAGCCAGGCCTTGTAGGCGTAGAAGGAGTCCTTCTTGTACTTGCGGTCCATGGTGACCAGACCCTTGTGGTTCTGGCCGTTCTCGCCGCCCTCGGCACGGGCGTCCGCGCCAAAGTCGAACATGTTCCACACATGGGTGGCCCAGATGTAGGGGCGGGTGAACAGCTGCTTGATCAGCTCTTCGTGGTAGTAGGCCTGGTATTCCTCGGTGTAGTCGCCCTGGGTGGGGTTGGAGGTGTGCCAGTTCAGGGCCTCGCAGCCGTATTCGCTGACGCCGATGGGCTTTTCAGGATACTTGGCATGGAACTTGTCAAACCAGGGGCCGTTCATGGAGGTGTCGCCGCCGTACCAGCCAAAGTAGTGGTTGTAGGAAACCACGTCGGGGATCTGGACGTAGGGCTCGTCCATGTCGCACATGGAAACGCAGGCCATGGTGGTCAGGCGGGTCTTGTCCATGTCATGAACCAGATCGTTGAGGATGTGGTGGTTTTCCAGCAGGTCGGGATCCTTGGCGCCGCCCATGGTGATCTCGTTGGAGAGGCCCCAGACGAAGATGGACGCATGGTGGTAGTTCTGGGAAACCAGTTCCTTCATCTGGGAAATGGTGTTTTCCCGGCCCTTGGGCAGGTGGTTGGAGATGTAGGGGATCTCCGCCCACAGCACCAGACCCTTTTCATCGCACAGATCGTAGAAATACTGGTCGTGCTGATAGTGAGCCAGGCGGATGGTGGTCGCGCCCACTTCCATGATCAGATCGATGTCTTCCTCATGGTGGCAGGGCAGCAGGGCATTGCCCACGCCCAGGCGGTCCTGATGGCGGGACACGCCCCGGAGGGGATACTCTTCGCCGTTCAAGATGAAGCCACGCTCAGGATCGATGGAGAAGGTGCGGCAGCCGAAGCGCAGGGCCACGTTGTCGATGACTTCGCCGTCCCGAAGGATGGAGGCTTCTGCCTTGTAGAGGTAGGGATCCTTGCGGCCGTTCCACAGGTGGACGCCGGGGATGGCAAGGGTCACCTTGGTCTCGGCGGTTTCTTCCTGGGCGACGACGTTGCCCTCGCCGTCAAGGACGACGTAGCGCAGGGTCTCGCCGTTGTGGCCGGTGACGTAGGCTTCCAGCTCCACCTTGGCATCTGCGCCGGTGACCTCGGGGGTGACCTTCAGGCCGGGGGCGCCAAAGTAGTCCAGGTCGAAATGGGTGCTGCTGACGCAGACCAGGTTCACGTCGCGGTACAGACCGCCGTAGAAGGTGAAGTCCGCCATCTGGGGGTAGACGTGATCGTTGGGAGCGTTGTCCACCACGATGGTGATATCGCTCTCGTCCTGGAGGGCGTCGGTCAGGTCCACACGCCAGGTGGAGTAGCCGCCGTCATGATGGCAAAGCTGCTTGCCGTCCACGGATACGTCGGCAGAGGAGTTGGCACCGCGGATTTCCAGATAGTAGCGTTCAGCGGCAGGCAGATCGGCCTTGGCGATTTTCTTCTGGTACACACAGCTGCCGCGGAAATAGTCGTTGCCGCCGTCCTGGCCGTCCTGGGCGTTCCAGGTGTGGGGCAGGGTAACGGTTACGGCGTTTTCGCCGATGGCAGTGGCGCCTTTTTCAAACAGCCAGCCTTCGTTGAGGTTGATAATGTTGCGCATGGGGTTCCTCCTAAGTGAAATAAGGATTATTCGGCGATGACTTCAGCAGCGGGAGCTTCTTCGGCAGTTTCGCCACGCTTCAGCTTCAGTTCTTCGTTCATCTGGCCGAGGGTCTTCTTGTCCAGGTTGTAGATCAGGGCCAGGCCGATGAACTGCAGCACGGCGGAGACCAGGAACAGGACGGCTACCAGGGTACGTAGGCTGATGGCAACGTCGAAGGAAAGCAGGTTGACGTCGATGCAGGGCTGATTGGTGACGGGATCCACGGCGTTGTTCACGTAGCCGAGACCGCCCATGATCAGCAGAGCAACGGCCGGGCCGATGCCCTGAGCCAGCTTACGGAAGAAGGAATGCAGGGAGTACACAACGCCTTCCTCGCGCTTGCCGGTCTTCCATTCGTTGTAGTCGATGGCGTCGCCCATCATGGCCCAGGAAACGGTGGAGTAGATGCCAAGGCCCAGGCTGTAAACCAGCTGGCACAGGATGTAGATCAGCAGATCCAGGCCGGTGTTCTGGGGGGTGATGATGAACAGGCCCAGCGCGCCGATGATGGAAACGATGGCGCCCACGGTGGCCAGTTCCTTCTTGCCGTACTTCACAACCATCTTGCGGGCAAGGGGAGTGAAGACCAGGATGGGGATCATGGCAAACATCTGCACGATGCCGGAGATCTGGGAATTCTTGAAGTAGATCTGGAACACAACGGACACGGCGGTGGCAGCGCCCTGCATGCCGATGAACATACCCATGGCGGCCAGGGTGGCGCCCACAGCGGGACGGTTGTGCAGGAAGTTCTTCATGGCTTCAAAGACGTTGAACTTGGGCTGGTCTTCGTTGGTCTTTACTTCCACATCTTCACGGATGACAGTGTTCTTGATCATGAACTGGAAGCAGATGAAGCCCAGAACGCCCATCAGCAGAGCGGCGATGAACACACGCATGCCGTTCAGGGTATTGTCTTTGTTGTAGATGATGAAGGGCAGGATGACCATGGGCAGCATGTTGCCAACCATGGAACCAACGGAACGCCAGGCAGACAGGGAGGCGCGGTCGGCGGGATCGGCGGAGATCAGGCTCAGCAGGCTGCCGTAGGGAACGTTGGCGATGGTGTAGAACGCATCCCAGATGACGTAGCCGGCGATGAAAATGATGAACTTGGCCCACACGGGTGCGCCGGGGAAGGGCAGGAAGCAGCAGGCGCCGCCCACAATCAGGCCGATGGAGCCCACCCAGATGTACTGGAGGAACTTGTTGCGCTTATACTTGTGCTGATCTGCGTCCACGATGGAGCCGATGAGCGGGTCGTTGATGGCGTCCCATACCTGCACAATGATCAGCAGCAGGGAATACCACAATTCCATACCCATGATCTGGGTCCAGAAAAGAGCCATGGTGCCTTTCAGAGCAAAGCTCATGTTGCAGCCAAGGTCGCCGGCAGCGTAGGCAAGGCAGTCGCGCATGCCAAACTTGCGGTGCTTCTTTTCAGGAGCAGGGGCGGTGTTCAGGTTCTGTTCCATTTTTTCTCCCTCTTTCCTATGATGATAACGGATGAAAATACGCATGACAAAAAAGCAGGTTTACAGGCCCTTTTTTGAGTGAGAGAACAAAAGGCGCAATCTGTTTTTGTGTATCGTATTGTGTTAGTGTCATTATATCATATGTAAATTGTTTTTCAAGTGTATTTTTTTTCTATGTTATCCATTCGTGAAAGAAAATGTTTGACGGGGGAAACAAAATACGCCGCCGGACAAATCCGGTCGGCGTGAAATATGTGGGTGGATCAGTCGCCCAGGGAGGCGGGGTCGTAGTAGACACGGGTCAGCTCCAGGCCGCAGGCGGGGGCGGTCACGCCCAGGGAAAGGCGGCTGCCGTCCTCCAGGGCCTGGCGGAAGCAGTCCACGGGAAGCCGGCCCATGCCTACGTCCAGCATGGCCCCCACGATGATGCGCACCATGTTGTACAAAAAGGCGTTGCCCCGAATGGTAAAGGTCAGGTCGTCGCCCGATTTTACAAGCTGCACATCATGAATGGTGCGGATGGTGGTCTTGGCGGTGCCGCCGGTAGCCTGGAACGCGGCAAAATCATGGGTGCCCAGCAAGGCGGGCAGGCTTTGCTGCATCAGGGAAAAGTCCAGCCGCTGGGGCACGTGGGCGCACAGATTGCGGTACAGGGCGCTGGCGTGGCGGGCGTTGTGGATGCGGTAGGTGTACATCTTGCCCTGGGCGTCGAACCGGGCGTGGAAAGTGCCGGGAACGTTCCGTCCCTCCAGAACACGGATGTCGTATGGCAGGCAGGTGTTGAGGGCAAAGGGATACTTGTCCGCGGGGATGCGGCTGGCGGTATCGAAATGCACCATCTGGCTGAGGGCGTGAACGCCTGCGTCCGTGCGGCTGGAGCCGGTGACGGTGACGCTTTCGCCGGTAAGCCGGGAGAGGGCCTCCTCCAGCACCTGCTGCACCGCCAGGGCGTTCTGCTGCCGCTGCCAGCCTGCATAGGCGGTGCCGTCGTAGCTGACGGTCAGCAGCACACGGTGCTTGCCCTCGGGGCTTTCATCTTTGATGAGGGGCGGGAGATTGGGACGGTCTGTCATAGCTTGATCCACTTTCCGCAAAGAATAGTCAGGAACAGCGCGGCCACGGAAACCAGCGCCGCCCACAGGTCGATTTTCTGGAACTTGAGCACCCGGAGGCGGGTACGGCCTTCGCCGCCGTGATAGCAGCGGGATTCCATGGCCATGGCCAGCTCGCCTGCCCGGCGGAACGCGCTGACAAACAGCGGCACCAGCAGGGGGATCATGGCCTTGGCGCGCTTGATGAGATTGCCGCTTTCAAAGTCCGCGCCGCGGGCCATCTGGGCCTTCTGGATCTTGTCCGCTTCTTCGGTCAGGGTGGGGATGAACCGCAGGGCGATGGTCATCATCATGGCCAGCTCATGAGAGGGGAAACCGATCTTGGACAGGGGTTTCAACAGGCTTTCGATGCCGTCGCACAGGGCGATGGGGGAGGTGGTCAAAGTCAGCACCGCGGTGCCGGTGACAAGGAAAATCAGCCGCATGCTGAAATGAACGGCGGTCATCAGGCCTTCCTTGCTGATGCGGAAGAAACCCCACTGGATGAGGGTGGTCTCGCCGGAGGAGAAGAACAGGTTCAGCGCAAAGGTGAGGATCAGCAGGAAGCGCAGGGGTTTGACGCTGCTGAGCAGCTGCCGCACCCTGAGGCCGGAAAGCTTTGCGCACAGCAGGATGTAGGCAAGGGGAATGACGTACCATACCGGGCTGGACACACAGAACACCATGACGATGTAGAGAACCGTCAGCAAAATCTTGGTGCGGGGATCCAGACGGTGGATCAGGGAATTGCCGGGCATGTACTGGCCCAGAGTGATGTCTCTCAGCATGCGCCCGCCCCCTTTCCGTGAAGCGCCAGAATCGCTTCCACCACTTCCTCCTGGGTGTAAAGACCCTGGGGGATGTCATAGCCTGCGGCGATGAGTTCCTCGGCCAGCTGGGCTGCCTGGGGCACGCCCAGACCCACGGACTCCAGAAGCTCCCGCTGCTGGAACACTTCCCGGGGCGATCCGGTCAGAACCATGCGGCCCTTACTCATGACAACGAGCCGGGTGGCCAGGGTGGAGATATCGTCCATGTTGTGGCTGACCATGATGATGGTAATGCCGCTTTCCTTGTGCAGATTGCGGATCATATTGAGGATGCTGTTTCTTCCGGCGGGATCCAGGCCGGCGGTGGGCTCGTCCAGGATGAGAACTTTGGGCTCCATGGCCAGCACGCCGGCGATGGCCACGCGGCGCATCTGTCCGCCGCTGAGCTCAAAGGGAGAACGCTCGGCGATCTTGTCGTAGTTGAGGCCCACCAGCTGGATGGCGTGGCGCACCCGGCGGTCGATCTCTTCATCGGAAAGGCCGATGTTCTTGGGGCCGAAAGCCACGTCCTTGGCCACGGTTTCCTCAAACAGCTGGTATTCCGGGTACTGGAAAACCAGCCCGATCTTCTTGCGGACTTCAATGAGGCTGACGCCTTTTTCCGTAATGTCCAGCCCATCCACCACCACACGGCCGGAGGTGGGCTTGAGCAGGCCGTTCAAGTGCTGCACCAGCGTGGTTTTGCCGCTGCCGGTATGCCCCAGCAGGCCGATGAACTCGCCGTCCTCAATGGTGAGGCACACATCGTCCAGCGCAACGGCGGAAAAGGGACTGTCCGGCATGTAGGCATGGGTCAGATGCTCGATTTGGATAGGCATTGTTTCAGCTCCTTCAGCATATCGCCGACGTTGAGAATATCGTTGGAAAGGGGAAGACCGCCCTGGCGCAGCTCCATGGCCATCTCCGCCATGGGGGGCACGTCCAGGCCCAGGGATTTGACCTTCTCCACCTGGGAGAACACCTCCCGGGGCGTGCCGTCCATGGAAATGCTGCCCTTGTCCATGACCACGATGCGGTCGGCCTGGGCGGCTTCCTCCATGAAGTGGGTAATCCACAGAACGGTGATGCCCTTCTCCCGGTTCAGCTGGCGGACGGTTTCCAGAACGTCGGCCCGGCCGGCGGGATCCAGCATGGCGGTGGCTTCGTCCATGATGAGCAGCTCCGGCTCCATGGCCAGCACGCCGGCGATGGCCACCCGCTGCTTCTGGCCGCCGCTGAGCAGATGGGGCGCACGGTCCGCAAAGTCGGTCATGTGCACGGCGGCAAGGGCTGCGTCGATGCGCTTTTCCATCTCCGCCTGGGGCACGCCCAGGTTTTCCAGGCCGAAAGCCACGTCCTCACGGACCACATTGGCCACGATCTGGTTGTCCGGGTTCTGGAACACCATGCCCGCGTGGCGGCGGATGTTCCATACCTTTTCCTCGGTGGCGGTGTCCATGCCGCAGACCAGCACCTGGCCCTCGGTGGGCAGGAACAGGGCGTTCATCAGCTTGGCCAGGGTGCTTTTGCCGCAGCCGTTGTGACCCAGCACGGCCACAAAGCTGCCCGGCGCGATGGTCAGAGAAACATGGCTGACCGCCGGGGCTGCGTCCGGCTCGTAAGAATAGGAAACGTCCTTCAATTCCAGGGGAAGGAGGTTGTTTTCCATGGCATTCCGACTCCTTTTATGGGTGATAGGGGTAATCCGGCAGGTTGTTCTGCGCCCAAATAAGGGCGTTTTGCCGGTCGGTATCCAGCTGGGCGCGCAGGGCGTCCAGGTGGGGGAAAGCGGTTTCCGGGCGGAGGTAGTGGCGGTATTCCAAAACCAGAGTCTGGCCGTAAAGGGGCCGCCAGTCAAAATCCATCAGATGGGCCTCCACGGTGGGCATGCCTCCCGGCGCGGTGGGATGATAGCCCTGGTTGAGAATGGCCAGGTATTTCCGGCCCTCCAGGGTGGCTACAGCGGCGTATACGCCGTCCGGGGGAAAGGCCCGGCTGCCGGGCTGGTAGGCAATATTGGCGGTGGGAAAACCCAGTTTACTGCCCAGTTTTTTTCCCTGGGAGACCGTTCCCGTCAGCAAAAAGGGCAGCGCTGCGGGCTGGATGACCTCTGGCACGGGTTTCCACCTGCCTTTCCAAGATTTACACAAATAGATATTATACCGCAAGCAGGCCATGTGGTCAAACGGGAAATGAGAATGGACAGCCGGACGGGATCGCCCAAAGGAAAATACTTCAAACCAGGACGTTTTGAACCTGAAATTTGGATAAAAAAGGGCGTTGAGTAAGGTTTTTGTAAAATCCTGTATTATCCCTTTTCAATTGTAAAAGTTTGGTGTACAATAACCGTGAATAGATTCATGGAGGGGGTGCTTTCGTGACGGAGAACGGAACCGCAAAGTTTACGCCCGTTGTGGAAGGCGCAAGAGACGCAGGTCAGATTCTGAACCATGTATACCGGGCATTGCAGTCCAAGGGCTATGATCCTGTGACGCAGATCGTTGGCTATCTGATTTCCGGCGATCCTACCTATATTACCAGCTACGGCCAGGCCCGCAGCATGATCTGCCGCCTGGAGCGGGACGAGATCATGGAAGAGCTTGTGCGCGTGTATTTGCAGGGGCTGGACCGCTGATGGGCCGCATCATCGCGCTGGACGTGGGGGATGTGCGCATCGGTGTGGCGGTGTCCGACCCCACCGGAACCATCGCCCAGCCTTTGGAGGTCTATCGCCGGGTGGGCTATGGCCCGGACAGCCGCTATGTACAGGAGCTTTGCCGCCGCTATGAGACCGACCAGGTTCTGCTGGGCCTTCCCCTGAACATGGACGGCACCCGGGGTCCCCAGGCCGAGAAAGCCATGGCCTTCGGCGACGTGCTGGCCAAGGCAGGGCTTATCATTTTCTATCAAGACGAAAGAATGACCACCGTCACCGCAGAGCGGGTGCTCATCGGCGGAAGCGTCCGCCGGGAGGACCGCAGGCAGTATGTGGACAAGCTGGCGGCGGCGGTGATTCTGGAACAATATCTGGCTGCAAAAGAAGCACAGCAAGCAAGGAGAGAACAGCAATGAGCGAACAGGAACACATTGTGACCCTGCAGGATGAAAACGGCAACGACGTGAACTTTGAGCATCTGATGACCGTGGAGCACGAGGGCGAATACTACGTGCTTTTGGAGGCCACCGAGGACACCGACGATTGCAAGGAAGGCGAAGCCATCATCCTCAAAATCGTCCGTGACGAGGAGACCGACGAGGACGTGTACGCCACCATCGAGGACGAGGACGAATTCGAGCAGGTGTTCGAAAAGTGCATGGCCGCCATGGAAGAAGAGGATATGATGGCTGCCGGCATGACCATGGAAGCCGTTCTGGACGACGAAGAAGAGGACGAGGAGTAATCCATGCCCCATCTGTTTGGCAAGCGGGTCATGCTGCGTGAATACCGCCGGGACGATTTTGACCACATCCGCCGCTGGATGAACGACCGGGAAACGGTGCGCTTTATGTCTACCCGCTTCTGGCCGCCCCAGACCAGCATTGACGCGGAGGAGTACCTCCAGCGGATGATGCAGTCCAGCCACAATGCCTACAACTTCGTCATCGCGGATGCGGAGGACGAGAGCTACATCGGCCAGCTGGATATGTTCCGGGTGGACTGGCGGCTCCGGCAGGGCGAGATCGGCATGGTCATCGGCCGGAGGGAGCACCGGGGCAAAGGTTATGCCCTGGAGGCGCTGCAGATTTTGCAGGACTATGTATTTTCCGCCCTGGGCCTGGAAAGGCTGGAGCTGGAGGTGCATATGGACAACGCCCCCGCCATCCGCTGTTATGAACTGGCCGGCTTTACCCTGGAGGGCGTCAAGCGGCATGCCTTCTATTCCGACGGCCATTTTGGCGACGTGGGCGTGATGAGCATCCTGCGTCAGGACTGGGAAAAAGCCCGGAAAAACCATACACCGTAAGGCGTCAAACGCATATGATGAACCATCTCCGTCAAGGGGATGGTTTTTCTTTTTGCTGCATTTCATGCCGGGGATTGACTTTTCTCCCATAAATCGGATAAAATATGACTTTGTGGGGATCATAGTCCCCCACACCCTGAAGGGAGAGTACTTATGGGCAAGATTGTTGTTAAATTTGGCGGAAGCTCGCTGGCGGACGCAAAGCAGTTTCAGAAGGTTCGCGCCATTATCGAAATGAACCGGCAGCGCTGCTACGTGGTTCCCAGCGCACCCGGCAAGCGGTTCCCGGAAGATGAAAAGGTGACGGATCTGCTGTATCAGTCCTACCGCGCCGTGAATGCAGGCGAGGACTATCATGTGCCTTTTGCAAAAATCCGCAGCCGTTATACGGAGATCCGGGACACCCTTTCCCTTTCCGTCAAAATTGAAGAATACCTGGACCAGATCGAGGCCGAGCTGGAAAAGGGCGTGACCGAAGACTACATCGCCAGCCGCGGCGAGTACCTCAACGGTTTGCTTCTGGCGGATTACCTGGGCTTCCAGTTCCTGGATCCCAAGGATCTGATTTTCTTCATGGACGACGGCTCCTTTGACAGCGAGCGCACCAACACCGTGCTGTCCGGCGTGCTGGCCAAGGTGCCCAGTGCGGTCATCCCCGGCTTCTACGGCAGCATCCGCAACGGCGAGATCCATACCTTCTCCCGTGGCGGCAGCGACGTTTCCGGCGCCATCGTGGCCCGTGCCGCAGGCGCGGATATCTACGAAAACTGGACCGACGTCAACGGCTTCCTGATGGCCGACCCCCGCATCGTCAAGAATGCCAAGCCCATCAAGAACATCACCTACCGCGAACTGCGGGAGCTTTCTTACATGGGCGCAGGCGTGCTGCATGAGGACAGCGTCTTCCCGGTGCACCGGGCGGGCATTCCCACCAACATCCGCAACACCAACGAGCCCGATAACGCCGGCACCATGATCATGCACGGCGCTGTGGAAGAGCCCAACCCCTACGTCATCACCGGCGTGGCCGGAAAGCGCGGCTTCAGCGTGATTTCCGTGGAAAAGGCCATGATGAACAGCGAAGTCGGTTTCGGCCGCAAGGTGCTGCAGGCCGTGGAAGAACAGGGCCTGAGCTTCGAGCATCTGCCCACCGGCATCGACACCATGTGCGTGGTGGTCTCCACCGCCCAGCTGGCTCCCGTCAAGGAAAAGCTGGTGCGCCGCATCGTTGACCTGACTGACCCGGACACCCTGACCATCCACGACGATATGGCCATCATCGCCACCGTCGGCCGGGGCATGGTGCAGAATCCCGGTACCGCCGCCAAGCTGTTCACCGCCCTGAGCCGGGTGCACGTGAACGTCCGCATGATCGACCAGGGCAGCAGCGAATTGAGCATCCTGGTGGGCGTGGACAACGACGATTTCGAAACCGCCATCCGCGCCATTTACGAGGAGTTTGTGGGCGAATAATTTCCAAATGGAACATCTGCGAAAATTTTCAGGCTGTCTTCCCTGTGAAGGCAGCTTTTTTCTTTGGTTTTTCAAGGGAAAAGGCTTGCGCTGGATAAAAAATCATGTTATACTTTGAAATGGTGCATTTTGATAAATATGGCAGAGAAACCTCTGCTCAGGAGGAAGACAAATGGAACATTCGGTAGAAAAACTCACCGGCAACAAAGTCAAAATTTCCTTCAAGGCGACTGCTGAAGAATTCGAAGCTGCCATCCAGAAGGCCTATTTGAAGCTCCGTGGGCAGATCAACGTACCCGGCTTCCGCAAGGGTAAGGCTCCCCGGAAAATGATTGAGAATATGTTTGGCAAGGGCGTTTTCTTCGAGGACGCTCTGGAAGAAATGTTCCCCGAAGCCTACATGAAGGCTGTTGAGGAGAACAATCTCAAGCCCGTCAGCCGCCCCGAGCTGGACGTCCAGACCATGGAAGCCGGCAAGGACCTGGAATTCAGCGCTGAAGTGTTCGTGATGCCTGAAGTGAAGCTGGGCCAGTACAAGGACGTGGAGATCACCCGCAGCATCCGCAAGGTGACCGACGCTGAAATCGACGCCCGCCTGGAGCAGGAGCGCAAGCGCGTTGCCCGCAGCGTGGAAATCACCGACCGTGGCCTGGAAAACGGCGACAAGGCTGAGCTGGACTATTCCGGCAGCGTTGACGGCGTGAAGTTTGACGGCGGCACCGCCGAGCATCAGACTCTGGTCATCGGCTCCAACACCTTCATCCCCGGCTTCGAAGAGCAGATGGTGGGCATGCAGGTTGGCGAAGAAAAGGACCTGAACGTGAAGTTCCCCGAGGAATATCACGCTGAAAACCTCAAGGGCAAGGATGCCGTCTTCCATGTGAAGCTGCACGCCATCACCCGCGAGGAACTGCCCGAGCTGGACGACGATTTCGCCGCCGAAGTCAGCGATTTCGATACCCTGGCCGAGTACCGCAAGGACGTGGAAAAGAAGCTGCAGGAGACTGCTGATTCCCAGGCTGACGACATGGCCAAGTCCGCCCTCATCGAGAAGGTGGTCGCCAATGCCGAGATCGACCTGCCCGCCCCCATGGTGGAAGATAAGCTGAACGACATGATGGAGCAGATGGCATGGCGCATGCAGCAGCAGGGCTTCTCCATGGAACAGTACATGCAGATGCTGGGCCAGACCCCCGCTCAGATGCGCGACATGTATCGTTCCGAGGCTGAGAGCAACGTGCGCTCCGAGCTGGTTGTGGACGAGATCATCAAGGTGGAAAACCTGGAAGCCGGCGACGAAGACGTGGACCAGCTGCTGGAAGGCTACACCGCCGCTATGGGCCAGACTGTGGACCAGATCAAGAAGAGCTTCTCCGCCGAGCAGCTTGACTACTTCAAGCATCGCGCTCTGGTGAACAAGGCCATCGACCTGATGTGGAACAGCGCCAAGGTGACCGACGAGGAATTCAAGCCCGAAGAAGAGGGCGAGAAGAAACCCGCCAAGAAGTCCACCAAGAAGGCCAAGACCGAAGAAGCCAAGGAAGAGGGCGAAGCGGAAGCCAAGCCCAAGACCACCCGCAAGAAGGCCGAAGCGAAGGAAGAAACCGAAGGCGAAGCCAAGCCCAAGACTACCCGCAAGAAAGCCGCTCCTAAGGCTGAAGCCGCCGAGGGCGAGGAAGGCGAGAAGAAGACCACCCGCCGCCGCAGCACCAAGAAGGCCGACGAAGCCGAAGCTGGCGCTGAAGCCTAATTAACGTATAAGCTGCGCATCGCTTGCATATGCTGTAAGAGTATATCTTGCGGTGCGCTTTTTACCCCATGCACTCCAAGGAGGGAAATGCAATGAATTTGGTCCCCATGGTTGTTGAACAGACCAACCGCGGCGAACGTTCCTTTGATATTTACTCCCGCCTGCTCAAGGACCGCATCGTGTTCCTGGGCGGAGAGATCAACGACGACGTGGCCAACCTGGTCGTGGCACAGCTGCTTTTCCTGGAAATGGAAAACCCTGACAGCGATATCTCCCTGTACATCAACAGCCCCGGCGGCAGCGTGACCGCCGGTATGGCCATCTACGACACCATGAACTACATCAAGCCTGACGTGCGCACCGTGTGCATCGGCATGGCTGCCAGCATGGGCGCCTTCCTGATGATGGCCGGCGCCAAGGGCAAGCGTCTGGCTCTGCCCAACAGCGAGATCATGATCCATCAGCCCCTGGGCGGCGCCAGCGGTCAGGCCACCGATGTGGCCATCCGCGCCGAATGGCTGCTGAAAACCAAGCAGAAGATGACCCAGCTGATGGCCGATATGACCGGTCAGGATCTGGAAAAGGTCAAGCAGGACGTGGAGCGCGATTATTTCATGAGCGCCGAGGAAGCCCTGAAGTACGGCATCATCGACGAGATTTATCAGCCCCGCAACGCACAGAAATAATGAGGTGACAAAATGCCAGGTGATGAAGGCAAGAGCCGCATGAAGCATTGCAGCTTCTGCGGAAAATCCAGCGAGCAGGTGCATCGCATGGTTGCCGGACCCAATGTCCAGATTTGCAACGAATGCATCCTGCTTTGCCAGGAAATCATCAGCGACGACGCTTTGATGCCCCATTCCGAGGGCTTTGACGGCGAGATCCCCACTCCCCGGGAGATCAAGGAAACGCTGGATCAGTACGTCATCGGCCAGGAAGCGGCCAAGCGGGCGCTGGCGGTGACGGTTTACAACCACTACAAGCGCATCTCTGCCTCTGCCAAGCAGGACGAGGTGGAGCTGCAGAAGAGCAACATCCTGATGATCGGCCCCACCGGCTGCGGCAAGACCTACCTTGCCCAGACGCTGGCCAAGCTGCTGAAGGTGCCCTTTGCCATCGCTGACGCCACCAGCCTGACCGAGGCCGGCTACGTGGGCGAGGACGTGGAAAACATCCTGCTGCGGCTGATCCAGAACGCCGATTACGACATCGAGCAGGCTCAGCGGGGCATCGTCTATATTGACGAGATCGACAAGATTGCCCGCAAGAGCGAGAACCCCTCCATCACCCGCGACGTCAGCGGCGAGGGCGTGCAGCAGACGCTGCTCAAGATCCTGGAGGGCACCGTGGCCAACGTTCCGCCCCAGGGCGGCCGGAAGCACCCCCATCAGGAGTTTATCCAGATCGACACCAGCAACATCCTGTTCATCTGCGGCGGCGCCTTCGACGGGCTGGCCCCCATCATTGAGCAGCGGGTTGGCAAGAAGACCCTGGGCTTTGGCAGCGAGCTGAAAACCCAGACGGAAAGCAACCTGACGGAAGTGTTCAAGCAGGTTCGTCCGGAGGACTTGATCAAGTTTGGCCTGATTCCGGAGTTTGTGGGCCGTCTGCCCATTACGGTGACCCTGGAGCAGCTGGACGAAGCCCAGCTGGTGCGGATCCTGACCGAGCCCAAAAACGCGCTGGTGCGTCAGTATGGCTATCTGCTGGATCTGGATCATGTGGAGCTGCTCTTTGAGCCTGCGGCCCTCAAGCAGATTGCCCACCTGGCAATCGAGCGCAAGAGCGGCGCCCGCGGCCTCCGCGCCATCGTGGAGGAGGTGCTCATGGACACCATGTTCGACCTGCCTTCCCGCAAGGACGTGAAGCAGGTTGTGGTGACCGAGAAGAGCGTCAAGGGCAAGGATAAGCCCCGGCTTGTGCTGGAGAGCCAGGAAGAAAAGCCCAAGAAGGTGAAGGTGCGCACCACCACCAAGACCGCTCGCAAGGACGCCTGACAACAGAAAAAATCAGCCGGTTTTCCCCAGTGGAGAACCGGTTTTTTATTGTGAAAAATTTCTTTTGAGAAATAAAAAATAACTATTGAAATTTCGAAATGATGCGAGTAAACTGTGCCATGGCATTGCTGCTGAAAACGTTTTCGGCCTTTGCTTTGACGAAGAAAGGACAGGGCTCATGCAATGAACAAAACCCGCGATTTGACCCAGGGATCGCCAACGAAGCTGATCCTCGGCTTTTTCTTTCCGCTGTTGTTTGGAATCGCCTTTCAGCAGGTGTATAACATGGTGGATACCATGGTTGTGGGCCGGTGCCTGGGCGTACAGGCCCTGGCGGGCGTGGGTGCTACTGGCTCGCTGAACTTTTTGGTGCTGGGCTTCTGCATGGGCGTGTGCGCGGGCTTTTCCATTCCGGTGGCCCAAAAGTTTGGCGAAAGAGACTACGCAGGGTTGAAACGTTATGTGGTCAACGCTTTACTGCTTTCTGGCATCCTGGCGCTGATCATCACCCTGGTGGTCAGCGTCCTTTGCAGGCCCCTGCTCCATTGGATGAATACCCCGGAGGACATCATCGAGGATGCGTTTTCCTACCTGTTCGTCATTTTCCTGGGCATTCCCGTGGTGTTTCTGTACAACATTCTGTTCGGCATCATCCGTTCCCTGGGAGACTCCCGCACGCCGGTCCTCTATCTGGTGATCTCCTCGCTTTTGAACGTGGCGCTGGATTTTCTGTTTATTCTGGTGTTCCACACTGGCGTGGAAGGCGCGGCGCTGGCAACGGTCATCTCCCAGCTGTTTGCGGCGCTGCTCTGCGTCAGGTACATCCGCTATTGCCAGCTGCTGGTGTTTGAAAAGAGCGACTGGCACATGGAAAGGCATTACATCCGCCGCCTGCTGAACATGGGTCTGCCCATGGGTTTGCAGTACTCCGTGACTGCTGTGGGCAGCATCATCCTGCAGGTGGGCGTCAACAGCCTGGGCTCCCATGCGGTGGCGGCTGTATCTACCGGCCAAAAACTGCTGCAGCTGATCGGCTGCCCCCTGGAGGCCCTGGGAACCACCATGGGCACCTACACGGGCCAGAACAAGGGCGCGCGGAAGCTGAACCGCATTCGCCAGGGCGTTTTCCGGGGCTGCGTGATGGGCATCCTCTATTCCGCGCTGGCGCTAGTGATTGTCACCCTGTTTGCCAATCCTATGCTGAAGATGTTCATCGGCGACGCAGATCCATCTGTGCTGGTGGACGGCCGGAAGTTTGTGGTGACCACCGTCAGCTTCTACACGTTCCTGGTGTTTGTGCAGGTGATACGCTTCAGCATCCAGGGCATGGGCTTTTCCAAGCAGGCGGTATTTGCGGGCGTGTTTGAGATGATTGCCCGCAGCGTGGTGGGCATGGCGCTGGTGCCGGCTTTTGGCTTTGACGCGGCGTGTTTTGCCAGTCCGCTGGCCTGGGTGCTGGCCGATCTGTTCCTGTTCCCGGCCTATGCCTGGGCCATGAAAAAACTGAGAAAAGAGATCCCGGTGGACGCCGAGGACTAAAAACGTCCGGACGACGAAAAATCGTCCGGGCGTTTTTCTATTCATCCAGGGCAAAACCGTAGGCAAAGAGGCGGCGCAGGTCGTCCCAGGTGGTGTAGCGGGTGTTGGAGTCCAAAATCACGGCGATGAGCGTCCGCCCGTCATACTGGGCCGCGCCCACGAAGCAGAAGCCTGCGTCCGAGGTAAAGCCGCTTTTCACCCCGGCGGCGTAGGGGATGAAGTAGGGGGAGGTTTCGTTCAGAATCTCATAGGTGTTGTGAAGGGTGAGGGCGTCCCGGCGCTTGGTGGCGGGCATGGTGTACTGAAGGCAGGTGACGATCTGGCAGAACTCTGGATCCGTCAGGCCGGCCCGGGTGGCCAGGGACAGGTCGTAGGCGGTGGTGTAGTGCTCCGGGTCGTGGTAGCCGTGAGGGTTCACGAAGTGGCTGTCGTACATGCCAAGCTCGAAGGCTTTTTCGTTCATGCGGCCGACGAAGCTGTCCACGTCGCCTGCGTCGATGGTGGCGATGGCGTTGGCGGCGTCGTTGCCGGAACGGAGCATCAGGCCGTAGAGCAGGTCGATCTTCCGCATCCTTTCGCCCGGGTTCACCGGCACCAGGGAACTGTCTGCGGGAACGTCGGCGGCGGATTCCGGGACGGTGTGTTTCTTGTCCAGGTTGCCGTATTCCAGCGAGGTGAGCAGGGTGAGCACCTTGGTGGTGCTGGCGGGGTACATACGCTCGTGGCTGTTGACCTCGAAAAGCACCTGGCCGGTGGGGGCGTCGATGAGGATGCAGCTTTTGCAGAAAAGGTATTCCTCGCTGAGGTTGAGGGGCTGGGTCTCGTCGAAATACTTGGGGGCCTTGAAGCCGTATACGCCCAGATCCTGGGTGAGGAGCTGCTGGGTATAGGGGTCGGCCATGCCGGTGGGCGGATCCATGGTGATTTCCAGCGCAAGGGCCTGCTCCTGAAAGCGATACACCGCGGCTTTTGTGGCGGCGCCATAGTCGCCGTCTGCCACGCCGTCCAGCATTTTCAGTTCGATCAGCTGGTTTTGCAGCTCCCTGACCCGGTCGCCGCTGCTGCCCACGCACAGGGTGCGGAGGACGGATTCCACTGTAGGGTCGTCGGAATAAAGGAGGGAAAGGGTTAGCTCGTCGGCCTGGCCGGTGGGGGTAATATCATATCCGCCGACAGATTGAAGCAGCCGCTGGGCTTCCATGACCCAGGATTCCGTCTGCTGGCCGTACACGCCGTCCACCTGGCCGGAAAAAAGGCCCAGAGCAGACAAGCGCTTTTGCAGCCGGGTGACGCTGGGGCCCTGGCTGCCGGTGGACAGGGACGTGGCCTCGGCCTGGGAAAAAGCAGGCAGCAAAGCGAGGCACAAAAGGATGCAAAGCATCCTCCGGAAATACATGCGCATGGGGGAACTCCTTTCCGAAGATACTTGATTCTACCATATTTAACGCAGGAACAGGAAAAAATGTTGCATTTATTCAGGAATGTTTTTTTCTGGCCGGTCATAGGGTTTGCCGGAGGGATGCCAAATGAAGAGGGAATATCCGCCGGTATGGCTGGGTGCGGCGCTGCTTGCGCTGGCCATTTTGTGGAGGATGCTGGGCGCGCCGGTCAGCGGCGCGGAGTGGGCGGACGTGAAAACGCCCCTGTGGCAGGCACGGGTGCTGTTGCCCTCCCGGGTGGGACGGGTGCTGACGCTGTGGCTGCCGGGCCAGACCGACCAGGGCACGGACAGTCTTCTGGAAGGAGAGGATCCGGACGGGCGGCAGCTGGTCAGGCAGTCTATGGAGGATCAGCCAAGGGTACGGGTGTTTCTGGACGCTGTGGTGGAGATGCCCCTGGAAAGCTACGTCTGCGGGGTGGTGGCGGCGGAGATGCCGGCCAGCTATCACGAGGAGGCGCTGCGGGCCCAGGCGGTGGCTGCCCGCACCCGGGCCCTCTGGCAGATGGAAAACGGCGGCTGCAAAAGTCATCCCGAGGCAGACATTTGCGGGGACAGCGGATGCTGCCAGGGGTATGCCTCCATGACGGAATGCCGGGAAAAGTGGGGCGACGAAACGGAACTGTACCGGCAGCGGATCCTGAACGCGGCCGCGTCCACCATGGACGAGCATCTGACCTATGAGGGGCAGATCATCACGGTGATGTACCACGCCATGAGCGGCGGCAAAACCGAGGACGTGCAGGCGGTGTTTTCGGAGGCGCTGCCTTACCTGGTCAGCGTGGAAAGCGGGGGAGAGGAATCGGCCAGGGGATTTTACACGGACAGCTTTTTCGCCTTTGAGGACATGGCGGACAGGCTGAACAGGCAAATTCCCGGGCTGAACACCACCGCCGAGGAAATGCGGCGCGGGTTTTCTGTGGCGGGCTACACGGACAGCGGCCGGGTGGCCGATGTGCAGGTGGGGGAAAGGGTAATCTCCGCCTCCAGGCTCCGGCAGGCGCTTAATTTGCGCAGCACCTGGTTTTCCATATCGTCGGATGGGGAGGGAATCACGTTTCATCAGCGGGGATACGGTCACGGCGTGGGCATGAGCCAGGTGGGGGCCAACAGCATGGCCGCAAAGGGCGCGGATTACAGGGATATATTGCAGCACTACTATCCGGGCACGGAAGTGGCGGGGCGGGAATAGCAAGGGTTTTTTCGGGGAAACCTCCACAGGGAGGGATCAGACCATGAAACAGACACAGTTTATGAACGGCCTGAAAAAGGCCTACCTTGCTTATGACCGCCTGATGGAAAAACAGGGCTTTTATGTGGTGCTGGCAGTTTGCATCCTGGTGATCCTGACCAGCGCGGTGTACACCTTTCACGTCCGGGGGGAGGAAAGCCGGACCGTCACCCTGGAGGAGGCGGAAAGCGCGGGCGGAAGCCAGAACGCCCAGTCCCTGGCGGAGGTGGAGCAGCTGATTGTGAGCCAGAACGCCGACCAGGTGCAGCCGGTGCCCACCCAGTCGCCCATGAGGATGCACCAGCCGGTGGCGGGCTTTGTGGACAGGGATTTCAGCCTGGAAAAGCCCCAGCTGTTTGCGAAGTCCGGCATGTGGAAGATCCACGGGGGCATCGACCTGACCGCAGAGTACGGCACCCCTGTGGAGGCCTGCGCCGGCGGGCAGGTGCTCAGGGTGTGGAAGGATAACGAGATGGGCCTTACCGTGGTCATCCGCCACGAGGATGGCTACGAGTCCATTTACGCAGGACTCAGCAGCGCGGACTACGTCCGCCCCGGCGACCGGGTGATGCAGGGGCAGACCATCGGCCATGTGGGAAACGGCGTGCTGGAGGAAAGCGACGCGGAGCCCCATCTGCATTTTGAGATCCACAGGGACGGAAAAGCGGTGGATCCGCTGGCGGTGTTTCTGGGCATTGACGGCTGAAGGATCAGGCAAAGGGAGGAATCCGGTTTATGTGCGGAATTGTGGGATATATCGGTCATCGGGAGGCATCGCCCATTCTGATGGAGGGCCTGGAACGGCTTTCCTACCGGGGCTATGACAGCGCAGGTGTAGCGGTCATCGGCAGGGATGGGAAAATCGGCCTGAGGAAGGCCAAGGGCCGGCTGGAGAACCTACAGGCCCTTCTTTCCGAGGATGGGGTGCAGGGCAGAGTGGGCATCGGCCACACCCGCTGGGCCACCCACGGCGAGCCCAGCAACCTCAACGCCCATCCCCATACCGATATGAAGGGCGATATTGCGGTGGTGCATAACGGGATCATTGAGAATCACCTTTCCCTGCGCAGGCAGCTGGAAATGAATGGCGCGCAGTTCGTCAGCCAGACGGACACGGAGGTGGTGGCCCATCTGCTGAATTTCCTTTATGAGGGCGATATGAAAACCGCTTTACTCAAGGCCATGAGCATGCTGGAAGGCAGCTATGCCCTGGGGGTGATCTGCACCCGGGAGCCGCATGTGATTTACTGCGCCCGGCTGGGCAGCCCGCTGGTCATTGGCTGCAAGGAGGGGGAGGGGTTCATTGCGTCCGATATCCCCGCTTTGCTCAGCCACACCCGGGACGTGATTTTCCTGAAGGATAAGGAGATCGGCGAGCTGAGCCGCAGCGGCGTGAAGGTGTACGACGTGTTCGGCAATTTGCAGCATTACGAGCCTTATCACGTGGAGTGGGATTTGAACAGCGCGGAGAAGGGCGGCTATGCCCACTACATGCTCAAGGAGATCCACGAGCAGCCCGAGGCCGCCAAAAAGACCTTTGAGCCGCGGTATTCCGGCGTGCCGGGGGACTATGGCTGGCTGCCCATCGGCCCGGAGGAAGTCCGGCGGCTGAGGAAAATTACCATCGTGGCCTGCGGTACGGCCTACCACGCCGGTGTGGCCGGACGATATGCCATCGAAAAACTGGCCCGCATCCCGGCGGAGGCCGCCATCGCCAGCGAGTACCGCTACCGGGAGCCGGTCATCGGCCCGGAGGAGCTGGTCATTGCCGTCAGCCAAAGCGGCGAAACGGCGGATACTTTGGCCGCACTCCGGGAAGCCAAGCGGCGAGGGGCCAGGGTGATGGCCATCTGCAATGTGGTGGGTTCTACCATCGCCCGGGAGGTGGGCGACGCAAACACCCTCTATACGTACGCGGGGCCGGAGATCGCCGTGGCCAGCACCAAGGCCTACATGACCCAGATGGAACTGCTGCTGATGCTGGCCATCGCCCTGGGGGAGATGCGGGGTGAGCTGCCCGCAGAACGGGCCCGGGAGCTGCATTCTCAGCTGCATGGTCTGCCTGCCGAGTTGGAAAAGGCCCTCCTGACAGAGCAGCAGCTGCAACGTTTTGCCAGCCTGGCAAGCCACAAGAAGCATGTGTTTTTCGTAGGACGGGGCCTGGACTACGCCCTGTCCATGGAGGCCGCGCTGAAGCTGAAGGAGGTCAGCTACATTTTCAGCGAGGCCTATGCTGCCGGCGAGCTCAAGCACGGGCCCATCGCCCTGTTGCAGGAGGGGCGGCTGGTGGTGGCAACTGTGACCCAGTCGGCTTTGGTGGACAAAACTCTGAGCAATTTGCGGGAAGTCAAGGCCCGGGGAGCCAGCGTGGTTGCCATCTGCCGGGAAAGCCTCCGGGATAAAGTGCAGCCCGAGGCAGATGAACTGATCCTGATCCCGGATGCGGACGACCTGCTGATGCCCCTCTTGGCTGTGATCCCGTTGCAGCTGTTTGCCTACTGCATGGCGGTGGCCCGGGGCTGCGACGTGGATAAGCCGCGCAACCTGGCAAAGAGTGTGACGGTGGAGTAGTTCTTTTCTTTTGAGTCAAAAGAAAAGAACCAAAAGAAAACCGATAAAGGTGCGCATGCCCGCCTTGGCTGAGAAAAAAAGAAAACCGGCTGATGTCTGTGGTAGACATCGGCCGGTTTATTTATGCCCGGATGGGGAAGATGCCTTCGTGGATGCGGCCGTCGTCCTGGAGGAGGATGGCGCCTTCCTTGAGACGCTCGCCGTCGGCGGTGGGGAAGGGGCAGTCCCGGCGGCCGGTCAGGTGGTAGGTGGCGCTGCCGTAGCGGTAGGTGATGCGCACCCAGTCCCAGCCGTTTGGCAGCACAGGGCGGAAGCGCAGGACATTGCCTTCTTTGCGGAAGCCCAGAAGTTCCGTCAGCAGAAGGTACTGGTACCAGGCCGCGCTGCCGGTGTACCAGGTCCAGCCGCCCCGGCCACGGTGCCGGGGGCCGGAGTAGATATCCGCTGCCATGACGTAAGGCTCCACCCGGTAGCGGATGGCGGTTTGCTTGGTGTGGGAATGCGCCTGGGGAAGCAGCCGCAGGGCCAGCTCCCAGGCTTTGTCGTATTGGCCCAGCTGATACCAGGCCGCCATGGCCCAGGTGGCGGCGTGGGTGTACTGGCCGCCGTTTTCCCGGACGCCGGGCACATAGGCCGCGATGTAGCCCGGATCCTCCGCACCGTTAAAGGGCGGGGTTAAGAGCTTCAGAATGCCGATATCACTTTCCCACAGGTGCTGCCACACGCTTTCCATGGCGATGGCGCTGCGCTCACGGGACAGGCCGGAGAACACCGCCCAGCACTGGGGCAGCAGATCCATCCGGCATTCCGTGGAGGACGTGCCGCCCAGGGGATCGCCGGTGGAGTACCAGCCCCGCAGGTACCAGCTGCCGTCCCAGGCGGTTTGATCCAGGGCCTGCAAAAGGCGGATGCGCAGCGTGGCAAAGCGGTTGATGGTGGCGGGGTCGCACAGGGGGGAGAAACGGCGAAGAACCTCGCACAGGAACATGCCCAGCCATACGCTTTCGCCTTTGTCGCCGCCGACGCGGTTCATGCCGTCGTTCCAGTCGCCGCCCTGCATGAGGGGCAGGCCGTGAGAGCCGAAACGCACCTGGTCGATGGCCCGGAGACAGTGCTGCAAAAGGCTTTCTGTAATGGGGGATGGATTGTCGGTTTCCAGACGGTCGTTTTCCTCCGGGGCGAGGGGCTTGGAGTGAAGGTAGGGCACGGCCTCGTTGAGGATGGAAACATCCCCGGTGACCTGGACGTAGATGCCGGTCAGGTACGGCAGAAAGAGCAGGTCGTCGCTGATGCGGGTACGGGAGCCGGTGAAACCCTCCGTCCACCAGTGCTGCACGTCGCCCTCTTCGTACTGGTGGGAGGCAAACAGCAGCAGGGTTTCCCGCACCTGCTGGGGCTGGGTGTGGAGCATGGCCAGCATGTCCTGCAGCTGATCCCGGAAGCCCGTGGCCCCACCGCATTGGTAGAAGCCGCCACGCAGCATCAGCCGGGAGGCGATGGTCTGGTAGGGCAGCCAGCGGTTCATCATCAGGCTGAGGGTGGGGTCGGGCAGGTCGAACAGAAGGCCGCTGAGCTGATTGGCCCAGAACAAACGCATTTGATGCAGCCGGTGGGCCGCGCCATCTTCCGCCGCATTGAGGACGGCCCGCTCCAGCCTGGCCCGGCTGACGCCGTAGCCCAGTAAGGTGGTGATCTGCTTGGTTTCGCCGGGCTTGAGCTGCACCGTGAAGCCGATGACCGCCACGTTGCCGCTGTCGCCGGAGAGGGCTTCCGAGGTGGCAAGCGCATGGGGAACGGGGCTGGAGAGGCCGTAGAAGGCTCCGCTGCTCATGCTGGCGCAGAGGGTGGGCGCGGGATCCAGGCCGGCCAGGCAGCAGGCGCCGTCCAGGTCCGGGCAGAGGAGGGTCACGCCCCGCTCCGTGCGCTCCGCGGCGCAAAGCTGCTCGCTGCCGGGGTTGTCGCCCGGGTGAAAGGCGCAGCTGTGCCACAGGGTCAGGACGCGGTCGGTTTTGTCCTCGTTTTTCAGCTGGATGATCCGAAGGCCCAGGGTGGATTCCGCGTCCGTGAAGCAGGTCATGCGGCTATAGATGCCGTAGCCGGAGCATTCGTAGATCGCCTCGCCGGGAGCGTAGGTCACCCGGCAGGGAAGGTCGGCCGCCAGAGGGAACCGGGTCAGGGACCAGAGCAGCTTGTGCTGGCTGTCCTGCAGGAAGAAAAGCTCGTCGCCCCGGGGAGTGACGCTGTCGTTGGGCCAATGGTTGAGCCGCCCCTGCCGGCTGCTGTGGGCGTAGGTGAACAGAAGGCCGCTTTCTCCGGCAAGAGTGCCAAAGTCCTGATTGCACAAGGGATTGCACCAGGGCGCGGGGGTCTGCCTGCCCGGTGGCAGGAGGATGACGTAGTTGCCCTCCGGCATGGCAAAACCGCCGAATTCGTTGTCCAGAGTGAGGTCGTCCATGGGGGGCAGGGCGGCCTTCCAGGGGGTGGAAGGCCTGTGCTGATACTGGGCGGGGGACGCCACCAGGCTGTGCAGCTGATCCAGCTGCTGCTTCAGGCTGCCCGATGCCGTGCTGAGCCGGAGCCGGGCAGCCGCCCGGAGCAGTTCCGGCTGGCCGGGGGACAGATGGTCCGCAGAAAAGATATGCACGCCTCCGTCCTGGCGGAGGGTCTCGCTGGAAGGGCTGTTTTTCACGGCTTCCGTGAGGCGGGCTTGCAGGTCGTCGCTTTGGGGCGCGTCTGCCAGAAGCACCAGGTCGAACCAGAGGCCGCCCATGCGCAGGAGGGCGTGGGCTTTGAGCAGGGTTTTCACCAGGGGCAGACCGTCGGCGGAGGTGCATTCCACAAGCAGGATGGGCAGGCTGCCCTGAAGGCGCAGGGCGGAGAGATCCTTCATGGGCAGGGAATTGGCTGCGCTGTCAAGGAACTGCATGGGCTGGCCCGTGTAGCTCAGGCAGCCGGTCAGCCGGGAAACCTGGCAGTATTCCTCCGGCTCCAAATCCAGATACCGGGCGGTGACCACGCCCTGGGTGGCGGCTGCCTCGAAGGTGCGCAGGGCGTTTTCCGGGCGGTCGTAGCGTTCCAGGAAGCCGTTTTCCGTGTCCCGCTGGCTGGGGCAAAGGGTGACGAAGGCCAGCTGCACCTTGCCGCTGGCCGGCAGCACAAACTGGGCCCGCAGGCTGAGGCAGGGCTCGATCATGTCTCCCACGCTGTCTGCCAGGCCGCTGATGGGCAGCTCCATCCCCCGGGGGGCATGCACCGTCCGTCCCCGGCCGATGAAGGCGGTGCGGTCCGTCTGGATGCGGAAGAGGTGGAAGGGCACGTCTGCGGTGAGGTTCTGCCACAGATGCAGGGGCGGCGTGCGTTCCAGACGGGGCCTGCAGCGGATGGCCGCGCCGGATTTGCCCAGCTTTTTGGACTGGAGTAGCAGGTTCTGGAAGGCTGGGTGAGCCCTGTCCTCCTGCTGGGAGGTGAGGGCCGGCTCCAGATAGCTGCTCACTTCCAGCATGCGGTCGGCGGGACTTTGGTTTTCCAGGGTCAGGCAGTGGATGATCGCTCCGTCCAGCGGGTTGACGAATAGACGCAGCTGGGTCTGAACGTGGAAACGCTCGTGGGTGAAAACGGCCTGCGCGGTTTCAAATTCCACGGATTTGCTGAGCTTGGGATCGGTGGCCTGCCAGACGGAGCCGCTCTGGGAGTCCTTCAGGTACAGGCGCATGCCGCTGGGCAGGTGGCAGCTTTCGTGAAACCGGGTCAGCATGATGCCGTTGCGGGACATGTATCCGCCGCCCTGGGCGTCGATGAGCAAGGTGGTGCCCGCGCCGTGGAGCAGATGGGCGTCCACGGGCAGGCTCAGGGGCTGGGCGACGCGCCAGGCCTGGTATCCAGCCGTGACCGGCTTTTCAAAGCGGCGTTTCAGCGGGTGGCGGATGACGGTTTGCACGTCCACGTATTTCTCCTCCAGCAAAAGACGATAGGCCTGCGCCCTGGGCAGATGGCCGAAAAGATCGGCTATATACCAGCGGCACAGCACGTTGCAGATGGTGATCAGGATCATGCCCTGATGGTGGGCCATGTGACTGCGAATGATCTGAAAGGGCTTTTTATCGCCCACCCGGCGGGGATGGAAATCGGCAGCCTCAAAAAGGCCCAGGGGGCCCTCCAGCCCCATGCTGCGCAGGCGCAGCAGGTTCATGAAGGCAGGTTTCAGGTTGAGGGGCAGCGTCAGCACCGAGGCATAAGGGGCAAGCACCTGGGAATCCACCTGGGATTGCAGCGCCAGGGACGGAATGCCGAAGGACTGGTACTGGTAGAAAAGCTGGGGATCGTAGGCCAGGTAGGCGCTTTCGCTGACGCCCCAGGCGCCGCCCAGCCGGTGGCGGGACTGCACCTTCATGGTGGTGCGGAGGGCGTGATCCAGCAGAGTGCCCCGCACAGGCCGATGAAAAAGCAAGGGCATCATGTATTCAAACATGGTTCCGCTGTAGCTGAGCAGGGTTTGCCCCTGGCGGGTGTGGGCGCGGCTGCGGCTCAGCCGGTACCAATGCCTGACCGGCACCTGCCCCTGCATGATGGCCACGTAGCTGAGCAGCCGGGACTCGCTGGCAAGGAGGTCGTAGTGAGGTTGAACGTTCTCCGGGCGGTCGGGATAGACGCCTACCCGGAACAGCTCCGCGGATGGGTCGAACAGGACGGTGAAATTCATCTGGCGCACCAGATGGTCCAGCCGTTCCGGCAGGCCGTGAAAGCGGGGAGGAAGATCGGGCAGGAGCACCCGGAGGCCTTGGGCGGCGGTCAGCATACACACCGCCAGGTTGCCGCTGTCCACCGAGGAAACGTAGGCAGGAGGCAATGGCGCAAGGCTTTGGGTGCTGTACCAGTTATACAGATGGCCCTGCCATTTTTCCATAGCTTCCAGGGCGTCCGCTGCTGCCTCGACCCGCAGGGCCAGCTGCTCCAGGGGCAGAAGCCGCAGCTTTTCTGCGGAAATCAGCGCTACCAGGTACAGGCCGATGTTGGTGGGCGACGTGCGGTGGGTGATGCCTTTGTTGGGGTCGATCTGGACATTGTCCGGGGGCAGGCCGTTGTCCTCCGGGGTGATGGAGGTTTCGTAATACAGCAGGGTTTCCCGGGCGATGGAAGAAAGCACTTCCCGCATATAGCCGGTGGGGTAAAGGCTGCGCTCCGTGGACTGTTCCAGAAGGGGCAAAGTGAAGGGGAACAGGGCGAAGACGGCTGCGGTGACCAGGCCGGGAGTGAGGTCAAAGCCGCCCACCAGGCTGAAAAAACCCATCAGCAGCGCACCGCCGATGCTCATGTAGTATGGCTGCATGGAAGGCTTATCGGTGGGATTGGAAAGCTGGGCGGCGGTGGTCCATTTGAGCAGATTCTGCCGGGAGACCAGCAGCCGGTACAGGGCGCGGCCGATGGCGTCCAGCTGCACGGCTGCAAAGACCGGCAGCGCGGCCAGCCGGAGGAGGGCAGAAACCAAAGCGGTTCTGGTCAGGGGAATCAGCGCGGGGAGTTCCGGCGCAAGGAGCAGAAGCAGAAACAGCCAATGCTTTCCCAGGGCAGCCAGCACAAACAGGCCGATGACCCGGGCGGGAGAAGCCAGCGAACGGAAAAGATTGCCCCAGAGCTTGTGCCTGTCCAGGGTGTTCAGGGCGCGGCGGGGCCCGCTATCCACATGGGGGATGAAGGGCGCAAGGTAAGCAAGCAGCTGCCAGTCGCCCCGGGTCCAGCGATGCAGACGGCCCAGGAAGCCCTTGAGAGCGCTGGGATGGGTCTCGTACAGGAGGATGTCGGAGGCGAAAGCACAGCCCGCCAGCTGGCCTTCCAGAAGGTCGTGGCTCAGCACCAGGCCGGGAAGGATCTTCCCCTCCGTGGCTTCCAGAAAGGCGGCAGGGTCGATGATGCCCTTGCCCTGGAAGGAGCCGCTGCGCAGGGCGTCGGCGTAGAAGTCCGACACCAGGGAGTTGTAGGGGCCGCAGGAGGTGGGCCCGCCAAGCAGCAGGGACAGCCAGCTGCCAACGGAGCCGGGCGACACCTCCATTCGGGGCTGGAGGACGCTCACGCCCCGCATCCGCCCGTCCACCCGGCGGCGTTGCTGCAGGGGATGGCACATGGCTCCCACCAGGCGCAGGGCCGCGCCGGGAGGCAGGAAGGTATCGCTGTCCAGGGTGATGACGTAGCGATATCGGCCCTGGAGCTTTTCCGGGGCGATGGAGGCGTAGGCGAAGCTGTCTTCCGTTTCCTGCCCGCAGATGAGCTTCAGCAAAGTTTCCAGGCTGCCCCGCTTCCGCTCCCGGCTCATGTGCAGGTGGTCGGGCGCGTGAAAGACCCGCTCCCGCTGGAAATAGAGAAACTCGTGGCCCGTGTCCTCCCGGAGGGCGCGAATGGCGGCGGATGCAGCCGCTACGATCTCGTCGTCATCGTTCATGGTGGCGGTGAGGCTGTCCCGGTAGTCGCCCAGAAGCATGAAGTGGAGATTGGGGTCGGGGTTGGCGCTGTGAAGCATGCTCAGGTGGCCCGCCATGGACAGGGCCTGCTCCCGGCTGAGCAGCATCGTGGGGCAGACCACCAGGGTACGTTGTTCCGGTGCCAGGGCGTCAAGCTGGATCCGGGGCGTCATCTTGGGTGGGGCAAAGCGGCGGTAGGCCGACAGGGCAAGCTCCGCAAGGGTGAAGAACAGGGGCAGGGCAAACAGGGGCAGCATGGGCCAGGGAACGCCCAGCAGAAAGCCCACAAACAGAAGCAGCGCAAAACTTTCCCAGCAAAGGATCCGCAGAAACAGCGTCCGTTTGGCCCGGTTCATGGGCAGGGGAAAGGGCCTGTCCGTATGCAGGTAGGAAAGCAGGCTGTCCCGGCCCTCGTCCAGGAGATAGTAGCCCACGTGGTGCATCAGGCTTTCCGGGTGATCGGCCCGGGAAAGGGTCATGGCCGCGCCGCAGACGGTCAGCTCCGGCTTATGTGTAAGGCGGCTCAGGCGGTGGATGCATTCCCGGTAATAGGCCCGGCTTTCCATGTCCATGGCAGGGTAGACCGCGTCCTGGGAAAGCTGGGCGTGAAGCGGGCTCCACTCTTCCAGAAGCTGCTCCCATGGAGCGTGGTCGATGGCACGGAGGGAGGTGATGGCATTGCCGATCCACAGGCTGTTGTCCGTCTGGTGCTGGTGCTCGCTGCGGGTCAGTTTGTCGGCAGAGAGGTCGTTTTGGTTGAAGTAGCGTTCCAGCCAGAGAATCTGCTGGCCCTCCTCCTGGCGGTGCATTTCGCTGAGGAGCCGTTCCAGAAAGGCGGGCTCGTGGCGGTGGGCGGCAAAGATGCGCAGGGACTGCTTTTCCTTCTGGTGGCGCAGGAAGCGCACCAGCTGCTGGGCTTTCAGGCGGGAATGCTGCTCCGCGGCCAGGAGGGCGGTCATCTCGCTGATCACGTCCAGCAGGGCGATCCGCAAAGCCAGGGGCAAAAGGCCGATCTCCCGCTGGCTGAAGGTGGATACCTCCTGCCAGGCAGCCAGGGCCTTGCCCAGGGGTTCCAGGTGGATCTCTGCCATGCGATGGCCCACGTATTCCCGGGCAAAGCACAGGATGCGACTGCCGCCGTCCTTGGAGGCGGGCAGACCCCGCACACCGCGGGAATCGGCCATGGCTGAGACCATCTTCTCCTGCAGATACCGGCCATTTTCGCACAGCCACATGGCCCCGGGAAGGAGTTCGTCGTCCGGGAGGGTGGAAAGAAAATCGGCCTGCTTTTCAAACCGGTGAAGCAGACCCCGGTGCAGGGAAAGACCCGCTCGCCCGGCCCCTGGCGATTCCCCAGCCACGGACTTGAGATGGGGAAGAAGATCGCCCATGAGAGGGGCGTCCCGATAGGATTTTGCAGGGGGCTTCCCCCGGGTGAGAAGAAAAACAATCAGCGCGCAAAGCAAAACCAGCGCGGCGGCAAGAACCCACGGCATGGCACAGCCCTCCCAAACAATTTGTGCCTATTGTGCGCAGAAGGCGGCCAATCCATGTGCCGGGGCGGTTGAGGTTTTTCGCTGAATGGAGTATACTGAATGGGCAATGTTTCCAAAAATGAGGGACGATCATGAAAAAGACCATTGGCATCCTGGCCCATGTGGACGCAGGAAAAACCACCTTTTCCGAGCAGACCCTGTATTATGCCCGGGCCATCCGCAGCGTTGGCCGGGTGGATCATCAGGATGCGTTTCTGGACGCCCATCCCATTGAGCGGCAGCGGGGCATTACCATTTTTTCCGGCCTGGCCTGCTTTGAAATGGGGGACGACACCTGGTACTGGCTGGACACCCCGGGCCACGTGGACTTTTCCACGGAGATGGAGCGGGCGGTGTCCGTGATGGACTATGCCATTCTGGTCATCAGCTGCGCCGAGGGCGTGCAGAGTCACACGGAAACGGTGTGGCAGCTTTTGGGCAGCTACGGCGTGCCGGTGTTTGTGTTCCTCAACAAGATTGACAGGGAGGGGGCCGACCCGGAGCGGGTCATGGGCCAGATCCGAAACCGCCTGAGTGCGGATGTGGTGGATCTGCGCTCCTGGCAGGATGGCGGGGCCATGGACGAGGAACTGCAGGAAGCGGTGGCCGCCATGGATGAGAATCTGCTGGACAGGCTGTTTTCCGATGGTTTTGACGAGGCAGTCTGGACGGATGCGCTGAAGAGGCTGATCCGGGAGCGGAAATGTTTCCCGGTGATGGCTGGCGCAGCATTGGAAGGCCGGGGCATGGAAGGCTGCCCGAAGCTGATTTCCCGGCTGAGCGAAACGGATTATCAGGAAAAAACATCGGACGATTTTGTGGCCCGGGTCTATCAGGTGCGGCACGACGGAGCGGGCATGCGTCTTTGCTTTATGAAAGTGCTGTCCGGCAGCGTCCGGGTCAAGGACGAGCTGCCCGTTTGCGGCGAAATGCAGAAGATCAACGAGCTGCGCATCTACCACGGAGAAAAGTTCCGCCCGGTGGACAGGGCCGTGGCAGGGGACATCGTGGCCATGCCCGGCATGGAGGGACTGCGGCCCGGCGACTGGATCGGCCGGGAAGGGCGGGAGAGCTTCCGCACCGACCCCATGATGGAGGCGGAGCTGATCTACGACCAGAAGCAGGTGCCCGCCTTCCGCATGATGCAGGCCCTGCGCTATCTGGAGGACGAAGAACCCTCCCTGGCGGTATCGGAGCGGGAAGGGCGCATTTCCGTGCATGTGATGGGCAAGATCCAGCTGGAAATATGGAAGCAGCTGATTCTGGAACGGTTTGGCTATGAGGTCAGCTTCGGCTCCTGTCGGGTTTTGTACAAGGAAACGCTGGCGGAGCCTACCTACGGCGTGGGCCACTATGAACCCCTGCGGCATTATGCGGAGGCGCATCTCAGGCTGCTGCCCGGAAAACGTGGCAGTGGCGTGACGTTCCAGTCCAAGGTGCATGTGGACGACCTGACCCTCAACTGGCAGCGGCTCATCCGCACCCATGTGCTGGAAAGGGTTCACAAGGGCGTGCTCACCGGCGCGCCGCTGACGGACGTGGTGGTGGAGCTGGCAGCAGGCCGGGCGCACCTGAAGCACACCGAGGGCGGCGACTTCCGGCAGGCAGTGTACCGGGCCATCCGCAACGGGCTGATGTACGGAAAAAGCATGCTGCTGGAGCCTATCTGCGGGTTTGTGCTCCGGGCGCCTGCGGACAGCTACGGGGCCATCGCCGGGGCGTTGAGCCGCATGAAGGCGGACGTGGAGCCGCCGGAATATGAGCAGGACTCGGTCATCCTACGGGGAGAAGCCGCGTATTCGCTGTTCAGCCCCTGGCAGGAGGAGTTCCTCCGGCAGACCCACGGCAGGGGCAGCCTCCGGCTGTGGATGAGCCGCTACGACCGCTGCCACAACGAGGCGGAGGTCATTGAAGCGGCGGGTTACAACCCTCTGGCGGACGATACCCCGGACTCGGTGTTCTGCGCCAAGGGGGCGGGTTTCACCGTGCCCTGGGATGAAGTGCGAAACTACGCGCATCTGCCGGTAAATGTTTGGTAAAAAACTTGTTCCCCGGGGAAACAATGGCGGAAAAGCAAGGACAGGAAAGGATTTGTTCTTTTTCTGTATTTTGACATCCTGTGGGGGAAATGGTATAATGCATCATGGCCTATAAGGCGACAATTGATTCATATGGGAGGAAGTACTGTGGACTTCGGCAAGATTCTCCAAGAAATGTTTTCCGGCGTAATGTATCTGTTTACGCTGGAAGGCCTGAAAACGCTGGCTATGTTTGTTATCGCCGGTGTGCTGATCTATCTGGCTATCAAAAAGGACTATGAACCCGCTCTGCTGCTGCCTATCGGCTTTGGCGCCATCCTGGCTAACCTGCCGCCGGTTTTCGGCTCCGCTTTCCCCAGCGCTCTGGGCGAAGAGGGCTTCCTGACCGTGCTGTTCAACGCCGGTATTGCCAACGAGCTGTTCCCCATCCTGATCTTCATTGCCGTTGGCGCGATGATTGACTTCTCTCCCCTTTTGAAGGATCCCAGCATGATCTTCTTCGGCGCTGCCGCCCAGTTTGGTATCTTTGCTACCTTCCTGGTCTCCCTGGTGCTGATCCCCATCGTGCTGCCCGCTACCGCCGGCGATAACGACCTGATCATGAAGCTGGCTTCCGCCATCGGCATCATCGGCGCTGCCGACGGCCCCACCACCCTGTACGTTGCCAACCACTTCCAGCTGAAGGACTACATGGCCCCCATCAGCGTGGCTGCCTACAGCTACATGTCCCTGGTGCCTGTCATTCAGCCCCCGGTCATCAAGGCCCTGACCACCAAGAAGGAACGCATGATCCGCATGGATTACAACGAAGAGCGCGCCTCCAAGCTGGCCCTGATCCTGTTCCCCATCATCGTGACCGCTGTTGCCGGTATCATCGTGCCCATGAGCGCTCCCCTGGTTGGCTCCCTCATGTTTGGTAACCTGATCCGCGAGTGCGGCGTGCTGGATCGCCTTTCCAAGACCGCTCAGAACGAGTTGGCCAACCTGGTCACCATTCTGCTGGGCATCACCATCGGCGGCACCATGGTGGCCGACAAGTTCCTGCGTCTGGACACTTTGCTCATCCTGGGCCTGGGCCTGTTCGCCTTCGTGTTTGACACCGCCGGCGGCGTGCTGTTTGCCAAGCTGCTCAACGTGTTCCGCAAGAAGAAGATCAACCCCATGGTGGGCGCGGCCGGTATCTCCGCCTTCCCCATGAGCGCCCGCGTCATCCAGAAGATGGCCAAGGACGAGGATCCCTACAACTTCATCCTGATGCAGTCCATCAGCGCCAACGTTTCCGGCCAGCTGGGCTCCATCGTGGCCGGCGGTATGGTCATCACTCTGGTTACCATGCTGCTGGGCGGCTGATGACGTCCACCATTTGAATAAGGAGGAAATCAACAATGACTGAGCTTTCTCTTATGACCAAGGGTCTGCTGGTGACCGCTATGGGTCTGGCAGGCGTGTTTCTGGTACTGACGCTGTTTTTTGTCACCATTAAGCTGATGCAGAAAATTGGCGTGAAGGAAAAGAAGGAACAGTAAGGAGGACTGCCCGGTGTATAACGAACAGGAACATGCAAAGGTGCACAGCCTGCGCATCAAGCGTCGTCTGGTGGCCATTGTGCCCGCGGTGCTGGTTCTGGCTGCCGCTTTGGCAATTTTCATCGTCGGCCGCATCCACCGCAGCGAAGACGCCTGGAAACTGACCGCCGCCCTGACGGTGGTGGGGCTTTCCTACCTTGTGTTTATGCTGGGCGTTTATGTGCGGCCTGTGGCTTGCTATGACAAGCACATCGGTTTCATGCTTCACGGAAGACAGCATTTCACCACCGGTCTGCTCAAGGAGGTTGGCGACAACCTCTGCGAGCGCGGCGGCGTCAATTGCTACCCCATCATGATCAACGTGGGGGACAAGGACGACGGCAAGGACGACCGGCTGTTCTACTTTGACGCATTGAAGGAATGGCCGAATATTCCCCTGGGAAGCCGCATAACCATTCAGCATAACGATATTATGGTATCGGATTTCCGGCTGGAAAACTGACGGAAAGGAACGATGTTATGGCTAAGCCTGTGCTTGCGCTGGTAACCCTTCAGCGTTCCTGCGCAAGGCTGATCCGCAAGGGCGCAGACCTGGCGATGAAACAGCAGTCTAGCTTGTATGTACTGCATGTCATCGCCCAGGACGCCATGGGGGATCAGGAAAAATACGCCAAGACGCTGGATTACCTCTATGCCTTGGCCGGCGAGGTGGGCGCGGAGATGTGCATGCGCATTGCCGAGGTGCCGCTGACTGCCATTGCCAACTACGCCCAGGAAATTGGGGCGGGGCAGGTGGTCATGGGCGGCGGAGAAAAGGCCTCCGGCATTGCGGAGACCTTGAGCGGGCTGCTGCCCGGCGTGCAGATTTTGATTGTGGATGCAGAAGGCGCGCCTGTTTAACACTGGCTGAGAAATACCATAACAAACAAACAACCGTTTTCGACGCTCACCTTTGCAGCGTCCCCGGTGCAGTGATTGCTGACGCCGATGGGATAATCAGAGGTGAGCGTTTGATTTTGCAGGGAATACTTGAGCCCGCTGATGCTGACGCCTTCGGCCCGGTCGCCGTGGCAGAAAACGCTGACCAAAGTGCCCGCGGGCCGGGCAGGCAGGGTGAGGGATGTATCTTTGATGCAGAAAAGATCGTAGTCCGGGTCGATGAGGGTGACGGACGCGCCCTTCTTGGTCATGCCCGCCATGCTTTGCATATTGGCAAAAAGATGGTCCAGCCGTCCGCCGCCGCAGCCGTAGAGCATGAAACGGCGATACCCCCGCTCCCAGCCCGTGCGCAGGGCCAGGCCGGTATCGGTGTCGTCCTTTTCTACGGGGAAGGTCAGGCGTTCGATATGCTGGGGCAAAGCGGCTTCTCCGCCGGGCAGGGAGTCAAAATCGCCCAGGAGGATATGGGGCGTGACGCCCTCCTGCATGAGGGGCACAAGCCCGCCGTCCGCCGCGATGACAAGATCGCCCTCCAGGGGGCGCAGATCCCGGTTTGTAAAGCTTCCCGCGCCGATGATCCAGCAGGTTTTCATGGGCATCCCCTCCTTCCTGCCGGTATTGTATCACGAAATTTGGGGGTTGACAAATTTTGCAGGGGGTGCTATTGTAACTTCCGTGCTGATGCACAGGGGTGCTGACGTAGGTCGGCTGAGATCGGGCAATGCCCGGGACCCTTGAACCTGATCCGGGTAATGCCGGCGTAGGAATCAACGGAATAATGTGTCCATTGATGCTCGCCTTGCATTGCCGCAAAGACGAGATTTTTTCATTCTAAGGAGGAAAAAACAATGGACTCGAAAGCAATCAAACGTCTTGTGGAATGCGCTCTTCTCATCGCCGTGGGTACGGTGCTGAGCCTGTTTGAATTCAAGGGTGTTTGGGCCCTTGGCGGCGGAATCACATTTTGCAGCATGCTGCCCCTGGTGCTGATTGCCCATAGGCACGGCCTGAAATGGGGCATCGGCAGCGCGCTGATCTTCAGCCTGATCCAGCTGCTGCTGGGTATGAGCAACGTCACTTACGCCCCCGACGCGCTGACCGCCATCGGCATCATCCTGCTGGACTACGTGATCGCCTTCACGGTCATCGGCCTGAGCGCCTGCCTGAATAAGGTTGTGGAAAACCGCCGGCTGTCCATCGTGCTGGGCATCTGCCTGACCTTCTTTTTGCGGTTTGTGTGCCACTTCCTCAGCGGCGTGCTGATCTGGGAAGTGCTCTGGCCCAACGGCGAAGGTTGGGGCCCCGTGGCCTGGTCCCTGGCGTACAACGCATCCTACATGGTGCCGGAAGCCATTATCACCGCTGTAGTGGCATGGATCAGCTTTGGCCCGCTGAAGAAATACTGGCTGGGCGAAAACTGATCCCCTTGCCCAGGAATGGCAATCCGGATATAATAGACCCATGGGAGGGAGAAAGATGTATCCGTTTTTTGCCAATCTGGACAGGCTGAAGCTGATCCGCCGCTGGGGCCTGATGCGCAACACCGAGCCGGAAAACGACATGGAGCACAGCATGCAGACTGCATTCATTGCCCATGGGCTGGCGGTGATCGGTGTGGAGCGTTTTGGGCGGGAACTGAGCCCGGAGAAGGTGGCCGTGATGGCCATGTACCACGACGCGGGCGAGGTCATGACCGGCGATCTGCCCACGCCCATCAAGTATAAAAATCCGGCCATTCAGGACGCTTACCAGCAGGTGGAGGTCAGCGCCCGGCAGCAACTGCTGGACATGCTGCCCCCCGAACTGAAGGAAAGCTACAGGCCTTACATTCAGCCGGATGAAAGCAGCCAGGAATGGAAACTGGTCAAGGCGGCCGACCGCATCAGCGCATATCTGAAGTGCCTGACGGAGGAAAAACTGGGCAACCGGGAGTTCCTCCAGGCCAAGGAGAGCATCGGCCGAAGCCTGATGGAGAATCCATTGCCGGAGGTACAGGTATTCATGAAGGAGTTTGTGGACGCCTTCGCCCTGTCCCTGGACGATCTGAGCCGGCTGTAAACTGAAAAACCAAGACTGCGTAACCTTTGCGGTTGCGCAGTTTTTTTGTGCGCATATACCGGAAACCTGGGGCATATGGTGCAGGGAAGAGAGGACGGGTGGGGATGAAAAAACACGGGCTGGCCATATTGCTGGCGGTGCTGGCGCTGGGCTTCTGGCTGAAAAATATGCCAGCCCCGGCCCCGGTGCAGGTCTTTGCGGAGGATCAGCCGCCCACGGAGGCGGAGCTGGCAAAGCGGGCCAATGTGCCGGAGGGCAAGTGGATCTGGATTGACATCCATCAGAAGACCCTGACCCTGTATCAGGGCACAAAGCCCCTGAAACGCTATACCGTGGCTACCGGCGCCGGGGCGACGCCATCGCCCATTGGGACGTTCTACATCACCCACCGTTTTTCCGGCGATCTGGGCGGTTTTGGAACGCGATTTCTGGGGCTGAACGTGCCCTGGGGGCAATACGGCATCCACGGCACCAACAAGCCGGGGAGCATTGGCAGCAACGCCAGCCATGGGTGCATCCGCATGTTTGTGAAGGACTCTGAGGAGTTGTACAGCCTGGTGCCCAACTGGGCCAAGGTGGTCATCACCGGCGGGCCTTACGGCCTTCTGGACAACAGCCTGCGCACCCTGGAAATGGGCGACCGGTGCAGCCACGTGGTGGCGGTACAGCAAAGGCTGGCGGCGCTGGGTTATTACTACGGCGGCGCAGACGGTGTCTTCGGGCAGGGGATGCTGGAGGCAGTGCGCAGGGCACGAACTGCGCTGAATCTGCCCCAGGGAGATAAGGTGGATTACGGCTTTTACAAGGCCATCGGGCTTTGTTTGTTTGAGTAAATGCGGGAGGCGATTTTGGTGACATGGCAGGAGACGCTGCATTTTTTGAGCCATTGCATGCCGGGCCAGGTGGTGAAGCAGCTGCGGGGGCTGAAAGAGGGAGAACTGAGGGAAATACGGGTCAGGGGCGGAGGCAGAATCCTGCTGCTGACGGCGGAGGGAACCATCGTGTGCCCGTTTGCGCCCAGCCAGCAGCAGGTGAGTCAAATCGCCGAGGCGTTGAGCGAGCACGCACTTTACGCCCGGGCCGAGGAGCAGCGCAGCGGCTTTGTGACCCTCCGGGGAGGACATCGAATGGGCATTTGCGGGCGGGTGATCTGCCAGGGGCAGACGGTGCGGGGCCTCAGGGAGATCAGCTCCTTGTGCGTGCGCATCGCCGGGCAATGGAGGGGCGCGGCGGACAGGCTGATGCCTTATCTGACGGATGAAAACGGCAGGTGCCTGTCCACGCTGATCGTGGGCCTGCCGGGTACGGGAAAAACCACCATGCTCCGGGATGGCCTCCGGAGGCTCAGCGAAAAGGGCCTGCGGGTGAGCGTGGTGGACGAACGCAGCGAATTGGCCGCCATGTGCGAGGGCGTGCCTCAGCTGGAGGTGGGTCCCAACACAGACGTGCTGGACGGCTGCTGCAAGGACGCAGGCCTCAGGTGGATGCTGCGGGCCATGTCGCCGGAGGTGCTGGTGACGGACGAGCTCCGGGACGCCCTGGACGGCCAGGCGGTGTTGGAAGCGGTGCGCAGCGGCGTGAGCGTGTTGGCCACGGCCCATGGCCGGGAACTGGAAACAGCCCTGTGCCGGGGGACGCTGTTTCCGCTGGTGCAGAGCAAGGCTTTTGACCGATATGTACTGCTCAGGGAGGGCAGCGTGGGGGAAATTGCCCGGGTGTATGACGGGCAGATGCAGCCCCTTGACCGGGAGGAAGGCGTGTGATGCTGGGCCTTGCGGGAGCAATATTCTGCACGTTGGCAGGGGCGGCGGTGGGCGGCGCGCTGAAGGAACGGCAGCATGCCCGGCTGCGGCTTTTGGAAAGCGAAAGCGAGATGCTGGCACAGCTCAGGATCATGCTGATTGAAGAGCGGATGGGCCTGGGGCAGTTGCTGGTGGAGTGCGCCGCGCTGGGCGGAGACAGCCTGTTTGCCAGGCGGCTTCGGTATGCGGCAAAAGCCCTGGATCAGGAACCTCTGGGCGGGCTGGAGAGGGCCTACGGAAAGGCATCGGATGCGCTGCCCCTGTACGCAGAAACCCGGGAGGACAAAGCGGCGATGCTGCATCTGTTCCGGCAGCTGGGGAACGGGACATCGGCCATGAGGGAGCAGGCGGTGGCGGCGGCCATGCGGCGGCTGAAACCGGTGGTGGAGCAGGCCAGAAAGTCGGCCCACACAGGCGGGAAACTGTGCATGCAGCTGGGCGTGCTGCTTGGCCTGATGCTTGGAATTGCGCTATGGTAGGAGGGGAAAGCATTGGTGGAGATAGACCTGTTATTCAAACTGGCCGGGCTGGGCGTGGCCGTGGCGGTGATCTATCAGGTGCTGCAGCGGGCCGGCCGGGAAGAACTGGGCACGCTGGTAACGGTGGTGGGGCTGGTCATCGGCCTGTTTTTGGTGGTGAACCTGATATCCGAGCTGCTCACCAGCCTGAAAAGCCTGTTTTCCCTGTACTGAGCCGTGGCGTTCTGGCAATGGATCGGCCTGGCGATTGCGGCGGCGGTGCTGTGCATGGTGGTGCGGAGCCAGCAGCCGGAAATGGCCCGCATCTGCGCGGTGGCGGCAGGCTGCATTCTGCTCATCAGCGCGCTGGAAAGCGTGGAGACCCTGCGGGGGCATCTGGAGCGGATTGTTCAGCTGGCGGGGCTCAAGGCGGAATACCTGTCCACGCTGATGAAAACCCTGGGAATCAGCTATGTGACGGAAATTGCGGAAGAAACCTGCGCCGATCTGGGCGAAAGCGGCCTGGCGGCAAAGGTGGCCCTGACCGGCAAATTGACGGTGTTTGCTATGGCCGCGCCGCTTTTGATGGAGCTGCTGGAAACCATCCTCGGCTTGGCACCCTGATCCTGCGGCTTTGGACGATGGTTCTGGCGCTGATAATTGTGGCGTCCTCCGCAGGGGCAGAGTCGCTGGAGGAGGGCATTGCCGGGACGATAGGCGGACTGGATTTGAAGCCGCTGCTGGAAGCCATGGAGGGACAAACCCTGGTGGAGGGCGACGGCGCGGAGATCCTGGCGGCGCTGGCCAGCGGCAGGACGGCCCTCAGCCCGGAAGGCACGCTGCAATGGCTGGCAGGAGAAGCCATGGGTATTTTCCGGGGCAGCCTGTGGCGGGTGACCCGGCTGATGATCCCTGCGCTGCTGACAGCCGCCGGGCAGCATCTTTCCGGGAAGAAGAGAGGCGCGTCCAGAGCCGCCCATTACGTGGGAATGCTGGCCCTTTGCGGATTTCTGATCAGCGACATGAAAGAATATGTAGAGCTGTGCAACCATACCGTGGGAGAGATGGCGGGGCTGATGCAGGCCATCTTCCCGCTGCTGATCACGCTGCTGGCGGCGGTTGGCGGCACCGCAAGTTCTGCGTTTTATCAGCCGGCGGTGATGGCCGCCGCAGGGGCCATGACCACGCTGATTCAGCACATCACCCTGCCCTTTGCGGTCAGCGTGGCGGTACTGACCATGGCGGACGGCCTCAGCGGCGGAGTGCAGCTGGGCCGGATGCGGCAGTTGTTCCGCCAGGTGGCCAACTGGACGCTGGGCTTTGGATTTACTGTGTTCATCGGGGTGATGACGGTGCAGGGCCTGGGCGCGGCTGCGGTGGACGGCGTCAGCATCCGCACGGCCAAATACGCCATGGACAACTTCATTCCTGTGGTGGGCGGCATGTTTGCCGATACGGTGGACACGCTGGTGGGCTGCTCCCTGCTGGTTGAAAATGCGGTGGGCATCCTGGGGCTGATCCTCCTGCTGGGAAAGCTGCTGTCGCCTCTGCTGCAGACAGCCGCGGCCATGCTGCTCTATCGAGGGGCATCTGCTCTGCTGCAACCCATGGCCGATACGCCGCTGAACAAGTCCATCGGGGAATATGGGGACGTGTTTTCGCTGTTGTTCATTATCGAGCTGAGCGTGGGTGCCATGTTTTTGCTCCTGTGCGCCCAGCTTCTGATGGTGGGAAATTTAACGGTGATGCTGAGGTGAAGCGGTGAACGGCTTTGTGGTGCAGCTGGTGGTGCTGTCCGCCCTGTGGGCGTTTTGCGAAATGCTGGTTCCGGAAGGGAAAATCCGCCGGATGGCCCAATTCACTGTCAGCCTGATGATCATGCTGGCTTTGCTGAGCTCGGCCATCCAGTTGGCGGGCAGGGAATTGCCCCAGGCCGAAAGTTTGCCTGTGCTGGCGGAGACATCGGCCAGGGGAGATAGCAGGCGGATTTACTTGCAGGCCAGGGCCAACCAACTCAGGTCCTATGTGATCGGCCAGGGAAGGCGGGCGGGATACCGGGCGGACGCCACGGTATACCTGACCGGGAATGGCGCGCTGGAAAGGATGGAGCTGACGCTGTGGAAACAGAAAGAAGGGCCGCCCCTCATGACTGGGACGGCGCTGGCAGAGACCCTTGCCCGGACGCTGGAGATCCCGCCGGAGAAAATCTGCCTGGTGATGGGGGATTCCTCCGGGGGGTGAAAAAGCAAGGGGTGTGGATCGGCCTGGCGATTGGGCTCGTCCTGCTGACGCTCCTGATGAAAGGGCCGGGCGCGTCCTCCATGACCAGCGAGGAAAAGCGGGTGGCCCAGGTGCTGAGCGCCATCGACGGGGCGGGAAAGGTGGAGGTGGCGCTGTTCTACGCAAGGCCTGCCGGGGCCTTTGCCTCAGACAGCGAAGGAAGTCCCTCCGGGGCGGTGGTGGTGGCCCAGGGCGCGGGAAACATGGAAGTGAAGCTGAACCTGATCCGGGCGGTGCGAACCCTTCTGACGCTGGAGGAAAGCGCCGTGGACGTTTTTGTGATGGAGGACGGCAGATGAAACAGGATAAACTTTTCCAAAGCAAAAAGGACAGACGTGGGTCTGTCCTTCGGTGGTGCGTGATTGGGGGATTGCTGATGGCAGCAGGATTCCTGCTGCTGTGGAAGCCTTCGGCCGGGGTGGACAGCGGGCCGGTAAGCACGCCGGGGTCATCGCCCAGGGTGAGCGCAGCGCCGGTGGAGCAGAGCCAGCGATCCGCCCGGGAATTGGCCTATGATAAGGACATGGAGGCTTTGCAGGAACTGATCGGCCGGGAGGACGTGGATCAGGCGGTGCGGGATCAGGCGGCGGCGCAGCTCAGCCGGATGGTGGAAAATCACCAGACGGAGCTGGCCATTGAGGAGGCGCTCCTGGAGGCCGGGTACAGCCCCTGCCTGGTGGTGATGCAAAGCGACGCCATCACCGTCAACCTGCAGGGCGCGGAGCTGTCCGGCGACGAGGGCGCCCAGGTGCTGTCCATCTGCGTGGCCCACAGCGACGTGGCGGTGGAAAACATCCGCATTATGACTCGGACTCAGTAGCGGCGGCTTTCTTCTGCTGCCGCTTTTCCTCTTCGTTGATCTCCCAATGGAGCAGCAAGGTCAGCAGCGCGCGCAGCAAAATGACCGCGCCCAGGGTTCCCAGCTCGCTCCATCCGCTGACGATGACGGAACGCAGAACCTCGCTGCCGATTTTGAACTCCAGGCCCAGCATGATGCCCTGGGCCAGGTCGATGCGGATGGAGTCCTTCTTGCGGATAAAGCCGATCAGGCCCCGGATCATGCTGATGAAGATGACCACGATGCCCGCGGTTTCAATCAGGTAAATGCAGATTTGTACCACCATATGGAAAATTTCTTCGAATGTTTTCATGAGATGCGCCTCCTGTGTTATAATCTTTCACGAAGCTTTTGCATATATCGGGAGGATAGTATGGTACTTCAATTATATGTCCATTTTCCCTTTTGTAAAGCAAAATGTTTTTATTGCGATTTCTGCTCCCATCCCGCCGGCCAGGAGGAAATGCTCCGCTACTGCGCCGCGCTGGAGAAGGAGATTCTTTCGGCTGGCAAAAAGTGGATAGGTGCGGAGGTTTCCACTGTGTTTATCGGCGGGGGAACGCCGTCGCTGGTGCCGGAGGAGGGCATGGAGCGGGTGCTTAGGGCGATGAAAAGCAGCTTTGCTTTCCGGCCGGACGTGGAGTTTACCTCCGAGGCAAACCCGGGCACGCTGCGGGAAAACTGGCTGGAGCTGATGCAGCGTTACGGCATGAACCGGCTGTCCTTGGGCGTGCAGGCGGCACAGGATGCGCTTCTGAAAAGAATCGGCAGGATCCATACCTTTGCCGAGGCCCGGCAGGCGGTGGAGATGGCCCGGCGGAGCGGCATCCGCAACCTGAATATGGACTTGATGTTTGGGCTGCCGGGGCAGTCGGCCGGGGAATGGCGGGAGACGCTGGACGCGGCCTGCCACATGGAGCCGGAGCATATATCGGCCTACAGCCTGATTTTGGAGGAAAACACCCGGCTGTTTGACATGGTGGAGCGGGGCCAAATTTCCGTGCCGGACGACGATGCGGCGGCGGAGATGTATTCATTGGCTCGGGAAGTGCTGACGGCAAAGGGCTACAGCCAGTACGAGATCAGCAATTACGCCCGGGAGGGCAAGCGCTGCCGCCACAATGTGGGCTATTGGCAGGGGGCCTATTATCTGGGGCTGGGGGTCAACGCCCACGGCATGATGCCGCCCGCCCGGGAAGAGGACGCCCGGTGGATCCGCTTGGCCAATGTGGAGGACACCGGCGAGTACATCCGCCGGATGGAGGCCGGGGAAGATGCCTGCGCTCTGCGGGAGGCCATCGGCGAGGAAGAGGCCATGTTTGAGACCATGATGCTGGGCCTGCGCATGAACGACGGGGTGCAAAGCAGCCTGTTTACCGGCCGTTTTGGCCGCGCCATGGAACAGGTTTGGCCCGACGAGCTGGAAAGCCTTGTGCGGGACGGCCTGGGCATGTGGACGGGGGGCGGCTTCCGCCTGACGGACAAGGGCCTCCTGATGCAGAACGAGGCATTGCTGCGGTTGATGAAATAATAGCTTTACAATGATGATTTCTGCGTACAATGAGGGTAGTCATTTTGTTTTTGAGAAAAGCCACGGTAGCTGGTGCTGTCGTGGCTTTTGGCGTGGGAGGTTTTTGCTTATTTCATGGGGTAGAACAGTCCGGGCCAGTAGATCTCCCCGGAGAAGGTTTCCGGCTGCACGCCGGAGATGAAGAAGCCAACGCTCTGGATGGCGCTGTTTTCGCAGAGGGTATTGACCATGGAGAACACCAGCATCCGCTCCTCGGCGCCGGTCAGGCTTTCCGGCACGGTGCCAAAGTCCGGCGCAAAGTTCACCAGCAGCGACCGCTCCGATTTGGCCAGGCCCAGGATGGAGGCATCGGTGAGGCAGTCCATGGGCAATGTGGCGGTCAGGCCGGTCTGGCTGTCGTAGGGCTTGGGGCCTTTGGCCAGCTCCAGCAGCAAATACCGGGGATTCTGCTTCTGGTAATAGGGCGCGGGTCGCTTGACGGCGATGAGGCCGCTGTAGTCCGCATCGGTGAAGTAAAGGGTGCATAGGTCGTAGAGCAAGGGCGCGAAATCGCTGCGCTTCATGACCCGATCGGTAAACAGGACGGAGCTGGTGAAGCTCTCCGTCAGCATGAGGGTCTCCACAGGGGCGGAGCCGATGGTCACCGCGATGCCCGCCGTGCCGGGGAAGAAGGTGGACAGGGTGTAGCACAGGGAGGCCATGCTGTTGGCCCGGGTCACGTCTGCTTCCTCCAGCAGCGGGTCCAGACGGCTGGAAAACTCCAGGTTGATAACGTTTCCGCCCAGGGCCTCGGAGTAGGTCACATAGGGCGCGCTGATCAGCGTGCTGGACAAGGTGGGCAAGGCGGGGGAGAGGATCTCCTGCCGGGAAGGGCCTTGGCTAAGTTCGTCCAGCAACAGGGCGATCATATCGGGCTGATTCTGGTTGGGGAAATTCACGGCCCGCACCTCGCCGATAAGGCCCGGCGTACCCGCCAGGGGGAAGTACAGGGTGGCGTTGGCGGAGAGGGGCTTGTCGGTGGGGGAGTCGGCCACGGTGACGCGGTTGCTCAGCTTCTGCTCGTAAATGGACAGGATGTTGTCCTCCAGGCTGTGGCTCAGCGCACCCATGGGCAGGGTATTGGCCACGTCCAGGCCCACGGCTCGATCCACCACCAGGAAATTCACGTAATCAATGCCGGGCAGCTCGGTCAGGGTGTTGGTAATGGCCTGCATGCTCAGGTACAGGTCGCCCCGGTTCATTTGCAGCGCGGAGGCGGACAGATTGACCGTGGCCACGTTCAGGCTGACCTCCACCGGGTTGGCGCCGTAGAGGGACAGCTGCACCGTGCCGCCCAGGGAGGTGGCCACGGTGTTTCCGGGGTGGGACATCATGGCACGGACGATGCTTTCCGGCTGGGGCCGTGCGGCGGAGAAAGTGACCGCCTGGTTGACAGAAGTGAGCCGGTTGCCGGTTTTATGGGGCAGATAGAAGGTGGCGTTGCCGATGTACTCCAAAGCGCTGTCGCCGATGGGGGCCACATAGCTGGCGGCCGAGGGCGGCAGGGTGACGGAGGGCGGCGTTTCCGATTGCGGCGGCGCGGCGGTGCAGCCGGTGAGCAGCAGGGCCATGAGCAGGGCCAGGCCGGAGAAAAGTTGCTTTTTCAAGGATGAGGCTCCTTTCGCTTCATGGGAGCATAAGCTGCTTGATGGTGTCAAAGGGTATCTTCCACAGGCCGTTGTCCCGCCGGAGGTGCAGGGGATAGCCTGCGGTGAACAGGGTCAGGTCGCCCTCCACGGTGGAAAACTGCAGGGTCACGGTGGCGGATTGTCCGTCCCCGGAGACGCTGCCGGAGGAGCAGGTAAACTCGGTCAGGGTGGGGGCCGCGTCCAGCTCTGCGGTGAAGGTTTCGTACACAGGCCGCTCCATGGAATAGGAAGCGGTCAGGGCGTAGATGCCGGAAAAATCCCGGCTGAGCCAGGCGTTCATGAGCCGGTCGGCCACAGAGGCCGGGGTCAGCAGCAGGCTTTCCTGGCGGATCAGGGGGTCGGCCGGGCCGATCTCCCCGGTGAGAAGATAGCTGCGATCCAGGCGGGCGCTGCTCTGGCCGTTATCGGCCACCAGCACCTGTACGCTGGTGTAGGGCAGGTTTTCCGTCACCGTAGCCACGATGCTCTGCAAGGCCAGCTTCCGCCGAAGGGGCGCTTCCTGGGCCCATTGGGGCTGGCTTTGCCAGTTGGCGGGAATGCTGTCCCTGAGAAATGCGCCGCTGAGGGTCAAAAACAGCATGTCGCCGCTGATGGACACGTCCTCAATGCGCACGTCATCGCCCAGAAGCCGTTGCAGCTCAATCTGCCCGGCGGAGGGGCCGTCCAGCAAGGCGCTGAGCAGAGCCATTTCCAGGCTTTCGTCCTGGCTGACCTCAATGACCCGGCTTTCGCCCGCCAGCATGTCAGAATCCAGAAAACGGAAATACAGCGTGGCCTGATGCTGATCCACCCGGCCGTCGCCGGCGGTGGCGGAGTGCAGCTGCTCGTCCGTGCCGGGCATGGGCGTGGCCTCGTTGCGCAGCAGGGGATTGGCAGCTTGACTGCAGCCAGTCAGGCACAGGGCCAGCAGGCAGACGATGATCACTTTCACAAAACGATGCATATTTCTCTCCTGCATAATCAATCAGCCTTGGTGGATGGGAAGCTCTACGGTGAAGGTGGAGCCGGCGCCCTCTTCGCTTTCCACGGAGATGCTGCCGCCGTGCATCAGCACCATCTGGTGCACGATGCTCAGGCCCAGGCCGGTGCCGCCGGTATCGCGGCTGCGGGCCTTATCCACCCGGTAGAAACGGTCGAAGATGTGGGCTTGGTCTTCCTTGGGAATGCCGGGGCCGTTGTCGCTGACGGTGAACACCGCGTCCCGGCCGGAGCGGATCAGCCGGACGCGAATGGAGCCGCCCTCCTGGGTGTATTTCAGGGCGTTTTCCATCAGGTTGTAGCAGACCTGGGTCAGCTTGGCGCAGTCCGCGTACATCTCGCATTTGTCGTTGATGACCAGCTTCAGTTCCTGATGGTTGCGCTCTGCAACGGGCTGCAAAAGGCGCGCCGTATCGGTGATGACCTGTGCCAGGCTGAAGGTTGTGCGCTTTAAGCGCATGGCCTTGGAGTCCACGCTGACCAAGGTGAGCAGATCGCTGATGATGGAGTTCAGCCGGTCGATTTCCCGGTTGATATCGGTCAAAAATTCCGTGCGCAGCTCCGCGTCCATTTCCGGCTGGTAGATGATGCCCTCCAGCAGGATCTTCATGGTGGCCAGGGGCGTTTTCAGCTCATGACTGGCATTGGAAACAAACTGGTTGCGGCTCGTGTCCAGCATTTCCAGCTTCTCGGACATGGTATTGAAGGTTTCGCTCAGGCGGCGGATTTCGCTGCTGCCCTTGACCGGCACACGGACGGAGAAGTCGCCCCGGCCCATGCGCTGGATGCTGCGGGTCAAAGTGGCCAAAGGTTTGGTCAGCACCCGGGAGAAAAACAGGGCGATGACCATGGCGGCCACGGCAGCCAGCAGGAAATAGAGGATCATCCTGCTTTGCAGGGAGGAAAGCCGCTGCATCATGTCCTCCACGGGGGCGGAGTACAGCAGCACGCCGTAGATTACGCCGTTTTTGGTCAGGGCGGAGGAACAATAGCTGACCCACTCGGAGTTGGGATTGTAAGGCTTCAGGTAATCCAGCCAGGTGCGCTGACCGTCGCCAGTGAGCTCGTGGACGCCGTAGTCGGCAGTTTTGCCCATGGACAGGATGGAGATCACTTCCGGCAGCTCCAGCCGGGAGCCATTCAGCTGGGAAAAGCTGTCCAGCTGCACCTTGCCGGTTTCGTCCAGCAGCATGAGGCGGCCGTTCATGTCGCCGCCGTGGGATTCCAGAATGGGCTGGAGCTTGTCCGCCTGGCCGCTGGTATACAGGTGGGAGATCTCCGCCGCTACCTTATCGGTGGCGGTGCGGTCCTTGAGCATGCGGTCGTCGAACAAATAATCGCCCACCAAACCAATGAGGGAGGTAGCTACCGCAAAGTAGCTAACTCCCACAATCAGCAGGAAGGCGAATAGAATTTTCCAGCGGATGGATGTGAAGGGATTGTTAATCTTTATCCGTGAAATAGTAACCCACTCCCCACTTGGTGAAGATGAATTCAGGCTGAGCGGGATTGCGCTCAATTTTTTCACGCAGGCGGCGGATGTGTACGTCAACGGTGCGGGCGTCGCCGGTGTAGTCATATTTCCAGACGGTTTCCAGCAGGCTTTCGCGGCTGAAGACCTTGCCCCGGTTGTTGATGAACACCTGCAGCAGGTCAAACTCCTTGGCGGTCAGGCGTACTTCGTTGCCGCCCAGGGTGACGGAACGGTTGATGGAATTGATTTCCATATCATGCACGCGGACGGTCTTGCGCACTTCGCTCTGGGTGGAGGCGGCAGTACGGCGCAGGATGGTCTTGATGCGGGCCTTGACCTCCAGGATGTTGAAGGGCTTGGTCATATAGTCGTCAGCGCCGTATTCCAGGCCCAGGATCTTGTCGATCTGCTCGCCCTTGGCGGTGAGCATGATGATGGGCACATTGCTGTGCTCGCGGATGCGCTGACAAACGGTGATGCCGTCCACCTTGGGAAGCATCACGTCAAGAAGGATAAAATCGTAATGACCGGAGAAAAACTTGGTCAACGCTTCGTCGCCATCGGCGGCGGAGTCAGTCTCGAAGCCTTCCTGTTCAAGTGTATATTTCAAACCTTTTACGATGAGAGGCTCGTCGTCAACCAGCAAAATTCGCTTCGCCATAGGTTTCTATCCTTTCATGGGAATATCATTGTAAAGACCTATTAACAGTCTTTTTTTTATTGTAAAGCGGTTTGTGAAAAAAAGCAAGGGGATTTGCAACAAAAAATTCATATTTTTCTAAGAATTTCGCCGGGAAAAATATGTCATCCCGGGAGAAGAACAACAGGAAAACAGAAATTTTCTGTCAGATTTTGCAGGAAGAAGACTTTCGGTATGGAATAAAAAAGCTGGGAAAAATGTTTCAGGGTTTCCCCGGGGGACATTTTTCTTTCCAATCCCCCGGTTTGATAAGCACGAAAAGGATGTGACCACAATGATTATTGGAACCACCAAAGAGCTGAAAAATCATGAATATCGCGTAGGTTTGACTCCGGACAACGTGATGCATTACGTGGCCCACGGCCATACCGTTTACGTGGAGACCGGCGCCGGCGAAGGCGCAGGCTTCTCCGACGCAGAATACGTGGAGGCCGGCGCGAAGATCCTGTCCACCCCCAAGGAAGTTTTTGACAATGCGGACATGATCGTGAAGGTGAAGGAGCCCGAAGAGTGCGAGTATGCGCTGCTTCGCGAAGGCCAGATTCTCTACACCTATCTGCACCTGGCCGCCAACCCCGAGCTGACCCGCATCCTGATGGAAAAGAACGTGAAGGCCGTGGCCTTTGAAACCATCACCGACGAGCAGAACAACCTGCCCTGCCTGCGCCCCATGAGCCAGATCGCCGGCCGCCTGTCCATCCAGGAAGGCGCCAAGTACATCGAGCGCAGCTATGGCGGACGCGGCATCCTCATGGGCGGCGTGCCCGGCGTGGAACGCGGCAAGATCGTCATCATCGGCGGCGGCATCGCCGGTACTTACGCTGCCAAGGCTGCCGTGGGCATCGACGCCCAGGTCACCCTGCTGGACATCAACCCCAACCGCCTGGCCTATCTGGAGGACATTTTCGGCGCGTCCGTCACCACCCTGTACTCCACCGAGGCCAACATCCGCAAGACCCTGGCCGAGGCCGACCTGGTCATCGGCTCCGTGCTGATCCCCGGCGGTGCCACTCCCAAGCTGGTGCGCCGTGAGCACCTGAAGCTGATGAAGAAGGGCGCGGTCATCGTGGACATCGCCATCGACCAGGGCGGCTGCTGCGAGTCCTCCCACGTGACCACCCATGACGACCCTGTGTTCATCGAGGAAGGCATTGTGCACTACTGCGTGGGCAACATGCCCGGCGCGGTGCCCTACACCTCCACCGTGGCCCTGGCCAACGCCACCATCCGCTACGGCAGCCTGATCGCCGATAACGGCCTGGAAGCCGCCGCCCGCATGAACGAGGGCGTGGCCAACGGCGTGAACATCTACGCCGGCAAGTGCGTCAACAAGAACCTGGCCAACAGCCTCAGCCTGGAATACACCCAGCTGGCCGACGTTCTGGAAGCGTAAATCTAACAAAATGGAGCAGTCAAACCGGCTGCTCTTTTTTGTGTGGCGATAATACCATGCTTTTCGAACAAAGTCACACATCTTGCACCTTCGGTGCTCGCTGTGTTCGCTGGAAAACGCTGCGGCGTAAGGCTTGTGGGCTCTGCCCACACCCGGCAGGGGAGACGGAGGGAAGCGCGTGTCCGGTGGACACAACGCCGAAGGCGTTAGCGACCCGAAGTCATCAACCGAAGCAAATACAGCACGCGGTTAGCGTGCTGTATGCTGACAGAGGTTGCGGGACAGTGCCTCCTGCACCTCCACATTTTTGCCAACCCAAACGGAGCAGTCAAACCGGCTGCTCCGTTTTTATGCGCGCTTATGAAAGCTGAGCCGCTGCTCCATCCGCTCCAGGCTGATGACCTGCAGCACCGCCCGGACGCACAGAATCACCGGCACGGCCAGCAGGATGCCCGTCATGCCCGCCAGGGAACCGCCTGCCAGAATGCCCAGCAGCACCGCCAGCGGATGCAGCCGGGTGGCGTCGCTGGTCAGTTTGGGGGCCAGAAGATTACCCTCCACCTGCTGCACCAGGATGACCACCCCCAAGGCCCAGAGCATCCGCGTGAGGCCCTGCTGCCAGGAAAACAGCGCCACCACCGCGCCGCCCAGCAGCGGGCCGATGTAGGGGATCAGCTCCAGCACGGCCATGATCACGCCCAGCAGCAACCAGGATGGAATGCCGCAGAGCAGCAGCCCCACCGCCGTCAGCAGGCCGATGGCCCCGGAAATCATTAGCTGGGCACGGAGGTAGCCGATGGTCTCCCGGCGCATCTCACGCAGCGCACGGACGATCATCCCCCGCCGATGTGCCGGAAACAGCATCAGCGCCCATTCGCTGATCTCCCGCCGGTCCCGCAGCAGGTAGTAGGCAAATACGGGCGTCAGCATCCATTTGCCAAGGCTGCCTGCCAGGCTTTGCAGCCATCCGCCGATGACCATGGCCGCTTTTTCCAGCAGGCCTTGTCCCCGGGAGAGCAGCTCCATTTTCCAGCTTTCGTCCATGACGATGCCCTTGGCGGCCAGCCAGTTTTCGCCCTGATGGAGCAGTTCTGCCACCCGGGCGTAGGCCCCGGGCAGCGACGCGGCGATTTGCCTGGCCTGGGCTGTGAGGGATGGCACCAGCAGCAAAAACAGCAGCCCCACGCCGCCAATCAGCCCGAAGATGGCCAGCGCGGCAGCAAGGCTTCGCTTCAGCTTTTTTTCCAACGGCCGGGCGATGGGCAGGGCGGCGGCTGCCGCCAGCACGCCCAGAAACAGCTGGGAGATCAGCCGCAAAACCAGCTGCCGCTGCCAAAGCGCCAGAAGAAACAAAGGAGCCAGCCACAGCAGGCTTTTCCATTTTTCTGCGTAAGTCGCGTTCTCTGCCTGCATTGCGCCGCCTCCTTCAAGGAAAACTGAAAGGGAATCCGGAGAAGCGTTCGGTCGCTTCCCCGGAAATGCCTTACCACATCTTGCCCATCTTCACCAGCTTGTCCACCTGCTTTTGCATCTGCCGCTTCATTTTCTGGTTGCCGGGCATCAGCATCACGCCCGCGCCCACCATAAAGCCAACTGCGCCCGCCATCGTGGTTTTGATCATGTTCATTTTGCGTCCTCCTTTCTCAGCGCCTGTTCCAACTCCGCCCATGTCTGGAGGGCCGTGACCATGGCCTGCCCCTGCCGCAGGCCTTCCTTCAGCACGCAGTATTCCCGGGCGTAGGCCGTCTGGCCCCGGAGCCGCTGCAGCCCGCCCGGGCTGATCTCCAGCGCCATCAGCCGCAGGCTTCCCCGGTAAAGAAGCCCGTCCGTAATGGGGCCGATTCTCTCGCCGGTGGTCAGATAGGCCAGCTTTAATTCCGGGAAGGGCGACCTGGGCAGGGATTCCGGCTTGCCGCTGAGCAGAACGCATCGTTTGCCGATGACGCTGATGCGCTCCCGTGCCGCCCATTTGGCCGCGCCCAGCCCCTTGCGCAGGATGATCCCCTGCAGATACCTGGCGTCCGGGTCGGGCACAACGCGCTCCACAAAGCCCATCTGCCTGTCCTGCCAGATTACCGGCAGGCCTTCCAGCTGCCTGAGGCTTGTCAGCATGGTCATCCTCCTTTCATGAACGTGGGTTTATCTTGCCCGGGTTTTCCCTTCTTCCGACAAACAATGCTTGGCAGCGCAAGCAGTCTTTGTTTTTGAAAGAAATGGGGGAAGGGGCTGACAAAATCTGCCAGGGGTCAGGCGGGGGATTTGGCAGGGGATTGGCTTTTCCTGAAAAGATGCAGGAAAGGGTTTCCAGATATCAGGAAGAACCTGCCGCAAAACCCAGGAATTGGAAGCCTTTGAGGGATGTTTCCCGCATGGAAGGGGCCTCCCCGTTCGTCGAATGAGCGACGGGCTCATGAAACCCATGGGCCCGAAAAACAAAGGAGGTATCCCCATTATGCAAAAGACCCATCTGTACAAAAGATGCCTCCGGGCAATCGCTCTGGTGCTGGCGCTGGCATTGCCCGCCGTGTCCCTGGCCGACGGCTTCAAGGTAGTGGTCGGCGGCGCGCTGAACCTGCGCAAGGAGCCCAGTACTGCGGCTTCCGTGCTGGGTCAGTATCCGTCCGGTACCTGGATGAACGTGCTGGAGGAGGGCGATGACTGGAGCAAGGTTGAGGTTGCTGGCAAGACCGGCTACGTTATGAGCAAGTACCTGGCCGATTCCACCATCAACAACACCCTCTACGTCCGCACCAACACCGGCATCGGCCTGAACCTGCGCAAGACGCCCTCCATGGCTGGCGAGATCCTGACCAGCTTCAAGAATGGCACCGCCGTGCAGGTTCTCTCCAAAGGCAACGAGTGGTACCGGGTGCAGATCGGCGACGTGACCGGCTACATGGCCAGCCGCTACCTGGCTGCCAAGCCCGCCGCGCCTTCTCAGCCCAGCACCCCCGCCGTGCCCAGCGGCAAGCAGGGTGTGGTGAACAACCCCGGCGCCAACCAGGTACTGCTGCTGCGTGAAAAGGCCAGCACCACCGCCCGGGTTCTGGGCAACTACCGCAACGGCACCCTCGTGACCATCACCGGCGAAAGCGGCGACTTCTACCAGGTCAACGTGGGCGGCAAGAACGGCTTCATGATGAAGAAGTTTGTCAAGGTGGGCGACGAGACCCCCGCCACGCCCTTCACCGCCAAGCTGGTGAACCCCAACGGCAACCGCATCGTCAACTTCCGCAAGGGCCCCGGCCTGACTGCGGCTGTGATTGACACCTATCCCGTGGGCACGGAGATCACCGTGACCCAGCTGGGCGATGTGTGGTGCAAGGCCACCATCGACGGCGTGGAAGGCTATGTGAGCCGCTACTTCTTTAAGGCGGTCACCGCGGAATAAAGCAAACAAAAAAGGCAGGGCATTGCGCCTTGCCTTTCTTTTTTACTTTTTGTCCGCCCGGGCGGAACCCTTGAACTCCTTGGTAACGTGGCAAATTTCCTCTTTGCCCACCAGCGTTTGCCCGTCAAAGGTCAGGGCGATGACGTAGGGCATCCAGTCAATGATGCGGAGAAAATCGTCGCAGCCAAAGGCGGGGTCATAGTGGTTGAGGATGCTGCTCAGGGCCGTTCCGTGGGTGCCCACGAGGATGCCCTTGCCTGGATTTTCTGCCAGAATTTCCCGGAGGGCAGCCACGTTGCGTTCCTGCACCATGCGGATGGACTCGCCGCCAGGCTCGTGGAAATCGTGGTCGGCCCAGCGAAGCCGGAACATGCCGTGGTTGTTGCCCTCCTTGCCCTTGACCCGCTCCCGGAGCCTCTCGTCCGTGTGAATCTCCAGGCCAAAGTGGGCCGCCGTCTCCGCAATGGTGTCCCGGCTGCGTTGGTAGGGGCTGGAGTAGCATACGTCGATGGGCTTGCCCCGCAAGGCTTCCAGCACCACATGGCTGTCGGCCAGGCCTTCCTGGGTCAGGGGTCGGGTACGGTCATCCTGCCAGGCGTGGTCGGGCTGGGCGTGCCGGACAAAGTAAACGGTGGTCATGGTTTTCCTCCTGTGAAAACAGGGACTGCACTTGGCAGCCCCTGCAAATGGTTATTTCTGAACCTTGCGCTGGATGAACTTGACCAGCTCCACGATGGGAATGACGCAAACAGCCAGCAGAGCGGCCACCAGGTATTCCTTGATGCTGACGGCGGTCAGGCCGAATGCAGCGGCCAGGAAGGGCACTTCGCAGACCAGAGTGGTCAGCAGGAAGGAAGCCACGCCTGCGCCCACAAGCACCCAGTTGCTGGTGGTCATGCGGAAAATGCTGCCGCGCTGAGAGCGCATGTTGAAGGAGTGGAAGATTTCCGCCAGGCTCATGGTGATGAAGGCCATGGTCATGCCGTGCTCGCTGGTGGCAATCTGCCACACGCCGCTTTCCATGAAGTGGCCCACGAAGTAGCTGACCAGCACCAGGCAGGCAACCATCAGGCCCTGATAGGCGATGTCAAAGCCCATGCCGTTGGAGAAAATGCCGTCGTGGGAGTCACGGGGCTTGCGCTTCATCAGGTTGCGCTCGGCCTTTTCCATTCCCAAGGCCAGAGCGGGGAAGGTATCGGTGATCAGGTTGATCCACAGAAGGTGGACGGGTTTCAGCACCACAAAGCCCATGATGGTGGCCACAAAGATGGCGATGACCTCGCTCATGTTGGAGCCCAGCAGGAACTGGATGGCCTTGCGGATGTTGTCGTAAATGCGGCGGCCTTCCTCAACCGCGCCCACGATGGTGGCGAAGTTGTCGTCGGCCAGAACCATATCGGCCACGTTCTTGGTCACGTCGGTGCCGGTGATACCCATGCCCACGCCGATATCGGCGGACTTGATGGAGGGGGCGTCGTTGACGCCGTCGCCGGTCATGGCGGTGACATAGCCGTCGTTGCGCCAGGCGTTGACGATGCGGGTCTTGTGCTCAGGCTGCACACGGGCGTACACGGAGATGTTCTGGTATTCCTTAAGGAATTCCTCGTCGCTCATGGCGTCCAGCTGCAGGCCGGTGATGGCGCGCTGGCCTTCTTCCAGGATGCCCAGCTCGGTGGCAATGGCAACGGCGGTATCCACATGGTCGCCGGTGATCATGATGGCGCGGACGCCGGCGCTGTGGCACTGCTCAATGGCCACCTTCACCTCGGGGCGCACAGGGTCGATCATGCCGGTCAGACCCACGAAGCACAGGTTCTGCTCCAGGGCCTCAGGGGCGGTGGACTCGGGCATGGCGTCGTACACGCGCTGAGCACAGGCCAGCACGCGCAGGGCACGGTCGGCCATGTTCTTATTGGTGGCGGTGATCTCGGCCATGTAGTCGTCCGTCATGGGCACGGCCTGGCCGTCCTTCAGATAGTGGGTGCACAGGCCCAGCACCACGTCGGGCGCGCCCTTGGTATACTGCACAAAACGGCCCTCGGTCTCGTGGACGGTGGACATCATCTTGCGGTTGGAATCGAAGGGAGCCTCGCCCACGCGGGGAGCGGCGGCCTTCAGGTCATACTTCTTCATGCCCAGCTTGCCGGCATAGGCAACCAGCGCCACCTCGGTGGGCTCGCCGGTGACGGAGTCGTCTTCCGCCATTTCAGCGTCGCAGCACAGGGCCATGGCCTTGGCCAGATGGTTCTCATCGCTGCCGAAATGCTCCACCACGGTCATTTTGTTCTGGGTCAGGGTGCCGGTCTTGTCAGAGCAGATGATCTGCGCACAGCCCAGGGTTTCCACAGCGGTCAGCTTGCGGATGATGGCGCTACGCTTGGACATATTGGTCACGCCGATGGACAGCACCACCGTCACCACGGCAGCCAGGCCCTCGGGGATGGCGGCCACAGCCAGAGACACGGCCACCATGAAGGAATCCACGACCACCTTGGTGGTGATGCCGTCGGCCCGGAGCAGCTGCACAGCCAGGATAATGGCGCTGATGCCCAGCACCAGCCAGGTCAGGGTCTTGGACAGCTGGGCCATCTTGATCTGCAGGGGAGTCTTGCCTTCTTCGGCCTTGGCCAGGGCGTCGGCGATCTTGCCCATCTCTGTGTCCATACCGGTGGCGGTGACCACAGCCACGCCGCGGCCGTACACTACAGTAGAACCCATGTAGACCATGTTTTTGCGGTCGCCCAGGGAAACGTTGCCGGAGGGATCCTTCAGCTCGATCAGGTCAATGAACTTGGTCACAGGCACGGATTCGCCGGTGAGGGCGGCTTCCTCAATCTTGAGGGAAGCGTTCTCAATGAGGCGGCCGTCGGCGGGGACGGAGTCGCCGGCCTCCAGCAGGATCACGTCGCCCACCACCAGCTCTTCGCTGCGGACGATGGTCACCTGGCCGTCGCGGAGCACCTTGGAGGTGGCGGCGGACATTTCCTGCAGGGCCTCGATGGCTTTCTCGGCCTTGTTTTCCTGGTACACGCCCAGCACGGCGTTGATCACAACCACAGCCAGGATGATGATCACATCGGCAAAACTTTCGCCTTCCAGCACGGCCAGCACGCCGCTGACGGCAGCCGCCACCAGCAGGATGATGATCATGGGGTCGGAGATCTGCTTGAGCAGCTGCTGGAAAATGGAGTCCTTCTTGGGCTCGGCAAGCTTGTTCTTGCCGTTCTTCTGGATGCGCTCCGCCGCTTCGGCAGAGGTGAGGCCTTCCCGCTGGGACTGAACCTGGTTCAGCGTGGCGTCAATGGATTCACAGTAGAATTTCAACAGAGACTTCCTTTCTTTTGGGGGATTCCCTTATGAAGCAGATCAGGTATTCTTGATAATGATCTGCTCAAGAACATCTGCAGCGTATTCACACTGATTGCAGATGTCTTCCAGGCTTTCATAGATGGTCTTGCTGGTCAGCAGGGCCACGGGATCGGCGGTGGAGCCGAACAGCTGGTGCATGGCGCTGACGTAGGCGGCGTCCGCCTCGCCTTCAATGCTGTTCACCTCCACCAGCAGGGAGCGAAGCTTCTCGGGCTTCTTGAAATTGTGCAGCTCTTTCACGGCCTCATGCAGGGCCTTGACGCAGCGGCTGACAATCCTGCTGGTTTCCACGGTCTGCGGGGGCAGAGTGGCAATATGATACATGTAGCACTCCAGCACCACTTTGTCAAGACCATCTGTAATATCGTCGATGATTTGGACCAGGTGCAGGATGTCCTCCTGGTCAATGGGAGTGATGAATTCCTTGGAAAGCCGGGTCAGGATATCGTGATACAGCTCGTCGGCATTGTTTTCGATGGCGTGCATCTGGGCGCGGTTATCGGCCATTTTGTTGGGGTCGTAGTTCTCCAGAATGGAAATGAGGAGCTCGGAAGCCTCCACGCAGAATTGAGCCTGGTCAGCAGTCAGCTGGAAATAATCATTTTTCACCTTTGCCATTTTTTCGTCTCTCCTTTATGCAAACAGAATCAGGAACAGTTTCGCCATCAGGTAGCCCAGAAGGCCGCAGCCGGGGAAGGTGCAGACCCAGGTAAGAACCAGCTCTTTCACCACGCCCCAGTTCACGTTGCTCATGCGGCGTGCAGCGCCCACGCCCATGATGGCGGTGGTCTTGGTGTGGGTGGTGCTGACGGGGATGCCCGTCAGGGAAGAAAGCAGCAGGCAGAGGGTGGCTGCCAGATCAGCGGAGAAGCCTTGGTAGGGCTTGAGCTTGACCATGTCCATACCCACGGACTTGATGATGCGGTAGCCGCCGATGGAGGTACCAAGGCCCATGACCAGGGAGCAGAGAACCATCAGCCAGATGGGTACGGCAAACTGGCTGGTGGTGGAGTTGCCGTTGGCGAAGGCAGCGCCCAGCAGGAAAATGGCCATGAACTTCTGGCCATCCTGCGCGCCGTGCATGAACGCCATGGCGCCGCCGCCAACCACCTGGGCCCGGGAGAAGAATCGCTCGGACTTCATGCGGTTCTGGTTGCGGAAGATCAGCACCGTCAGCTTGGAGGTCAGGAAGCCCAGCACAAAGCCCAGCACGGTGGACAAAAGAATGCCCCAGAGCACCTTGACCCACTCGGCGCCGTTGATGCCGGCAAAGCTGTTCTGGATGGCCACCGCAGCGCCGGAGATGCCGGCAATGAGGGCGTGGCTTTCGCTGGTAGGAATGCCGAAATACCAGGCAGCCGTTGCCCAGATCACGATGGCGGCCATGGCGGCGCACAGGGCGATGAGGGACAGATGGGCGTCGCCGCCGAAGTCCACCATATTGTAGATGGTCATGGCAACGGAGGCGTTGACGGTGGTCATCACCAGCACGCCCAGGAAGTTGCAGATGGCAGCCATTACAATGGCTTTGCGCACGCTGATGGCCCGGGTGGACACACAGGTGGCGATGGCGTTGGGGGCGTCGGTCCAGCCGTTGACCAGGATTACGCCCAGGGTAAGAACCGTTGAAACAAGGAGCATGGGATTGCTGAATGCCTGTCCCATGAATTCCAACATGGACATTGCCTCACCTCATTCTTAGGTATCGCTTTTTGGCTCCGGCGCGAAGTCTTGTTTTTGCGCCTCAACGCCCGAACATCTTTATTTTACCATTGCTGGGAACGAAAAAGCAAATTCCCACAGGCGGCCAAAAAGGCGGAGGGCCGACCTGGTGTAGGATGGGGAAATGCAGAAAACAAGCGCGTCTCCGCTTGTGAGGGATGCACAAACGGGGACGCGCTTCACAGTTCCTTTTCAACTTCTTTGCAAAAACTTTACCAGACGATCGCCCTGGGCCCCACGGTTTTTGTTTTCCAGCACGAACTGCTGCGCTTGAAGTCCTTTCTGCCGGGCCTCTTCCGGGTGGGTCAGCACATACGTGAGGGAATCCGCCAGGGAGGCGGGGGTGGAATCGGCCACATAGTACAGGTGGGGGTCGTACTCCCGGGGGATGCCGTCCAGCCGGTACATAACCACAGGCTTGCCGCTGGCCATGTATTCCATGGTTTTGGAGGGGAAGGAGTACTTGGTGTACTCGCCCTCGTTGGTGCGGGGATTCACCAGCACCGCCGCCCGGCTGCGCAGATCGGCCACCTGGCTTTGGCTCAGGAAGCCGAAAAACTTGACCCTGGGGTCGATTTCGCACAGCTCACGGATCTCCTTCTCCGCCTCGCCGCCGCCGCAGATCCACAGCTGGGCCGACGGATCCTCCATCATACGGAAGGCGTCCAGCAGGTTCTTGATGCCGAACTGGTAATGCAGCGTGCCGGCGTAGAGGATGGCCCGCTCCTGCTTATCTTCTGATGCAGTTCCAGCCTCGGCGGTGCAGATGCCTTCCATCAGCATCCAGGGGCGGTCGCCCACCTTCAGCGGCTGATGCATCTGCTTCGTCAAAAGCACAAACCGGTTCACCCGCTGCATGTATTTGTACACCAGCCGGTTCTGCATGCGGCGCAGCATCTTCCGCAGGGCGGACACCTGGCCCAGGTCGTAAAACTCAGGCAGATCGGTGATGACGGCGGTCACGTCGATGTCCCGGGGCAGCTTGTGAAGCGCCTTGAGGAAGGGCATGTAGGCGGAGTAGAGCACCACCCGGTCGCCCGGGCGGAGGAGTTTTTTCAATAGCCGCTTGGCTTTGGCGGCCCGCATGGCCTGCTTCACAAAGGGCAGGTTGATGCAGCCTACCTCGTGGCAGTCCGCGTCGCCGTTTTTCCAGGCCCGGTCAGGCAGAAGCTTGTCCCCATAGCCCGGCCAGGCTCCTACGGGCAGCCCGTTCACGATCTCGATGTTCCTGCCCAGGGCTTCCTCCACGCCCCGGATCAGGTTCCACTGGAACACGTTGGGGGCGCTGCTGGCCTTGGTCTTGGATTTGCTGAGGATGTCCTGCTCCATCTCCGGGGGATACAGCGTTCCCAGAAACACAATGCGCATCTCATTTTGGCTGTTCATAGGCGCTCCTTTACTCATGGGCGGTCACGCGGCGGATGGCCTCGCACAGGGCTTCTACATTCTGCTCCACCGCAATGCCGCCCAGTTTGCTGACGATCTCCTCGCAGGCGGTATTCTTGTACACAATGGCCTCCGTACCGCAGGCCTTGGCCTCGATGGTGGTCATGCCGAAGCTCTCCTCTCGGCTGGAATTAACAAAAACGTCGGCGGCGGTATAGATCTCCGCCAGTTCCTGGGGGCTGTTGGTGCGCTTGATGCCCAGAATGCCCTGAGGCAGTTCAGTCAGCTGCTTTTCCGTCAGGCCCACCAGCACGATGGCGTAGCTGTCGTCCAGCATATCGCGCAGGGCGTAAAAATCAAGGAGGCCCTTGCGGTCGTCCCAGTTGCTGGCCACGCCCAGCACCATTTTTTTGTCTTCCAGATGGTGGCGCTGCCGGAAATCGCCCGGGGTGGGCTTGAAAATTTCCTCATTGATGGTGTTGTACATGACCTCCACCGGGTAGCAGCCAAGGAAACTCTGCCGGGCCAGGTCGGCCAGCCAATGGGAGGGGGTGAGGATGGTCATGTTGCCAACGCCGGTGAAAGCGGCTTTTTTGCGGCGGAAATTGCTTTTGCTCCGGTCGATGAAAGAGGCCGGATAGCGATCCTTCTGCGGGCAGGCGGCGCAATGGGTTTTCCATTTTTCGCATCCCACGAAGGCAAAATGAGAGCAATGGCCGGTGAAGGCCCAGCAGTCGTGCAGGGTCCATTTCACCTGCATTTCCGGGTGCTTCTTGATCCAGGAAAACAGCATTTCTACATTGATATAGTAGCCGTGCAGATTGTGGAGCCAAACCATATCGGGCGCAAAATCCTCCGCCCAGCGGAGAAACGCCCGGGTGGCGGCCCGGGAGCCGAAGCCATGGCCGTCCAGGAAGCGGGTTTTCAGCCCGTGGAGCTTGACCTCCATGTCCCCGCCGATAAGGTGCGCAAAATGCCGGAACTGCTCAGGCACTTCCTTGATCCTTCCGTAGGCGATTTTCACCTCATGGCCCTCAGCGGAAAACTTCTGGGCCAGATCGGTGCAGATGCGCCCGGTGCTGCCGATGCCGCAAACGGCGTTGATCATCAGGATTTTCATCATTCCGGCTCCTTTCGGGGGAGGATTTGTCGATCTGTGGTGCTTTGATTGTAGCCCAAGCGATTCACTTAGTCAACAAACGATGTGATTAAGTGAACATATGAAGACAAAGAAAAATCCGAACCAAAAGGTTCGGATTCGGGGGTTATGGTACACCTTCAGGGACTCGAACCCTGGACACCCTGATTAAGAGTCAGGTGCTCTACCAACTGAGCTAAAGGTGCTCGCTGTTTCAACCAGCAAAAATTATTATACTCAGTTTCAGAAAAATGTCAACAAGAAAATTCAAAAAATTTGCATTTTTCTGCGCAGGGTGGATGAAACCCTTGAGCAGAAAGGGTTTTGAGCCAATAAATTATTGCGACATCTGCTCCGGATGGGCGGGCCAGAGGCGGAAAATCTCCCCGAGGCCGAAAGAAATGTCTCGCGGAGGGACGCCTTCCTGCATTACCAGCGGGCAGGTGGCGAGAATTTCTCCGTCCAGCAGAAGGCGGGCCTCGCCCACAGGGTCGCCCAGGGAAAGGCCTGCAGGAAGTTCGTCCGGCAGGTGATATTCCAGGGAGGGGATGGCCCCCTTGGGCACGGGCGCGCCCAGCTCCCGGGCGGCGCAGATGGCCACCGTGTCCTGCGTGCCGCCGTCCACAGGCAGCATGCGCAGGCTCTCCCCGGCGGACAGGGCGGTGAAGTAGTCGTACTTGGCAAAGCCCAGGTCCATCAGCCGGGCGGCTTCGTCAAACCAGTCCGGGCAGTTCAGCACCACGCCGATCAGCTCCAGATCGCCCCGCTTTGCGCCAAACACCAGGCAGCGGCCCGCGGCTTTGGTGTAGCCGGTCTTGATGCCGGTGGCGCCCTCGTAGTCGCTGAGGAGCCGGTTTTTGTTGTTCAGGATGCGGTGGTAACTGCGGCCCTCCCAGGGGATGGACGCACGGCGGGTGGAGACCAGCGTGCGGAAAAACTCGTGGTTCATGGCCTCACGGGCGATGAGGGCCAGGTCGTAAGCGGTGGTATGGTGGCCGCTGGTGGGCAGGCCGTTGGGGCTGAGGAAAACGCTGTCCTCGCAGCCCAGCTCCGCAGCCCGGGCGGTCATCATGCCGCAAAACGTGCCCACGTCGCCGCCGATGTGTTCTGCGATGGCCACGGCAGCGTCGTTGCCGCTGGCCAGCATCAGGCCGTAGAGCAGATCCCGCAGGGTGATGCGTTCGCCCTCGGACAGGTAAATGCTGGTGCCGGGCACGCCGTAGGCGTTGCGGCTGACAGTGACAACATCGTCCAGATTGCCCTTTTCCAGCGCGATGAGGGCAGTCATCACCTTGGTGGTGCTGGCCATGGGCAAGGGCTGGTGGGCGTTGTGGCTCAGCAGCACCGTGCCCGTGGTGCGCTCGATCAGTATGGCCGATTTTGCGCAGCTGCCTACCTCCCGGCCGCCGCTTTGGGCCTTTGCACCGCTGTCCAGCAGGGTCAGTACCGCGCAGCAGATGACCAGGATGATTTTTCGCAGCTTATTCATCACAGAAGGCTTCATTGCAGATCTTCTTTCCTGTTCACTTCCACCACGTCCACCTTGAGGGTGGCGGGCTTGTGGTTTTCTTTGTCGCTAAGGTCGCACAGAAGCTGTGGCAGCAGCTCCACCACCCGTTCCAGGGGGCCGCTGGACTGGGCGGGAAGCATCTTCACGCTGCTGTCCGATACCACCAAAAATCCCACCGGCTGCACCGATACCCCCGCGCCGCTGCCGCCTGCAAAGGGGAAGGAATCGGTGGAGACCATGTGGCTTTTGCTGTCCTCTGCGGCGTACTCGCCGCCGCCGGCGATGAACCCGAAGCTGACCTTGGAAATGGGAATGATGGTGGTGCCGTTGCCGTCGATGACCGGCGCGCCCACCACCGTGTTTACGTCCACCATGCCCCGGATGTTTTCCATGGTGGTTTGCATCATATTGTCAATGGGATGCTGCTGCATATGCTTCCTCCTTCAGAAAATGCCTGTCACGCTGAGGGCCCGTGGGCCGGGGGAGGGGGAAGCCTTCGCCGCCGGTAGGACAGGCCCAGCAGAATGAACGTTGCTAACAGCTTTCCCAGCCTTGCTGAAAGTATTCCGTCCAGGAGCAGGATAGAACCGGAATGATGAAAATCGGCCCGGATAAGAAAGTGAAACGCCTCCGGAACCGCGTGGGTTTTGTGAAGGGTGTCCAGCACCACCCGGGAAAGTCCAAACAGCATCGCGGTCTGGGCTGCATCCTGAAAGGACAAACGCACAAACAGGTTCAGCCGGTTGAGCCGCCCCAGCTCCATCAGCCGCCGGAAGGTCTTTTTTTCCGTCAGGATGCGCAGAAATTGAAGGTTTACATCGGACAGGGCATGGCCTTTCTCCCGGGCGGACGTTTCTTTCTCTTCCTCCTCCAGGTTCTTTTTTTCTTTGGTTCCGGAAAGGGGCAGGCCGATGGCCTCCAGCCGCACCCAGTAGCCGGTGTTCTGGCCCAGCCTCAGCCGGAAGTGCAGGTTCATGGGCAGGATCATCAGCCCGTAGAGAGAAAAAAACAGCAAATAGAAATTCATGCCCAGCCCCCTCTTCGTGTAATATGGGAATATTGTTTACCGTTTTTTCATTTTTAAGCGATGCTTTTGATGTAAGATTAGGGTATGATATTTTTCGGAACCTTTCATTTGAGGAGGCAGATTTTTATGGGCAAGATGGTGGGCATTGATTTGGGAACCACCAATTCCTGCGTGGCATATATGGAAAACGGCGAGGCCGTGGTCATTCCAAACGCAGAGGGCGGACGCACCACCCCTTCCGTGGTGGCTTTTCTGAAGGACGGCGAGCGGGTGGTGGGCGCGGCTGCCAAGCGGCAGGCGGTCACCAACAGCCAGCGTACCTTTTTTTCCGTCAAGCGGGACATGGGCACGGACAACCGGGTGAAGGTGGACGGCAAAAGCTACACGCCCCAGGAGCTTTCCGCCATCATCCTGCAAAAGCTGAAGGCGGACGCAGAGGCCTACCTGGGCGAGCCCGTCACCGACGCGGTCATCACCGTGCCCGCCTATTTCAGCGACAGCCAGCGCCAGGCCACCAAGGACGCTGGGCGCATCGCGGGCATCAATGTGCTGCGTATCATCAACGAGCCTACGGCGGCGGCCCTTGCCTACGGCATGGACAAGGGCGCGGCCCAGAAGATCATGGTGTACGACCTGGGCGGCGGCACCTTTGACGTGAGCGTTTTGGACGTGCAGAACGATATGATCGAAGTCCTGGCCACCGCAGGCAACAACCGTCTGGGCGGCGACGATTTTGACAATTGCATCGCCTCTTACCTGGTGGATGCGTTCCGGCGGCAGGAGAACATCGACCTGACCCGGGAAGCCGCCGCCATGAACCGGATCCGGGAAGCTGCGGAAAAGGCCAAGATCGAGCTCAGCTCCGCCACCAGCACCGTTATCAGCCTGCCCTTCCTGGCTTCCGATAAAAACGGCGCAAAGCACCTGGAAATGACCTTGACCCGGGCCAAGTTCGATGAACTGACTGCTCATCTGGTGGAGGCTACCACCGGCCCGGTGAAGCAGGCCCTTAGCGACGCAGGCCTGACCCCGGCGCAACTGTCCCGGGTGCTGCTGGTGGGCGGTTCCACCCGCATCCCCGCGGTGCAGCAGGCGGTGAAACGCCTCACCGGCAAGGATCCCAGCCGGGACATCAACCCGGACGAGTGCGTGGCCATGGGCGCGTGCCTCCAGGGCGGCGTGCTGGCGGGCCAGGTCACCGGCCTGCTTTTGCTGGACGTGACGCCCCTTTCCCTGGGCATCGAAACCATGGGCGATGTGTTTTCCCGGATCATCGACCGGAACACCAGCATCCCTGTGCAGCGCAGCCAGGTGTTCACCACCGCCGCCAATTTCCAGACCTCGGTGGACGTGCACGTCCTCCAGGGCGAGCGGGAAATCGCCAGCTGCAACAAGACGCTGGGCCGTTTCCGGCTGACGGGCATCCGTCGGGCCATGCGGGGCGTGCCCCAGATTGAGGTCACCTTCTCCATTGACGCAAACGGCATTGTCAACGTGTCCGCCAGAGACCTGGACACCGGCAAGCACCAGGAGATCACTCTGACCCATTCCTCCAACATGTCTGACGCGGAGATCGACCGGGCGGTGAAGGATGCCCAGCGCTACGCGGCGGAGGACGCCAAGCGCAAGAAGACCGCGGAGCTTCTCAACCAGGCGGAGCAGCTGTACAACGACAGCCGCGCCGTGCAAAAGCAGCTCAGCCGCCAGGACAAGGACCGCATCGAGGGCCTGCGCAAGGACTTGAAGCGGGCCATGGACAGCAAGGACGATGACGCCATCCGTCGCCAGATGGCCGAGCTGAGCCGGGCGCTGGAATCGGCCGGGCGGTATGTGAACAACCGGGCCGCCGATGACTCCGACGGCGCCATGGACGCGGATTATTCGGACGGAAACTGATCGCAAAAGAGGGGAGGGACGGGCGTGTTCGGGTATGTGACCATCGCCAAGGATGGGCTGAGAAAGGAGCAGCAGGAACGCTACCGGGCGTTTTACTGCGGGCTTTGCCGCGCCCTGCGCCTGCGCCACGGCAGCCTGAGCCGGCTTACCCTCAGCTATGACGCAACCTTTCTTTACATCCTGCTAACATCTCTTTACGAGCCGGAGGAAAAGAACGGCAAGGAACGCTGCGCGCCCCATCCTTTCCGCCCCCACGATTTTGTGGACAACCCCTTCGCCGCCTACTGCGCGGATATGAACATCGCCCTGAGCTACCACAAGTGCCGGGACGACTGCCAGGACGAGGGCAGCCTGGCGGGCCGTCAGGGGGAAAAGGCCCTGCGCAAGGCCTACGAAAAGGTGAAGGCCGACTATCCCGACAAATGCCGCCTGCTGGAAGAGTGCCTTGCGGAAATCCGCCGCATCGAGCAGACAGGTCAGCCGGAGCCGGACCTTCTGGCCAACCTGACAGGGCGGATGCTGGGAGCCATCTACCGCTGGCGGGAGGACGAATGGGCGGACAGCCTCCAGCATATGGGCGAGGCCCTGGGCAGGTTCATCTACCTGATGGACGCCTGGGACGACCTTCCCGCTGACCTGCGCAAGGGTCGGTACAATCCCTTCGCGGAAATGAGCCGGCAGGAGGATTTTGAGGAGCTGTGCCTCAGCAGCATGAAGTGGATGATCGGCGAGTGCGCGGAGGAGTTTGAGACCCTGCCGCTGCTTCAGGATGTAGACATCCTCAGAAACGTGCTTTACTCCGGCTGCTGGATGCGTTATCATATGAAGCGTGCCAAGGAAGAAAAGAAGAAAGGAAGGCCAGAGGAGTGAAGGATCCCTATCAGGTGCTGGGTGTCAGCCCCGGCGCCACGGACGATGAGATCAAGGCCGCATACCGCAAGCTGGCCAAGAAATACCATCCTGACCTGAACGGCGGCTCCGCGGAGGCGGAGGCCAAGATGAAGGAAGTTAACGAAGCGTATAACATTCTGGTCAAAAAGAAGAACCAGCCCGGCGGTCAGAGCTACAGCCAGAGCTACGGCGGGCAGAGCTATGACAGCTACGGCCAGAGCGGCAGCTACAACAGCTACGGCGGCTACAGCCGCAGCTATGGCGGCCAGCAGGGCTACGGCCAGTACCGGGGCCAGCAAAGCTATGACCAGTATGATAATCCCTTTGGTGGCTTTGGGTTTGACCCCTTTGGATTTGGAAGCATGTTCGGCGGGCAGCGCCGCCAGTACGAGACCACCGCCTACACGGAAAACGACCCGGAGCTGCGCAGCGCGTCCAGCGCCGTTTTAAGCGGCCGATACAATGACGCCCTCAGCATGCTTGCCGGTGTCAGCAACCGCCGGGCGGCATGGTATTACTGGAGCGCCAAGGCAAACCTGGGCCTGGGCAACCGCATCCGCGCCCTGGACGATGCCAAGCGGGCCGTGAACATGAACCCGGACGAGCCCGCCTTCCGGGAATTTCTGGCCCAGCTGAACGCCACCGGCTTCGGCTATGACCACCGGAGCTCCGCCGGGGGATATTCCACCCTGTGCTGCTCCAACCCCTGCCTCAACTGCATGATGATCAACCTGTTCCTGAACTGCTGCTGCCGCTGCGGCTGCTGAGAACCTTTCGGAGGAGACGCCTATGCCTTTTTTCACCCGCATTAAACTGGCCCTGCAACGCTTCATGATGGGCCGTCACGGCCCTGACCGGCTGAGCCTTGCCCTTTTGTGGGGCGGTCTGATCGTGAATTTGATCAGCTCGCTGCTCAGCGGCGTGGCTGTGAAAAACCAGAGCACCCTGTTGTCTGCACTGTGCCTGCTGCTGATGGCTGCAGGCTACGGTATGTACTTTTTCTCCATCTACCGCATGTTCAGCCGCAACCTGCCCAAGCGCCAGGCGGAGGCCCAGCGGTTTGACAGCTTCTGGCAGCGCGTGTCCACCGGCCTGCGCCAGGCCATCAACCGCTTTAAGAACCGCAAGCAGTACAAGTATTTCCGCTGCCCCTGCTGCAAGACCCGGCTGCGCCTGCCCCGGGGAAAGGGTGTGGTGACCGTCACCTGCAAGTGCTGCCACACCAGCTTCACCCAGAAGGCCTGATTTTCAACAACAACATATCGTGCGCCGGTTTTTTCGCTCCCCCATGGATTGATGGGATGGAAAAAATCGGCGCGCTTTTTGGCACAAAAGGGCGCATTGCCAGATATTTCAAGGGTTTACAAACCCTGCAAAAAATTGTACAATTGTTTACACGGCTGGGAAGAATTGCCGGCCTCACATCGTTAGAATAAGTGAAAACCACCTTGGCTTTTTGCCACAGACTTTTTTATGGAGGGATCAAACGATGAAACGCTGTATTGCCACCCTGCTTGCGGTCGTTCTGCTCGTCGGCCTTTTGCCGGTGATGAGCGCTCAGGCTGCCACGCAGTATGCAACCGTTGTGGGAGGATGGCTCCGCCTCCGGGCCGATGCGTCCTTTAACGCAAAGACCATCACCAGTTACTATACCGGCACCCAGATCAAAATTCTGGGCTCTGCGGGCAGCTGGTACCGGGTCGAGACCCCCGATGGACGCACCGGTTACATGTACTCCGATTATCTGTCCATCAACACCAGCACCGCTAACGCCAACGCCACCGTGGTCAGCGGCAACGGCTACGGCGTGCGCATGCGCCGGGGCCCCAGCACCAGCTACGGGGTCATCGCCAAGTATCCGGTGGGTACCCGCGCCCAGATCCTGGAAAGCGGCAAGTATTGGTGCCGTATCGTGATCAACGGCACCACCGGCTACATGATGTCCGAGTTCCTCAGCAAGGACGGCGGCTCCACTCCCTCTTATGTGGGCGATGCCTATGTCTGGAGCACCAACGGCTACGGCGTGCGTCTGCGCACCGGCCCCGGCAAGAACTACTCCAAGATCGGCACCTACAGCGTGGGCACGCCGGTGAAGATCATCCAGAAGGGTGAGGTTTGGGACTACATCCAGATCGGCAGCCGCGTCGGCTACATGATGAACGAGTTCCTTTCCTATAACAAGCATACCAGCGTCAGCGGCGTGACCATCAATAACATGTCGCCTGTTATCGGTAACATTCTGGCCGTCCATACCGTGACCCCGGCGTCCGCCACCGTCACCTATGAATGGATGCGCAAGGACGCTGCCGGCAACGTGACCACCGTGGGCACCAACGCCGCTTACAGCATTACCTCTGCGGATGCGGGCTGTGCCCTGCAGCTGCGCATTACCGGCGTGGGCACCTACACCGGCAGCGCGGTCAGCGGCTACACCGCTGTGGTCAAGGACAACCGCACCCTGAACGGCGTCACCCTGGACAACCTGAACCCCGTTGTGGGCGATAAGCTCACCCCCAAGGCCGATCCTGCCGACGCCACCTTCACCTGCCTGTGGGAGGTGAACGGCAAGACCTCCACCGCCGCCACCTACACCGTGGCCGAGGCCGACAAGGGCTATCCCGTGAAGCTGACCATCACCGGCAGCGGCGCATTTGAGGGCTCTGTTAAGACCGTGGAGACCGCCGCCGTGGCTGCCAAGGGCACCATCGACAGCGTGACCATCATCAACGAAACCACCCCTGCCGCTGCGGCCGCTCCCAACGTGGGCGATAAGCTCAGCGCCCAGGTGGTCCCGTCCACCGCCACCGTGACCTATGAATGGTCCGTCATGAATGGCACCACCGTGGTCAAGGCCTTTGCCGATTCCGCCATCATCCTGGACGACAGCTTCAAGGGCTGCACCATCCAGCTGAAGGTGAAGGGCACCGGCAGCTACGAGGGCGAAGCCGTGGCCAGCACCGGCGTTGTGACCAACAACATCCAGCTGACCGGCGTCAGCATCAACGGCGACGCTCAGCCCGTGTTCAAGAACGGCGCAGGCACCACCCTGGAGGCTGCTATTTCTCCCGCTGGCGCCACCGCCGAGTTCCACTGGTTCGCCGGTGAAACCGAGGTCGCTACCGGCGAAAAGTACACCGTCACCGCTGCCGACGGCGGCAAGGCCATCACCGTCAAGGCCGTGGGTATTGGCGATTATTGCGGCACCGTGGCAAGCAACGCCACTGCAGCTGTGGCCGTCGCCCACAGCAGCTTTGAGGCCAAGGCCAGCGGCAATAACATTGTGGGTTATGACTTCGCTGTGGAGTTCACCGGCAACGGCACCGAGCCCAGCACCTGGATCCTCACCGGAGAAATTCCCGGCATGACCATCAGCGGCAACAAGATCTCCGGCCAGCCCACTACTTATGGTGATTTCAAGGTCAATGTGAAGGTTTCCAATGCAGCCGGTGAAGCGGCTTTCGGCGACTACACCGTTACCGTGCTTCCCGTGCAGCAGAAGCCCGTGGTCGCCGCTCCCAGCCAGAACCTGTTCTTTGTGGATCAGCCCATCAGCGGCGTGAAGTTCACCGCCACCGAGGCTCCCATCACTTCCTGGTCTCTGGGCGGAACCCTGTGCTCCGGCATGAGCATGGACACCAACACCGGCGCCCTCAACGGCACGCCTACTGCTGCCGGTGAGTACACCATCAGCGTCACCGCTACCAACAAGGCCGGCATCTCCGAGCCTGTCAGCTACACCTTCCGTGTGGTGGAGGATATCGCCCTCAGAGGCTACAACACCTCCTACACCTGGGAAAGCGGCAGTCAGGTTGACTTCACCGTCAGCGCCACCGGCGGCACCGGCAGCTATGCTTGGAGCGTGGCTCCCGCGGACGCCTTCCAGGTGGTGGACGGCAAGGTGACCGCCCTCTCTGCCGACCTGGCGGAAGGCACCTACACCCTGACTGTCACCGTCACCGATTCCGGCCTGACCAAGTCCACCGAGGCCATCACCGTCACCATTGACAAGCCCGATCCTGTGCTGCCGCCCATTGCCGTGGCGGTGGTGGAGGAAGGCTACACCTTCGCTCATGACGAGGCCGTCAAGGTGGAACTGCTGGCCTCCGGCGGCAGCGGCAGCTATCTGTGGAGCCTGACCAGCGAAAACGAGGCCCACGCCGCCCTGTTCACCGTCGATGAAAACGGCGTGGTGAACGCAGCCGGCGCTGTGGAACCCGGCACTTACGTGCTGGCCGTTACCTGCACGGATGCCAGCGATCCCAGCATCACCGCCACCGTGACTGTGACCATCGTGGTGCAGGCTGCTCCGGAAACACCTGATACCCCGGATACTCCCGATACTGCTGAGACTTCCAATACCCCGGAGACTCCCGATACTCCGGAGACTCCCGATACTCCGGAAACACCTGATACTCCCGAAAATCCCGAGAACCCGTAAACAAATCATCGCCCCGGGCAGGATGACTGTCCGGGGCGTTTTGCATGAAAAAAGCCACCCGACTCAGCGGGCGGCGGGGGGATCACACCGTATGCTTTCCCATGGTGCTCTTGATTTTCACCTTGGGCTTTTGGGCGACAGGGGCAGGCGAGGGGGCCGGTTCTGCTACGGGGGCGGGAACAGGTTCCTCCTCGTGGGCGACGGGCTTTGCAGCCGGTGCGGTGGAGAACAGGGGCATGAAGCTCTCCCGTTCCTGCAACGGGGTGGGGGAGGACTGCTGGGGCGCTTCTGTTCGGCTCAGCCGGCGGGCCGTGCCGGGGGAGTAGAACACGTCGTCCGGGCCCATGGCGTAGGGTTCCTCGGCGGGGGCCAGCATGGCGGCGATGTCCTCCTCGCTGTGCTGGGGCTTGGGCGGCGCAGAAACGGACGGCCGGGCAACCGTCTCCGGCTGGGTCACCTGAAAATCAGGCTCTGCAGTCACCGGCACGTATTCCGGCGCCTGGGGCGTGTCGGCCGCATCATTGGCCGGGGCGGCGAAGGGGTTGGGTTCATCGTCCGCAGAAGGGGCCTGCCGCTTCCACACAGGCGCGGGTCGGGGCTGGGCGGCCTGAGCGCGCTCGGCGCTGCGTTTGGAGGCGCTCTGCTCTTCCTCCAGACGGGCGGCGCTCAAAAGCAGCAGCACACCCACCAGCAAAATGGCAGCCCCGCCAACCAGCATCAGCACGGAGTTTTCCAGCAGAAAGCTCATCAGGCTGTTGATCAGATTGACCAGAAAATTGTCCGAGGGACGGTAAAAGCTTTCCAGCACCAGGTTCATCTGCTGGTTGGCCACCAGCGGCAAAATCAGCGCCGCCAGGGAAAGGAACACCGTCATGGATCCCAGAATGGTGAAAAGAACGCCAAAAATCTTTCTGGCTTTCATAATATCCCGCCTTCGAAAAAAATGTAACATTGTAACCTTCGCGTGATACCGGCGTTTTTCCTGCTTTTTCCGCAAAGGAAAATCTTGAGTAATAGGCCAAAATATGCTATCATTTAAGAACAGAAACAAAGGAGGCCATCATTTTGGAAGGCTATAAGCTGACTTACAACGTGGATATGGTTTTTTGCATTGATTCCACCGGCAGCATGCGCCATGTACTTGATTTTGTCAAGCAGAACGCGCTGAACCTCTACCGGGATATTACCGACGAAATGGAAAAGAAGCACAAGGTGATCAACCAGCTGCGGGTGAAGGTGATCGCCTTCCGTGACTACATCGCAGACGGCGAGGAAGCCATGCTCTCCAGCGACTTTTTCACCCTTCCCGCCGAGTCCCAGATGCTCCACGACTGCGTGGAAGGCATCACCGCCAAGGGCGGCGGGGACATCCCCGAGGACGGCCTGGAAGCCCTGGGCTACGCCATCCGCAGCGACTGGACCCGTGAGGGCATTAAGAAGCGGCACATCATCGTGGTTTGGAGCGACGCCCCCACCCACGACCTGGGCCACGGAAAAATCGCCCCCTGGTATCCGGAAGGCATGGCGGAGAACTTCGACGAGCTGACCCTCTGGTGGGAGGACGAGCAGCTGGGCGGCCGCATGGACGAAAACGCCAAGCGCCTGCTCATTTTCGCCCCGGACGCCCCCTCCTGGAGCCGCATTTCCTCCGAGTGGGGCCAGGTCATTCATGTGCAGACCGTCAGCGAAGGTCTGGAAGAAGTGGAATACCGGCAGGTACTGGACGCCGTTTGCAATACCATCTGATTGGGAGGCAAAAGCCATTCTACCGTACTTGATTGTCAATCACGCTATCCTCTCCCGCCAGGGGGAGGATAGCTTTGCTGTACTCAGCCAGACAGGCGGCAGCGGCATGATCTGCGTGGCGGACGGCTGCGGCGGCCTGGGCAGCCGGCGATATCCCCTCCTTAAGGGCCACACCGGCGCGTACGCGGCCTCCCGGCTGGCGGCCCGCACCATGAAGCAATGGGCCACGAAGGGCCTTTCCTGCCCCCTGTCCGCCATGGAGGGCGTAAGGCTGCAGATGGATTTGCAGCAGGGGATGGAAAAGCAGTTTCAGAAATTTGCCCAGAAAAATCACATGGAAGCGGGGCGGATTGTGGGCAGCATGCAGCGGATTTTGCCCACCACCCTTTGCGGGCTGCTGCATGGGCCCGGGGGCGACCTGGCCGACGGCTGTTTCCTCTGGGCGGGGGACAGCCGGGGCTGCATCCTGGATGCGCAAGGCCTGCACCAATACACCCAGGACGACGTGAAAAGCCCCCTGGACGTGTTCGAGCGCCTGTACGGCGACTCCGCCCTGTCCCTGTGCCTGAGCGCAGACCAGCCCATTCAGCTGCATCTCAGGCGGTTTTCCGCCCCCGGCCCCTGCCTGATGCTGGTGCTGACCGACGGCGGATACTCCTGCCTGCCCACCCCCATGGAACTGGAAATGATGCTGCTGTCCACCATGGCTGCGGCCAGCGACATGGCTTCCTGGCAGCGGAAGCTCGGCAGTGCCCTGCGTAAGCTCAGCCACGACGACGCGACCATCGTCATCGCCCCGATGGGCTTTGATGATTTTGACCAGATGAAAGCCTTTTATTCCCAACGAAAACAACACCTGGAGGATCATTTCATCCGCCCGGTACGCCTCAGCGGCTGCGACAGGGAAACCGCCCGCCGCTGCTGGCAGGCATATCGGCCCCAATATGAACGGTGGGAGGTGACCGGCAATGGAACGGACGATTGGCGCTTATAGGCTGCTGACGCCGCTGAAGACTGCGGGCAGCGGCAGCGCGCGCTGGGCCATTGCCGTCCGTGGGGGAGAAAGGTTCTTCCTCAAGGAATTCCTCAGCCCGGTGTTCCCCGTTGCCGGCGGCAAGCCGGATCTCCGGCAGAAGCAAATCGAGCGCTGCCGCAGGTTTGAGGGCCGCAAGCAGCGGCTGTACAGCGCCATGTCGCTGGTCATTGGCGATACGCTGGTGCCCGTGCTGGACTTTTTCCGCTACGACGGCCGGTATTACTCCGTCAGCGAGGAAGTGAGCCAGGAGCTGAGCGGCAGCAAGGATCCGGACCTGACCGCCCGGGAAAAACGGCAGCTGCTGCTGAACCTGGCCCTGTGCCTCCAGCGGCTGCATATGCAGGACATCGTCCACGCCGACCTGAAGCCGGAGCATGTGCTGATCCGCAAGGGCTTTGCCGGCTGCGAGGCCCGGCTCATCGACCTGGACAGCGGCTTCCTTTTGAACGAGCCGCCGTCGCCCCGGGAAATGGAGGGCGACCCGGTGTACCTGGCCCCGGAGGCCTTTCTCCGCATGGCGGGACAGGAGATCCCGCTGACCACCGCTATCGACACCTTCGCCTTCGGGGCGATGATCCATTGGTTCTGGGCGGGTTGTTTGCCCAGGATCGATGGGAAATACGCCTATCTGTACGAGGCAGCCCTGGACGGCGCGCCCATCCACCTGAGCTGGGCGCTGCCTGCGGACTATCGGGACACGGTGCAGCGGATGCTCAGCGCCGACCCTGCCCAGCGCCCCTCCGACGGCGAGCTGGTGCGGCTGCTCAGCCTGGCCCAGGACGAGCCGGAGCAGCCCCAGCCCCGGCAGGACAGGCCGCTGAACGGGCTGAGCCGGTTTATGAAAAAGGAAAGATGAACAAAGAAATCCCCGGGACGGACGCTCCCGGGGGTTTTGTTATGCTATGTTCTTTAGAAGTTTTTCCAGGGCAAGGGCCGCCCGGTAGAGGCGGATCTCGTCTGAACCATAAAGAATCAGTCCCCGGCGCATGCCGTCGGCATTCTTTCTATGGCCGACGATACAAAGCGAAGCAAACCCGCAGAAATGCATGATGCTGGTGGGGCCGGTCATGATAACGGCGTCCAGGCCGGACAGCTCCTGCGCCGTTTTTTTGATGGCGATGCGCCGGTTTTCCATGGCGTCCAGGTAGACCGGGCTTTGCAGGCCGCCGGGCGTGTCCTCCAGGGCCGCTTTCAGAAGGTTGATGCCGTATTTCATGGCTTCCGGATGGGCTTCATAAAACGCCACAATCTCCGCCAGGGTTTTCCGGGAAGCTGCCGACGTCCGCAAATAATCCTCCAGGTGGGGGCGAAATTCGTATTTCATCACGACCGGCAGCAGAGGTGCGGGCTCCTGGCAGATGGACTGCACAGCCCCACCGCAGGAACGCAGGGTTCGCAGGAAATCGCTCAGAAACTGTTTTTGCCCGTCGGAGACCGTCTCCTGGTTGGCCGTATTGACGCCAATCTTCAGCCCGTTCACAGGCAGGGCTTCAAGCGCGGGCAGAGGATCGTCCCGCATAGCGGAATAAAGCCGCAAGCAGTCCGTCAGGTTGTTTGCCAGGGAGCCGGCGCTGTCCAGCGTTCTGGCAATAGGAATGATGCCCTGGGAAGACAGCGCGCCCGCAGGCGGCTTCAGGCCGCAGATGCCGTTGTGCTGGGCGCAGGCCACAACGGAAAAGGAGGTGTCTGTACCCACGGCCGCAGGAACGATGCCCGCAGCCACCGCCACCGCCGACCCGCTGGAGGAGCCGGACGGGCTCAGCGCCGGGTTGACCGCGTGGACAACCTGACCGCCGCGGCTGCTATATCCGCCAGGCATGCCTTGCGTGGTGAAATTGGCAAACTCCGTCATGTTGGTTTTGCCCAGGAGGATCGCGCCGTTTTTGCGTAAATTGGCGATGACTGGCGCATCCTCCGTCGCCAGATTATCGCCCAGGGCAAGGCTTCCGGCGGTGGTGTGCATGCCGCGCACATCGATGTTGTCCTTCACCAGCACGGGCATTCCGCCAAGAGGGGTATCCGCCGCCGGGGTGTGCTCCGCGGCCGATCTGTCCAACTCCGCAATGCAGTTCAGCCTGTCGCGTCCGCCCAGTTGTTCCGCCAGGGTAAGGGCCTGGAGAGGGGTCATGGCTGTTCATCCTTTCGCTTGATGATGCAAAAAATCCACCGTTGTTTCGCGGTGGATGAAAAGGAAAGTGGGGGAGGATCAACCCAGCTTTTTGGCCAGCACATCCGGGTTGGTGGCGTACATCAGGGCGTTGTCCTTGGTGATGCGGCCCGCCTTGTAGAGGCGCAGGATGTCGTTGTCCATGGTGATCATGCCCTGGGACGCGCCGGCGTAAATGGCGTTGTCCATCTGGTGCACCTTGCCCTCGCGGATCATGTTGGCGATGGCGTGATCCACCAGCATGATTTCGAAAGCGGCCACCACGCCGCCGTCCACGGTGGGGATTAGCTGCTGGCTGACCACGGCCTGCAGAACCATGGAAAGCTGCATGCGCACCTGCTGCTGCTGGGCGGCGGGGAAGGAGTCCACAATACGGTCGATGGTCTTGGCCGCGCCCACGGTGTGCAGGGTACTCAGCAGCAAATGGCCGGTTTCCGATGCGGTGAGGGCGGTCTGGATGGTTTCAAAGTCACGCATTTCGCCCAGGAGGATCACGTCCGGCGCCTGACGCAGCGCGCTGCGCAGGGCGTGGGCGAAGTTGCGGGTATCGTTGAGGATTTCCCGCTGGGTGACCAGGCAGTTCTTGTGGGGATGGATGAACTCGATGGGATCCTCCAGCGTAATGATATGGCCGGTGGACTCGCTGTTAATGCGGTCGATGATGCAGCTGAGCGTGGTGCTCTTGCCGCTGCCTGCGGGGCCGGTGACCAGCACCATGCCGCGGCGCAGTTTGCCCAGGCCGATAACCACATCGGGGATGCCCATGGTCTTGGGATCGGGCAGGTCAAAGGGCACAAGACGAAGCACCGCAGCCAGAGTGCCGCGCTGCTTGAAGGCGTTGCAGCGGAAACGGCCGATTTTGGCCATGCCAAAGGAGAAGTCGTCGTCGCCCTCGGTTTCCAGGGTGGCGAGGGAACGGCCGTGGGCCAGCTGATAGATCTCGTGGATGATATCGCTGCAATCCTGGGTGCTCATGCGGTTTTCCGTCAGGTGAGAAAGGGTCTCGTTCACCTTGGCGGTCACGGGAGAGCCAGGAATGATGTATACGTCGGAACCGCTGATTTCCAGCGTTTTTTCAAGAATGGACGTGAGGACGGCCTTTACATCTTCCATCAATCCTGGCCTCCCATCAGTTCCAGATAGGGGGCCTCTTCTTCGGCGGACACGTTCTGCGTGTAATAAGCCAGCACGCGGTAGCGCAAGGGCTGGTCGGGCGTGAGGATGCCCTCTGCCACGATGGATTTTTCACCTTCGCGGACGGTCAGCAGGAAGGAAGGATCCTTGCCTTCTTCAGAAGAAAACTGAACGCCGTCAACGGTCACGGCAGAGTAGTCGCCCTGATTGGCGGCCAGCTGCTCGTCCAGCTGGGCCAGGCGCTCCTGGACTTCCGCAGAAAGACGGTAGTAACCGGAAGCTACATCCACGTTGCGCTGGGTCATGCTTTCGGTGGAGGTGGCGCTGGAATAGCTGAGCATGCAAAGGGCGGCCATGGCCAGAACCACCAGGACCATCAGAACGGAGGGAATGCCCACGCCGATACGGGGTTGCGATTCAGAACGGCTCATTGCGCGGCCTCCTTCGGCATGTAGTTCTGCACGGGAAGGGTGAGAAGCTCCTCGCCGTCGTGCAGGGCAGTCACGGTGATGTACAGCATTTCACCGGCGGGCTTTTCTTCCCGGCGCATGGTGACCTGCACGTCGTAGCCGTGGGGGTCGGTGTAGGTGTAAATGCCGTCGCTGCCGGCAAAACCGGCTTCCTGCAGGGCGGCATCCGGATTGTCTTCCAGGGTCAGGCGTTCGGCCACGCTCTCGCTGAAGGTGAGGGCAGAAGAAAGCATCACGCTGTGCTCGGCCTTGTCATGGGCGGCGGCAAACATGCTCACCACCACGGTCTGGGACAGGGCAAAGAACAGCAGCACGATAATCAGCTCAATCAGGAGGGAATTTCCCTTGTAGTTCTTCATTTCGTGCCCTCCTCTCCCCGCAGGGCGATGTAAAGGCTCCGGCTTTCTCCATCGGGCTGGGTAGTGGTAATGTGAAGCAGGCCGGGCTTTTCCTGAACCATCTCAATGGAGGCAAGCTCGCAGATCACGGAGCCTGCGTCCTTCACGGAGGCGAAGTCCTCCTCGGCGCTGGTGTAGCATTCCCGGAGCGCGCCGTCCTGGTAGTAGATGTAGGTCCAGTAGGTGCCCCAGTCGCTTTTTTCGCCCAGGCACAGCACGTCGGTGCCGTCAAAATTTTTCAGCTGCACAAGGGATTCTGCCTCTTCCTCGGAGGACATCAGGCCGTTGCCTGCGTGAACCTTGTTGAGGATGTAGCTCAAAGCCACCTGGCCGTTGCTGTTATTGACGGATGCTGCGCTGACCCGGTTGTAAGCCCGCACGCCGATGACCGTCAGGGTAACGGCCAGCACGGCGAACAGGCCGATCAGGAAGAAAACGAAAATGCTGGTGATGTTATGCTGGGAAGTATCCTTGGTACTGCGCTGCTGGCTCATTCGTTTTCACCTCCAACGGGCATGACAAAAATGTCGGGCAGAAGGTTATCGGTGAAATTGGAATGAATGCTGACGATGAACTGGTCTTCGTTGTAACGCAGGCCATAGTTTTCTTTCAGCTCCTCCACGCTGGAGGGATAGCGGCCCTCGATGGCATAGTAAAGCACCACGGAGCGGCGGACGGACTCTTCCAGAGCCTCAGCCTGTTCCTCGTCGCTTTTGGAGTTGATGGCGGATGCGCCCAGGCCAAAGAGCGCCACGGTCAAAAGAAAGACCACGCCGGTGATGATAAATCCCCGAAGGACGGATTTAGAAGCTTTTTTGGCTTGTTCCATGACACGTCCTCCCTTCTTTCAGAAAAATGTGGACAGGATCAGATGCTGCCCATGACGCTGAGCAGAGGCAGCATGACTGCCAGCAGGATCGCGCCGATGATCAGGGACATGAGCGCCACCAGAGTGGGCTCAATGATGGAAACAAGGTGGTTGATCTGGTTGTCCAGCTCTTCGGAATACAGGTCGGCAAGGGTGCCCATGACGTGGTCGGTCTGGCCGGCCTTGCTGCCCATGTGGATCATGCGGTTGTGCAGGGGCTCGAAAATTTCCAGCTTCTCCACGGTATCGGCAAAATCCTGGCCCTCGGATACCATGTCGTAGCACTTGGTCATCTTTTCCTGCATTTCCTTGTCCGTGAACAGGCCCTTCATCATTTCCAGGCTCTGGTCCAGGGGATAGCCGCTACGCATCATCATGGCCAGGGAGGAGGCAAAACGGGTGGCGTTCAGCTTCTGGTTCAGCTTGCGGATGGGGGGCAAGGTCTTGGTCAGCCACTGCTTGACGGTCTGGCTCTTATCCAGCTTCAGGGCGATGAGCAGGCCCAGGAACAGAACAATCAGCACGCCGGCAACGATCAGAACCACCTTGCCGGCGTTCATGGCGATGTTCATCCAGGATGCGGCGCCGGAGTTGCCTGCGAAGCTGGAGAAAACATCGTCAAAAATGGGCAAAACCTGAGCAATCAGCACGCCGATGAGCACCGCCATCATCACGATCAACAGCAGCGGGTAGAAAATGGCGCTGCGGATGGACCGCTGGTTGCGGGCTTCGTTGCTGTAATACTTGCTCAGGCCTTCCATGACGTTGTCCAGTTCACCGGTCTTTTCGCCGATCTGGGTCATTTCCAGCATATATTTGGGGAAGATACCGGCGTCCTTCAGGCCCTCGTAGAGGCTGCCGCTCATGAGAACGGTCTCGCTCAGCTTGTCGAAGGCCTCGGCGTAGCGGGTGGACTTATAACCCTGGCACAGAGCCTCCACACCGTCGTGCATAGGCAGACCGCCGCGCAAAATCAGGGCGATTTGTTCGCACAGGATGGAAAGCTCATCGCCGGACAAAATGTTTTTTTCACTCATATTCAGTATCCTCCTCAAGAAAATGGATTGTCAATAAAAGCGTTCAACGGTATATCTGGATACGAAAGTATTGCAGATGGTGGCCGTTGCGTCGATGATGGTCCATTGGCCGTCAACGTAGATGGTGTTCCAGGCGTGGTAGGTTCTGTCCGCATAGCCGATGGTCAGTTGTGTGGGAATGCCCTGAGAACGAAGCATGGCGGCGATCAGAGAGGAAAAGTCAAAGCAGATGCCGGTTTTTTCAAACAAGGTGTTGTCCGGGCAAGGGAGGTAGCCGGAGGTGACGGTGGCGGCCTTTTGGTAGTCGTACACCATGGTGGTGGTCACATAATTGACGATGGCATCCACCTTTTCCCGGTCGGTGGTCAGGCCTGCGCAAAGCTCGTCGGCCTTTTGGATCACGGGGCTTTCTGCGGTAAAGTTCACGTACTGGTTGGGGTACATGTAGGGGGTCAGGTCGCTTTCCAGGGTGGCGTCAAACTTGGTGGAGGAAACGTTGCTGAACTTCTTTCCTTTGGCCTGGGCAAAAATCTGTACGCTGTACTTGCCGCTGCCCATCTGCAGGGGGAAGACTTCATACTCGCCCTCGGAGTTCAGGTCGTAGGTGAGGGTGTTTTTGCCATAGGATAAGCGCAGTTTCAGGGGTTTATTTGTCGGATCCTGGCGCACCATAATATAGCCCTGGTCTGCGTGGCTGGCATCGATGGTGGTTCCGTTGGACTGGAACACCACAATGCCGGAAGCCTCCGGCAGAAGCAGTGCATAGCAGGTGTACATGCATAAAAACAGCATGAAAACAAGGCATAACAGAGCCATTTTTTTCTTTGAGAAGCGTTGATCTATCGTCGCGCTCAAGGTTAGCACCTCCAGCCAAATATTGCAAAATTTCTTTCCTATATTTTACTTATTTTTTTGCTCTCCGTCAAGTCAAAAAAACAAAGAAAATAAAGAAAATGAGAGGTTTTTTTATCTCTGTGAAAACAAATGAAAAAGGAACGCCAGAGGTCATTTTATTCCAGCGGGCGGAAACGTTGCCAAGGAGAGGAAAAAATGATAAAATAACCGGCGATTCTAAGAAAATCAGGTGAGAATGTATGGATATCAGACAACAGTCTCTTGCAAAGCATTATGAGTGGGCGGGCAAGGTGGAAGTGGCGGTCCGTGCGCGGGTGCAGGACCGGGAAGCGCTGTCTCTGGCGTACACCCCCGGCGTTGCCGAGCCTTGCATGGTCATCCATAAGGATGTGGACAAGTCCTTCGAGCTAACCCGGCGGCACAATCTGGTGGCGGTCATCACCGACGGCACCGCAGTTCTTGGCCTGGGCGATATCGGCCCCGAGGCAGGTATGCCGGTCATGGAGGGCAAATGTGTGCTGTTCAAGGAATTCGGAGGGGTGGACGCCATTCCCCTGTGCCTGAAAACCAAGGACGTGGACGAGCTGGTGCGCACCATTTACCTGCTTTCCGGCAGCTTTGGCGGCATTAACCTGGAGGATATCGCTGCGCCCCGCTGCTTTGAGGTGGAGCGCCGCCTGAAGGAAATCTGCGATATTCCCGTTTTCCACGACGACCAGCACGGCACTGCCGTGGTGGTGGCGGCTGCGCTGCTCAACGGCGCCCGGGTGGTGGGCAAGGACATGAAGGACATCACCTGCGTGATCAACGGCGCGGGTTCCGCCGGCTGCGCCATTGCCAGGCTGCTGTTGCAGTTCGGCATCGGCGATCTGATTTTGGTGGACCGGGAAGGCATTCTGGATCCCGACAAGGGCAATCTGACTTCTGCCCAGCTGGAATTGAGCCGGCAGACCAACCGCAAGGGCCTTCGCGGCAATCTGGCGGACGCAATGAAAAACGCCGACGCTTTTGTGGGCGTCAGCGCTCCCAACCTGGTTTCCCAGGAGATGGTTCGTTCCATGGCCAAGGATCCCATCGTGTTGGCCATGGCCAACCCCACGCCGGAAATCATGCCGGACATGGCTCTGGAAGCCGGGGCCAAGGTGGTGGGTACCGGCCGCAGCGATTTTGACAACCAGATCAACAATGTGCTGGCCTTCCCCGGCATTTTCCGGGGCGCGCTGGACGTGCGGGCCCGGGACATCAACGAGGAAATGAAGGTGGCGGCGGCTTATGCCATCGCCGGACTGGTCAGCCCGGAGGAACTGCGGCCTGGTTACATTTTGCCTCAGGCTTTTGATCCCAGAGTGGGCAAGGCCGTGGCCCGGGCCGTGGCTCAGGCGGCGGTGGACAGCGGCGTCGCCCGGCTGCCTATGCCTGAAGAAGCTTAACTTTTGCCGTTTTTTTCTCTGCCAATCAGCTTCATGGCGTGGTTACATGCTTCCTTCATGGCGGACGGAATGGGCAAAGCTGCCAGCTGAGATGCATCCGCCAGGAAAGCGTTCATGCTGCTGAGCACAGCGTCCTCCGGTAGTTCAGACAGTTCAAAATGGAGATATTCCATCTCCCACACGCGGTGCGTAAACACGTGGCGGCCTTCGCCCAGCTTTTTCACAAAGCTGCAGCGGAGGCCCATTTCATTGAGCAAATCCTGGCAGACTTCCGGGCGGGTCTCGTCCTCCAGAAGAGTGAAGACATACATGCCCTGGAGCATCTTCTGGTTACGTTTTGACACGAGAATCTTCCTATTATATGTAACCATGCCGACGGCCATGGGGATGATCTTCGGCGGCTTCTTTTTCTCGTGGACGGGAAGCTGCTCCATGTCGCCCTCGGAAAAGGCATCGCAAAGGGACTGCCAGGGGCAGCTATCGCACTTGGGCGACGTGGGCGTGCAGACCGTCGCGCCCAGCTCCATCAGCGCCTGGTTCAGGTCGCCGGGGCGATGGGTGTTCAGCAGCTGCACGACCTCCTGGCGGATGGTTTTCTGCACGCTGGGCGCAGCAATATCCTCCCGCACGCCCTGGAAGCGGCTCATGACCCGGTACACGTTGCCGTCGATGGCGGGCACGGCCCGGTCAAAGGCAATGCTGGCAATGGCTCCGGCGGTGTAGGGGCCCACGCCGGGCAGAGAGAGGAGGCCGTCGTAGGTGTCGGGGAAATGGCCCTGCCATTTGTCCGTCACTTCTTTGGCCGCCTTGTGCAGGTTCCGGGCGCGGCTGTAGTAGCCCAGTCCCTCCCAGGCCTTCAGCACGTCCTCGGTGGAGGCGTCCGCCAGGGCCTGGACATCGGGGAAAAGGGCCAGAAACCGGGCGTAATAGCCTTTCACGGCCTCAACCCGGGTCTGCTGGAGCATGATCTCAGACAGCCAGATATGATAGGGATCTTTGTCCCTGCGCCAGGGCAGATCCCGCTTGTTTTGGTCATACCAGGTGAGAAGCAGTTGGGTGGGGGAGGGCAAAGGGCATTCTCCTTTATTGTCCGGAATGTGCTGCTATTGTACCACGGACGGCGGAAAGTGAGTAGCATCAAAATCAAAAACGAAAGAAAAACCACAAAAACAGAAGCAAACAGAAGAAAAAACAAGATATGAAGGTTTGTAATTGTGGTTTTCAAAAAAATTCATCCAAATTTTGTAAATTTTGGGCCAAAAATTGGTTGCTTATCCAGCGAAAATAACGTAAACTAACAAAGGTTGTTAGCACTCAAATGTGCTGAGTGCTAAAATGTAAAACAACTACTGATGTAGGAGGTTACAAACATGACTGTGAAGCCTTTGGGCGACCGTGTGGTCATTAAGGACATTGAGATGGAAGAAACCACCAAGAGCGGCATCCTGCTGACCGGTACCGCCAAGGAAAAGCCCCAGATGGCCGAAGTGCTGGCCGTTGGCCCCGGCGGCAATGTGGATGGCAAGGACATCGTGATGAACATCAAAGTTGGCGACAAGGTCATTTACAGCAAGTACGCCGGCACCGATGTGAAGATTGACGGCCAGGAGCTGAAAATTGTCCGTCAGAGCGATATTCTGGCTACCGTTGAATAATTTTTTCGTAGCGGAAAATCGCATCACCCATTGATTTTTTAGGAGGAAACCATTATGGCAAAGCAGATCAAATACGGCGAGGAAGCACGCCGCGCACTGGAAAAAGGCGTTAACGCCCTGGCCGATACCGTGAAGATCACCCTTGGCCCCAAGGGCCGCAACGTGGTGCTGGACAAGAAGTTCGGCGCTCCCCTCATCACCAACGACGGCGTGACCATCGCCAAGGAAATTGAGCTGGAAGACCCCTTTGAGAACATGGGCGCCCAGCTGGTGAAGGAAGTTTCCACCAAGACCAACGACGTGGCCGGCGACGGTACCACCACCGCCACCCTGCTGGCCCAGTCCATCATTCGTGAAGGCCTGCGCAACCTGGCTGCCGGCGCCAATCCCATGGTGCTCAAGAAGGGCATCGAGGCTGGCGTGGCCGCCGCCGTGGAAGGCCTGGCCAAGCTGAGCCAGCCCATCACCGGCAAGCAGTCCATCGCCCAGGTTGCCAGCATTTCCGCCGGCGACGAAGAGATTGGCAAGCTGATCTCCGAGGCCATGGAAACCGTGGGCAACGACGGCGTTATCACCGTGGAAGAAAGCAAGACCATGAAGACCGAAATGACCACCGTGGAAGGCATGCAGTTCGACCGCGGCTACGCCAGCGCCTACATGGTTACCGATACCGACAAGATGGAAGCCATCCTGGACAATCCTTTCATCCTGATCACCGATAAGAAGATCAGCAACATCCAGGAGATCCTGCCCGTGCTGGAAGCCGTTGTGCAGTCCGGCCGCAAGCTGCTGATCATTGCTGAGGACATCGAGGGCGAGGCTCTGGCCACCCTGGTTGTCAACAAGCTGCGCGGCACCTTCACCTGCGTGGCCGTCAAGGCTCCCGGCTTCGGCGACCGCCGCAAGGAAATGCTCCGCGACATCGCCATCCTGACCGGCGGTACCGTCATCAGCGAAGAGCTGGGCCTGGAACTGAAGGAAACCACCATCGACATGCTGGGCACCGCCCGTCAGGTCAAGGTGGACAAGGAAAACACCACCATCGTGGAAGGCGCCGGCAGCAAGGCTGATATCGACGCCCGCGTTGGCTCCATCCGCGCCCAGATTGAAGACACCACCAGCGATTACGACCGTGAGAAGCTCCAGGAACGCCTGGCCAAGCTGGCCGGCGGCGTGGCCGTCATCCAGGTGGGCGCCGCTACCGAGATCGAGATGAAGGAACGCAAGCTCCGCATCGAGGACGCTCTGGCTGCTACCCGCGCTGCTGTGGAAGAGGGCATCGTGCCCGGCGGCGGCATCGCCCTGATGAGCGTTCTGCCCTCCGTCAAGGCCCAGCTGGACAACTACACCGGCGACGCCAAGACCGGCGTGGAAATCATCCTCCGCTCCCTGGAAGAGCCCCTGCGCCAGATCAGCAAGAACGCCGGCATCGACGGCAGCGTGATCGTGGAGAACGTGAAGAACTCCGGCAAGCCCGGCTATGGCTTCGACGCTCTCAAGGGCGAGTATGTTGACATGATCGAGCGCGGCATCATCGACCCCACCAAGGTGACCCGTTCCGCTCTGCAGAACGCCTCCAGCGTGGCTGCCCTGGTGCTGACCACCGAAAGCCTTGTGGCCGATATTCCCGCTCCCGAACCCGTTGCTCCCGCTGGCGGCGCCGGCATGGGCGGCATGTACTAATTTCAAATCCGAAGCCGTTTCACAGTTTGTGAAGCGGCTTCTTTTTGTGTAAAAATTTCTGACGAGGCATGCGCACGCGCTGTTGCGCATTGACATTTTTCCACATTTTCCTTATGATGGAAGGGAACGGAAACGGAAAAGATATAGGGAGATGAGACCATGCCGCTAAGCCGCCTTTTGGTTGCGTTTTTGAACATGCCCAACGAAGGCGCAGCTCTGCGCAGCGTGGCATGGGCTGTAAAGCGTGCGGGAAGCCCGTCCGGGCTTCGGTTTGCGCTGCCGAAACGGATGCAGAAATTCGTTTTGGACGCCCTGCCGGAAATGGGCCTTGACCCGGCTGTATTTGTGTTTTACGGCGAGCGGGGCGGCCTTTCCAATGTGGCAGAACACCTGGGCGACGCCACCCATTTCCTGGCCCTCAGCGGCGAATACGACTTTGCGCCCCGGTGGGATCATCAGCTGATGAGCCGCTACGGCAAGATTCCCGCCAAAGCGCCCCTGATGACAGCCATCATCGGCGACGATGGGGGAAAGACGGCCCCCCAGGCGTACCTGCCCGCCCTGTCCGAGTCCTTTGGCTCAAACGGAGTGCAGCTGCAAAAGGGCCTGCCCTTGGTGTGCAGCCAGGCCCCGGTGCCTACGCTGGTGGTCAACCCCGCGTTTCTGATGGGCCGCCGGGAGGTTCTTGGCAAGATGGATCTCCGGCCGGAGACCCTCAGCTTTGCGGCCTACGTGGCGGCGGTGCCGGTCTACGCGCTGGACTGCGCGCCCCTCTGGCCTGTGGGCCCGCAACTGCCCACCTATCTGCAGCGGCCGGTGCAGGACGTTTTGCCCGGCACCACCATCGCCCGGTTTGAACAGCTGGCAGGCTTCCGCTACGACCAGCAGCGGGCGGGCCTCAGAACCAACCTGGGCCTGTTCACCACGGAAAACACCTATCCGCAAAAGATGCCCCCCTGGAAGCTGGACATCGGCAAGGCGCTGAAAGGCCCCGCCGTGGCGCCCATGCTTTGCACGGCGTTTGTGGATCTGCCGGAGGCCCGTCGGCCCGCGCTGCATTACGCGCTCCGGTTTGGGTTCCTGCATCACCTGAAAAATTTGCCCCTGTACCTGTACACCGGCGGCGTGCTGGAGCGGCAGCTTCGCGCCATGTGCCCCAACGCCCGCAGCTATCCGGAAAACAACCTGTTGCCCACGGAGTATCTCCGCAGGGGGATGACCCGCCGCGACTGGTTCCAGCGCAACAAAATCCTGCTGATGGAGCGCACCGCCCGCCAGCACCCGGACGTGAGCCACCTGGCCTGGGTGGACATGGACGCCCTGCGCCACCCCGTCTGCCCGGACGCCAAGCCGGATTTTTCCCATCTGATGGACAGGCACATCCACATTGCCACGGTGGACGGCGTGCCGGATCCTTCGTTCATTGTCGCCCCCACCTGGGCCCTTCGGCGGATGGCCACGGAAATTGCCGACCGCACCCAGATTGACGTGGAGCTGAAGCACAACCTGTCCTTCCAGGGGCTGCTTCTGTTCCTGATGGACAAATACCCCGACCTGATCAAAACCCATCCCATGCCCGTGCGGAAGCTGCTGTTTTTGACCGGCTTTGACCCGGAACTGCTGGATCAGCGGTACGTCAGCCTGCTTTCCCGCATCGAGGCGGAAGAATCTCCCCAATGAAAGGACTTGAACCTATGAGCCAGCCCAATGAACGGCCCCGCCGGGCCGCCAGCCTCAGCAAAGCCAACCAGGTGCACATCGTCATGCCCATGGACGTGAACGCCTCTTACCATCTTTTCGGCGGACGGCTGATGGAGTGGATCGACGTAGTGGCGGCAGTGGCTGCCAAGCGGCATTGCCACTCTGAGGTGCTGACCGCCGCGGTGGATCACCTGTCCTTCCTGGCCCCCGCCAACCTGGGCGACACGGTGGAACTGGTGGGCCGGGTGACCTACGTGGGCAATACCAGCATGGAAGTCTGCGTGGAGACCTGGGTAGAGTATTTCGGCAGCGAGCACGACGCCAAGCTGGTGAACCGGGCCTATCTGACCATGGTGGCCCTGGACGATAACGGCAAGCCCACCCAGGTGCCCATGCTGGACCTACAAACGGAGCAGGAGAAGCGTGACTTTGAGGAGGGCCGTCAGCGCCGCGAGGTGCGCAAACGCCTGAAAATGCAATAAATGGTTTCTTTTCCCATTGCCGGGTGTAAAATAGACATATGGAGGTGCCAACCATGAAGAGAGTTTTTATGATCGTTCTGGACAGCGTGGGCGCGGGCGCTTTGCCTGACGCCGCAAAATACGGAGACGCCGGTTCCAACACTTTGGGGCATATCTGGGAACATGCCAAGCCCGCCCTGCCCAACATGGAAAAGATGGGCCTGGGCAACATTCCCGGGCTGGAATATCCCGTGCCTGCCGAGGGCGCAGGCGTGTTCGGCCGTGCGGCGGAGCAGTCCGCCGGCAAGGACACCACCACCGGCCATTGGGAGCTGATGGGCCTCAAGCTGGAGCGCCCCTTCCCCCTGTACCCGGAAGGTTTCCCCGCCGAGGTCATGGACGAGTTTGAGCGCCGCACCGGCCGCAAGACGCTTGGCAACTATCCCGCCAGCGGCACCGCCATCCTGGACGTGCTGGGCGAGGAGCACATGCGTACCGGCGCGCTCATCGTTTACACTTCCGGCGACAGCGTGTTCCAGATCGCAGCTCATGAAGACGTGGTCCCCGTGGAGGAGCTGTACCGCTACTGCCAGATCGCCCGGGACATCCTCCAGGGCGAGCACGCCGTGGGCCGCGTCATCGCCCGGCCCTTCATCGGCGAAAAGAGCGGAGCCTTCCAGCGCACAGGCCGCCGCCGTGACTTCTCCCTGGAGCCCATCGGCCCCACCTTGCTGGATAAGCTCAGCGAAAAAGGCATTTATACTATGGGCATCGGCAAGATTGAGGACATTTTCTGCATGCGCGGCCTCAGCGAAAGCGACCACGCCGCAGGCAATCCCGCCTGTGTGGATTCCCTGCTCAGCGTGATGCAGAAGGACTTCACCGGCTTTGTGTTCGTGAACCTGGTGGATTTTGACTCCGTCTACGGCCACCGCCGGGACGTGATGGGCTACGGCAAGGCGCTGGAGTACTTTGACCAGCGGCTTGACCAGATCAAGGCCCTCATGACCGGGGACGACCTGCTCATCATCACCGCCGACCACGGCTGCGACCCCGTCCATACCGGTACGGATCACACCCGGGAGTACATCCCCATCCTTTGCTGGCACAAGGGCATGCAGGGCCTGACCGATATCGGCACCCGCGGCTCCTATGCGGATATCGCCGCCACCGTGGCGGAGATTTTCGGCCTGGAAGAACGCTTTGGTGCAGAAAGCTTTGCTGACAAACTCTGATCAATTCATCACGGAGGGATACCTATGACCAAGCAGGAATACATGAACAGCCTTCACACCGCCGCCGACGCCATCCGCAATGCCTGCGGGGAAGCGGAGATCGGCGTGGTGCTGGGCAGCGGCCTGGGCGACTATGCCGAGGCTCTGGAAGACCGCAAATCCATTGCGTATGAGGACATTCCCGGGTTCCCGGTGTCCACCGCCCCCGGCCACGCGGGCATGTGGCACTGCGGCACCCTTCACGGCAAGAAGGTCTGCATGATGCAGGGCCGCTTCCACTCCTACGAGGGCTACGACCAGTGGCTGGTGACCATGCCCATCCGGGTGATGAAGCTGCTGGGCGTAAAGACCGTCATCATCACCAACGCGGCAGGCGGCGTGAACCTGGACTTCTCCGAGGGCTGCCTGATGCTGATCCGGGACTTTATCAACTTCAGCGGCAAGAATCCCCTGACCGGCCCCAATCTGGACGAGTTCGGCCCCCGCTTCCCGGACATGACCTTTGCCATCGACCGGGATCTGATGGCCCTGGCCCTGGACGTGGCCAAGGAAAAGGACATCCCCCTTCAGACCGGCGTGTACGCCTGGTTCAACGGCCCCAGCTATGAAAGCCCTGCCGAGATCCGCATGGCCCGCACCATGGGCGCGGACGCTGTGGGTATGTCCACCGTGCCGGAAATCATTGTGGGGCGGCATAGCGGCCTTCGGGTGATGGCCATGAGCTGCATCACCAACATGGCTGCCGGCATCCTGGACAAGGCCCTTTCCGAGGAGGAAGTCCTGGAAACCGGCCGCCGGGTCAAGGGCACTTTCCGCTCGTTGCTGGATGAGGTCATCCGCAGGATTTAAGCAGCCACAAGGGAAAGGAGTGTCAGGATGAAACTGCTGTTGATCCGCCACGGTGAAACGGAAGCGGATTTGATGGACGTTCACGAGGGCCGGGCGGATTTTCCGCTGACGGAGCGAGGTCATCTCCAGGCCCGGGCGATGGCAGAGCGCATCAGCCGACAGTTTTCCCTGTCCAAAATCTATTGCAGCACCCTTCAAAGAGCCATGCAGACGGCAGGGCATCTGGAAAAGGCGACCGGTGCGGTCTTGACTGCGGACGAAAGGCTGATGGAGTTTCAAAACGGCCTGATTGCCGGTATGAACCGCGCAGAGGCAAAATTACTCTATCCGCAGGTGGAAAATCTACCGGTGCATGAAAGCGTCTATTGCCAGGAAAGCGTGCTGGATTTTCGTTTCCGGGCAGATTACATGCTTTCCAAAATGCTGTCGGAAAATGGGCCGGAGGACACGGTGGCGGTGGTAACCCACGGCGGGATGCTTGTGCAGCTTTACCGTTCGTTCCTTCGGCTGCCGGTGGACAGCGATGTATTTTTCCTGACAGGTGATACGGGAATCCATTGCTGGGCAGTGGACGAAAAGGGCCGCAGGGTGATTTTCGCCAATGACACTTCTCATCTTCAAGGAATATAAATGTTTTTCAGGAGGCAAACCATGGAAAAATTGCAGGGCGTAATCTTCGATCTGGACGGCGTCATCGTTTCGACGGACGACTGCCACTACCGCGCCTGGAAAAAGATGGCGGACGAAGAAGGCATTGAATTTGACCGGGAGATTAACGAGCGTCTCCGGGGCGTGAGCCGGATGGACAGCCTGGAAATCATCCTGGAAAAGGCCACTAAGGCTTATTCCGATGCGGAAAAGCAGGAGATGGCCACCCGCAAGAACAACTATTATGTGGAACTCATCGGCGCGTTGACCCCGGCGGATATCCTGCCCGGCGCCATGGACGTGCTGAACTGGCTGAAAGAGCACGGTATCAAGGTTGCCATTGGCTCCTCCAGCCGCAATACGCCCATCATCCTCCGGCAGATCGGCCTGGACGGCTTCTTTGACGCTGTGGCCGACGGCAACCAGATCACCCGCAGCAAGCCCGACCCGGAGGTGTTCCTGCTGGCTGCCAAGCTGCTGGGCCTTGATCCGGCGGTGTGCATGGTGGTGGAGGACGCAGACGCAGGCGTGGAGGCGGCTCTGGCCGGCGGCATGCGGGTGCTTGGCGTGGGATCTGCCATGAATAACGAAAGCGCCACCTATCGCGCGGAAACCCTTGAAAAAGCTGATATTGCCAGCATCGCTGGCTGATGAAAAGGAGAAAGAACCATGATTGACAAACGGCTTGCGGCGGACGTGCTGGATGCGGCATTGTCCACCGGCGGCGATTTTGCGGAAATCTTTCTGGAAGACCGGCGCAATCAGTCCCTGGTGCTGGAAAGCAACCGGCTGGAAAGCGTGAACTCCGGCCGCCTGCATGGCGCGGGCATCCGCGTGTACTATGGCCTCAGCGCCGTCTACACCTACACCAACAGCACCGACCGGGAAGGCCTGCTGAAATGCGCCAAGGAAGCGGCCATGGCCGTGAAGGCGGAAAAGAGCGGTATCGTGACCGCCAAACCCTTTGTGGATACGGTGGTCAATAACATCCACCCCATCTATATGTACCCCTCCAAGACCGACACCCGCAAAAAGGCGGACTTGCTCCGCTGCGCCAATGCGGCTGCCCGGAAGGCTGGCGAGGAGATCTCCCAGGTGATCTGCTCTTACAACGACAGCGAACAGGACGTGCTGATCTGCAACAGCGAGGGCCTGTTTGTGTCCGATACCCGCGTATATTCCCGCATGAGCTGCCAGGCGGTGGCCGGCAGCGGCACGGAGAACCAGACCGCCCACGAAGCCCCTGGCGCCATGAAGGGCTTTGAGCATTACCTGAACACCATCGATGCCGACGTGGTGGGCCGCAAGGTGGGCCAGGCTGCTATCAAGATGCTTCATGCGCCTTTCTGCCCCTCCGGCGTGATGCCGGTGGTCATCGGCAACGGCTTTGGCGGCGTCATTTTCCACGAAGCCTGCGGCCACAGCCTGGAGGCCACCAGCGTGGCCCTGGGTATGAGTGAGTTCTGCGGCAAGCTGGGCCAGCAGATCGCCTCCAGCTGCGTGACCGCCATTGACGACGGCACCATGCCCAATGAGTGGGGCAGCGAGAACATCGACGACGAGGGCACTCCCACCACCCGCCTGGTGCTGATTGAGAACGGCATCCTGAAAAACTACATGATCGACCGTCTGAACGGCAAGAGGATGGGCATGGCGCCCACCGGCAGCGCACGCCGCCAGAGCTACGCCTTCGCGCCCACCTCCCGCATGCGCAACACCTTCATCGCCCCCGGCGTGGACGACGAGGCGGAAATGATCTCCACCATGGGCGACGGCCTGTACGCTGCCAAGATGGGCGGCGGCTCCGTCAACCCCGCCACCGGCGAGTTCAACTTCGCCGTCAACGAGGGCTACTTGGTCAAGGACGGCAAGATCGTCCACCCGGTGCGTGGCGCAAGCCTCATCGGCAAGGGCGGCGATATCCTGATGCAAATCGACCGGGTGGGTCAGACCATGACCATGGCCCAGGGCGTGTGCGGCAGTCTCAGCGGCAGCGTTCCCACCAACGTGGGCGAGCCTTGGATCCGCATCAAATCCATCACCGTTGGCGGACGGTCCTAAAGGAGGCAGGAAGATGAAAGATTTTTTGAACCGCTTGCTCAGCACCGCTGCTGAAAACGGCATTGAGGCTTCCGAGGCCTACTACGTGGAAAAAGAGAGCTTCTCCCTGATGCGCTGCCAGGGCGATGGCGAGTACAAGTCCAACCAGACCCGTGGCCTGGGTTTCCGCGGCCTGATGAACGGCCGCATGGGCTATGCCTCCACCGAGGCCTTTGACGACGAGGCCATCCAGCAGCTGGTGAAAGGTGTGAAGGAAAGCGCCGAGCTGTGCGAAAACGACGACGTGCAGATCCTCTACAAGGGCGGCGATCAGCTGCCGGAAATCCAGCTGTATCAGCCCCAGTTGGATCAGGTTTCTGCGGAAACCAAGCTGGAAGCTGCTGCCAAGCTGGAAGAGATGTCCTCCGGCATGGATGAGCGCATCGTGAACGGCTACTACGGCGTGGAGACCGGCAAGGTCACCGTCCGCATCATGAACAGCTACGGCATGGACCGCAGCTACACGGAGAATGTTTGCGCCATTTTCAGCCAGCCCAACGCCAAGGACGGCGAATGCGTGTCCAGCGGCGGATACCAGCAGCTTGAACGTGATTTTTCCAAGCTGGACGTGGAAAAGGTGGCCAAGGAGGCCGTGAAGCGCGCTGTGGACGGCCTGCATGCACAGCCTGTTCCCAGCGGCGTTTACCGCATCGTGCTGGATCCGGAAGCCATGACCAGCCTGCTGGGCGTGTTCGCCACCGTTTTCTCCGGCGAGACCGAGCAGAAGGGCCTGTCCCTTCTCAGCGGAAAGATGGGCCAGACGGTGGCCGCGGACTGCGTCACTCTGGTGGACGATCCCCTGATGCCCCAGTGCTTTGACAGCCGTCCCTTTGACGCGGAGGGCGTGCCCTCCCGCCGGAACGTGCTGCTGGAAAAAGGCGTGTTCCAGGGCTTCCTCCACAACCTGAAAACCGCCAAGAAGGCGGGCGTGGAGTCCACCGGCAACGCCAGCAAGGCCGGCTTCGCCGGCGCTGTGCGGGTCAGTCCCAGCAACCTGTATTTTGAAAAGGGCTCCATCAGCCTGGAACAGCTGCTGAAAAACGTGGGCGACGGCATTGTCATCAACGACGTCAGCGGCCTTCACGCAGGCGCCAACCCCGTCAGCGGCGACTTCTCCCTCCTAGCCAAGGGTTACACCCTGAAGGACGGCAAGCGGGATAAGCCCGTGGAGCGCATCACCGTGGCGGGTAACTTCTACGAGCTGCTCAAGAACATCCGCTGCTTTGCGGACGATCTCACCTTCCCCGGCGGCAGCATTGGAAGCGCCACCGTGGACGTGGGCGAAATGACCGTCAGCGGCAGCTGATTTGACAAAAAAGAACCCCCGGAGCATCGGCAAAGGATGCTTCGGGGGTTTTTGTCTGGCAATTATCCAACCAGAAGTGCAAACAGCTTTTTCGCCCAGCCCAGCCAGTCGGGGACGATCATATCCAGCTGCTGCAGGGCTTCCGGGGTGAAGCTGCCGTCGCAGGACAAGAGGCTGCCCTCGGTGGTGCTTACTCCGGCGGCGATGGCGGCTTTGGCAACGTCGCCCAGGGCGGCATATTTGGCGATGGCCAGCGCACCCACGGAAAACAGGCCGACGGCCACTGCACCCACGGCCATCACGCCCACGGCGATGGCTCCCAAGGCAATCAGCCCCAGGGCGATGGAGCCCAGCGCCAAGAGGCCCATGCTCAGCACGCCAAAGGAGATCAGGCCCATACTGAGCACACCGAAGGAGAACAGCCCCTGGCTCAGCAGGCCGAAGGTAAACACGCCCTTGGCCCGGAAACCGGCGGCGAACACGCCCCGGGCCACCTTGCCCCGCTTGAAGCACACGTGCCACAGCGGCAGATTGCCCACCATGGTGCGGCTTTGCTTTTCGATTTCGCCAAAGCTGCTGCGGACGGTGAATTGGAAGCGGGGAGCGGGCTCCTCCTGTAGGACGGGGGTCATGGGGTCGTGCTCCAGATCGTCGTGGAGCAGATAGTCCACGGAGCAATTGTACAGCTTGCTCAGCCGGATCAGCTTCTCGGTTTCGGGGTAGGCCAGGTTGCTCTCCCATTTGCTGACGGACTGCCGGGACACGTCCAGCAGCATGGCCAGCTGCTCCTGGGTATAGTTGTTCTGCTTGCGCAGGGAAGCCAGTTTTTCGCCGGTGGTCATATGGGTTCCTCCCTTGGTGATTGATGCCCCTGCAGCATAGCAAACAGGGGCAAAACAGACAAGAAATTTTCGGTTTCAAAATGCAAACTTTGGGTTGCGTTGTTGAAAAACAAGGGTTTGCTGTTTGCATCCATATTGGAATGACAAATCCATTATATCAAATTGTTTTGAAGCGTTCAATGCTCCGAACCATAGGGGAATTTGTTCGACAAAAAACCCATGATTTTTTGGGCAAAAATCGAAGGAATGATTGACGTACAACCCAATTAATGGTATTATTTATAAAATAAAGTGCATATCCTCGAAAGGATGATGGCGGTGCTGAAAGGCAAAAAGCTGATTGGTGTTTGCGTTTCAAAAATTACGGATGATGAATGCGCAGAATTTCTTCATGCGCTTTATTTGAATACTCTTCATACCGATTATCGGTTAATGGTGTTTAACAGCTATGCGGAAATGTACGCAGGCGAGATTGAGGGGGAGACGGAAAAGACCATTTTCCACGTCCTCAATTTTGATTGCCTGGACGCGCTTTTGATTGCTGACCAATGCTTTACCAACAAGCAGATTGTGGAAAGGCTCATTGCTGACGCCAAGGCCCACGGTCTGCCGGTGGTGGTGCTGGAGAAGAGCTATGAAGGCTGCTCAGCGGTTCTGCCTGATTATTCCGACACCTTCGTAGACATGCTCCGTCACGTGATTGAGACCCATGGAGCGAAAAAACTGCGGTATCTGGCGGGCCTCAGGGGCGAATATCACTCTGAGCTGCGCAAGATGCTGTTCTTCAAGACCCTGGAAGAGTACGGACTTACCGCCTACGAGAGTGAAGTGGCCTACTGCGACTACTGGGAAGGCCCTGTCATGCTGCAGGTGGACCGCTGGGTGGAGATGGATAACGTGCCCGATGCGGTGGTCTGTGCCAACGACGTGATGGCGGCGGCTGCCTGCAAGCAGCTGAAGCAGCACGGCCTGCGGGTGCCGGAAGACGTTGTGGTCACCGGCTTTGACGGCCTGGATTACTATGCGTTCCATCAGCCGACCCTGACCACCTGCAAGCGCAACACGGAAGGCCTGGCCAAGATGGCTTTTGCCGCTGTGGAAAAGGCTCTGGCAGGGGAGGAACCCTGCAGCTTCACCGAGCCTTATCTACTGGTGAAGGGCGAGTCCTGCGGCTGCCACACCTTCTTTGACGTGAATACCTTCCGCCAGAGCGCCAACTACTGCAACGAGCAGCTTCTGGACAGCCAGATTCACGAAAAGCAGGTGTTCAGCCTGTTTGGCAGCATCCTGCGCAATACCGGCCTGTACAACCTGGACAATTGCCTGCGGGCGCAGCTGCTGAACGGCTCTGCGGTCTGCATGGCCGATACCTTCATTGACGCCACCAGAAGCGTGGACGCCAAGGGCACCGGTTTCTCCCTGACGGACAAGATGGTGATTGCGTCCTCCAGCGACGACACCCTCCACGGCCGCACCAACACCCGCTTTTTGATGTCCGAGATGTATCCGTCACTGCCGTCCCTTATTGATGGGGATGACATGTATCTGTTCCAGGAACTGTACGCAGAAACGGAAATCTGCGGTTATTACGCCATCCGCACCACGGACGTGCTGTCCATCGCCAACAGAATGCACCGCCTGGTGAACGTGATGAATGGCGTGGTCAGCCTGATCGCCAGCCGGATGAAGCAGGAATACGTCAGCGAGAATATGCTGGAAATGCGCTGGCGGGACGCTTTGACTGGCCTGTTGAACCTGAAGGGCATCAGCGTGGCGGTGAATGAAAAGTACGAAGAACTGAAGGAAAAGTATATCACCCTGACCATTTATACCCTGCCCCATTACCAGTTTGTGTGCGAAAATCACGGCCTGGCGGAGGCGGACGAAATGGTGCGCTTTGCCGGCGAAAGCCTGCAGAAGGTCAACCCTGCCAATGCGTTCATCGCCCGGACAGAGAACGACAAGTTCCTGGTCATCAACGTGGGGGACGACGAGGCAGCCCTGGCAGAGATCAACAGCCAGTCCGTGGCCCGGCTGCGGCTGTGCTTTGATGAGTACAACAAGAACAGCCCCAAAGACTATGCGGCTGAGTTCAACAACGGCAGCACCGTGGTGGAGCCCGGCTGGAACAACGACCTGATCTCCCTGATGAAGGCGGCGGACAGCGAACTGTATCTGAACCGGCTGAAGCAGAACAGCACCGCGGCCCATATGCAGCGCAAGACCTCCCGGGAGGACTACCAGCTGCTGGATCTGCTGCTGAAAAAGAACCTGTTCCAGTACCATTTCCAGCCCATCGTCAGCGCACGTACCGGCGAGATCTGCGCCTACGAGGCCCTGATGCGCACCAGCGGCGATATCAAGATGAGCCCGCTGGAGATCCTCCGCATTGCCCAGGAGCACTTCCGCCTCTACGACGTGGAGTACGCCACCATGAACAACGTCATGGCCTACGTGGAAGAGCATTACGAGCTGTTCAAGGGCAAGCGGGTGTTCATCAACAGCATTCCCGGCTTCTTCCTCAACGAGGAAGACCGGCAGAAGTTTATCAAGCGGTACTCCCACCTGTTCCATATGTGCACCATTGAGATCACGGAACGCAGCGAGATCACCGACGAAAACGAAGTGGGCAAGATCCGCGGCCTCAGCGATGGCACCCACTCCTGCCAGCTGGCCATTGACGACTACGGCACCGGTTTCTCCAACATCGTCAACCTGCTCAGATATTCTCCCAACGTGATCAAGATTGACCATTACCTGATTGAGGACATCCAGAACGACAGCAACAAGCAGATGTTCGTCAAGAACACCATTGAATTTGCCCGGATGAACCGCATCGCCACTCTGGCCGAGGGCGTGGAAACCTATCAGGAAATGAAGAAGATCATCGAGCTTGGCGTGGACTACATCCAGGGCTATTACACCGCACGGCCCTCTCCTGTGGTCATCCAGGCCATCGACAGCGAGATCAGCAGCCGCATTATTGAGGAAAACCTGAAGAATGTGCGCGTGGGCAACGAAAGCCACACCTATCACGCCCGCAACAATGAAACCATCCAGCTGCTGGATCTGGCGCTGAAAAAGTACACCAACATCGAGATCCACGGCGGAACCGTGCACATTGTAGGTGAGAAGAACCATCCCATTGGCATGATTGTGAAGATCACCGACGGCTCCAACTGCGTGCTGGAGCTGGAGAACGTGAATATGTTCGGCCCCAACGAAACCACCATCCAGCTGGGCTTTGACGCCCGCTGCGAGCTGACCGTCATTGGCGACTGCACCCTGCAGAAGGAAGGCATCTCCGTGCCGGCCACCTCTACGCTGGTCATCGGCGGCGAGGGCAACCTGGACGTGCAGAACACCCGTAACAACGGCGTGGGCATCGGCGCCAGCGGTTCCGGTAACTATGGCAGCATTGTGGTGGACATGGGCGGCAAGCTGAACGTGTTCTCCGCCGGCGACCAGGTGGTGTGCATCGGCGGCGGCTTTGGCGGCGAGAATTCCTCGGTGCATATTCTCCGGGGCAAGGTGCACGCCGAGGCAAAAGCCATTTTCGGCGTGGCCATCGGCAGCCGGGACGGCCACAGCAACGTGCATATTGAAAAGACGGCGGACGTGCGCATCCGCTGCGCCGGCAACGAGCTGGCGGGCATCGGCACGGAGGACGGCATGCTGAACGTGCTGCTGGAAGGCCGGGTCCGCTTCTACGGCGAGGGCGACAAGATCGTTGGCATTGGCGCGCTGGCTGGCGGCGCTGGCCAGGTCCGCCTGGAAAGCAGCCTGATTGATGTGGAAGGCAAGGGCTCCAATTTCATCGGCTGCGGCTCCATTACTGGCGGCGTGGAAATTGTATGCCATTCCGAGCGAGTCCGCATTTATGGCGAAGGCGAAACCACCTGCGGCCTGGGCAGCATTAACGGCTACGGCTCCGTGAAGGTGGATAAGGGCATTGTGTCCGTGGAACTGCTGGCATCGGAGCGGATCTACCTGGGCGGCAGAAATACGCCGGTGACCATCGACAGCGGCAATATCTTCTTCGACCCCGAGGCCCTTCCCGTTACCGCGAAGAACTCCCTGGGCCAGGAACTCAAGCCGGTGGAGATCCACGAGGACAGCTACAGCCGCCACATTTCCGGCGAAATGGGCGAGTACGACTACACCGCTTCCCGGGATGAGGAATCCGGCAGGCTGTGCGTGTATCTGCCTGCATAATAAGGTTTGACAATGAAAAAAGGCAAGGCACTTGATGGTGCTTTGCCTTTTTTGTATGGGCTGTCAGCGCTTTTTGTAAAGCACCAGCTCCGGGTTTTCGCCGTCCCAGCCGTAGGTGCAGATCAGGATGAAATCCATATTGGCCACGACGCCGAAGCAACGGTCGCCGCCGAAGAGGGACTCCAACTGGTTGCCCAGATAGGTGGCCTGGTCGTCCAGGAATTTGACGGTGCTGCCGCCGGGAAGCCGGTATTCCAGGTTGACGTAGCCGCCCACAAGGGCGTTCAGGCTTTCCAGCTTCGGCATGCCCTCGATCTGCAGGGCGTTGATCTCGTCAATGAGCTGGGCTTTGAAGGCCTGGAACTGTTCCTCGCCGCCCAGGTCGGCGTAGCGTTTCCAGTAGTTCAGTTTGGGCAGGGAGTGCCGCAGTTCCTCCCGCAGTTTTTCCGGGGAATGATGCTGGTCGGAAAGGTGGTTGGCGCAGTAGTCGATGAGGTCGTCCAAGGAGTCGTAGGTGAACTCGCCGTCGGCGTAGCACCACTTGCAGTATTCCTCGTTGAAGATGCCGTCCGTTTCCTTGCTGATGGTGGTATCGTCCAGGGGCATGCCGCAGCATTGGCAGATCAGCTGGCGGGGCGAGCCCAGCAGGGTGTTGATGGACACGTCAAACAGCTTGGACAGCAGCTTCAGGGTTTCCGTGTTGGGTGTGGTTTCGCCGTTTTCCCAGCGGGAGACGGCCTGGCGGGTCACAAATACCTTTTCCGCAAGCTCTTCCTGGGAAAGGCCGCTTTTGGTTCGCAGTTCATAAATCACACTTTTCGTTGCCATATTCATTTTCACCTCCGGAAGCATTATACCTTGCCGGAGCCGAAAAACAAAGCAACCAGCTGTTGCGGCTGTTTACCAGGTAGCGTCCTCCCGCATGGCAAAGGCGGCGGAAAGAATCAGCGCGGCTTCGCACAGGGCGGCGGTGACGATGACCAGCGGGTACTCGCCGCCATAGCCGGAGGGGCTCAGCTGGCGGATGAGAATGCCGGCGTAGGCCCAGATGACGGCCAGGGCATAGACCCAGTCCCGTCGGCGCAGGGTGGTCAGGCAGGCGATGACCGCGCCCAGAAGCAGCACGAGGATCATCCAGAAGACCTCGGACTGGCCGAGGGCATTCCAGTCCAGGCTGACCAGCCAGGTGGTCACATTGGCGATAGCGGCCACGGTGATCCAGCCGAAATACAGGCTGAATGCGCCCCGGGTGAACAGCTTTTCCCAAACGGTGTGGCCAGCATATTGCATCAGCCGGGAAAGGGGGATGAGGGTCAGCAGAAGGGCGAACATCCACAGTACGGACAGGCCCAGTTTCAGGTAATGCCAGCTGAGGAGCCAGACGATGTTGAAAATGCAGCTGAAAATAAACAGCCAGCCGGTTTGCTCTACCAGGGCGTCGCTGCGAAGGCGGTGGAAAGCTCCGGCCTGGAACACGATGAACCCGGCTGCCAGCAGGTAGATCAAGCCCCAGATGGCAAAGGTCACCGGAGCGGGGGTGAACAGGCTGGGAAATTTGTCGGACACCTGGCCGGTGGTAATGCCGCCGATGGGCAGGAAGTTGGCCAGGGCATTGACCGCAAGCAGCGCAGCAAATGCGATGCCGTTCAGCCAGCGCAGAAGCAGAATGGAGCGGGGTTTCATCATCAGATCAGCCTCCTTTGGGGATAGTATAGGCAGAACGGGGCGGATTGATGAGCAGGGGGAGAAAAAGTGGAAAAAGGTTGCGTCTGGGGCGCAAAAAGGCTACAATAAAAGGGTAATCAAGGGAGAGATTTCCCCTGGAGGTGTGTTTTTGTGGCATTTGATGCAGTAAAAGTGAAGAATGACCTGGTAAAGTGGATCCAGGACTGGTTTGAAGTCAACGGCCCGGGATGCAATGCGGTGATCGGCATTTCCGGCGGCAAGGACAGCACGGTGGTGGCTGGCCTGTGCGTGGAAGCCCTGGGCAAGGATCGGGTGTTTGGCGTGATGATGCCCAACGGCGTTCAGCCTGACATCGACGATTCCATCAAGGTGTGCAAGGCGTTGGATATCCGCAATGTGACCATTAACATCGCCGGGGCCTATGACAGCCTGATGGCCGAGCTGAAGGAAAAGATGGAGGAGGTCACTTCCCAGTCCATCCAGAATCTGCCGCCCCGGCTGCGCATGTCCACCCTGTACGCGGTGTCCCAGTGCGTGAACGGCCGCGTGGCCAATACCTGCAACCTGTCCGAGGACTGGGTGGGTTACTCCACCCGCTACGGCGACAGCGTGGGCGATTTCAGCCCCCTGAGCAACCTGACCGTGCATGAGGTGCGGGAAATTGGCATGGCGCTGAATTTGCCCCGGGAGCTGGTGTACAAGGTGCCCAGCGACGGCCTGTGCGGCAAGACCGACGAGGACAACCTGGGCTTCACCTACGAGATGCTGGACAAGTACATCCGCACCGGCATTTGCGAGGACGAGGAAAAGAAGGCGCTGATTGATCGCAAGCACAAGGCCAATCTGTTTAAGCTGCAGCTGATGCCCTCCTTCCCTTACAAGCCGGAGGAATAAGCAAAAAGAAACTTCCGGGAGGATCACCTTCCGGGAGATTTTTTGCGTTCAGGCGGGTGTTTTTTTGAAGCGGTGGAAGCCCAGAACAAAGAATAGGATGAGCCGGACGATGTTGGCGCAAACGGCCACCCAGCAAAATCCTGTGATGCCGTAAACAGGAAGCAGGAAAAGGCTTCCGCCAAAATAGATGACGCCGTAGATGATCTGGACCAGCAGGAGCCGGGACGCGGGGCAGAAGCGGAACACCACCGTTTGCAGGAGGGTGCAGCCGATGCCCACGCAGGCGGCCAGGTTGGCCAGGGGAAGAAGGGGCAAAGCTGCATCGATCAAAGAGGGGTAAAACAGCTTTGTCAGCCAGGGGCCGAGAAGTATGGACGCAAAGAAGGCCAGCAGCGCAAAGGAAACGGAACCTGCGACGATGAGCAGGAATTTCTTCCGGTTCATTTGGAAGTCTTCCTGGGAAAAATGACCCAGCAGAACATTGGCCACAGGGGGCATCACACTGGCGGCGCATTTTCCGAAAAATGCGGCGGTGGCGTAGTTGGCCACGGCCACTGCGCCCAGCACCGGGTAAAGCAGCAGCCGGTCAAGGTAGATCAGCGCGTTGGAAAGCAGCGAGCTGAGGATCAGGATGATCCACCGCCGGGTGGTGGAAGCCCTGCGGGGAGTCCACTGCAAAGGCTCCCGCATCAGCGGGGTGGAGAACCAGAGGTACACAAGGCAGGCCACGCTGCCCATCAGGAAGCAGAACGGCCACAGGCCCGTCCACAGGGCCAGAAGAAGGCCCAGAACCGTGCCGGCGGCGGTGACGGCGCTCTGGATCAGGGTTTTGTGGAACTGCAGCGTGACCACAAAATGGACGATGTAGTAACAGCTCAGGGTATTGGATACGATGACCAGCCACAGCAGCAGGCCGGTGAGGAAATTGATTTGGGGGAAGAACAGGGGCAGCACCAGGGACACCAGGCTGGCGACGCCTGCGGCAATCAAAAGAAGGGGCTGGAAGTCGCCGGTGAGGTTTTGCTGGCGATAGTCCTTGTGAGTGATGAGCCGGGTGTTATTCAGCGTGTTGCCCAGGGCCAGTTCAATGATGTTGGCAATGCTGACGATGGTCAGAATGGTGCCGTACTCCGCATCGGAAAAGCGGGCAGCCAGCAGGGGCAGTACCAGCAGTTGCCGGACGCCGGTGGACAAAAGGGCAGCCAACAGTCGCTGCCCAAATTGTATCAGTATTTTTTTGGCTTTGCCAAGTATGCTTCTCATCTGTTGGCTCTCTTTCTCAGCGCGAGTTTGTTGTAGGGGACGAAGTACTTTTCATCCCGGCGATGCATCAGCCTACCACATCCGCCAGGGTGCAAGGGATCATTTCCTGGAGGTGGGCCGGGGAAAGCTCCACCTGGCAGCCGATTTTTCCGGCGCTGAAGAGGATGGTGTCCCAGAGAATGACGCTTTCGTCCAGGATGGTGGGGAAGAGCTTCTTCATGCCGATGGGCGAACAGCCGCCGTGGACGTAGCCGGTGAGGGGGAGAAGATCCCGGGCTTTGAGCATCTCGATCTTCTTTTCTTTGGCGGCGTTGGCGGCTTTTTTCAGGTTCAGTTCTTCGCCTACGGGGATGACGAACACGTAATGCTTTCCGGAGGCGCCGGTGGTGACCAAAGTTTTGTACACCTGATCCGGATCCTGGCCCAGGGTTTTGGTAACCTCCAGGCCGCTGAGGGCGCCGTTCATGCCGTCGTAAGTGTAGGAATGGTAGGGATAGCCTGCGGCGTCAAGCAGGCGCATGACGTTTGTTTTCGGATTCATGGCTTATTCGGCAGGGACGTCGGTCACGATGGGCAGGGCCGACGTGGGCGCGCCGCAGCGCAGGCAGGGGCTCAGGTTGCGGTAATCCCGCATATCCCGGTAGAGGAAGGTGCCGGTCAGAGGCCGATATTCCTCCTTGATACTTTCGCAGTAAGCGTCCATGTGGAAATAGTGGCCGCCGTCCGGGTTGTAGTACAGCACCGTATCCGCGGGGGGAGGCGGGCTGACGGTGGTGCGGGGCGCTTCGGTGGTGGTAAGGCCCTGGGTTTTGTCGTTGACCACAACGTCCTCGGTGGGAACGGCATCGTTGGTGGCAAGAGAGTTGGGGTTGACGTACCATTGGCCGCCTTCCTTCACCATCAGCACGGTGAAGCGGTAGATGACGGGGTCTTTGCCGTTCTGCTTGTCGATCTCGGCAACCATGGTGACGCTGCGGCTGGTGTCGTCGTCCGTGCCCATGACTTCCTCAATTTGGTAATTGAGGGGCAGGCGGTTGGTGAGCAGATTGAACAGGGAGGTGACGGCGGATTCCTGGGCGGTGGCCCAGCTGGGCTGCACCAGGTTGACCATTTCGTCCACATTGTTGCCGCACCAGTAGTTCATGAAGAACTCCAGGCGGACTTCGGCGTCGGACTTGGCGGCAGGGGTGGGAGTGGGGGTCTCCACCGGCGCAGCAAGGCCTGCTGCTGCGGCAAGATCGTAGTTGGGATCGGCCAGGGCGGCGGGATCAGGGGTGAACTCCACCTGGGCCGAGGGAGTGTTCTGGGAAACCGGCGGGGCCAGCTGCACGTCCTTCACGGGCTGCATCAGCGTGGAAACGATGTAGATGCACATGCCGGCGTAAACGGCGGACACGATGATGCGGGCCACGGGGCCAAGCATCTGGCGATACCACATGATGCCAAGGCCGGTGATGCAGACCACCAGGAACACGTAGCGCAGGATGTTGAGGCCCTGGGACACAAACAGGCAGGGGATGAACAGCAGCGGGATCAGGCCGAACAGGAAGACCATCCAGAGCATATTGGGGTTCATGGAGGCAGCACCCCTGGGCTGGCCCATCTGGTTCTGGGCGGCCATCTGCATGAAGCTGCTCTGCTGCATGTTGGGGGCAGGCTGCTGGGGGGCATTCTGGCCGAAGAAGGGATTCTGGGGCTGCTGAGGCTGCTGGCCAAAGAAGGGCTGTCCGCCATTTTGCTGCATGGCGGGAGCGCTGTAATTCATGGGATCAAATCCGCTGATGTTTGCGGGCTGCACGTCCGGCGCAGCGGGAGCAGGAGCGGCGGGAGCCTGCGGAGGCACAAAGCCCTGGCCCCGGGCAGAGAAACCGGCGTTGAGCTGCTGGCTGCTGGCGCCCAGCGGGGGCAGGTTGGGGGAGGCATAGCCCGGATTGGGGGTCGTGCCGGGAACAGCGCCCATACCGTTCATGGCGCCCATATTGCCCTGGGGAGTGACACCGCCCAGCGTGGGGTTGGGCATGGGAAAGCCGCCGGTCATGGGATCGTTGTAGCCGGAGGGCATGGCAATGCCGCCGGTGGGCAGGGGCGTTGGAGGATAGCCCTGCATGGGCACCTGGTTCATGGCGTAGGGGGGCATCGTCGGGGTGGGATCCTGCATCATGGGGTTTTGTGCAGGTACGGAAAAAAGGGCGGGATTGGGAATCTCCGCCTGAGGGGGCGCCTTGGTGAAATCAGGAGCGGTGGGCTCGGGCTTCTGGAAAAGGTTCTTTTTGCCGTTGCCGAAAAGACTGCGCTTCTGCATGCCAAAGGTGGGGGTCTGGGTATAGCGTGTGCGATTGCTGTTCATGTTACATCTCCTGCCGCTGATGGTCAAAAGAGGGGAAGCTCATATGAACTCTATCTTATTATAGCACACATCGCAATTTTGTAAACAAATTGAGAGAATATTTACCAAATGGAAATAGTTGTTAATCAACTGAGAAAATCTTGGATGAGCCGGCTGGCCTCCTGGATGGGATCCTGATCCATGGCAAGCCAGTGAATGTCCTGATCCCGGCGGAACCAGGTCATCTGCCGTTTGGCAAACTGCTTGATGGCAATGGCCAGCAGGCGGTTCAGTTCGTCTTCCGAGGGGATGACCCCGGTCAGGTACTGGGTGATGAGCTTGTACTCCAGGCCCAGCTTCAGCATGAATTCCTCGCTGACGCCTTCCTTGAGCAAAGTGGAGACTTCTTCCATCATGCCCTCCCGGAAGCGGCGGGTCATGCGGGCGTCGATGCGCTGGCCCAGCACGTCACGGGGCCAGGTCACGCCCAGCTTCAGGGTCTGGAAACGGGGGCATTTGCTGGGAGTGACGTCGTCCCCATCGTGGATCTTTTCCAGCATGCGCATGACCCGGTTGCGGTTCTTGGGCTCCACGTCCGTGGTGGGGATTTTTTCCAGAAGCATCTGGTAGAGGGCCTCGGTGGTATAGTTTTCCAGCTCGGCCCGGTAGGCAAGGTCGGGCATTTTGCCGGACAGCTGGTAGCCGTCGGCCACGGCGGCCACGTACAGGCCGGTGCCGCCCACCAGGAAAGGCACGTTGCCCCGGGCCAGGATCTCCTCCGCCGCCTGATAGGCCTGCTTTTGGAAATCCGCCATGGAGTAGAAGTCGCCGGGGTTGACCACGTCCAGCAGGTGATGGGGCACGCCCTGCATCTCCTCCGGGGTGATCTTGCCGCTTCCCAGATCCAGGCGACGGAACACCTGCCGGGAATCGGCGGAGATGATCTCGCCGCCAAAACGCTTGGCCAGCTCCACGCCCAGGGCGCTCTTGCCGGAAGCGTTGGTGCCGGCTACCACCACCATTTTGGGCAGATCGGCCGGGGGACGATGGTAGGCAATGCGGGGCGTGCCATCGGCCATCCAGACGGTGCCGCAGCGCTGGAAACCGTTGCGCTCAAAGGCCCGCTGCATGGGAAGGTTGTCCGCATGGGTATCGCCCCGGAGGTTCTGACTGCGCTGGAGGGCCCAGCGAACGATCTCATCCACCATGCCCCGCTTCTCGCCGGTGGAGGCCACCCGGTGCAAAGTCAGGTAGGGCAGGGAGTTGAGCCATGCGCCGTCGATGACCGCGTAGGTGGGTTCCTCGGTGGTGAGGAGCATGAAAACCGCATAGATGTGGCCGTTTTCCTCGCAGACATAGCTGCGGCCGAGGGCGATGTCCTCCTCCACGGTCTTCCGGAAGGGGTAGCCGGAGGCCCACTGGGTGGGGTTGCCGGTCTGCCGCATGTAGAGCCGGGCGTTGTGGTAGATCTGCATGACTTGGTCCAGATCAGCAGCGGTGGTGAGGCGGATGTTCATGGAAAAAACTCCTTACAGCAGGTGATAGTAGGGGATGATGTCCTCAAAATGGCCGTCCTTCATGTGGAAGCCGCCGGGGATGACGCCCAGCTGCACAAAGCCCAGAGACTCATACAGGGCCCGGGCGCGATGGTTGGAAGCCACCACGGCGTTAAACTGGAGGATGGAAAAGCCGTGCTGTTTGCCCTGGGCAAGGCAGTCCGTGACCAGCGCCCGGCCCGCGCCCTTTCCCCGGCAGTTGCGTTCCACTGCGTAGCTGGCGTTGCAGATATGCCCGCAGCGGCCTTCGTTATTGGGGTGGAGGATGTACAGGCCGATGACCTGGCCGTCCAGCTCCGCCACGGCGGAGTAGGTCTGGGCGGCGAAGAAGGCGGCGCCGGTTTCCGGGGTCAGTTCGTTCAGCTGAGGGAAGGCCACGCCATCTTCCACCACCTGGTTCCAGATCTGGATCATGGCGGGGAGATCGGCGGGGGTATAAGCGCGGACGGTAAGCACGAGGACAACTCCCTTCATCAGTTGGGAATGGAATAGAGACGGCAGGTGTTATCGGTGGCAAGCTGGGCGGCTTCCTCCGGGGAGAGGCCGCGGAGCTCCGCAAACTTGGCGGCTACGTGCTCCACATAGGTGGGCTCGTTGCGTCGGCCCCGCATGGGGACGGGGGCCAGGTAGGGGCTGTCCGTCTCCACCAGGAAACGATCCAGGGGGACGTACCGGGCTACCTCCGGCAGGCTGGCGGCGTTTTTGAAGGTGAGGGGGCCGGCAAAACTGAGGTAAAAGCCCATATTCAGGTACTCCCGGGCACATTCCACGCTGCCGGAATAGCAATGCAGCACGCCTGCGGGCAGCCGGTTTTTCCGGCCACGGAGCAGATCCAGCATATCGCCGTGGGCGTCCCGGATGTGGAAGGCCACGGGCACGTTCTGTTGCAGGGCAAAATCCAGCTGGATATCCAGCACTTCCTTCTGGCGCTGGCGGGGGGAGTTCTCATAGTAGTAGTCCAGGCCGATCTCGCCCACGCCCACAAACCTGGGGCTTTGCAGCAGCTGGGCAAAACGGTTAAGCTGCGAAAAATCGAAGCTGTCCGCCTCCTGGGGGTGAATGCCCACCATGCCGTAAACCTCGGGGTATTGGCCAGACAGAAGGGCGATTTTTTCGGTGCTGGTTAGATCGCTTCCGGCGCAGATACAGCGATGAACGCCCGCATTGTGCATGCGGGCGAGGATCTGCTCCACTTCGCCGGAAAAACGATCGTCTTCCAGATGGCAATGGGAGTCAAACAGGTTCATCGGATATACGCTCCATCTTCCATGCCGGGCTCAACGGTGCAGAGCTTGAGCACCTTGTCCTCCGCGTCGGAGGCGCAGAGGATCATGCCCTCGGACAGGATGCCGCGGAGCTTGGCGGGCTTCAGGTTGCTGACCAGCACTACCTGCTTGCCCACCATTTCTTCGGGGGTGTAGAACTTGGCGATGCCGCTGACCACGCTGCGGACGGGCTCGGCGTCGGTGAGCTTGACGGAGAAGTGAAGCAGCTTGTCGCTTCCCTCCACCTTCTCGGCGGTCAGGATGCGGGCCACACGCAGCTGCACCTTGGCAAAATCGTCGATGGTGATGGGACCCTGCGCATTTTCAGCGTTGTCGGCCTTTTCAGCCTTCTTCTCGGGCTTCTTTTCTTCCTTCTTCTTGGGGGCGGGAGCGGCCTTGGGAGGCTCGGGGACGATGTCGGCCAACTCTTTCTTCACGTCAATGCGGGGGAAGAGGGCGTCGCCCTTGCAGACCTTGGTGCCGGCGGGCAGGAGGCCGAAGGTGGCGGCGGAATCCCAGCTGGTGAGGTCGCCCTCGGTCACGCCCAGCTGCTCCCAGATGCGGCCGGGGGTGCGGGGCATGGTGGGGGAGATCAGGATGCTGACGATGCGGATGGACTCACACAGCACGTACATGACGGTCTTGAGGCGTTCCTTGCCATCGTCGGTCTTGATGAGCACCCAGGGCATGTTCAGGTCGATGTAGCGGTTGCACTCGCCGATGAGGGCCCAGATATCCTGCAGGGCCAGGGAGTACTGGAGGTCGTCCATGTGCTTCTTGACCTTGCCGGAGGTGGCCTCCGCCAGCTGGATGAGGGCGGTATCGGTGTCTTCCCATTCGCCGTGGGGCTGGACCTCGCCGTCAAAGTACTTCTCCACCATGGCCACGGTGCGGCTGACCAGGTTGCCCAGGTCGTTGGCCAGGTCGGCGTTGATGCGGGTCAGCAGGGCTTCATAGCTGAACTGACCGTCGCTGCCGAAGGGCATTTCTCTCATGAGGAAGTAGCGGATGGCGTCGCTGCCGTAGCGGCCAGCCAGCACAACGGGGTCGACCACATTGCCCAGAGACTTGGACATCTTCTGGCCGTCCAGAACCAGCCAGCCGTGGCCGAAGATCTGCTTGGGCAGGGGCAGGCCCAGGGCGTGGAGGATGATGGGCCAGATGATGGTGTGGAAACGGATGATCTCCTTGCCCACCAGGTGGATATTGGCGGGCCAATACTTCTGGTAGAGGGAATCGTCCTCGGTGCCGTAGCCCAGAGCGTTGATGTAGTTGGTCAGAGCGTCGATCCAGACATAGACGGTGTGCTTTTCGTCAAAGTCCACCGGCACGCCCCACTTGATGGAGGTGCGGCTGACGCACAGATCCTGCAGGCCGGGCTTCAGGAAATTGTTGATCATTTCGTTCTTGCGGCTGGCAGGCTGGATGAAATCGGGATGGGTCTCGATGTAGTCGATGAGCCAATCCTGATATTTGCTGAGCTTGAAGAAATAGGCTTCCTCGCAGGTTTTTTCCACGGGGCGGCCGCAGTCGGGGCAGTTGCCGTCCTTGAGCTGGAGCTCCGTGAAGAAGCTCTCGCAGGGGGTGCAGTACCAGCCTTCGTAGCTGCCCTTGTAGATATCGCCCTGCTCAAACAGCTTGCGGAACACCCGCTGCACGCCCTTGACGTGGCGGTCGTCGCTGGTGCGGATGAAGTCGTTGTAATGGACGTCCATCAGCTGCCACAGATCCTTGATGCCGGCCACGATCTCGTCCACATAGGCCTGGGGAGTGACGCCCTTGGCAGCGGCCTTGCGCTCGATTTTCTGGCCGTGCTCGTCGGTGCCGGTGAGGAAGAAGGTGTCGTAGCCTTCCAGCTTCTTGAAGCGGTTCATGGTGTCCGCCGCAACGCTGCAGTAGGCGTGACCGATGTGCAGATTATCGCTGGGATAATAGATGGGGGTTGTGATGTAGAAAGTGCCTTTGTTTTCCATGGTTATCCTCTCCTTGGGATGAGATTTTTGCAGCGCATTCTGCCAATGAAAAAGCCCGCTCCCCTGGCATTGCGCTCAAGGGGCGAGCTGAATGAACCCGCGGTACCACCCTGGTTTATCACTTTGCAGATTGGTTTCTGCCGGCTATGGTAACGGTGCCTGCCGCCTTGCCCTACCTATCGGGCATGGATGCTCCCGGGCCATGTTCCGCCTGCTTTTCGGGCTGCATTTCACCAGCCGCAGCTCTCTTTGCCGATCAGGGGAGGCGTACTCTTCCGTTCATCGCATGACCTGTTCATTATACCCGATTTTTGGCGCAAGTCAAGCAAAATCCGGGGCAGGGAGGGAAAGAATGTGGAGGATGCTCAGGGAATCATCACCCCGGCAAGCCAGACCCCTGCCGCCATGCCCAGCAGGGAGCAGGGGACGGCGTATCCGGTGCGGCGGTCCCGGGACTGGCTCATGTAGATGCAGATGGTGTAGAAGATGGTCTCGCTGCTGCCCATGATGGTGGAGGCGACGAGGCCGATGCGGCCGTCTGGGCCGAAGGCGGCCAGCAGGTTTTCCAGCATGCCCAGGGCGGCGGAGCCGCTGAGGGGGCGGATCAGCACCAGGGAGGTGACCTCCGGGGGGATACCCAGCCAGAGAAAGACGGGGGACAGCAGGCAGATGAGCTGGCCGGTGAGGCCGGAGAGGTCCATCAGGGAGATGGCGCAGAGCATGGCGGCCAGGTTGGGCAGCACCTGCAGGGCCACGTGCAGGCCCTGCTTTGCGCCGGTGAGGAAGAGATCGTAGGCGGGAAGGCGCTTCCAGGCGCAGGCCATCAGGAGCAGGATGAGAAGGATGGGGATGAAAAAGTCCATTATGATAGGCTCCTTCCGGGGAAGAAACGTCGGCAGAGGAGGGCGGCGCCTACGCCCACGATGGTGGAGAAGGCCGTGCAGGCAAGGGTGGGCAACAGAATGGCGTTGGGCTGGGCGGATCCGGTGGCGATACGCAGGGTCAGCACGGTGGTGGGAAGCAGCTGCAGGCTGGTGGCGTTGAGGATGAGCAGCATCCAGACGGCGTGGCGGGAGGCGGCGGTGTTTTCTGCGTCCATGAGGCGGACGGCCTCCATGCCGGTGGGGGTGGCGGCGTTGCCCAGGCCCAGGAGATTGGAGGTCAGGTTCATGGATACGGCCTGGTAGCTTTCGCTGTTACACAGGCCAGGCATGAGGAAACGCAGCAGGGGCCGGAGAAGTCGGGCCAGCTTTTCCGGGAGATGCAAGGCCTTGACCAGCTCCATCATGCCGCAGAAAAACAGATAGCCGCTGAGCAGCCGGAGAGTCAGGCTGACGGCGGAGGACGCGCCTTCCAGGGCGGCGGGAAGCAGGCTGGCGGCCTGGCCTGTCAGGAGACCGTAAATGAGGGAAAAGAGTATCATGGCAAGCCAGATCCATTGCAGGAACATAAAAAACCCCCTTTGCAAGGCGTTACAGCCTATGAAAGGGGGGCGCGCTTTTATGCTTCGATCAGTTTGCGGAAGGCTTCCTCGTCCAGAACGGGGATGCCCAGATCCTGGGCCTTGGTCAGCTTGCTGCCGGCTTTCTCGCCGGCCAGGACGAAGGCGGTCTTCTTACTGACGCTGCCGGAGGCCTTGCCGCCGTGGGCCGCGATGAGGGCCTCGGCTTCTTCCCGGCTGAGGGTGGGCAGCGTGCCGGTGACCACGATGGTCTTGCCTTCCAGAACGTTGGATTTGAGGCCGCTTTCGTGGACGGGGTTCACGCCTGCGTCCAGAAGACGCTGGATCAGCTGCTGGTTTTCCGGGAAGCTGAAATACTCCACCACGCTGGCAGCCACGATGTCGCCCACGTCCGGGATGGCGGTCAGGTCGTCCAGGGTGGCGGCCTTGACGGCGTCCAGAGAGCCGAAACGGTTGGCCAGATCGCGGGCGGTTTTGCGGCCCACGTTAGGGATGCCCAGGGCAAAGAGGAACGCGTCCAGGGTGCAGCTGCGGCTCTTGTCCAGAGCGGCGATCAGGTTCTCCGCCCGCTTCTGCTTGAAGCCGTCCAGCACCAGCAGGTCGTTGACGGTGAGGGAGTAGAGGTCGGCGCAGTCCCGGAGGCCCAGCCGGTCATAGAGAAGCTCGGCGGTTTTCTCGGAGAAAGTATCGATGTCCATGGCGTTGCGGCTGGCGAAGTGGGCCAGGCGCGCCACGGCCTGGGGCTTGCAGGTGCGGCGGTTCATGCAGAAAATGTGGGCGCCGCGCTCCACCAACTCCTCGCCGCAGGCAGGGCAATGGGTAGGCGGGGTGATCTCCTGCTCGCCCGGCTGGGGATCGCCCATGCGGCCCATGATCTCCGGGATGACGTCGTTGGAGCGGCGGATCCACACCTGGCAGCCCACGGCTACTTTCTTGCGCAGGATGTCGCCGTAATTGTTGAGGGTGGCCTTCTGCACCGTCACCCCGCCGATCTCCGTGGGGGTCAGGTGGGCCAAAGGCGTCAGCTTGCCGGTGCGGCCCAGCTCCCAGGTCACGTCCAGCAAGGTGGCGGTGTTTTCTTCGGCGGCAAACTTGTAGGCCACGGCCCAGCGGGGGAACTTTTCGGTATAGCCCATGGCCTGCCGGGTGGGAATGTCCAGCACCTTGACCACCGCGCCGTCGATGAGGAAGTCCAGGGAATCCCGCTTTTCTTCCACCGCGTCGATGAGGCCGGAGGCCCCGGTTTCATCCGGGGCGGTGGCGGCAAAATCGGCGGTGGGAAAACCGTTGTCCCGGATGAAGGCCATCATGGACTCCATGTCGGCATAGGGGGGATTTTCGATGTAGCCCACCTGGTAGAAAAACGCGTCCAGATGGCGCTTGGCGGTGACCTGGGGATCCAGATTGCGCAGGGCCCCCGCCGCAGCGTTGCGGGCGTTTTTCAGGGGCTCGTCGGCGGTCTGGTTGTATCTTTCCAGCACGCTCAGCTTCATGATGCATTCGCCCTGGATTTCCATCAGGCCCTTGTAGGGGATGGTCAGGGGGATGCTGCGGATGGTGCGCACCTGGGGCAGAATGCCTTCGCCCACCTCGCCGTTTCCGCGGGTGGCAGCCTGAACCAGCTGGCCGTCCCGGTAGGTTAGGTTGATGGTGAGGCCGTCCAGCTTATACTCCACCGCGTAGTGGAGCGGCGGCAGGGGCTGTTCTTCGCTGAGCTGGGCATGGAGCTTCTCCATCCGGGCGAACCAGGCGTGGAGCTCATCTTTGCTCTGGACTTTGTCCATGCTCCACAGGCGGCCCAGGTGGCGGTGCTCCTCAAAGCCCTTGAGGGGCTCCGCGCCCACGCGCACAGAAGGAGAGCCGGGCAGGATGATACCCGACTCTTTTTCCAGCTGGAGAAGCTGGTTGTACTTTTTGTCCCACTCTGCGTCGCTCATGGGGCTGGTGCCCGTGGTGTAATACAGGCGGGAGGCGTGGTTCAGCTCGTCCGCCAGAAGGCGAAGACGATCCTTGATATCGCTCATGTTACTCATTCACCTTTACAATGGGGGCGATGGACAGGGCAAATTCCTTGCTGCCATAGGCGGTGAAGCCGATGACGATGCGGGCGTCGTTGCCCTTGCCATGGATTTCCAGCACGTTGCCCTCGCCAAATTTACGATGCATGACCCGGTCGCCGGGCTTGAAGACTGCCACCTGATCCGCGGGGACGGAAGCGGCGGCAGAGGGGGTGAAGCCCTTCTGAACGCCTGCGATGCCTAGTGCGCTTCTGCCTGCGCCCAGGCCGGTGCCGATGGTGTGGCGGGTGACACGCTTGGGGGTGGGACGGGAGTAGGAATCGATAACGCCGGGGAAGTTCTTTTCCCGCTTGCTGACCCAGTGGTCGTCCAGGAGGCGGGTGGGGATCTCCTTGAGGAAGCGACTGGGGGCGTTGTAGTTGATCTGATTGAACTGCATGCGCTGGGCGGCGTAGCTCAGGTACAGCCGACGCATGGCGCGGGTAATGGCCACGTAGCACAGGCGGCGTTCCTCTTCCAGGCGTTCGCCGTCAAAGCTGCGCTTGGAGGGGAACAGGCCCTCCTCCAGGCCGGTCAGGAACACGGTGGGGAACTCCAGGCCCTTGGCGGAGTGGATGGTCATCAGGGTGACGGCGGGAGCCTTGAAGTCTGCGTTGTCAAGATCGCTGACCAGGGCGATGTTCTCCAGATAGTCCTCCAGGGAAGGCTGGGGGCTGGCAGATTCGTACTCGGTGACGCCGGCCAGGAATTCCTGCAGGTTTTCCAGGCGGTTCTTGCCTTCGTCGGACAGGTCGCGCTGGTACTGCCCCAGCAGGCCGCTGCGCTCCATGACGTAGTTCACAAACTCGGAAACGCCCATGTCCTCCCGGGAGAGAACCATCTCGTTCATCAAATCGCCAAACTCGGAAACGCACTTGCGGGGACGGGCAGAGAGGGTCTCGGGGATATCGATGAGGGCGCTGTAGAGGGGAATCTCCTTTTCAGCGGCGTGGCGGCTCAGCTCGGCAATGGTGCTGTCGCCGATGGAACGCTTGGGCTGGTTGATGATGCGCTTGAGGCTGGCGTCGTCCGCCGGGTTGACGATGGCCCGCAGGTAGGCCACGATGTCCCGGATTTCCTTGCGGTCATAGAAACGGGCGTTGCCGTAGACCCGGTAGGGGATGTTGGCGCGGACCAGCATGTCTTCCAGAACGCGGCTCTGGGCGTTGGAACGGTAAAGGATGGCCACGTCGCTGTATTCTATGCCGGTCAGGCGCAGCTGGGCAATGCGGTCGCACACAAAGGCGGCTTCCTCCCGCTCATCGCCGGCCACAAACAGGTGCAGGGGCTCGCCCTCGCCCATTTCCGTCCAGAGGGCCTTTTCCATGCGGCCTTCGTTGTGGGCGATGACCTGGTTGGCGGCGTCCAGAATGTTGGAGGTGCTGCGGTAGTTCTGCTCCAGCTTGATGACGGTGGCGTCCGGGTAGTCCTTCTGGAAGTCCAGAATGTTGCGGATGTCTGCGCCGCGCCAGCCGTAGATGCTCTGGTCGTCGTCGCCCACCACGCAAAGGTTGCGGCTTTCGCGGGTCAGCAGCTTGACCAGGGTGTACTGGGCAAAGTTGGTGTCCTGATACTCGTCCACATGGACGTAGCGGAAGCGGTTGCGATAGCTGTCCAGCACCGGGGGATGTTCTGCCAGCAGCTCCAGGGTGCGGACCAGCAGGTCGTCAAAGTCCAGGGCGTTGGAGGAACGGAGGCGCTTTTCGTAGGCACTATAAACGGTGTGGATCTGCTGGCTGCGGAAGTCCTTTTCCGTCTGCTGGAACCACTCGTCCGGGGAAAGAAGCCGGTTTTTGGCATCACTGATCTTGTGCTTGATCTCCTTGTGGCCAAGCACCTTGTCGTCAATGTTCTGCTGCTTTAAGATATCCTTGATGACGCTGGTGGCGTCGTCCTCGTCATAGATGGTGAAGGAACGGGTGTAGCCCAGTTTTTCAATGTCACGGCGCAAAATGCGGGCGCACAAAGAATGGAAGGTGCTGACCCACACCTCCTCGCCCTCGGGGCCGGTCAAAGCGGAAACGCGTTCCCGCATTTCCTTGGCTGCCTTGTTGGTAAAGGTGATGGCCAGAATGTTCCAGGGCTTCACGCCATGGTCGATCAAATTGGCCACACGATAGGTAAGAGCACGGGTTTTTCCGCTGCCTGCACCTGCCAGAATCAATACCGGCCCTTCCAGAGTTTCCGCGGCTTTACGCTGTTCGGGGTTCAATCCTTGCAAATTCATACTTCGTTTCCCTCTGCTTGCATCTGTTGTGGTGTGCGGGGCAAAGGGGGCGATGGTACGCCCGATGTGTCCCGGAGATCTTTTTTGGGGGGTGCGGCCATGGGGGTAATCCCCCTGAAGACCGCAATTTTCCTATATAAAAGTATACCACATTTTGGGCAAGAATAAAAGGCGGCTTTTGACAAATCCGGGGGTTTTTCCGGGAGAAAAAACGCGAAAAAACTCCGCTGGCTAAGAGCCGGACGGAGCGAAGAAATCATTTTTTGCGGTTGCCCTTGCCCATGAGGCCGCCGGTCATCTCGCTGAAGGAGCGCTTCCATTTGGACGCACCGCCCTGCATGGAGCCGCTGGACAGGAAGGCGAACAGGCCCAGGCCCACCACCAGTCCGCCAATAATCCACCACATGGCCCCGGAACCCTCGTTGGATTCAGAGGCGGGGGTTTCCTCCGAGGAGCGGGAGGAGCCGACATCGCTGGCGCCTGCGGAGCCGGTAACGCCGCCGAACAGGGCACGGAAAGCCACGTCCGCCATGGGGCCGGTGGAGTTCATGACCCGCTCCTTGCTGAGGGTGTGGGTGCCGAACTCCAACAGCAGGCAGCGGGGCGCAAGATCCTGGTTGTAGGTGCCCTTGCCCATGTAGATGTCCTTGATCAGGCCGGGGTAGAGCTTGTCGCCCACGGCTTTGACCTGCTTGGCAAAGCTGAGATTGGCGTCCTTGTTCTGGTTGGATTTGCCCACCAGCAGGCGGACTTTGCTCATTTTTTCGCCGCCGATGGTGACGGCGTATTCATCCGGGTCGGGGATGCCGTCCCGGTGCAGGTCAAAAATGGCGCTGGGCTGGCCCTTCAGCAGCTGGACAGCGGTGGAACGGCTGCGGCGGTATGCGCCGGAATCGTGGGGGTGATGGGTCTTATCAGACAGCTGGATGGTGGCACCGCAGTCCTCCAGATGGGCCGCAAATTCGTCGGCGACGTCGTAGATGCCGCCACGCTTTTCGTCACTCTGCTTGCCGTCGCCCTCAATGTAGCTTTCGTCGCTGTGGGTGCAGTAGATGGCAATGAGCCGCTTCCGGGCGCTGACCGGGGTAGCGTTATCCACCATTTCCAGCCAGCTCACATCCGGCATGTCCGCCGCGCCCAGATGGGTGACTTTGGCGGTCAGCTTGTCCTTGTCCACAGATTCCACCCGGTAGTGATGGTTGTCCGCCGAGATGTACTCGTCGCCGGGCTCGCATTCGCCGCAGTAGCTGGTGAGGACGTTGCCGGTGGAATCGATGAGGGCGTACACGTCCTCCGCCAGGGCGGCGCAGGGGAAAAGGAGAAGCAGGGCGCAGAGAATAAGCAGCTTCTTCATGCCTTATCACCCCGATTCCGGACGGGATTGTGGATGGGGGAGGAGGCAGGCCGCTTGCTGCCCCGGGTCAGGCGTTCCCGGACTTCGCCGATAAGCTCCGCCAGGATCACGCCGATCAGGCCGGAGATAACAGCGGCGTCAAAGATGCCTGCACCGCCCAGCACAAGGGTTTGCTCTACGCCTTTTGCCAGGTTGACCGCAAAGACGATCACATCGGCCAGAAGAACGCCCAGCACGCCGCAGATGAACGCGCCCCGGCGGGATCGGCCCAGGGCGTAGGCCAGAACTCCTGCCACCAGGCCGTTGATATACATGGGGTCGATCACGATGGTCTCGGGCTCGTCCGGGAGGATATAGCTGTTTAGCAGGTAGACTGCGCCTGCGGTGAGAATCGCCCCGGCGATGGCCCGGAGACGCTCCTTACCCGTGCCGGCACGGATGAGCAAATAGACGCAGACGCCGGCAGGGATCAGCGCGCCGCCCAGGCTGATTTCCACAGGGCCCAGGGGGATGTTGGGCAGGAGCGTGCCGAAAAACATCAGCCCGATGATGAGAAGGGCGGCACGGTCTGAAAGGTGCATTTTGTCCAGCACCCGCTGGGTTACGCCGAAGAACACCAGCACCGCCACCGCAGTAAGCAAAACCATTCCGATGGACATGGAGATTCATCCTTTCTCTGGCAGGAATGGAAATAGCTTGCCCCGAAAAGCCGGATTGATGCACGGACCATTGACCGGGAGGATAGAAGATGCTATGATGGCAAAAATCGGGAAAGGATGAAGGCAATGCGGCATCACATTCTGGTCAAGTGGAAGGAAGGATACAGGGCCGACGTGGCAAAAATCCGGCAGCTGTTTGAGGAAACGCTGGAGATTCCCGGCATCAGCTGCGTGTCCGTGCATCCCAACGTGGTGGACAGAGCCAACCGTTACGATCTTTTGATCCTGATTCACATGGAGCGGCAGGCGCTGGAAACCTACGATGCCTGTGAGGCGCATCACCGCTGGAAGGACGAATACGGCCAGTTTATTGAGAAGAAAGCGATTTTTGATTGCGAATAACGTCTTCCTTTTCTTTTGAGTCAAAAGAAAAGGAAGCAAAAGAAAACCGCATTTTCACGTGAGCCAAACAAAATGCGAAAAAAGGACAACCGGCTTTTCCCGTAAGTGGGGAGAAGCCGGTTGTTTGATTTAGGGGTTGTGCTTTTTGTATTCCTTGCTCCATTTGGAGATTTCCACAAAGAGCTTCTTTTTGGAGGCCAGGTAGCCCTCACTATCCTCCGCGTAGGCGTTTTCACGCAGCAGGTGCTGGTAGGACTCCCAACGATCCTGGGCCAGTTCGCCGCTTTGGAGGGCGGCACGGACGGCGCAGTCCGGTTCCGACTGGTGAGAACAGTCCCGAAAACGGCATTGGGCCGCCAGTTCCTCGATATCGGCAAAGGTGGAGGAGATGCCCTCGGAGGAGTCCCACATGCCCAGCTCCCGCATGCCGGGGGTATCGATGACCATGGCCCCGGAGGGCAGCAGGAACAGCTCGCGATGGGTGGTGGTGTGACGGCCTTTGTCATCGTTGCGCAGGCCGTTGGTGGCCAGAACATCGTCCCCCAGAAGGCGGTTGATGAGGGTGGACTTGCCCACGCCGGAGGAGCCGACGAAGGCCACCGTCTTGCCTGGCTTCAGCCAGGGCGTTAGCTGGGCGATGCCGTCCTCCGCCAGGGAGGAAGTGACCAGCACCTGGGCGCCCATGGCAACGGTCTCCGTTTCCAGCACCTTCAGGGCCGGGTCGGGACAGAGGTCGGCCTTGGTGAGGACAACCACAGGCTCCGCGCCGCTGGTCCAGGCGATGGAAAGATAGCGCTCCAGACGGCGCAGGTTGAAGTCGTTATTGATGGACATACAAAGGAATACGGTGTCGATGTTGGCGGCTACGGCCTGCTCGGTGTGAGTGTCGCCGGAAGCTTTGCGCAGAAAGACGCTCTTCCGGGGCAGCACCTGGTGGATGATGCGGTTTTCATCCATGAGCACGTAGTCGCCCACGGCAGGGAAGTCCGACACGGTAAGGGCTTCATGGCGGAATTTGCCGGAAACCTGGGCCGTGTCTGTGCCCTGCTGGGACAGCACTTTGTAAAGGCCCCGCTGCTGGGTGGTGACCCGGGCGGGAATGAGATCCGGGGATTGGGCCGCCAGAGCCTCAAAGGATGGCGGCAGATGGAATGGATTCAATGAGTTGTTTGCTCCTTTTCTTTGGGGGTGGCCGGGGGTTCCAGCTTCCAGATGGCTTTGATGCGCCTGAACACCAGGCAGGTGATCACGCCGACAAAGCCCAGCACCAGGAACAGAACCGCCGCGCCGGTGCCTTTGCCGCTGCCAAAGAGGCGGACGAGCAGACTATCAGCGGTCTGGCGGGCCATAAGGGGCTCGAAAACGTGATCCACCAATGCGCCGCCAAGGCCGTAGCCCAGGGGGATGGTGAAGAACTGGAAGGTGTTGCGGACGGAATAGACCCGGCCCTGCAGATCAACGGGGATATGGCTGCGCATGACTACGTCCAGGTTGGCGTTCATCAGCGGGATGACGATCCAGCCCAGAAACGCGCCGATGCACCACACAGGAAGGCTTCTGCCAAAGGCCAGGAAGAAGTTTTCCGTGCTCATGGAGATGAGCAGCGTGTTGCAGATGACCCGGACACGGCTTTTGGGCGCAGGCACCGCCGAGGCGATGACGCTGCCCAGCAGCATGGTGAGGCCGGTGACGGTGTTGATGACGCCGTAGGCGGTTTCGCTGCCGCCGGCTCTTGTGAGCATCATGGCGGGCAGGGCGGCGTTGTACATGGACGCGGTCAGGTTGATGGCAGCAAGAAACAGGATCAGGGTGAGAATGCCCTTCTCCTTCTTGAGGTACTGAAGTCCGATTTTTGCGGATTGCAGAACGGGTTCCTTGGGCTTGCTGTTGTCCTGCTCCTGGCGGGGCAGGCGGATCCAGAACAGCAGGGACAGGAAGGCCGCTGCAAAGGTGATAAGGTCGAAGAGAAAGACCACTTCCACGCCCGCAAAGGCGGCCAGGGCGGCAGCGCACACCGGGGTCAGGATATTGACCAGGGAGTTGCCGAAGGAACGGCAGGCGCTGGCCTGCTGGTAATAATCCTTGGGGGTGAGCAGGGTGGTGGCGACGTCGGAGGCGGGCTGCTGCACCGTGTTCATCAGGCCCGAAAAGGCGTTGAGCAGGTACAGATGCCAGATCCTCAGCCCGGAAGTCATGTGCAGCACCAGGATCAGCAGCGTGCCTGTCGCAGCAAGGGCATCGCACACAAGCATGGTGGCGCGCTTGTTCCAGCGGTCGCTGAGGGCCCCGGCAAAGATGCTCATGAGCACATAGGGCGCATAGGAACACACGGTAAGCAGCGCGGTGGACAGGGCCGAGCCGGTTTGCTCGTAGCTCCAGAGGATCAGCGCGAAGGAGGTCATGGAACTGCCCAGCTGAGAGAAGGTCTGGGTCAGCCAGAGAAACAGGAAGTCTTTCATATCGACCAGGGTTTTGGAAAAGCGTTTCATATTGACTTTGCTCCTTTATTCATTATGGTGAAAGCGGATGCAAAGCCAGGTACGGACCGGGGTTACTCCATGCAATCTGTCCGTCAGGCTTTGCATGGAGCCGTGGCAATGGCAAGCAACATATTTTGATCCTCCGTGGAAAGAAAATTTGCCAGAATGCGGCAAGAAGAGTATAGCATCCGGGCGTTTGGTGCGTCAACGTTTTGTCAGTATGAATAGAAAAAGAAGCCGGGGGAGGAATCCCGGCTCCTTGGGTTGCGATTCTGTCAGTTCTTCTCCAGAATCACGTCGGTTTTCTTTTTGCGGAAGAGATCGGACAGCTTGAACTTTCCGCGGTTGGACAGCACCACGCTTTGCAGAAGGATGAAGAAGCAAAGCATTGCGCCGGTGGTGATGGTCTGCCACCAGGGGTCGCGCAGGCCGGAGGTCACCACGATGGACTTAATGGTGGTCAGGGTCAGCACGCCGAACAGGGTGCCGATGACATTGCCCACGCCGCCGGTCAGCAGCGTGCCGCCGATGATGGAAGAGGCGATGGCGTTCATTTCCGCGCCGGCCGCCACGGTGGCGTTGGCCGCGCCGGTGTGCATCAGGTACACAAAGCCCGCGATGCCGGAAAGAAGGCCGCTGATCAGGTAGGACAGGAAGCGGGTGCGCTTCACGTTCACGCCCAGCATCAGCGCGCTCTGGCTGTTGCCGCCGATGGCGTAGAGGTTGCGGCCGAAGCGGGTCTTTTTCAGCATGAAGAACACAATCAGCACGATGACCAGAGCCACGATGACGCCGATTTCGATCTTGGCGGGGATGAGCTTGCCGGTCTTTTTGACGATGTAGCCCAGCCAGGGGATCTCCAGGCGGGTCTTTTTCAGCAGCAGGAAGCCTGCGTGCTCGGCGGTGCGGGGGTCGATGGAAACGATGGTGGTCATGCCCCGGGCGAAGAACATGCCCGCCAGGGTGACGATGAAGGGCTGGATTTCCAGGTAGGAGATCAGCAGGCCGTGAACGCATCCGAAGGCCAGGCCGATGCCCATGGACAGCAGGACGGCGGTGAAGATGTTTCCGCCAAAGTCGTCCAGGAAGACGACGCAGCTCATAACCACCAGCGCGGTGAGGCCGCCCACGGAGATGTCGATGCCGCCGCCGATCATGACGATGGTCAGCGCGCAGGCGCAGATGATCAGCGAGGCGTTGTTGTTGAGCATGTCAAACAGCTGCTGGGGGCGCAGGAATCCGCCGCCCCAGATGGCCATGGCAGCAATGTACATGGCAAAGAAAATGCAGATGGTGATGGTCAAAAGAAGCTGGGTATCGGTCAGGGGTTCCTTGCGGCGAAGGGTTCTTGCTTGACGGTTCATACCTTTGCCACCTCCTTCTGCAGAGAGCCGTGGCCCTTGATTTTGGCCCACAGGCGGCTGGCGGCACTCTTGACCACGGGAGAGCCGATGACCACCAGCACGATAATGACGATGGCCTTGTAAGCCTTGACGGAAACGGAAGGCACCTTCATGGCGTACAGGGTGATGGTCAGCGCCTGGATGGTGTACGCGCCAAGAATGGAGCCGGACAGCTTGAACTTGCCGCCGCCCAGGGCGTTGCCGCCGATGGCGACCGCGAGGATGGCGTCCATTTCGATGTCAAGGAGCAAAGTTTCGTGGTTGATCAGGCCCAGTCGGCCCACGCTGATGCAGCCCGCGATGGCCACGCACACGGCCAGGATCACGAAGGACAGCAGCTTCATGCCGATGGGGTTGATACCGTTGAGGCGGGCGGCCTTCTGGTTGATGCCCACCGCCTGGATGTAAGTGCTCAGGGTGGTGAAGCGGAAGACCAGCGCAAACAGGATGGCAACGATGATCACGATGAAGATGGGGGTGGGAACCGGGACGCCGGGAATGTATCCGCCCAGGGCCTTCAGCAGGGGGCTGGTGACGGTGGGGGTGGCGCCGCCGTTGATCCAGTAGGCGATGGAACGGCCGCAGGTGTACAGAATCAGCGTGGCGATCATGGGCTGGATATTGAATACGGAAACCAGCGTGCCATTGAACGCGCCGAAGATCATGGCCACGGCGCAGCAGGCCAGGAAGGCGAAGATCAGGGTCCAGGGGGTAATGGAGGCAGCGCCCTTGAGGATCTTGACGAACACGCTGCCCGCGATGGCGGCGGCAGCGCCCACGCTGATGTCCTGTCCGCCGGCGGCGGCGGTGACCAGCGTCATGCCCATGGCCAGGATAGCCAGCTCGGAGGCGCCGTTGAGGATGCTGATCAGGTTGCCGGTGAGCACCTGATTGCCGTCGTTGTTAACGGTCAGGGTGATGGAGAAAAAGCCGGGGTCGCGGATCAGGTTGAAGATGACCAGCGCCAGAATGGCGATCACAGGGATCAGCAACTGGGTATTTTCCGAAAACCATCGTTTGAACTTGTTGGATTTCATGTTAGTCGCCTCCTCCTGCAATGGTTTTCATGATGACGGACTGCTGCACAGCCGGGCCGACCAGCTCGCCCACGATCTTGCGGTCGCGCATGACCAGCAGGCGGGAGCAGGTACGCACCATTTCCTCGATCTCAGAGGAAATAAAGGTGACGCTGACGCCGTCCTCCGCCAGCTTCAGCACCAGTTTCTGGATTTCCACCTTGGTGCCGATGTCGATGCCGCGGGTGGGCTCGTCCAGGATCAGGTACTGGGGATGGGTCAGCAGCCAGCGGGCCAGGATGACCTTCTGCTGGTTGCCGCCGGACAGGGACTTGATGGGCGTGTCCAGAGACGCGGTCTTGATGGCAAGGGCCTTGACGTATTCCTCGGCAAAGGCTTCGGCTTCCGAACGGGAGAAGGGACGGAAGAAGCCCTTGAGCACCTGCAGCGCAAGAATGATGTTCTCGCGGACGGACAGGTCGGCGATGATGCCGTCGCGTTTGCGGTCCTCGGCCAGATAACCGATGCCATGCTTCATGGCATGAATGGGCTTGGAGATTTTGACCGGCTTGCCGTTTACCTTGACCTTGCCGCCGGTGACCCGGTCGGCGCCGAAAATGGCGCGAACGCTTTCGCTGCGTCCGGAGCCAAGCAGACCGGTGAAGCCGTTGACTTCGCCCTTGGAAATGCTGAAATCAAAAGGATTGGGGCAATCGCTGCTGGTAAGGCCGGAGGCTTCAAACACAGGAGCGGCGTCCTGCACAGGAACAAATTCCTTTTTGTCCATGTCCGTCAGGTCGTCCAGCTCTTTGCCCATCATCTTGGCAACCAGCTGCACCTGGGGCAGATTTTCGATCTCGTATTCGCCAACCAGCTCGCCGTTGCGCAAAACGGTGATGCGGTCGCAAACTTCGTAGACCTGCTCCAGGAAGTGGGTGACGAAAATAATGCCGACGCCCTGCGCCTTCAGGTCGCGCATGAGACCGAAGAGCATTGCCACTTCCTTCTCGTCCAGAGAGGAGGTGGGCTCGTCCAGGATGAGAACCTTGCAGTCCATATCCACGGCGCGGGCAATGGCGATCATCTGCTGCACAGCCAGAGAACAGCTGCCCAGCTGCTGGCGGGGCCTGGCGGGAATGTTCAGACGCTCCAGCAGCGCGCCGGCGTCCTTTTCCATCTTCTTCCAGTTGACCAAGGAACCCTCGCCCCGGCTGATGTAGATGTTTTCAGCAACCGTCAGATTGGGGCAGAGCGTGATTTCCTGGTAAACCGTGCTGATGCCTTTGTTCTGGGCATCCTGGGGCGAACGGATCGTGATCTCGCTCTCCGTGCCGTCCGTATCAATGAAGATCTGGCCGGAATCCTTGGTGTAGACGCCAGTCAGGATCTTGATCAGCGTGGATTTACCAGCTCCGTTTTCGCCCATGAGCGCATGAATCTCACCCTTGCGCAAGGTGAAATCCACATCGCTGAGAGCTTTGACGCCCGGGAAGGAGATGTTGATCCCGCGCATCTTTAAGACTACATCGTTTTGCATAATGGTTTTCTCCCTTCGATCTCTCGGAAAATAAGCGTTCACGGAGACCAGCTCTGCTCGTTTGCGATAAAAACAGGAAAGGCGGTGTGGTTACGCGGAACGCATCCACATAATCCACACCGCGCATCCCTACTTAGAAATCAGTTCACACTGACTGGGGGAAGCTTATTCGCCCAGACCGTAGGTGTTCACGTCTTCTTCGGTGATGGTGGTGGCGTCGAAGCCCTTTTCTTCGGAGATGATCTTCTTGTCTTCGGGCAGTTCGAGGGTCTCGCCAGCTTCGATCTTCTGGATCATCTCATGGATGACCTGAGCCTGGAAGGGGCTGCACTGACCATCATAGTTCCAGGTGCCAGCCAGCACTTCGCGCAGAGCCCACTTGTTGCAGTCAAAGCCCATGACGATGACGTCGCCGTCCTTGCCGTGGCTGATGCCAGCCTCGTCCAGAGCAGCAACGGCGCCCTTGGCCATGCCGTCGTTCTCAGCGTAGATGATGTTGAAGGGTTCGCCGGAGTTGATCACGGATTCGGTGATCTTCTTGGCTTCGGCTTCGTCCCAGGTAGCGGTCTGCTGCACAACCAGCTTCCAGTTGTCAGCGGCGGCAACCTGCTCGTCCAGAGGGCCAGTACGGCCGATCTGAGCATCGGAACCCATAGCGCCCTGGATGTGGATGATGTTGTAAGCTTCCAGGTTCAGGCCCTTCAGCCATTCAACAGCCAGGATGCCCTGATTGCGCATGTCGGAAACAACAGCAGCCTCGTACAGGCTGGGGTCGCAGGCGATCATACGGTCGAACAGGAAAACGCGGATGCCGTTAGCCTGAGCATCTTCCAGGACGGTGTCCCAGCCGGTGGTCTCGGCAGCGGAGATCAGCAGGTAGTCCACGCCATCGGTGATGAACTGCTGAGCGGCGGCCAGCTGTTCGTCGTTCTTCAGGCTGTAGAAGGTATTGACTTCGTAGCCGTTCTCAACGGTGAAAACAGACTCGAAATCCTTCACGTTGGCTTCACGGTAGCCGGACTCGGACGGGGGATTGTTGACGATGCCAACCTTGATGGTGTCGGCGCTGGCAACGGTCATCATGGACATAGCCATAACCAGAACCAGAGCGATAGCAAGCAGCTTCTTCATGGATGTAACCTCCTCATTATTTGGCGGAACACTTGCAAAACCGGTTTGCCTCCAGGTTCCGTCTTGTTGATTTTATGATATATGTTTCAAGAGGAAAAAACATTAAAAATCTTTTTTGATGTTTACAAGTTTTTTTGAAGTTGGAAATTTTTCTTTTTTCGGAATGAAAGATTTTTTTGATTTTCTGATACTTTCTTTTTTGCTGTGTACCGCCGGGGCCGGAATGTGTTACAATATAAGAAAACAAATGAAGAGGGAGGAGCGTATGGCAAAGATCCACGCCCTTGTTCCCGGCAAAAAAACCGGCATTAAGCAACAGATTGACCAGGTGCTGGTGACCATTTTTCTTCCTATGGTATTGATTATTGGCATACTCATTTTTATGCTGATTTCCATCAACCGGCAGTACACCAGCGCACTGCAGAACGCTAACACCGCCGCGGAGTTCAACAACGAGTTTAAGGAAAACATCGACCTGGAAATGTACAACCACGTGATCCGCCCCAGAACGGAAAGCTCCGTGGACGAACTGCCCATGGAAGAACTGGACAACGCGGTGAGCGTTTTGCACCGCCTGGAGGAAACCACCAGCCTGAGGGACAACAGCTGGCGCATCCAGAGCATGCTGAACATGTGCGAAAATTTACGTTCCTATATGATAGAAATTGCCCAGGCGGAACGGTACGACGACCGCATGGAACTGCTGGACAGGAACATCCGCGGGGAAACCGGCCTGACCATTCTGATTGAAACCTACATGCATGACTACATCGACGACGAGGTGCGGGAGCTGGCACGGCTCAGGGAGGAGATCAACCAGCAGATGGTGGTGATCATCCTGAGCACGGCGGCGGGCGTGCTGCTGCTGACGGTTTTGACCCTGCTGTACTCCGTCCGGCTGACCAGGCGCATCACCGAACCCATCGGGCAGCTGGTCAGCAAGGCCCAGCGGTTGGGCGACGGCGTGTTTGACATCGCCCCTGTGGAGACGGAAAGCACCGAGCTGCAAACGCTGGACAAGGGCTTTGACGAGATGGCGCGGCGCATCAACGCGCTGATGGAAAAGCAGATCCTGGACGAAAAATATTTGCACTGGGCAGAGCTGGAATTGCTTCAGGCCCAGATCAACCCTCACTTCCTTTACAATACGCTGGATTCCATCCTGATTTTGGCGGAAAGCAACCGCAACGACGAGGTGGTGCAGATGGTGACCAGCCTGTCCGTGTTTTTCCGCAATTCGCTGAGCAAAGGCGCGGACGTGATCAGCCTCAGCGCGGAACGGGATCAGGTGAAGAGCTATTTGGAAATCCAGGAAATCCGTTACAGCGATATTCTGAAATACGAGATCGACATCGACCCGGAACTCATGCAGTACATGGTGCCCAAGCTGATTTTGCAGCCTCTGGTGGAAAATGCGTTGTACCACGGCACCAAGAACAAGCGGGCGCTGGGCGTGATCCGAATCGAGGGGCGCAGCCAGGGCGACGACATGATCCTGGAAGTGAAGGACAACGGCGCGGGCATGACGGAGGAACAGCTGCAGGCCTTGCAGAACGGTGTGTACAACGATCGGCACACCGGCCTGGGCCTGGTGAATGTGCATAAGCGAATCAAGCTGTACTGCGGCGAAAAATACGGCCTGAGCTTTGACAGCCGCCTGGGCGAGGGAACCACGGTTTCCATTCTGCTGCCCAAGAAAACCAAGCTTGACCACGAAAGGGGCGTTTTGCAATGAAGAGATGGATATGCATGCTGATGCTGCTGGTACTGGCGCTGTGCCTCTGCGGATGCGGCCAGAAAGAAGAAACCTCCGCCGTGGAGACGGAGGATTTTGTGGTGGTTGGTTTTTCTCAGGTGGGCGCGGAGAGCGACTGGCGGGTGGCCAATACCCTGAGCATGCAGGAGGCCCTCAGCGAGGAAAACGGCTACCGGCTCATTTTTGACGACGCGCAGAACAAGCAGGAGCGGCAGATTACCGCCATCCGCAACTTTATCCAGCAGGAAGTGGATTACATTGTGCTGGCGCCAACCACCGAAACCGGCTGGGATACCGTGCTGATGGAAGCCAAGGCCGCAGGCATCCCCGTGATCCTGGTGGACCGGCAGATCAAGGTGGAGGACGACAGCCTGTTCAGCTGCTGGGTAGGATCGGACTTCTATTTGCAGGGAAAGACCGCGGTGAAGTGGATGGAACAAAACTATGCCGGGCAGGAACTGAGGATCCTCCACTTGCAGGGCAATTACGGCACCACCGCCCAGCTGGGCCGGACCGTCGGCCTGGATGAAGGACTGGAGAACAATCCGGGCTGGACGCTGGCCTATCGGCAGAGCGGCGAATTCACTCAGGGCAAGGGCCAGGAACTGGTGGAGGACTGCATTGCCAACGGCGTGGAGTTTGACCTGGTGTATGCGGAAAACGACAACATGGCCTACGGCGCGGTGGACGCGATGAAGGCTGCCGGGCTGACTCCCGGCGAGGACGTGGTGGTGGTCAGCTTTGACGCAAGCCACAACGCCTTGCAGATGACTTTGAACGGGGAGATCAGCTTCGACGTGGAGTGCAATCCCCTGCATGGTCCCCGGGTCAAGAGCATCATAGAAAAATTGGAGGCAGGAATGATGCCTCCAAAGTATACTTTCGTGGATGAAACCACATTCGATTGTGAAACGATTACCCAGGAGATGATTGACGCCAGGGAGTACTGATCAGACGGTTTGGCCGTACTGGGCGCGGTATTCCTTGGGGGTCATGCCCACGTTTTTGCGGAACACATGGCTGAAATAGTTGGGCTCGTTGTAGCCGATTTCCATGGCAATGTTGGACAGCAGCATGTCCGTGGTGGACAGCAGCTCCTTGGCCCGCTCAATGCGCAGGCCGGTGAGGTGGCTGATGAAGGATTTGCCCACGGTCTGAGAGAAGATCATGCTGAAATGAGCGGAACTCATGCCCACGTGCTTGGCCACGGCGATGAGAGAGATGTTGGGATCGCAGAAATGCTGGGCAACGTACTCCATGGCCCGGTTGATGACGTGGCTGTGACGGAAATTGTGGCTGCTCTCCTGCCGCTGGCTGACGGCTTCCTGGAGAAGCTCCAGGGCCAGCTGGCGGAAGCTGTCCTTCCGGGCGGAGGCCGCGAACAGATCGTGCTGGCTGCTGAGCTTGGCGGCGATGTCCTTGGAGTCGGCCCCGGGGGTGGCCTTGGAGATGATCTGCACGGTAATTTTCAGAATGTCGATCAGCGCATCGTAGCGCATGAGCATGCTGCTGAATTGGCTGTGGTCAAGACAGTCGTCCAGAAGGGCGGGGAGATCGTCCAGAGAGGTTTGCTGCAGACGGAGGCGGAACTGATCGTCAAAGGGGCTGGAGAAGGTGGCGATCTCCGCGGTGATCTGGGCGGTGTCGTTGATGTCGATGACCTGGCCTGCAGAAACTGTCTGCACCTTTTTGAGAATGTCGCCCGCGGCGTTGCAGGCATCGCGAATGGCGCTGACCCGCTCCACCACGCTGCCCACCACGGTAGTCACCACCACGCCCAGGTGGTTCAGCTCGTGGCGGATGATGTTGATGATGCGGTACATTTCCTCCGAGAGGGCAGCGCGGTCGTTGGCGCAGAGCAGCAGGGTCAGGCGGCCGGACTCGCTCAGGTGGTACAGCGGTTTTTCCAGGGAGGACAGCAGGTTGCGCACCGTGGAGAAAACGGTTTGCTGCTGTTGCTTTTCACATTCCAGGTTGAACAGCGCGCCCTGATACCAGGGGCTGACAATGTCCAGATCAAGGGCACGGGCCCGTTCCAGCAGCACGCCGGTGTCCGCGCCGGAGTAAAGAAGCTGCTGCATGAAATGTTGGGTGAGGGCGTTGTGCACCTCGTCCTTATCATAACCCGCAGGAAGAAGCTGGTTTTGGGACCGGCTTTTTTCGATTTCGCCGGCCACTTTTTCGATGGCCTGGGTCAACTCCGCGCTGCGGATAGGCTTGAGCAGGTAGAGATCCACGCCCAGGCTGATGGCCTTCTGGGCGGATTCAAACTCGCCAAAGCCGCTGATGATAATAATTTTCAGCCAGGGCATCATGGCCTTCACGTGGCGGATGAGCTCGAAGCCATCCAGGAAGGGCATGCGGATGTCCGTCAGGAGGATGTCCGGCATCAGGTCCTGCATCATGGACAGGGCCATTTCGCCGTCGGAGGCCTCGCCGCAGAAGGCATAAGGGCCGGGCAGGTTTTCCACCATGTTGCGGATGCTTTGGCGGATGAGCAGCTCGTCTTCCACCACAAAGATCTGATACATTCTGCGGTTCACTCCTTCTTGAAAAATATGTACGGACAAGCTCTATCCTAAATTGTAACAGAATCCCGGAGATGCGTCCAGCCCCAAAATGTTGGGGCAAAAAAATACCCGGCCAGCTGGGAGGATGGAAAGGAAGGAGTTATCCTTCATTTTGCACCAAAGAAATACCGAAACAGCAAGCCCGCCAAGGCTTGCTGTTTCTTGTTCTGCGTGATAGAATGAAAGCGACAAACTTGAATTTGTAGGTGAGTATATGAAAAACTTATATATAGTCGGTGGAACAATGGGAGTTGGAAAAACTGCCGTCTGTCAGCAACTTAAAATGAATTTATCAAATAGTGTGCTTCTTGATGGTGACTGGTGCTGGGATTCCAATCCGTTCCAAGTAACCGATGAAACCAAATCTATGGTGATGGATAATATTTGTTACTTGCTCAATAACTTTTTACATTGCTCTGCTTATGAAAATGTAATTTTCTGTTGGGTAATGCACCAACAGTCTATTATTGATTCCATCGTAGAAAAACTGGATACACAAAGCTGCGATGTGAAATGTATTTCGCTTATTGTTGACGAAGCCAATTTACGCAAGAGATTAACAAAGGATGTGGAG